>JBBREP010000069.1:0-18431 GCA_038202885.1 Acidimicrobiia bacterium | reverse complement strand
GTGAGGTTGAACGCCAGCGTGTAGTCGGCGGCCCAGCCCGGTCCGTAGGGGCTGCGCTCCCCCACTCGGGGCGGCACCGTCGCCATGCCCGGCGTCACGATCACATCGGCGCGATCCCACAGCTCCGCGAGCCGCAACGTGGCCGCGTGGGCGCCTGCTTCGCCATCAAGCATCTGCGCCACCGTCGTGTGTTCGCCGAAGCTCGCGGTCAATTGTGCAACGTCGAGGAAGCGACCCTCCCATGGCATCGGGTTGGTCGTCGCGGTGCGCCACGATCCGGGCGCGGCGCGACCGAGCCAGGCCAGCACCGGCTGGGCCTCGAACACGGCATCGACGGTCTCGATCACTTCCGCGCCAGCACGCTCGAGCGCGCCGAGCGCGGCCTCGCACAGCGTGAGCACCGACGCGTCGGGCGTTGCGTGGCCGAGCGTCGGCGACCAGATCACTCGCACACCCTGGAGCGACGGACGCGCTGCCGCGGCAGCGAAGGATCCCGCGAGCTCGAACGACATGATGTCGCGCGCCGACAGCCCTTTCACCACGTCGAGCGCGTACGCAATCTCGGCGAACGTGCGCGCCATCGGACCGCGTGTTGACAACGGACCCCATGTGGGCAGGGTCGCGTCGCCCGACGGCACGACACCGTGGGTGGGTTTGAACCCGGCGATGCCGCACGCGGCCGACGGGATCCGGATCGATCCCCCACCGTCAGAGCCGGTGCACAACGGCACGATCCCGGCCGCGACCGCGGCGCCCGAACCGCCCGACGACCCGCCGCACGAACGTGACAGCGCCCATGGGTTGCGCGACGGCCCGAACACGAGGTTGTCGGTCTCGGCGTGAAAACCGTAGGCCGGCGTGTTCGTCTTGCCGATGACAACCGCCCCCGCGGCCCGCAGGCGCGCCACCTCGATCGAATCGTGGGGCGCGGGCGCATCGCCGACCCGGGCCGGGTCGCCGCACACGGTCACGAACCCTGCCGCGTCTTCCAAGTCCTTGACGCCGATCGGCACGCCCGCGAGCGGCCCCACGTCCTCGCCAGCCGCCAACCGCTGTTCGAGCGCCCGGGCTTGGGCGAGCGCACCGTCGGCATCGACCGCGCAGAAGGCATGCAGCGCGACGTCCATCGTGGCGATGCGCGCCAGCGCCGACTCGATGACCTCGACGGGTGCGCGGGCCCCAGAGCGCACCGAAGCCGCCAACTCCATCACCGTGTCGACCATGATGGCGACGGTAGCGTCCCGCTCATGTTGCCGCCTGCGGGCCTCCGACAGCCGTTCGCCGACGTGCTCGGCATCGGCGGCGAGCCGGTTCGCCTCCGCCATGATCCGATCGACGACGCCGTGATCGGCGCGTGCCTCGATGCTGCCGCCTGGGCCATGGCGCCCGGCGACCGCTGCGAGTTCGTCGTCCTGCGTGACCCCGACCGCAAGCACCAGATCGCCCGGATCTACCGCCAGGGCTGGTCGATCTACAAGCGGGTCCTCGCCCGCCAGGGCGCGGTGCTCGGACCCCGCCAGTGGGAAGCCGACCACTTCGAAGACGTTCCGGTCGTGATCGTCGGATGTGCCAAAGGGCGCCGTCCGGCCTTCCCCGCCATCGGCACCGCGCACTATTACGGCGCAGTCCTGCCGCCGCTGCAGAATCTCGTCCTCACCGCGCGAGCCCTCGGCCTCGCAGCGCGCCTTTCGAGTTTGGCGGTGTGGTCGGCCTGGCAGACGCGCCGGACCCTCGAACTGCCGCGACTCGTGAATCCCGTCGCGGTCGTCACACTCGGCTGGCCGCTCGACCCCATCGCGCCCGCGACCAGGCGCGATCGGGGCTTCGCGGTGCTCGATCGCCACGGTCAGCCCTTCCCGGAGTCGAACGAATCGGTCTGAGCGGACGAACCGGACGCCCCCGGTCGGCACTCCGGGTCGCCGATGAGGCATCATGGAGGGCTACGGAGTTCGAACAGGTTCCCCAGGACGGTGAGGCGTGCCGAGAAAAGGTCGAGCGCGACGTTTTCGCGAGGCGCGCGAGCTGAAACAGGGGTTCGACGACGGCCTGTTCAAAGAAGACAAGAACTCGTCGCTTGCTGACGTGTGGGACCCCGACTCCAAGACAGCCGAGGCCACCGACGATGACGACGACGAGTGGGATGACGACGACGACGTCGACGACGACGAGTACGACCCCCTAGATCACTAGTTAGTCAGTCGCGAAGGTCGACATTTTGGTCGGGCGGACGGTTTGGGCGATGGCGCTGCCGATGTAGGCCGCCGTTGCGGCAATGATCGGGGCGGCCACCACGAGCACGAGCACCGTCGACCAAGGAAAGGCCAGTCGGGCCCGATCACCGTTGCGCACGACGGCAAGGAAGACGACCGCCACCGGGACGAAGCCCGTCGGCACGGCCACCAGCGCGCCAGCGGCCGCGAGCAAGCTCGCTTTCCACGCCGATAGCGCCCGCATCGTCGACGGCCGAGCACCGAGCGACACGAGCACATCACGTTCGTCGCGCGTCTCGGCCGCCGACAGCGCCAACGACATCGCCAGCACGATCAGGGCAAGCAACAACACGATGCCGATCACGATCGTGCGGAACTCATCCGGGGTGATGCGCTGGTTGCTGCTACCGGCCCAGAGCAGCGAGGTCATCGTTGCCGACCCGGGCAGGGTCGACAGTCTGCGTGCGACCACATCGATCGACGCTCGCTGCGAGTCGTCGAACCGAGACGGATTCTGCACGATGACACCGGCTGGCTGGATCGCAAGACCGAGTGCATGCGCCTTTGCCTCGGTGATCAGGAATTCACCGACGCCGCCGATTCCTGTCACCGAATCCTTCGACACAGCAGCGTGCACCGTCACGGGGTTTGCACCCGCGCCGAGCTCGACGTCGATCGTGGTACGCGCCGACGCTTTCGCGTCGCTGGATTGAAACATTGCGAGGGCCAGCACGCCCGAGCGCGTCAGCGCGGCCTTGTCACGACTCGACAGACCCACGAACCGCAGCGTCGCAGGATCGGCGACGGTCACGACATCGGCCGAGAACGCCTGCACGACCTTCTTGCTCCCGCCCGCGATCGGCGGCGCGGCGTCGGGTGGGCCAGCGCCATCGGTCGACCCCGTCGAACCCAGCACGACGCGCCGAGTTGCCCACTGCGCGTGCGGCAGAATCCGATGCAACGTCTGCACGGTCGCAGGGTCGACGGTCACGAAGTCTTCTCGGCGCGGGTTCGATGTCGTCGGCGCAGCAACGGTCGTCAACACAAGCGCATTGTCGGGCATGAACCCGACCTCTCGGCCAGTGTGCACCGTGCGCGAATCCAACGCTGTCGACACCGCGATCGCGCCAGCGTTCACGGCGGCCAGTGCCATCACGACCGCCGCACTGCGGGCCCGGCTGCGCACAATGCTGCGCACCGCGATCCGCGCCGAACCTCGCACGAACCGTGTGAGACGCGCGATCGAAGCAACCACAACGGAGCTCACGCAGCACGCACCTGCGAGTACGAGCAATCCTCCGAAGACGGCGCTGAGCGCGAGCCCGTTGCTACCCGACGTACGTGACGCCGAAGCCACCAGCACGAGCACGAACACACCGCCGCCGAACAAGGCCGCGCCGATCGGCACGATGCGTTTCGGCAGCGACGCCAGTGGCCTGCGGCCGGCGAGCGCGTGCAACACCGGTACGCGCGCCGCAGACTTCGCCGGGATAAAGGCTGCGACCGTCGCAGCAATCACACCGGTGAGCAGGATCGCGATCACATCGCGTATCCACCACACGTATGGGCCGGGGTCGTGGTGGATCCACGATTCGAAGGTCGAGCGCATCAGCACGAGCGTGATGGCGCCGGCGACGAACCCGAACGCACTGCCGAGCATGCCGCTCCACAGGCCTTGGAGCGAGAGCGTGCGGCGCAACAGGCGTTCATCGGCGCCGTTCGCCGAGAGTTGGCCGAGCGTCACGAGCTGACGGCGCGCACCCACTGCGAACGCGCCGGCAATCACGACACCGACGATCGCGAGCGCGACCATCCCCGCGACGAGGATCCAGTTGACACCCTGCGAGGTCGGCGCGCGCTGATCGAGCGATGCTGCGCTCACATATGCCGGCGAATATTTCGTCAGCGCAGGATCGGTCGGGTGACCGGGGAGGTCCACGAGACGGATCGTGGCCATCCCGCCGGTCGTTGCCGAGGCGCCCGGCGCCGTGAGTTCGTTGCCGCGTACGGCGAGCACCTCACTGTCCCACTTGGTGGCCTTCACCCCGACGCCCACGATGCGTTCGGTCCACGTCGGTGCGCTCAAGCGCAGCGTGTCGCCGACCGTGACATGAAACGCGTGTGCCAACCCGGGCGAGAGCAACGCCTCGCCGGGCTTGGTCGGGAAGCGTCCGCTGCGCAACAACACGATGCCGTGCGCGATCGGATCGTCGAGCGCCAGGTCGGTGACGTCGGCGAGCCGCGCCGTACCGTCGTCGACCGATAACCCGATGCTGGGCGCGAGGTGCGACACGATGGACCGTGCCGACGCTGGCAAACGGGCCGCGGCCGCGTTCGCGGTCGGGGTCGTGACGATCCCGACCGCGTCACCGCTCACCAGATCGGCGCGCCCAAACTGGCGGGCCCAGACCTCGGCAGCGCTGTCGTTATTCGTGCGCAGCAGCACCGTCATCACCGTCATGCCCAACACCGGCATCGCGACGAGCAGCACCACAAGCATGGTTCGGCCCGGGCGCCGCCGTACTTCGCGGCGCGCGAGCCGCGCCGCGAAGCGCCACTGCGCCGTCGCGGTACCCCTGGCCGGGCTCGGCGAGCCTTGCACCACGGGCGGTCCGGTGACGGCGTCGATCGTCGCGGTCATCCGGCCGCTCCGCTGACCACCGGCGCAACCGGGCCCGGCATCGTTGCGGTGGGTCCACTGATGCGACCGGGCGGCACCACCGATTCGTCGACCACGCGCCCGTCGCGCAGGAACACCACCCGATCGGCCCATGACGCGAACCGCGGTTCGTGGGTGACGAGCACGATGGCCGTGCCGTGTTCGCGCGGCAACGATGCGAGTAACTCGATCACGTCGTCGCTGCTGGCGGTATCGAGCGAGCCCGTGGGTTCGTCGGCGAGCAACAATCGGCGGCTCCCAACGATTGCCCGTGCGATGGCGATGCGTTGCTGCTGCCCGCCGGAAAAGTCGTCTGGGTAGCGATCGAGCTGTTGCGTGAGCCCGACGTCATTGAGCGCCTCGATCGCCCGAGCGCGCACCATCTTGTGCGGCGCGCCCTCGAGTTCGAGCGGGAGCATCACGTTCTCGATGGCGCTCAACGATGGGATGAGATTGAGCCGTTGGAACACATAGCCGACATCGTTGCGCCGCAGCGCGCTGCGTTCGGCCGCACCGAGCCCCGCGAGCTCGCGACCCCCGACTCGCACCGAACCGGCGCTCGGCGATTCGAGCGCGCCCGCAAGGTGCAACAGCGTGCTCTTGCCGCAACCGCTTGGACCCATCACGGCAACGAACTCGCCTTCTTCGACCGACAGCGTCACACCCCGCAAGGCACGCACCTCGGTGAGGCCAGCGCCGAAGCTCTTGACCACGTCGTCGAATTCCAAGATCGGACTCATCGCGAAGTTCCTTTCCGGCCCGTCACGCGGGATTCACAAAGATCGAGCCAACGCAGGTCGGCTTCGGCGCGCACAATCAGCGCGTCGTGCACGACCAGCGTGGCGAGGTCGGCTTCGACGCCGTCGCGCTGTTCGCGCCGGCGGAGCTGCAACAGCGTGAGCAAGGCCGTGCGGTGCGCGGTGATGACGGCGAGTGCGTGTTCGGGCCCTTCGCCGATGGCGAACAACACCTTCAGCATCAGCTCGTCGCGCGGCGGCGGTTCGTCGGACGGCACCAGCGACCACCACGCCGCGAGTTCTTCCCGACCGGCTGCGGTCAGTGCGTACAACTTCTGGGTCGCGCCCTCGGTGGGCGCTCCCGACAGCGCGACGAGGCCGTCGCGTTCGAGGCGGTCGAGCGTCGTGTACACCTGGCCCACGTTGAGCGGCCAGACCCCACCCGTGGCCGCCTCGAACTCGGTCTTCAGCTGATGCCCATTGCAGGCGCGCTCGCCCAGCAGCGCCAACAACCCTTCCCGAACGGACATATACCGAGTATATCTATACTCAGTAAACTGTCAAGCGGCGCGGAGCGAAGAGTCAGGTCGTTCTGGGGTCTTCGGCTTCGGGGTCGAGCTCGTAGCGCGCGATGGCCTCGGCGACGGTGGCCGGCGCCACCGACCCGGAGCGGGCCAATGCGTCGAGCGTGGCGACGACGATGTGCGCGGCATCGACCTCGAAGTGTCGCCGGAGCGCGCTGCGCACATCGGAGAAGCCGAAGCCGTCGGTGCCGAGTGACACGAATGGTCCGGGCACGAAGCGCGCGATCTGATCCGGTACGAGCTTTTGGAAGTCGGTGACGGCCACCACGGGCAGCGGCGCGCCATCGCCACCACCATCGGCGCCCAACTGCGCGTGCACGAACGGCACCCGCGGTGTGGCATCAGGATGCAAACGATTCCAACGCTCGCACTCGAGCGCGTCCTCACGCAGCAACTTGTAGCTCGTCGCGCTCCACACGTCGGTGGCGATGTTCCAATCGGCGGCCAGCATGTCCTGGGCTTCGAGCGCGGCGAGCAACATCGGACCGCTTCCCAACAACTGGGCGCGCGCTCCCCCGCCGTTGATCGTTCCGCGGTACTTGTAGAGGCCCCGGATGATGCCGTCGATCACCTCGTCGCCCGGCGGAAGCGCCGGCATCAAGTAGTTCTCGTTGTAGAGGGTCAGGTAATAGAAACAATCCTGCGGGTCGGGCCCGTACATACGACGGATGCCGTCGCGCACAATCACCGCGACTTCATACGCGAACGCAGGGTCGTAGGCGCGGCAGTTCGGTACCGTCGATGCGAGCACGAGGCTCTGCCCGTCGCAGTGCTGGAGGCCCTCACCCGACAGCGTGGTGCGACCGGCCGTTGCACCCATGAGGAAGCCCTTGCCGCGCATGTCGCCAAAGGCCCACACCAGGTCACCGACGCGCTGGAACCCGAACATCGAGTAGAACACGAAGAACGGGATCATCGGCTGACCCCAGGTGGCGTACGCGGTACCCGCGGCCGTGAACGATCCCATCGCGCCGGCTTCGGTGATGCCCTCTTCGAGCACGCGGCCGTCGATTGCTTCTTTGTACGCGAGGAGCAAGCCGGCATCGACGGGTTCGTACTGCTGTCCGTGCGACGCGTAGATCTTCATGTCGTTGAAGATCGAGTCCATCCCGAACGTGCGGCCCTCGTCGGGGATGATCGGCACGACGCGCCCACCCCACTCCGGCTCCTTCATGAGCTGCTTCAAAAGGCGCGTGAACGCCGTTGTGGTCGACGCCTGGACCTTGTCGCCAGTGCCCTCGGCGAGTTGGTCGATCACTGCGTCGCGCGGGAACACGACGACCTTGGAACGCTCCACGCGATGCGGCAGGAAACCGTGCAACGCCTTGCGCCGATCCATCATGTAGGCGTATTCCGGTGAGTCGACGCCGGGATGGAAGTACGGCGCCAGGCCACCTTCGAGTTCAGCGTCAGGGATTTCGAGGTGCAAACGATCGCGCAGTGCTTTCAGCTGGTCGACCGTCATCTTCTTCACCTGATGCGTCGCGTTGCGCGCTTCGATGCCCGACCCGAGCGTCCAACCCTTCACGGTCTTGGCAAGAATCACCGTCGGCGACACCGTGTTCTCGGTGGCCGTTTTGTACGCCGCGTAGAGCTTGCTGTAATCGTGGCCACCACGCGGGAGCTTCTGGAGATCCTCGTCGCTCAGGTGCTCGACCATCGCGCGCAGTCGCGGATCGGGACCGAAGAAGTGCTCACGGATGTACGCACCGGACTCCACGACGAACTTCTGGAACTCGCCGTCGCACGTGGTGTTCATCTTGTTGAGCAGCACACCGTCGACGTCGCGAGCGAGTAGGTCGTCCCACGCGCGACCCCACACCACCTTGATCACGTTCCACCCCGCGCCGCGGAAGGTCATCTCGAGTTCTTGGATGACCTTGCCGTTGCCGCGCACCGGGCCGTCGAGACGTTGCAGGTTGCAATTGACGACGAAGATCAGGTTGTCGAGCCGCTCGCGGGCGGCGAGGCTCAGCGCCGACTTCGACTCCGGCTCGTCCATCTCACCGTCACCGATGAAACACCACACCTTCGACGCGCTCGTATCGACGATCTCTTGGTGGTGCAGGTATCGGTTGAAGCGCGCCTGGTACACGGCGTTGAGAGGCCCGAGGCCCATCGAGACGGTCGGGAACTCCCAGAACTCCGGCATGCGTCGCGGGTGCGGGTAGCTCGACAGACCACGGCCAGCCGTCTCGCGCCGGAAGTGGTCGAGCTGGTCCTCGGTGAGACGGCCTTCGAGGAACGCGCGCGCATACATACCGGGCGCGGCATGGCCCTGGATGTAGAGCAGATCACCCGCGCCGCCATCGGCTTTGCCGTGAAAAAAGTGGTTGAAACCCACCTCGTAGAGCGAGGCCGCGCTCGCGTACGTGGAGAGATGCCCGCCGAGCCCCTCGAAGCGGTGGTTCGCGCGGTCGACCATCGCGACGGCATTCCAACGCACGAAGGCGCGGATCCGGCGCTCGAGATACTCGTCGCCTGGGAACCACGGTTCCTCGGACGGCGGAATCGTGTTCATGTAGTCGGTCTGCACGAGCGTCGGTACCGACACGCCCTTGTCCCGGGCGTGCTCAAGCAGGCGTGCGAGCAGGTAGTGCGCTCGTGGCCGTCCCTTGATGTCGACGATGGCATCGAGGCTCTCGAGCCACTCGGCCGTTTCGGCGGCGTCGATATCGGGGAGCTGGCGGATCTGCGCGTCGAGGAACAAGTACTTCCCTTCCATTGGGGGTCGGGCGACAACAAGCGTACGACCCACTCACGGTTACCGATCGGTCGCGCCCGCCCACCCACAAGCCCTTCCCATCACCGATGCGTCGTTTGGGGGTCATATAGACCCCCGAAACGACGCATCGTTGGGGCGGGTACGGTGTGGGCGCGTGGCCGATCCGACTCTCGCGGGCGACGTGCTCGAGCTGGCGTTGCTCGGCCCGGTCGAGCTGCAGCGCAACGGCGAGCTTGTCCCGCTGGCCGGCCAGAAGTCCCGAGCGCTCATCACGCTGCTCGCGCTCCGCGCGAACACGGTGGTGTCGGCCGATCGTCTGATCGACGCGCTGTGGCCCGACGAACTCGGCGAACAGTCCAAGCTCGCGAACTTGCTGCAAGTGAACGTGCGCAACCTGCGCCGGGTGATCGAGCTCGACCCGGGTTCCCGCCCGACTCGCCTCGTGACCCAGGCACCCGGATACCGGCTCGTGTTGCACCCCGACGAGCTCGACGTCGACACCTTCGAGCGCGGCATCGCCGACGCGCGACTCGCGTGCCGGTCCGACGATCCGGCGGGCGGAATCCGCGCGTACGAAATCGCGCTCGCGCGCTGGCGCGGCCCGGCGCTCGACGACCTCGCGGCGCACGAGTGGGCCCAGTCCGATGCTGTGCGCCTCGACGAGTTGCGATTCGCGGCCGTCGAGGAACTCACCGACCTTCGCCTGGCCCGCGGCGAACACGTCGCGCTGGTCTCAGAACTCGAAGCGCTCGTGCGGGAACAGCCGCTGCGCGAACATCTGTGGGCCCAGCTCCTCCTCGCGCTGTATCGCAGCGGCCGCCAAGCCGAGGCGCTGCGTGCATTCCAGCAAGCACGCGAAACACTCCTCGACGAACTCGGCATCGATCCCGGACCCGAACTACGGCAACTCGAGACGGCGATCCTGCAACACGACGAGTCGCTGCTGCCGGAGCTGAGCAACCGAGGTTGGCCCACCAACGTCGCGACGACGCCAACGAGCACGGCCGACTCCGGCGCCGAGCGCCCCTTGCCGCGGGCCGAACTTCCGATGCCGGTCACCGCGATGGTCGGCCGCGAGCACGAACTCGCACGCATCGAGGCGCTCCTCACCGATCCGACCCGACGCCTCGTGACCTTGACCGGGCCAGGAGGCGTCGGCAAGACGCGGCTCGCGCTCGAGGTCGCGCACCGAGCGCGTCGGGATGGTCGCAGCGTCGTGTTCTGCGGACTCGACGAGGTCGTCGACCCGGCCCTCGTCCTGCCGACGGTGGCAAGGTCGCTCGGCGTCGAAGAACACCCCCGCGAAGCCATCGCGACGACCATCGCACGCGCTATTGGGGCGACGCCGCACCTCATCGTGATCGACAACCTCGAACAGTTGCTCGGGGCGCGCGCGGTGCTCGCCGATCTCCTCACGGCGACCGCGGTGCAGATCCTTGCCACCTCGCGCACGGCGCTGCGCCTGACCGCCGAGATCGAACTCGCCGTCGCACCGCTCGCCACCGGCACCCTTGACGCACCGGGGCCAGCGCTCCAACTCCTTGTCGAACGCACGAACACGGTCAATGCGAACTTCGCCGACCGTGAACGTCATGCGCTCGTGGCGCTCTGCGATCGCATGGACGGATTGCCACTCGCCATCGAACTCGCCGCGCCGCTCGCCCGACTGTTCGACGCCGGTGAGCTTGTCGCGCAATGGGACCGAATCACCACCGACTCGCTCGGCGGCACCGACGATCTCCGACCAGCCCGCCACCGCACCATCGGCGCGACAACAGAGTGGAGCCTGTCGCTCCTTGGCGACGCGGCGCGCGGCGCCGCAATGGAGCTCTCGGTGTTTCGGGGTCCCTTCACGGTCGACGACGCCGTCTCGGTGCTCACCACACCCGATGCGGTTGCTGCGCTCGGCGAGCTCGTCGATCATTCTGTGTTGCTCCGCGACGCGACGAGCCCCCCGCGATTTCGCCTGCTCCGTTCGGTGCGGCGCGCGCTCGACGACGCACGCCCCGCCACCATTGGCGAGGATCGCGACGAGTCAGTACGCCGCCGCCACGCCGACCTCATCGCACGGCGCATCGCCGCGGCGCCCGTGGCCATCGACGACGACGACAGCCGCGCCGCGCTCGAAAGCGCCCTGGAACTTGGCGATGTGGACCTCGCAACGAGGATCGTCGTGGCCCGAATCGAGCCTTGGATCCGGGTGCAGGCCTTCACCGAGGCCACGTCGGCCGTCGCCCGGGCGCTCGACCTGTGCGCCGTCGCCCCAGCCCCGGCGCTCGACGCGGCAGCGGGCTCGCTCGCCGAAGCCCGCGATGACTTCGTGGCCGCGCGGTTCCACCTCGAACGCGCGCTCGTGGGATACCACGCAGCCGACGACGGCAACGACCACGGTGCGGACGCGTTCGATGCCGTCCTTGACGTGCTGACCGACCTCGCGAGTGTCGCAATGCTCCAAGGTGAGTTCGAGCGCGTCGAGGAGCTGTTGCGACAAGCGCACGAGCTGCCCGGAACGCCGATCGCGCGCTTTGCCGACTACGTGGAGGCGTGGCTCTGCGAGGAACGCGGCGACCTCGGCCAGGCCAGGTCGCTGTTCGAAGCTCATCTCGATTCCGCACGGATGCTCGGTCGCGCCGACGAGGTCGCGTATGCCTATGTCACCCTCGCCGAACTCGAAGCCCTCGACGGCGAGCTCGAGCGCGCCGACGAACTGCTGCTCGCAGCTGAGGCCGCCACACCCCCCGGGGAGGCCGTGCAGCTCGACTGTTATCGCGCTCGGTTGCGCGGGATGATCGCGCTCCAGCGCGGCGCACCGGCAACGGCCGCGCGAGAACTCGAGGGCGCGCTCGGCCTCGCGCTCGAACTCGGCCGCGCGTGCGAATTGAGCTGGTGCCTCGATGGGATCGCGGCGAGCGCGGCGGCGATCGGCGCCGACGAAGACGCCGCAATCTTGTTCGCCGCGGGCTCGGCGTTGCGCGACGCGACCGGCGCGGCGAACCCGCGCACCGAACGGCTCGCGTACGGCCCGTATCGCGACGCCGCACTCGTTCGGCTCGGGCCGCAACGCGTCGAGCGCCTCACCCGACTCGCCGGGCGTCTCGCGCCCGCCGCCGTGGTCGATCGGGCGCGCCAAGCGGCCAACGCGACGTCCCAGTCCTGACGCGCACACCGAACGCGCAGGAACGCACCCGGCGGGTGGCGCGCTCGCCCGCTACTTGTAGAGCCGGGGTCCGAGCGGGAAGAACCGGAACTGCTTCGACGGCGGCCCGACGCTCTTGATCGTGAGCTGCAGGTTGCCCCGCGTGTCGAGCGCCGCGGTGTCGAGGCAGGGCATCGCGTGACCCGCCTTCGAGCAACGGTCGATCACCTTGCCGGCGAGACCGACGTTGAACTCCGACGCCGCCTTGTTCTTGCGCAACGACTTGTCGAGCGTGATGCCGATCACGTACGGATCGGCATTGGTCGCGCGCCCGAGTTTCTCGGTGTAGGCGAACGATCCCTTGGTCACCGGCCACTGGAATGTGCCGCCTGTGCGTGGCGTGGTGACGTACACCTGCCCGGTGCGATCGGTGGGATCCTGGCGGAGGGATACGAGCGCGTTCGAACCCGGACTCTTGGCGTTGCGGAACGTACCGAGTACAGGCGCGGCCGACGAGACCTTCGGTGCGCACGACTGATACGGAAGCGCGCAACCACCGAGCGCGGCGGTCGCGTTCGGCGCGGTGCGGAAGGCGACATTGAGCGACGCCGCGTGGTCGGGAATCGAAAGCTTGCCGCCTTGCGACACGATCACCGCACCTGAGCCCGAATAGCGCGCGGCGAGGACGAACTCATTGGCGTTGCGTTTCGTCACGGTGCCGTTGTTGACGAACAACGGAGGTGTTGTCGGCCAAGGATCGCCGGCGAGGAAGCCTTCGTAAAAACCGAGATTGCTGTCGAACTGGACTGCGCCGCGATTGTCGAACAGCGTGCCCCAGTCGGCGGCGAAGAAGGAACAGGCCGACACTCGGAATGTGCCACCGGCGTCGTTTTGGATCGTGCGACCGTCGACGACCTGCGATCCGTACCCACACGGCGACGGCGCGACTGCCACCACCGCGAGCGTCGCACCCGAGGTGATCTCGGTGATGCCACCACCGTCAGGGGGCACCGTGCCATCGTGCGGCTCGGGCCAACGGGTAGTCATCGTGGCGACCGATTGCATCGTCCACATACCCGTCGCTTCGACCCAACCCGGACCGCCGAGCGTCGCGCGATCAAGGGTGAGGTTGGCAATTTGCGAATGGACCGTGCGTGGCGCAGTCACGAGCAATGCGCCCGGCGCAGTGATGACCAGCGACTGCGTGACCCGGACCGCATACACGCTCACGACTGAACTGAGCGTGACCTTGCTCGAGTTCGCCAGAATGCACGCCACTGCGCTCGGCCCAGGCACGCCGTTGCTCCACGACGCGGCGGCTTCCCAGTGGCCGGTGCCGCCGTTCCACGAAGTGGTGCACGCCGGCGGGACCGCCTGGCCAACACGATGCGCCGCCGAGGGCGCCGCCGACCACGCGATCGACGCCACGGCGAGCACCGCGGCACTGCTGACTCCCAGGCGCGCCCGACTGTGCCGCATCGGCGCCACTCTACGCGGTCGCGCTACTCCCGCGCCTCCCCTTGTGGCGAGGGCCACACTGTCTCGTCGCGAGGTCACGCCTCGAACGGGCCGCGCCCCATCTGGTCGCGCACCGTCACAACGGGCGGATTGGTGAGTGTGCGGCGTTGCCAGTTCGCCCCGTCGACCACCAACGTGTGACCGGAAATGAAGCGGGCGTACGGCGACGCCAGGAACGTGGCGGCCCAGCCGAGTTCTTGGCGCTCGCCTACTCGCAAGGCCGGCTGGCACAGGTCCTTGTCGTGGGTACGGCTCAAGTTGCCCTGGATGTCGTTCGTCATGTCCTCGTGGGGGAACAGGCCCGGAACAAGGCCGTTCACCTGGATGCCGAACGGACCCCATTCGACGGCCAGCGTCTCGGTGAGGTTCTTCACGCCGGCTTTCGCGGCGGCGGAGTGCGCGAATCCGGGGCCGCCCGTCCACGCATACGACGCGCCCACATTGATGATCGAACCCGGTGTGCGAACCGCAAGGTGGCGCCGACCGAATTCGCGCGAACACAGATACGTACCGGTGAGCGTGATGTCGACAACGGTCCGCCACGCGTTCGGCGACATGTCCTCGGCGGGCACCGGGAAATTCGCGGCGGCGTTGTTGACGAGCACGCTCGGGAGTGCGAACCGGGCCTGCGCGGCGTCGAACGCTGCTGCGATGCTGTCTGCATCGCGGATGTCGCATTCGACGGTTTCCACGCGGCCCGGCGCGATCGCTTCGATCGCGCTCCGGCCTGCGTCGAGGTGCTCGGGCTTACGGCTCGCGATGACGATGGAAGCACCCAGGCGCGCGAACTCGCTCGCGATCGCTTTGCCCAACCCCGTTCCTGCGCCAGTGACGAACACGCACGAACCGGCAAACGTGTCAGGGTGCAGCGCGGTGGCGCCGACCGGCGGCGGGGGCGTCAGGCCAATAGCGGCATCGCGTTCGGTATTTCCTCCGGCGCCGCTCTCGCTCATCGCGCTCACGCGTCCCACTCGATGCCGACGAGCCGTTCGGAGAGGTCCCAGAGCCTTCGCGCCACGTCGTCGTCTCGGGCCCATGCCGCGGGTTGCTCGATGGCGCAGTCGGCGAGGTAGGCACCGCCGTGATCGTCGAGTTCCTTGGTGAACGCGGCGTAGACGGTTGTGGCCGCACCAGCCGGGATCGACTTGAAGCCGGGCATACCGGCCGCGCCCGAGCCTGTCGCTTCAGCGTTGGCCTTGGCGCGCTCCATGAGCTCCACCATGTCGTCGTGGGTCATGTGCCGACCGAGGTCGGTGGGGATGCGACCCGGATGCAAGGAGTACGCGTGCACGCCGGCGCCGGCGAAGCGACGGTCGAGTTCGCGGGCAAACAGGATATTGGCGGTCTTCGACTGCCCGTAACCGACGAACTTGTCGTACGCACGTCGTTCGAAGTTGGGATCGTCGAGATCGATGCCGCTGCGAAGATGGCCGGCGGAACTTACGTTGACGATTCTCGCGGGCGCGCTTGCCCGCAACACACCGAACAGCAGCGCACTCAGCAGGAAGTGTCCGAGATGGTTCGTACCGAATTGCAGTTCGAAGCCGTCGACGGTGCGCGTGAGGGGAGGGAACATCACCCCCGCATTGTTGACGAGCACGTCAAGTCGGTCGTGACCATCGAGAAACTCCTTGGCGAACGACCGGATCGAAGCCAGATCGGCGAGGTCGACAACGGCGGAGTTGACGCGTGCGACGGGGTGCTCGGCGCGCAGCCTCGCCAGCGCGTCGCCAAGCTTGGTCGCGTCACGCGCGGCGAGCGTTACCTCGGCGCCGTGACTCGCCATCGCCCGAGCAGCCTCGAAGCCGATGCCGCCCGACGCGCCGGTGATGAGGATGTGGTGGGCGCTCAGGTCGCGGCCGGCGAGCACTTCGTCGGCGGTGGTGTCGGCTCCGAATGTCATCGCCGCTTCCTAGCGCGCGATCGCGGGCTCCGTCGAGGTGAGCGTTGCCCCGTGTTCCCGGCTACACCAGGGGGCGGCGGAGGACGTGTAGCCGGGAACCGAGGGTCATGCGGGTGAAGCGACGGCCACGAAGGAGTTGCCGGGTCCAGGAATCAGTTGATTGAGCACGGGAGTGAGCGCAGCACAATTCTTGAACTTCGGAATGGTGTACGTGCCCTTGAACGTGGATGGCGTCGTGAAGCTCGCCGTGCCCGTCATCGTCACGCTCACTGGCGTGACCGTGGTGCACGAGTTCCCGACGAGGTTGATCGGGATCGGGCCGGCGTAGGCACTCACGATCTTGATGTTGAACACCGATGTGGCCCTCACCTTCAGCGTCGCGAAATCAATGTGGCCCTTCACAGGCTTGGCCTGTTGCATCTGGAACGTCGCCGTCAATGCACCGATGCCACCGACGTACGTGGTCGTCGTGGCGGGCGGCAGCGTGATGTTCCCTCTGAGGTTGCCCGTGTCGAGGGCCACGGTCGCGTGCATGCGACCGTGCTTGACCGTGACGTCCTGGTTCATCTTCTTGATGTGCGTGTGCACGGTCAGCTTGTAGTCGACCGCGATGCCCGCACTGGCTGATGCCGGCGCGGCCGACGCCGCGAGCGCGATGGCCAGGGTGCAACCTGCGACCAATGGCTTCCACTGCATGAAAGAAACCTCCTGGTTGACGACCGACGATGGCGACGACGCGCACCGGCCGCGACCTGTACGCCAGATGAGCGGTCGCCTCCTATCTCAGCCGACCCCGGACCCCATGAACATCAACGCACGAACAACAGTCAGCGTCGAGCGTTGTTGTCAACACGGAGATGGTGCACGAACCTGCCCGCCGTCACGATTGAGGCACGTACCGAGCGGGCCGATCTTCTTCGCCGCGAGGACGTTCCACGACCTCACACCGAAAGGGAACCACACCATGCGTAAGACACTTCTCGGCGTCATCACTGCGGCGGCACTCGCAGTGCCGTTGCTCACGTTCTCGTCCGCGCCAGACGCGCACGCTGCAGTTCCCGGCACCAAGTGCGCCAAGGTTGCGGGCAAAGCGACGTTCACGCCGGCGTTGCCGAAGGTCGGCAGCGTCAAGAAGGTCACGTCGACCATCAAGGCGAACGGTTCAGAAAAGGTCTGTACCGGTGGCGGCGTTGCCTCGGGGGCGCTGAGCGCAACCATCAAGTTCAAAACGCCCGGCAACTGCCAGACCCTCGCAAGCGGCTCGGGTGGCGCCATCCACGGCACGCTGACAGTGAAGTGGAACGTCGGTGCCACCTCGACCATCGCTGTCACGCTGAAGCAGGTCACCAACAAGCCGACCCAGGCCACGCTCACCGGCCCGGTCACCGCCGGCAAGTTCAAGGGTGACAAGGCCTCGCAGACGATCAATTTCGTGATCTCTTCGGCCGGTGGCGACTGCGTCCACGGTGACCTCAGGTACGTCACCTTCACGCAGCAGACACCGCTGGTCATCAAGTAGCGCACGCGTCGACGTGCCGCTGGCCGAGGGTCGGTCAGCGGCGCGCGGCGACCATCGCCTCGTACAGTTCGACGACATCGACCGGCTTGGTGAGATACCGCGCCACGCCGGCCGAGAGCAGCCGCCGCGCCGTACCCGGGCTCGCGTCGGCCGTCACCACGATCACCGGAATATCGCGTGACCGCGTGTCGGCCCGCAGGCGTTCCAGCACGACCTCCCCCGACACGTCGGGCAAATGGAGATCGAGCAGGATCACGTCGGGGCGCGACGCGACCGCGGTGGCGATGCCTTGCTCACCCGTCGCGGCACTCAACGACGTCCGCACGCCGAACACGCGCAACATCGCCTCGACCAGCCGCACGTTGGCATCGTTGTCCTCGATACACAGCACGGCGGTCTCGCGCAGTTCGTCGCCGAACGTGGTCCCCGACCCGACCCCTGGCGCCGCATCGATGAGCGCCGACACGAGCGGTGTCGCCGACCCCAACGAGATCGTGAACGTGCTCCCGACGCCGGGTGTCGATGCCACCGTGATGCGGCCGCCCATTCCTTCGGTGAGCATCTTCGACAGCGCCAAGCCGACACCCGCGCCTTCGACTGCACCGGTATCGGCACCGAGCCGTTCGAACGGCACGAACAAGTTGTTGAGTTGGGCCGCCTCGATTCCGGGTCCGGTGTCGGTGATGGCGATCGACACCAGCGCGCCATCGGAGCCGGCCTGCACGTGCACGGAGCCGCCGCGGGAGTTGTACTTGATCGCGTTCGAGAGCAGGTTGAGCAGCACCTGGTGGAGCCGTTGCCGGTCGCAGGTTGCCCAGAGGTTCGGATCGTTGGCCGCGTCGATGACCGTATCGACGTCGCACGCGCGCGCGGTCGGCTCGACAAGCCGCAGCGCATCGATGATCGCATCCGCGACGCGGACGGGTTCCATCGAGAAGGTCACGTGGCCAGACCGAACCCGTTCGAACTCCAAGAGATCGTTCAGCAGGTCGAGGAGATGATGACCCGCTCGTTGGATCTGTTCGAGCGCTTCGACCTGGTCGGAGCGAGGACCGGCGATGTCGAGCAACTGCGCGAAGCCGAGAATGGAGTTCAGCGGCGTCCGCAGCTCGTGGCTCATGCGCGACAGGAACGCGCTCTTGGCTCGGTCGACCTGCATCATCTCCTGCGCTCGCAGGCGATCGCTGATGTCGCGCGCGATCGCAACGACCGCGGGCCCTTCGGGCGTGTCGATCGGACTCAAGCTCACTTCAATCGGGAACTCCTCGCCGTCGGCGCGCCGCCCCGAGAGCCCCATGCCCGCGCCCATCGAACGGCTGACCGGAGCATCGGTGTACGCCGTACGACTCAACCGATGCACGGCTCGGGCGCTCGCGGGGACGAGCAATTCGATGGGGTGGCCGATGAGCTCATCGGTCGCGTAGCCGAACACATCGGCCG
>JBBREP010000068.1:0-18452 GCA_038202885.1 Acidimicrobiia bacterium | reverse complement strand
GGTTGGTGACAGTGCGATGCCGACGCTCGCACTGACCTGCACCTCGTCGTCGCCCCAGAGGAAGGGTTCGCGCAGTACACCGATGATGCGCTCGGCGATCTCGGCGGCCAGTTGCACACTGTCGAGATCCTCGCAGAGCACCACGAACTCATCGCCGCCCAGACGCGCGATGGTGTCGGTCTCGCGCACGGCCCCCACGATGCGGGTCGTGGCTTCGATGAGCAGGCGGTCGCCGGCGGCGTGGCCGAGCGTGTCGTTGACTGTCTTGAAACGATCGATATCCACGTAGAGCACCCCAGCCATGCGGTTGTGCCGGCGCACGCGGTTGAGGGCTTGCTCGAGTCGGTCCATCAGCATGAGGCGGTTCGGAAGCCCGGTCAGCGTGTCGTGCAGTGCTTGGTACGCGAGTCGTTCCTCGAGGTCTTTTTGGTCGGACAGGTCGCGCACGATGCACGAGATGACAGACGGGGCACCGTCGACGACGATCGCGCTCGTCGAGATCATCATCGGGAAGGCGCTGCCGTCGCGCCGGACGCCGGTGATCTCGACCCCGCGGCGTTGCGCGGCGCTGGATCCGCCCTCATTCACGGTCGCAAGGAACGCGGCGAGCGCGTCGTGCAACTCGCTTGGGACGATTCGCGAGGCAGGCTCCCCGACGATCTCGGCTGCGGTCCACCCGAAGATCGCTTCTGCCGCGGCATTGAACGACAATGTCGTGCCGCTCGGGCTGATCGCGAAGATGCCCTCCGCGGCGTTTTCGACCACAGCGCGGTGGTGCGCTTCACTCGTGGCGAGCAGCTCTTGGGTCCGTTGCTTTTCCTCGCCGATCGCGCCGGCCATCCGGATCACGATGCCGAACGCGAAGATCCCCAGAAAACCCAGTGCCTGCGAGGCACTGCGGCTCAGAAACGTTGGCATCCAACCTTCGAACACGAGTAGCTGTCCGGCCACGCAACAGCACGACGACCACCCGAGCACGGCCCGCCAGGTATCGGCACCCGACTGGAGCAGATCGACCAGCGCCGCGTACACGAAGCACACGCCGAGGGCTGGGCCCCATCCGGTCAGGTAGATCACCGACATCACGGTGACGGCGTGCACGAAGACGCGCGCGTGGAGACGCCAAGAGCCCCGCGGCGCGTCCGTCCAGCGATCGAGCCTCTTGCTCAGCAGTGAGGAGCCGAGGATCGCCACCCCGTAGGCCCACAGCGGCTCATTCGCCACGAGCCCGAAGTGGCGCGCGACGACGACCACGGCCAATGCGGCCATCTGCACGGTGTACAGCAGGACGGTCAGCGCGAACGCGCCAGCGGCAGGCGCGACGCCTCGCGCGCCGTCCTCGGTCCGATCGACGGAGACGGACGAGGACGAGGCGGGTCCGAACGCGTCGTCACCGCTCACCTCGGCTGAATCGACCGGTCGACCCACCGGCTGAAGCCTTCTCTGGGCGCCGGGAGCCTCAGGACTAGGGGTATGTCGCGCCCCTACATTGATCGGGTGGCACCCGCGAGCGACCCCGGCGCCGCGGCCACGGTGGTCGGTGGCGGTCCGGCCGGTCTCATGGCGGCCGAGACGCTCGCGCGCGCAGGCCTCGTCGTCACGGTGTACGAGCACATGGCGTCGGTCGGGCGCAAGCTCCAGCTCGCCGGCCGCAGCGGCTTGAACATCACCCATAGCGAACCGATCGACGACTTCCTCGCTCGCTACGGCCCAAGGCGAGCGCGCCTCGACACCGCGGTGCGCGCGTTCGGTCCGACCGAGCTGCGGGCATGGTGTGCGGCGCTGGGCGAACCCACGTTTGTGGGATCGAGTGGCCGCGTGTTTCCGGCATCGTTTCGTGCGACGCCGCTGCTGCGGGCCTGGCTGGCGCGCCTTCGCGACTTGGGCGTCGTGATCGAGACGCGACATCGATGGCTTGGGTGGGGGAGCACACCCGGCGGCGCGGCCGACCCACGAGTGGTGCGGTTCTCGCGCGCCGACGGCACCGCGATCGAGGTGGCGAACGACGTGACGTTGCTCGCGCTCGGAGGTGCGAGTTGGCCACGAGTGGGGTCCGATGGCGCGTGGGTGGAGCCGTTGCAGCGCGCCGGCGTCGACGTGCGCACGCTGCGCGCCGCGAACTGCGGCGTGGTGATCGGATGGTCGGAGCGGTTCGTCGAACGGTTCGCGGGCACGCCGCTGAAGAACGTCGCGATCGGCGTCGCGGGGGACTGGGTTCGCGGTGACGCGATGATCACGACCGCGGGGATGGAAAGCGGCCCTGTGTACGCACACTCGGCGGCGATCCGCGAACGGTGTGATCGCGACGGTCGGTGCATCATCGAGGTCGACCTGCATCCCGACCTCACGGTCGCAGAAGTGGCTGCACGCCTCGAGCGGCGCCGTCCGAAGGATTCGCTGGCGACCTCGTTGCGGCGCGCGATCGGACTCCCGCCGGTTGCCGCGGCGTTGCTACGCGAATCGACCGCCAACGCGATGCCGTCATCGGCCGACGAACTGGCAGCGCTCGTCAAGGCGTGCCCGCTCGTCGTCGAGGCACTCATGCCGATGGCGCGCGCAATCTCGAGCGCAGGCGGCGTCGCGCTCGACGAGGTGGGCGATGGGTTCATGCTCCGACGTCTGGCGGGCACCTTCATCGCAGGTGAGATGCTCGACTGGGACGCGCCGACCGGCGGGTACTTACTCCAGGCGACGTTCAGTACTGCGGTGGCTGCCGCCCAGGGCGCGATCGCCTGGCTCGACACCTGACGCCTGACACCCGACCGCACCCTCGTGAGGGAACTGGCCGGGCGTCCATAGAGTCTGCGCACAGATGCCCGACATTCGACGATACCGAGCGAGCCTCGACGCGTTCCAGCAGCGTCATCGCCCAACGGCATTCGCCTACGCGGTCATGAAGAAATACGGAGAGGATCAAGGCGGCAATCTCGCCGCGCTCGTCACGTACTACGGATTCTTGAGCCTGTTCCCGCTCCTGCTCGTTGCGCTCACGGTGCTCGGCTATGTGTTGCACGCCAACCCAGGTCTGCAACACGACCTCGTCAATTCAGTGTTGCGCGACTTTCCGATCATCGGCAGTCAGATCAGCGAGAACGTGCAGTCACTCCACGGCAGCCTTCCCGCGCTCGCGCTCGGCCTGGTCGCGACGCTCTACGGCGGGCTCGGTGTGGCGAGGGCGGCGCAGGACGCTATGAACCGGATTTGGGGTGTTCCCAGGGCCGAGCGCCCGGCGTTTGTGCCCCGACTGTTACGCAGTCTCGAAATGGTCGGACTGATCGGCGTCGGCGCGATCGCCACCACGGGACTGAGCGCGATCGCGAGCAGCACCGCCGCGCTGGGCCCGGCCGGGCGGGTGCTGCTCATCGCCGGCGCGACGGCGAGCAACGTCGGGTTGTTTCTCGTGCTCTTCAACGTGTCGACCGTGGCCGAGACGACGTGGCGCATGCACGTGCCCGGCGCGATTGTTGCGGGCGTGCTTTGGGAGGTACTCCAGTCGTTCGGCGGTCTGTATGTCGCGCATTCGCTGCGGGGAATGACCCAGACCTACGGCTTCTTCGCCATCGTCATCGGGCTCCTCGCCTGGATCTACCTCGAAGCCCAAGTTGTTCTGCTCTCGGCCGAGATCAACGTGGTGCACCACCGCCACCTCTGGCCGCGCAGTCTGGCGGGCTGAGCGCCAGCCACCCATTCTGTCCTCGGGCGTCAGGCGGCGGGTGAGCCGCGCGGTTCGCCGTGTTCGGGTGCCAATCCGTACTCGGCTCGCGTGACACCAATGACGCCGTAGGCCATGGCAACCATCGCCAGCGCCACGACCGCCAGACCGACGCGACCAGTCGCCGACGTCTGTTCGTGCAGCATCCCGGCGCCGAGGACGACGCCGACGGTGGGCTGCATCATCTGCTCAGCGCCAACGGCGGCGGGGAGTGCCCCGGTCTGGAACGCGCTCTGCGAACACACGAGTCCGCCGATCGACACCAGCGCCAGCGCGTACGGCTCCCAATGGCTGACCCAACCGAACACACCCGCGCCGAGGTAGTGCACGAACGCCTTGGTGAGCACGGCGCTGACGCCGAACGCAGCACCGGCGGCAAGACCGAGCAGCGCGGCGCGCTGCGATGCGGTCGCCGAACGCGCGCGGCTCGTGCACAGCGCAACGCCGAAGGCGAGCGGGGCCCCGACGAGGACCCACGTGTGGATGGGCGCGATCTGCACGCCACCGGTAGGCGCGACCTGATACAGAAAGCACGCGACGCCCGCGGCCAGCGATACGGCTGCGATCCAACCGGACCGCGCGACGTGGCGATGCTGGAGCGACGCGCTCAGGGCCAGCGACAATGGCAGCGACATCGCGAGAATCGGCTCGACGAGCATCAGACTGCCAACCCCGAGCGCGATCGCCTCGAACACGTAACCGCCGACATCGGACGTCATGCCGATCCACCAGCGCGGCCGCCGCGCCAACTTTGCGAGCACACCGAGCCTCATTGTGTCGGCGTCGGCCATTTGTTCGGCTTCGCCCTGCTGGTAGACGTTGCTCAGCGCGTACAGAAAGGCCGCGCCCACGGCGGCGACAACAGTGGTCACGACCTCTCGGCTCACGGCGTACCTCGGCCCATGACGATATTCCACTTCCGAGACCATTGCCTCGATCGTCGGTGACCGTCTCGAAGGCCACACATCGGTCAGGGTCGAGCCTGACACCCGACTTTTGGGGCTGAGCCTGGGGGCGGCGCCCTTGGTGCGAGCGCGCTAGCATTATCAACGCGCGTCGCACGGTGCGACGTGTGCAATCAGCAGTCTTGGAGACATTTACGATGGCAACCGGTACGGTCAAGTGGTTCAACGGCGAGAAGGGCTTCGGCTTCATCTCGCGCGAAGGCGGAGACGACGTCTTCGTGCACTTCTCGGCGATTGCGGGCACAGGGTTCCGCTCGCTCGAGGAAGGTCAGAAGGTGGAGTTCGACACGGCCCCAGGCCGTAAGGGCGAGGAAGCCCAGAACGTCCGCGTAATCTGAGTTGCCGGGGGAGCAGCCGGCCTGTGTAGGTCGGCTGCCCACCGCGTCCCACCCTTGGAGCGTGCGCCGGCGGGCCCGCGCTGCACCAGCGTTACTTCTCAGCCCGCAGTTTCTCTGCCGGTACTCGGCGCGACCGGACGCACCACGTAGTCGTCGGCGTCGGCGTGCCACTCCATCTCGATCAGTCCGCGCGCACGCGCTGCTTTGCAGAACTGCAGGAAGCCGCCGAAGCCGAACTTCTTTTCGCTGAAATTGGCGTCGAGCTTGCGGAGCTGGGTCTTCAGGCCAGACAGATGTGGTGGACCCGACTTCGCAGTCAAGCGTTCGACGAGGTCGCGCAACGCACCGAACGCGCGCTGTTCGTCGTCGGCTTCGGCCTGGAAGCCCACCTCGGGATCGCCCGTTGCCGAGCCTTCGCTCAGCGCGATCGCGTTGCGTGACTCGAGGTGGCGTAACAGTTCACCGAAACTGCGGAACCCGTAGGTGGTCTCGCTGAAGGTGGGATCCTTGCGCAGCAGCGCGCGCTTGAGCTGGGACGCGAGCACCGGACCGCCAGCGCTGCGTTGCAACCCGGCGAGCGTGCGCGTGACGATCGCGCCGAGATCGGCCTCTTCGTCTCGTGCACCATCCGGGGTCGCCGCGGTCGTCGGTTCGGGCTCGACGTCAACGGACGCGACTTTGCGTTGACGGCTCCGTGTCGATTTCGCGGGGCGGCGCGCGAGCTGGGTGAGGTCGACACCGTCGAGCCGCTCGTAGAACAAGAACTCGTCGCAGGCTGGAGGAAGCAGCGTCGAGGTTGACGCCTCCACGCCGATACCGATCACACGCCGGTTCAGCTCGCGCAGCTTGTGTACGAGCGGCGTGAAGTCGCTGTCACCGGTACCGAGCACGTAGGTGGTGATGTATTCGCGTTCGAAACACAACTCGATCGCGTCGACGGCCATCTTGATGTCGGCCGCGTTCTTGCGCACCGAACCCATGCGCTGCGGGATCTCGATGAGCTCCACGTGGTGGCGCGTCAACATACGCCGATCCTCGTCGAAGCGCGACCAGTCGGCATACGCGCGACGTACGACGACGCGCCCGCGCTCAGCCAGCGCGTCGGCAATCGGCCGGAAGTCGAGGTGATCGAGGTGGAGCTGTTCTTCGGCGCCGATCGCGAGGTTCTCGTAGTCGAGGAACAGGGCGATGCGCTCTTCTTCTTGGGTCACGTCTCGACCCTACCGGGATGCCCGCCGGGGCTGTGCCCCCGAGTGCGGGGTGAACGTGACCCGAGCGGGTAGCCAGGCGATAGGTTTCGGTCATGTCTGTGACCCCGGAATCCATTACCGCGACCGTCGACTCCTATGTGGCGGCCTACCGCAACAACGACAAGGCCGCGCTGCTCACGCTGTTTGCGGCCGACTGTGAGTGGACCGACCCGGTGGGCACACCGACCCATTACGGCCGCGACGGCGTCGCCAAGTTCTGGGACGACGCCCGAGCGATGGCCGACCGCATTGTGTTGGAGTTGCGCGACGTCCACATCTGCGGCACCGAAGCCGCCGCGATCATTGAGATTCACGCCACGATCGGCGGCGCCACAATGGTGATGGATGCGGTCGACGTGTTCGAATTCGACGACGCCGGCCTGATTGCTTCGGGCAAAGCGTATTGGGATATGGCCAAAGCACGCACGGCCTGACTCGAGGCGCGCCGCTTGGGTGTCGGTGTGTCTAGGCGGTGGGAAGCTCCGCGGCACCGAGATAGCTCGACTCGAGCAGGTGACGGTTCTCGCGCAAGTGGGCAGAAGTGTTTTCGAGCACGAGATCGCCGTGTGACAGCACGTACGCCCGATCGGCGATGTTGAGCGCGAGGTCGACGTGCTGTTCGACGAGCAGTACACCGGCTCCCGTATCGTCGGCGACGGTGCGCAACACCGGAAGCAAACGCTCCACGATGATCGGCGCCAGGCCGAGGCTCATCTCATCGACGATGAGCAACTTCGGGCGTACGGTGAGCGCCCGGCCCATGGCGAGCATCTGTTGTTCGCCGCCGGACAACAATCCGGCCCGGCGACTCATCAGCGGCTCCAGCGCCGGGAAGTAGCGCAACGCCTGACTGATATCGGCCGAGCCCTTGGCGGCGCCGAGGCGCAGGTTCTCGTGCACCGTGAGTTGGAAGAACAGCGAGCGGTCCTCGGGGACGTGCGCGAGGCCCATGCGGGCGATCTTGTGCGGCGCGCGGTTCTTGATGCTCTGCCCGAGCAGGCGCACATCGCCGCTGATGATGGGCAATAGGCCGGACACTGTGAGCAACGTCGTGGTTTTGCCGGCTCCGTTCGGCCCGAGTAACGCCACGACCTCACCCGGGTCGACGGTCAGCGTGAGGTCGCGCACGACCGCGACGCCGTTGTAACCACCCGAGAGATCGTCGATCTCGAGGAGTCCAGCCATCACGTGTCCCGGTCGGTCTGCGACGCGCCGAGGTACGCCTCGACCACCCGCGCGTCTTTGCTGATGTCGGCGGGCGTTCCCTCGGCGATCTTTCGGCCGAACTCGATCACGTAGATGTAGTCACACACGTTGAGCACGAGGCCCATGTCGTGGTCGACGAGCAGGATCGTGACGCCCGAGTCGACGATCGTGCGAAGTCGTTCGCCGAGCTCGACCGACTCGCGCGTGTCGAGGCCGGCCGCGGGCTCGTCCATGCACACGATCTTCGGTACCGAGGCCAACGCGCGGGCGACACCGACGAGTTTGCGTTGGCCCTGGCTGATCTCGGTGGGCATGCGGTCGCGCAGCTCGGCGATGCCGAGCACGTTGAGCGCATGCAATGCCGCGCCTTCGTCGGCCTTGCGATTCGGTACGACGAGATCGAGCAGCACGTCCTTGAGCGATGTGTCTTCCGACGCGACCAGCAGGTTTTCGACGATGGTGAGATCGTCGAAGAGCTCGAGTGACTGCCACGTGCGGGCCAAGCCCCGCTTGGCCCGTTTGTGCGCGGGAAGCCCAGCCAACGACGTGCCGTCGAACGTGATACCGCCCGTGGTCGGCACGAAACCGGTGAGCGCGTCGATTGTGGTGGTCTTGCCGGCGCCGTTGGGGCCGATGAGACCGACGAGTTGTCCGGCCTCGACGCGCAGGTCGAGGTCGTCGACCGCGCGCAGGCCGCCGAACGTGACCGACAGCGCGTCGGTCTCGAGCAGCGCGCTCATCCGGCTGCTCCGGCGTTGGCCGTACTCGGCGGTGCCGACGGTGTCGCCGGTGCCGTGGTGGGCGGCGGCGCTTTGCGGTGCGCCCGCGCGCGCAGTGACGCGGTGAAACCGCCCGCGATGCCTTCAGGGTTGAGGATCGCAGTGACGATCACGGCCAGGCTGCCGAGGAGGAGCGTGAACTGCTGGGGGACCTTGAACACCGTTTGCATGATCGTGAACACGACGCCGCCTGGTACCAACATGCCTGCGGTAACCGCGCCGCTGATGCACGCGATGCCGCCGAGGTAGGCGAAGGCGAACACTGTGAGCGATTGGGTGTCGCCGAAGTAGGCCGCGTCGGCCTTCCCGAGGCGGAAGCCGACGAGCGCACCACCGAGGCCGGCGATGAAGGCCGCAATCGCAAACGCGGTGCGCTTCGTGGAGGCCACATCGATACCGGCGGCGGCCGCGGCCCGTTCGTTGGATCGGGTCGCGAGCAGTCGCCGTCCGGTGGCCGAACGTCGCAGGTTGACGACAACGGCGCCGAGCACGGTCACGACCGCGAGGCAGAAGATCCCGAACCAGACATTCGCGCCCGAGCCCCGCCCGATCGACTGGGCCGACTTCAACGGGTTGAGCACGCTCGGGACCTTGATCGGTGCGCCGGCGAAGCCGCCGTTGATGCCCGGGTTCTGGAACAGGAACTCGTTCATCGCGACCGCGAACGCGAACGTGACGATCGCGAGGTTGACGCCGCGCACGCGCAGCGCGGGAAGGGCCACGAGGAGACCGACCACCATCGCACCGAGGGCGCCGACCAGCGCGTTGAGCGGGAAGGGGAGCGCGGGGATCAGGGTGTGCGTGTAGAGGTGGATGCCGTGCAGCGTGAGCTTCGAAAGGATGAACCCGCTGATCCCGGCGAGCATCATCTGCGCGAGCGAGATCTGGCCGACGTATCCGGTGACGACCACGAACGACAGGCTGATCACGATGCCGATCAGCGACGTCATCAGCGCGAGCCGACCGTTCGGCGTCGCGGCGAACATGAGGATCAGGGCGCACGCGACGACGGCCAGCGGCGCGACAACACGCGTCGTGGTGCGGCTCGGGTTCGGCGCGAACGGTAGGCGGCCGCTCGACACGGCGCCTCGCGTTGGGAGCGCATTGCCTCGGAAGTAGAGGACGGCCACGATGAGGAGGAACGGCAGCAACGCGGCGACGCCTGGGAGCGTCTGGCCCGCGGCCTTCGGGAACCACGAGCGAGTGGCGCCGAAGTAGCCGATCACGGCCTCCGTCATCGCCAGTCCGAACGCCGCGACCGTGGTGATGCCGAACGACGTGAGCCCGCCGACGAGTGCGACGCTCAACGCGGGGATCACGAGCAGCGTGATCGTGAGCGGGTCGACCGACTTCTGGTTGCCGGCGACGAGGATGCCGAGCAGTCCCGAGATCACCGTCGAGAGCACCCAGTTCGTGCCGGCGAGGAACTCGGGCGAAAAGCCCAGGAGCATCGCGCCCTTCTCGTTCTCGGCCGCCGCGCGCGTCGCCAGCCCGAAACGCGTGAACCGGAACAGGGCCCACAGCACCGCGGTGAACGCGATGACGATGATGATCACCGTGAGTTGTTCGGTGTTCATCGTGATGCCGAACGGCAGCTTCACCTGCTTCGGCTGGCCGTCGCCGAGCTTCGTCGCAAGGGGCGACGTGCCGAAGCGGCGGACGACGATCGCCTGCAGGAGCAGCAGCACGCCGACCGACGCGACCACCTTCGCGAGCGGCGGGCCGTTGCGCAACGGGCGGAAGATCAAGAAGTGCAGCGCGAGCCCAAGCAACACGCAAAAGAGCAGCGACAGGAGCATCGCCGACGGGAGGGTCAGCGTGCCGCCGAAGTCGATCTCGGTCGGCCAGTGCGGCACCGTCAGCGTCGACGACTTGTCAAGATGGTGCGCGACTGCCTCGATCAGCACGAGCGGATTTGGCAACGGCGGCAGGAACAACGTGCCGTTCATGCGCAACCCTGTGTAGACGTACGCCACGTACATCGCGGTCGCGCCGGTCGCGAAGTTGACGACGCCCGAGCCACGGTAGGTGAGCACGACGCCGAGCGCGATCGCGGCGATCAGGCCGCCCTGGGTGAGGCTGGCCCCCGTGACGAAGTGCAGCCGCATGTCCTCGGTGAACAGGACGCGCGCAAGCAACGCGATGCCGACGGCGAACACGGCCCAACGCAGATCGGCGGCCGCGAAGCGCCGCCGCGGCGTCTCGCGCGCGTCTCGCGCGGCGCGCCCAGCCGGCGGCGCGGCCGGAGTTACCTCGGTTGTGGTGTCGTCGCCTGGCACGGCCGTCGGCTCACACCTGCGCCTTGGAGGCGTCGATCGGTGCGCCGTTCACGCCGCCGGCGATCTCGCTCCACTTGCCGCCCTTGTACAAGAGGATGCCCATCTGCGTCGCGCACACCGCGGCGAACAGTTGCTGGCCCGCCACCGTCACATGACCGCAGTTGAGCGGGCCCACTTGCAACATCATCGGGCCTGTGAACGCCTTGGTCTTCGCGAGCAGCGAGTCGGAGGTGATCTGGTCGTAACCGATCTCGTTGCCGAACTTCACGACGGTCAACAGGTTCGCGAACAGCGGGCCTGCGAAACCCGTGTATTCGAGCGTTTTCGCGCCGGGTGCCGGCACGCCGTACTGGTGGACCTTGTCGATGTACGTCTGCATTCCCGAAGGTGCGTCGGGCAAGTAGTAGTGGTAGCCGTAGTCGCCGAAGTACCAGCCGTCCGGCATGACGCCCTTCTCGCCCGCGGACTGGATGTGGTCGGTCATCGGCGTGCCGAAGCACAGACCGCTCGTGACGACGGTCGGGTGGATGTTCAGCGCCCCCAGCGCGTCGTAGGTGGCGATGCACTCCGGCTGTGTGGTGAGCGTGATGAATACGTCGGCCGTATCGGCACCCACGTTCTGGATCGCCGTCTGCACCTCGGCCGCGGTGCCGCCGGGGTCTTTCACCTGCACGCCCGTCACTGCGATGCCAGCCTTTTTCAGCACGGGCTGGAGCAGCAGCGAGAACGCCCCTTGGGCCGACGCGTTGTTGCCGTACATGACGGCGACCTTTTTCGGCTTCGGCGTGTACTGCGTCGCGACCCATTCCGCCATCCCGGTGACGACGACGGCCGCGCCGGCCGTCAACGAGTATCCGGCGGGTGTCGTGAAGTCGGTGGTGGTGAGGCCGTTGCCCACGAGCACGGGCTTTTTGCCCTTGAGCGCGTCGTAGAGCCCGGAGCCGCCGACGAGCAGCGTGCCCGTCATCACGACCTTGATGCTCGCGTCGTTCGCGAAGCGCGTGCCGCACGACTGGCCGTCCTCTTCGACGGTGATCTTGCAGGTGTCGAGGACGATCGGGTGACCGCCGATCCCGCCGAGCTCGGCGTTGGCGTATTTGACCGCCGCGTTGATGCCGATCGTGGCCTCCGGGAAGAGGTCCTCTTGGTTCGCGTAGCCGATCTTGAACGGCGCGCCGCTCGCGGCGCCGGCCTTCCCGCCGGTGTAGGCGATGGCCCAGGCGTTGTCGGCGGCGCCCCCACCGGGCGTCGTGGCCGGTGAAGTCCCGGTGGAACCGGACGTATCGGCGGTGGTGCTATTCGTGGCCTTCGGAGTGGAACTCTCCGTGCAGGCGCCGAGCACCAAGGCGAGCGTGGCAATGCTCGCGACCATCACGCGTTTGCTGTGGAACATTCCGGGTCTCCCCCTGGTCACGGCGTACGAACCCCGCACCGTAGACGGCCGAGCGCCGCGGCGCACGCCGACCGGCGCCAGATTCCCCGCGTTGTGTGTCCCTTCGGAGACGGACCGTCCTCGATGGCGCCAGTCGTCGCTTGTCAGTAGCCTCCCGCCCCCGGGTGGCCGATCGGCGCTCGGTGCTTTACGGGAGGAAAGTCATGAATTGGAAACAGCGCGGCCTCGCGGCCGTTGGTGCGGTGGTATTCACCGCGGGCTTCATCGCGATGCCTGCAGTGGCCGCAGTGCCGAAGGTTGGTGTCGGCACTGTCTCGAACTGCAAGATTTCGGGAACGGTGAAGTTCAACCCGCCGCTCAAGAACGCTTCGGCCATTGTCACCACGACGATCAACACCACGATTGCCTGCAACGGCGGCACTGGCGATGGTCTTACGATCAAGAGCGGTACGGCGGTAGCTACGGAAAAGAAGAGCCAGAACTGTGGCGGCCTCGCCGGCACGACCGCGCACAAGATCTACATCTCCGCGAAGTGGGTCGCCAAGCCCGGCAAGCCTGCGCTCGCGAACAGCAACGGCACGCTCACCAAGGTCACGACGAAGGTCAGCGCCGCGGGCGGGATCACGTTCGACGCCACTGGCAAGATCACGGCCGGCTCCTTCTCGAAGGTACCGGCGAACGACGTGCTTGCCCACGCGATCATCAAGGAGAACCTCTCCGCCGTGTTGACGCTGTGTGGCAAGACAGGCGTGAAGCAGCTCACGATTCAGCCGACCTCGGCCCTGACGATCAACTAGTCACGTCACCTGATCACCATCCATTTTGGATGTTCGCATTTGGGCTGCGGAGCACACGCTCCGCAGCCCGAATCGCGTCCGGGGACGTGACTACTCCGGTGTCACGGTCACGCCGCGGCGATCGATCGTCACCTTCGCGAGGCGAAACGTGCGGCTATAGGGCCAGCCGATGAATGGATCGACGTAGGCCGCATAGGCGAGCCAGATGCCACCGTCGCCGTCTCGGAATACCTCCGCGCCTCCCGGCCCGACGACGGTGCCGTCGCCGACCATCACGGGCAAGCGATACGAGTGGCAGGGTCCCGTCGGGGTGTCGCACCGCGCCACGCCGGTCGCGTAGGTGGCCGTGTTCCACACGCCGCCGGCATAGAACAAGAAATAGGCGTCGCCGACGCGGATCATCGAGGGTGCTTCGACCACGCCGTGCTCCCAAGCCCGACCGGTGACGAGGAGGTCCGTTGTGGTGCCGACGAGCGATCGACCGTCGTCGCCGAGGCGCTGGACCCTGATGGTTGCTGGCTGCACAGCGCGTTCGCGCTTCCACATCAGCCACATCGAACCGTCGCGGTCAATGAACGGACTCGGATCGATCGATCCACCGTCGACGACGTCGCAGATGAGCGCGGCCGTCGAGTCATCGTGATACGGACCGGCGGGAGCGCTTGAGACCGCCGATGACACACACTGGGCGCCCGACGCGGCGTCGTTCACCGTGTAGAACAGGACGTATTGCTCATGGCGGGCTGGCCGCGCGGGCACGGCCGGGGTCGCGGGAGATCCGGGCTTGGCCGGGACTGCGGGAACCGCCTTGGCCGCGGGCCGGGCCGCGAGGTGCAGCACCGACGGTGCCCATGTGGCTCCGGCCTTCGACCATGCAGGGAGTGCGGCCAGGGCGTTGCCGACGAGCGTCCAGTCGACGAGGTCGGTCGACGTGATGACCTGGACGTCGCCGGCCCCGGCGTTGGTCGAAAAGCCGTAGTACCGACTTCCCACGCGTAGTACGAACGGATCCGGGAAGTCATACGGGAAACGAGCCCCGGTTGCCCCGGCGAGTGCGTTCGAGCACGAGCCCGCGCCAGCGTTGAGGTCGGCGGCCGCGGCCGCGCGATCGGAGTCGAGAATATGGCGCATCGCCGCGTGTTCGGTGCGCACGCACGTGCGCGCCTGGTCGGCACTCACACCGAGCAAGACGCGCTCCAGCGACGACAATCGCAGGGTGCGGCGCGCGTCGTCGGTGTCGCGCGACGCGGCGAGGGCGAGGTCGGTGACGCGTCGCGTCGACGCGTCCTCGTTGCGGACGCCGTGTTCGTGTGCCGCGGTCGCGGCCCGTGCTGCCGCGGTCGTTGCGCGGGCGGCGACGAGGCGATCGTGCAACTCCGACTCCGCGCGGCGCGATCGCGAGAGGTCGTGCGTCGCCGCAGCGATCTTGGCAACTTGGCGGCGATAGCCACGCACCGTCGCGACGGTCGTAGCGCTGACCGCAGCGACAACAGCGAGGGCAACGGCGACTCGCGTGCGGCGTGTCGTCATACCGCCGGCTCCTGCGCGCGCTGACACGTGGGATCGACCGATCGCAGTGTGCGTTGCCAGCCGCCGACGTCACCGACCGACAGGCGATTCAGTGCTCGCGACACGCCATCGAGGCAGTCGCGCAAGGCTGCGAGTTGTGCGTTGCGCTTGGTCGCGTCGAGGAGGCTCGCGTACGCCTGGCGTCGGGCCGACGCGAGGTCGGCGCGCTGGGCCGACAGCGCGCTCGCGCCGCGCTCGTGGGCCGAACGTGCTCGTTCCAGCGCAGCCCGGGCGATGGCGGCGGCGTGAAGGGAGCGGTCGCGCTCGTCGGTGGCCGCCGCGAGCTGGTCAGTCAGTACTGCGACCCGGGAGAGCGTCGCGTGATTGTCGTTCCGCAACGCTGCGAGATGACGCGAACCGTGCACGAACGCGATCGTGGCGCCGCCGGCGATGAGGCCGATCACGATCACGACGGCCGCCACCGGCATCCAGATGCGCCGCCGTTGTGTCGGACGATGGCGCGCACGCAGTGCCCATTCGTCGGGGCATTCCGCGGCGCGGGCTGGCTCGATGTCCTGCGTCGGGTCGTTCATCGCGTGCCCATGTAGTGCACTCCCACCGGTTCGCCGACGACGGTAGCTGTCCTCGCGTGTGGGCGTGTCGCGGGTCGCGGCGGTGACGTGTCGAACAGGAGGTAACGAACGCGTCAGGGAACCTGATCGAGTGGTCGTTCGTACGCGCGGATGATCTCGATGAGCGGCGTGCTGTGGCGAGGATCGTCGTGCAGCGTGGCCACCTCCACGAGGCTCTCGGGGAGGCCCCACAAGGAGAGCAGCGCGCCGCCGATGTGGGCGTGGGGCGCCCCGAACATCGCGGCTTCCGCCTCGGGGTCGGGAACGAGGCCTCCGACCGTGCTCACGTATTCAGTGAGTTGCACTTCTCGGGTGCCGGCGATGACGAGCCAACCGACGTCGTGCAACAGTCCGGCCACGTACGCCTCGGCGGCCTCGGTGCGCGACGTGTACGCGCTTGCCGCGGCCTCGCCGGCCTCGGTGGCATGCGAGGCCAACGAACGGACCAACGGAGATCCGTGCGCGGCGGCCGCGCCGAGCACGCCGTGCGCGGCGGCGAGGCTGTGCACGACTTGCAGGCCGAGCGTCCTGACGGCATCGTGGGCGGTGGTCACCGGTCGTGCCAGTCCGACGAAGGCCGAGTTCGCGATCTGGAGCACTTTGGCCGTGAGCGACGCGTCGCGTGCGACGATCGAACCAATCGCCTCGACGGACACGTCGTCCTGCGCCAGCGCATGGTGAAGTTCGGTGAACACCTCCGGTGGACTCGGGAGCGAGCCGAGCCGGCCGATTGCTGCCGCCAGATCGTCGTCGTGGATCACGTCGCGTACATCCAGTGCCCGATCGACGGCGGCCCGGATCACTTCGAAGTCGCATGGCTTGGCGAGGAAGCGCTGCGCGACTCCAGCCGCGCGGATCGCCGCGGCCTGATTCGTGTGCCCCGACATCACGATCCGGGCCGTGCTCGGCGACGAGGCGCGCACACGTTTGAGGAGCGTCGCACCGTCCATCTCGGGCATCTGCATGTCGCTCACGACGACGTCGACGTCGCCGGTCTCGATGGCTTCGAGCGCATCGCTCGGGTTCGTGAGATAGCGCACGTCCCACCCCGGCTGCGCGGTGTCGATCATGCGCTCGAGCGCGGCAAGCGCCGACGCTTCGTCATCGACGAAGAGCACGCGCCTCACGCTGGTTGGCTCGCTGATCGACTGACCACGATTCCTCCGCGGTATCGGCGCGGTTGCTGGCCCTACGTCAGTCCGCCCGACGTCTCTTGGCCTATCGGACTCCTTTTGGGGGCCATGAGTCGAACCGCCTACTTCTACGCCGCCCGTGGCCCCCAGCGCTCGCTGCGAGCGGGTCGGGCGCATATGCGAGGATGAGCCACACGCTCGCAGCATCGGTGCGCCCGAGCGCGCGAATGGCGCGAAACGCTCGGAAATCGGCAAGGAAGGGCACACAACCATGTCCGGTTCGGTTCGTATGGAAATCGACGGCGCCATCGCCACGATCACGAACGACAACCCCGACAAACACAACGCCTTCGACGACGACATGGACGCGCAGCTTTTTGCGGCGATCGACGAGTTGGTCGGGCGTCGCGACGTTCGCGCCGTGATCTGGCGCGGTGAGGGCAAGTCATTCTCGTCGGGTCGCGACGTGGCATCGATCGGTACGCTCAAGGTTTCCTTGTCACACCATGAGCTCATGCGACGAGGACACCGCGGGATCCAACGACTGTGGGATCTCGACGCCCCTTCGATCGTGGCCTGCAAAGGCTGGGTCATGGGCGGTTCGTTCCAGCGTGCGCTGCTGTGCGATGTGCGGGTTGCCGCCGAAGGGACGCGTTTCCGCTTGCCCGAGGTGACCCACGGCGTGATCCCCGACACCGGTGGCGTGGCCGTGCTGTACGAGATGTGCGGGCATGGCGTGGTCAGCGACATGGTGCTCACGGGCCGGGTGCTGTCGGCCGACGAAGCACTGGCGCATGGCATCGTGAGCCGGATCGTGCCCGCCGACGAACTCGATGCCACGGTGCGTGAGATGGCCGAACAAATCGCGTCGCAGTCCTTCGTGGCGGTGCGGATGGCCCGTGAGGTGCTGCGCCATCTCGCACTTCCACAGATCCGGGCCTCGATGGCCGACGAGATGATCTACCAAACCTTTATCAACAAGAGCGACGATACGGCCGAGCTGCGGGTGGCTCGCACCGAGGGTCGAGCGCCCACCTTCACAGGGAGCTGACATGCCCGCCACGACCACCACGCCGAGCCCGCTGCACGACGCGGCGACCTACGCGCACGGATTCCCGCACGAGCGGTTCCGTGAGCTGCGTGCGTCGGCACCTGTCTCGCACCACGACCACCCCGACTACGAGCAGGGGTACTGGATGGTGACGCGCCACGCAGACGTCCAGCGCGTCTCGCGCGACACCACGGCGTATCGCAACGCGCCCCATCCTTTCCTCGAGCAAGCGGGCGAGGATCAATCGGCGACGTCGGGCCTGCTGATCTCGCTCGACGCCCCTGATCATGTGAAGCAACGCAAGCTCATCAACCGGGGCTTTACTCCGCGTCGCGTCGCCGACCTGACCGATGCGCTGACCACGCGCGTCAACACCATCATCGACTCTCTGGCCGACAAGCGCGAGTGCGATCTTGTCAGCGATCTCGCGTTGTGGCTCCCGTTGCACGTCATCGCCGATCTTGTCGGCGTTCCCGAGGCTGACCGCAACCATGTGTTCGAACTCACCGAGCTCACATTCGGCTTCGATGCTTCGGTCTCCGCGGAGCAGCGGACCGAGGCCGCGATGGAGATGTTCGCCTACGCCGACGCGCTGTGTGAAGAGCGCCGTCGCAATCCGGCCGACGATCTCATCAGCGCGCTGCTCGACGCTGAGATTGATGGCGAGCACCTCGACCAGATGCAGCTCGACTTGTTCTTCATGTTGCTGCAGAACGCCGGAAGTGAGACGACCCGCAACCTGATCACCACGGGCACGGTCGTGTTGCTGCAACACCCTGAGCAGTTCGAGCTCATGCGGGCCAACCTCGAGGTGATGCCCACCGCGATCGAAGAGCTGTTGCGGTTCACCACGCCAGTGATGCAGTTCGTGCGCAACGCCATCGTCGACACCGAGATTGGTGGCGAGGCCATCGCGGCCGGCGACCGTGTGGTGATGATGTACCCGTCGGCGAACCGCGACGAGCGTGTGTTCGCTGATCCCGACGGCCTCGACCTCACCCGCACGCCCAACGATCACGTCGCCTTCGGCGCCGGTGGGCCGCACTACTGCCTCGGAGCAAGCCTGGCGCGTTTGGAAGCCAAGGTGATGTTCGAGGCGATTGCCACGCGTTTCACCGGGCTTGCCCTCGCCGGCGACCCCGCGGCGTTCCCGCGGCTGCACTCGAACCTCATCGACGGATACGCGCACGTACCGATCCAGTGGGACTCGATCGCCTGAGGTTGGTCCAACGACCGGCTTCTCTCGATGTCAGGAGACGCGTTTCGGTGTCCTGACATCGTCAGTACGCAGAACGAGGCCGGTCAGCGCTTGGTGAGGGAGCGCCAGGTTTCGAGGTCTCGGGCGTCGGCGGCTCGCCCGACGTGGGTGACGACGTCGACGTCGGTGGCCTCGGCCCGCAGCGCCGCC
>JBBREP010000067.1:0-19184 GCA_038202885.1 Acidimicrobiia bacterium | reverse complement strand
GCCGGCGAGATGCACTGCTTCAACGTGACCCAGCCCGCGCTGTATCACCGCGTCACGATCAAGACGCCGTCCGGTCGCCGCCGCGTGCACGAACCCGACAAGCGCGCGAGCTACTGGCACCAACTCGGCGCGTTCGCGGCCGCCGTCGCCGGTGATCGCAGCCAAGTGGTTACCGGCCCCGCCGAGGCGATTGCGAACATGCAGGTGATCGACGACGTGTATCGCGCCGCCGGACTCGAGCCGCGCACACCCACACCGGTAGGCCCGAGCGCGTAGCGTCGCGGCGCGTGAGCACCCGCCCGCCCTCGATATTTCTCACCGACCTCATCGAGCCACAGTTCTCGCCGTCGGCGCGCGAGATGCTCGACGCGATGGACGGGCTCGGCGCGGGTATCGCGCTCGATGCCGATGATGTCATCACCGAAGCGCGGGCCCAGACGGGGCTCGACGACTTCGGTGCCGACGAGGGCTTCTTCGAACGCGTGCACGTCTACCTACGTGCGCTCGAGACCGAAGGCGGGCTCACCGACGCGGGCCGACTCATCGGTCGGACCCAGACGCTGCAGATGCTTACGAACCGGTTGCTCGCGCACGATTACGTCACCCGCCACCCCGAGGTGTTGGACGAACCGATCGTCGCGCCCATCGTCATCGTGGGCCTGCCGCGCACAGGTACGACACATCTGCACAACCTGATGGCTGCCGACACGAACCTGCGGAGCCTGCCCTACTGGGAGAGCCTCGAACCCGTGCCGCCCGTCGCCGAGCAGCGCCACGAGGCGCCCGACGGTCGCCGCGATCGCTGCGCGGCGGGCATCTGGTTCATCGATGAGGTGATGCCCGAGTTCAAGCGGATGCACGAGATGACCGTCGACCACGTGCACGAGGAGATTCAGCTCCTTGCCATCGACTGTTCCACGATGCTGCTCGAGACGGCCGCCAACGTGCCGAGCTGGCGCGACTACTACCTCGCCCACGACCAACAACCGAGCTATGACTTCATGCGGTGCATGCTCCAGGTGTGCCAGCACCAACGCCCGGGCACCCGCCCGACGCGATGGGTGCTGAAGTCGCCCCAGCATCTCGAACAGATCCCGGCGGTCATGCGCACCTTCCCCGACGCCACCGTGGTGTTCACCCACCGCGATCCCGTCTCGGTGATCGCGAGCTTCGTGACCATGGGTGCGTATACAGCGCGCAACAACCGGCGCGCACCGATCGACATCGCGGGTATCGGCCGGTACTGGTGCGACCGCATCCTCGATCTGTATGCCGGGTGTGTGCGCGACCGCGATCTCGTCCCCGCAGCCCAATCGCTCGATGTGCATTTCGACGAGTTCATGGCCGACGACATCGCGACGGTCGAGCGCATTTATGCGCTGGCCGATCAGCCGTTCACCCCGGCCTCGCGCGACGCGATGGACGCCTTCATGGTCGACCACCCGCGCGGCAAGTTCGGCGGTGTCGACTACGACCTCACCCAGTTCGACCTCGACCCAGCGAAGATCCGCACGGCCGCGGCCGGTTACATCGAACGCTTCGGCGTCGCTCTCGAAGACCGCTGGTAACCGTCGGCCGACGCAGCCCCCGTGGTCCCACAAAACATGCGCTTTCGTGCGTTTCGATGGGACCACGGGTCGGTCTTGGGGCGATGTTGAGGGAACTGGTCACGTTTGCGGCGCCGGATCGGCGACAATGGGGGTGTGGAGACGCAGAAGCGGGTCAGTCGGGGGCCCGCCGCGGGCGTTCGCGACCGCTTGCGCGTGTCGACGCCCGTTCTGGCGGGGCCTCCGCCGGACGGCCCGGCGACGCAGAACGGTCGCGGTGCACACGGTGACGAGACGCGCCTTCGCTACCTCGGCGGCCTTGACGGGCTGCGCGCGGTGTCGGTGCTCGCAGTGTTGGCCTACCACTTCCGCCCCAACCGCTCGTTGTACCCGGGGGGATTCCTTGGCGTCGAGGTCTTCTTCGTCATCAGCGGCTACCTGATCACTGCGCTCCTGCTGGCCGAGCGCAAGCGCAAGGGCCTCGTGAACCTCAAGGCGTTCTGGCTGCGCCGAGCTCGACGGCTCGCGCCGGCGCTGGCGGCGATGATCCTGGCGACCGGTGTGTTCCTCGCGCTCTTCCATCGGACCGACGGCGATCTGCACGCGAACCGCGGCGACCTGCTGTTCGGGTTCTGGGCCGAGAACTGGTGGAAGATCGGTCACCACGCGCTCTACACCGAGGCGGGCGTACGCCAGCCGCTCCAGCACCTGTGGTCGCTCGCAGTCGAAGAGCAGTTCTACGTCGTGTGGCCGCTGCTGTTCCTCGCCGGCATGTTCTTTCTGGGTCGCAAGCGGCTGCCGTGGGCGATCGGCGTGTTGGCCGCGGCATCGTGGATCGGGTCGATCGTGTGGCTGCACACCTCGACACAGGACGCGTCCGATCTTCACAACGCGCTGTACATGTCGACGCCGAGCCGCGCGTACGGCCTGCTGCTCGGCGCGCTCGCCGCTTGTTTGCTCGGACCAGAACGATTCCGCGGCACGCCGGCACCGACGGCGCCCGCGGTGTTGAACAGTGCCGGCGCGGTTGCGCTGGTCGGCCTCGCGCTGCAGATGCGATTCGCGACCGATTCGAGCAACTCGCTGTTTGAGATCGGTTTCCTGCTCACCGACGTGCTCACGCTCGTGCTCATCGTTGCCGTTGCCCACCCCGCCTCGAAGTGGAACGGCGTGCTCGGGGTCGCGCCGCTGCGCGCGATCGGGCAACGTTCGTATGGGATATATCTGTGGGGCGTCGTGATTTTCGAGTACACCCAGCCCGGGGTCGATCTGCATTGGAGTGCCTGGTCGGTGCTGGCATTGCGAGTCGTGCTCGTCGGTGCCGTGGCGGAGGTGTCGTACCGGTTCCTCGAAACGCCGATCCGCCGTGGCGCGCTCGGTCGGGCGTTGCGCGCGACGCGCGAGGCCGAAGGCAGCCGCCGCCACGTGCTCGTGCGCCGGTGGGAAGTCGGCGCGGCCGCGTTGTTGGCGACGTCATTGAGCCTGGGGGCTGTGGCGTGGGCGTCGTCAGAGGACACAAGGATCACGAACGGGCAGAAGGACACCGGCGGCGGTGACTGTTTGCTGCACCACACCTGCGCACTGCCCACTGTGCCGTCGACCACGTCGACGACGACGACGCCGCGCACGACCACCACCACGGCGCGCGGTCCGGGCAACACCGGCTCGACGACGCCGACGCAACCACCCGTCACCACTGCGAAGACTCCGACGACGGCGTTCCCCAAAGTGTGGTCGAGCGGTTACATCGTCTCCGCGGTCGGCGATTCGGTGATGCTCGGCGCCAATCTCGATCCGGCGCGGCCCCTCGAAGACGCGCTCAAGGGTGTCGTGGGTCCCGGGGTGTGGGTGAATGCCGCGATCAACCGCCAGGGCCCGGTATGTGTCGACTTCTTGAAGGCGCTGAGCGAGAATCACCAGCTCGGCCCGCTCGTGCTCGTGCACTGCGGCAACAACGGCACGTTGAGCAGCAGCTTCGTCGACGACGTGATGAAAGTGGCCGGTCCGAAGCGTCACGTCGTGTTCTTCACCGTCAAGGTGGAGCGCCCATGGCAGGATCCGAACAACAAGATCATCGTCGACTCGGCCAAGCATTACGCCAACGCCAAGGTCCTCGACTGGCACTTCTTCGGCACGCACGCCGATCAGAAGACGATCTTCTACTGCGAGTTCAACTGCACCCTGCGGCTGCACCTCACCAAGGCCGGGCGCACGTTCTACATCAACCTGATCATCAACACGCTGCGTAAGTGGCACTGGATGTGACCCGCGCGTGGGCCGTGCGGTGATTTCTCGCCGCACCGCTCCACTGTGCTTCGTGACCGGCGGAATCGCGATGTACGCGGGCGCGGCTATTGCGTTCAACCTCTTCGACGAGCTGCCGCCGCAGAGCGTGGCGTGGTTACGCGCGTGTGGGGCCGCGCTCGTGCTCGGCCTCGTGGTGCGGCCATGGCGCAGGTGGAACGCCAACGCGACAACACTGCGGATCACGGCCGCGTTCGGTGTCGCGACGGTGCTCATGAACACCTGCTTCTATCTCGCGATCGATCGCATTCCTCTCGGCACCGCAGTTGCAATCGAGTTCGCCGGTCCGATGACGGTGGCCGCGCTGTCGCTGCGGTCGCGCCGTGCCCTTGTGGCGCTCGCGACGGCGACTGCGGGCGTGGTGATCTTGTCGGGCGTGCAACTCTCAGTCGACGCGCTCGGTGTGCTCTACGCCCTTGCAGCGGCGGCGTGTTGGGCTGGCTACATCGTGCTCGGCGCCAGGGTGTCACGCGCGACGGCGAGTGCGGCCGACGGGCCGCCTGCTGACGTGATCAGCGGTTTCGACGGGCTCACGATCGGTCTCGCGGTCGGTGCGCTCGTGTTGACGCCCGTGGGCGCGTGGGGGAGCGGCGCCGCGTTCACATCACCGCGCGTCGCTGCGCTGTGTGTGGCGGTCGGCGTGCTGTCGACCGCGGTGCCGTACGCGCTCGATCAACTCGTGCTGCGGGTGCTCGACACGAGCACGTTCGCACTGCTACTCGCCCTGCTCCCTTTGACAGCCACCGCGACGGGCTGGTTGGTGCTGCATCAGCATCTCAAGCTCATCGAACTGGCCGGTGTGGCGTGCGTCGTCGTCGGCCTCGTGCTGAACGGGGCCATCGCGCCCGAACCGGCGGGAGCGATCAGTTAGCGCCGCAAGTGGCGCCCGCCGCTGAGACCAGCCGACCCGGCGGCGGCGAGGCGATCCGCAGCGATGTCGATACCGGCGTCGTCGACGTTGCCGAACGCCAGCCGCAAGAAGCGGTCCTGACCACGTCCGAAGCTTTCGCCGGGAATCGTGAGCAGGTTGTGATCGTCGGCCAGTCGACGGGCGACCGCGGTGGCATGCTCGTCCTCGAACGGGTGACGCACGTAGGCGAAAAACGCGCCCGACGCGACGACCTCGAAGCCGCCGGGACAACTCGACATCACGCGCTCGAGACGTTCGACGCGGTCGCACATCGCGCGCCGATTCGTCTCCACCCAGTCGTCGAGATGCACGAGACCCCAGCTGACCGCCTCCTGGGCGACGCGGGGCGCACCGATCGTCTCGCAATCGGCGAGCTTGGCTGCTTCGACGAGCACGTGCGGCGCAGCGGTCAGTGAACCGACCCGGTATCCGGGCAGGCTCAGCATCTTCGAAAAACTGAACAGGTGCACCAGCGTGTCGTTCCAGTCGACCCGCGTGAAGAGCGCGTGGGGTGCGGCGACTGTGGCGCGAAAGTCCTTGTAGGTCTCGTCAAGGATAAGTGCGATGCCGTGCCGGCGCGCGATCTCGAAGACCGCGTCGATGAGCGTCGGCGGCGAGACGACGCCGCACGGGTTGTTCGGTGTCACGAGCACCACAGCACGGGTTCGGCCAGTGATCGCCGCCTCGATCGCGGCAGGCTCGACGGCCATCCCGTGCGACATGTCGACCATCACGGGAACCGGACGCACGCCACACGCGCGCAACCACATGTCGTGGTTGAAATAGTGCGGCGTCGGGAGCACGACCTCGTCGCCCGGCTCGCACAACGCGCCGATGGCGAGGCAGAACGCTTGGTTGCATCCGGACGTGATCATCACGTCGTCGACCGTGATCGCAGCGGCGGCGCCGTACGCGTGGTTGAGGTGCGCGGCGACGGCGCGACGGACGGGTGCCAACCCGAGCACGGGGGCATACCTCGACGTTTCCGGGCGCTGCACCACCTCGGCGAGGTGTCGTCGCAGCGACGCGGCGGGTGGGTATCCCGGCACCGCTTGTGAGAGATCGAGCAGCGGCATGTTGGCCGGGAATTCCCGGTCGGCGATCCATGCCTTGGCTGCGGTCACCGGCGGCTCGTGAATTGCGGCGACCGTGGCGTTCACGCGCAGCATCGTGAGCGACGATACCGGAGCGCCCGAAACGGGCGGTCGAACGATGTCGCCTCGCCGGTAGATTCGACAGGCTGTGGACGTAGAGGTCGCCCCGCCAGAAACGAGCTCGTTGCGGCGAGGCATCCAGGTTCTCGCGCGCTATGTGCGGCTCCACCCGCGGCCGTTCGCTCTCGCCGTTGCGGGCTCAGCCGTGTTCGCGTCGATGGCCGTGGCCGGGACCGTGGTGCTCGGCGCCATCACCGACAAGGTGTTCCGCCCAGCCATCGACACGGGAAAGGTCTCGCACGCCACGGTGTGGGGCACGGTCGCGGCGGTCATCATCGTGGCGGCGTTGCGCAGCGTCGGGGTGGTGACCCGTCGTTACTGCGCCGCGCTCACGTCGCGCCGAGTGCAGGTGACGCTGCGATCGCAGATCGCCGAGCAGTACCTGCGTTTGCCGTTGGCCTGGCACCGTTCGGTGCCGACGGGCGAGCTCATCGCGCACGCCGACACCGACGTGGAAGTCGCCGTGGAGGTGATCAACCCGTTGCCCTTCTCGCTCGGGCTCGTGCTGCTCATCGTGTTCTCGGTCATCGCGCTGCTGTTGGCCGACCCGATCCTCGCGATCGTCGGCTTCACCGTGTTTCCGGCGCTGGCGTTGTTGAATCGCTTTTACACGCGGCGCGTCGAGCTGCCAGCCGAGCAGGTACAGCAGCGCGTCGGCGATGTGTCGACGATCGCGCACGAGAGCTACGACGGCGCGCTTGTGGTGAAGACGCTCGGCCTCGAGGAGCACGAGGTCGCTCGGCTTGGGGCCGCTTCGGAGCGGCTCCGCGACGCGCGCATGCGTGTGGGTACCTTGCGGTCGTTCTTCGAGCCTGCGCTCGACGCCTTGCCGAACCTCGGCGTCATTGCGATCCTCGCGATCGGAGGCTGGCGCGTGTCGCGGGGAGCGCTCACCGCCGGCCAGCTCGTGCAGGTGATGGCGCTGTTCTCACTGCTGTCGTTTCCCATGCGTGTGGTCGGGTTCTTGCTCGAGGAAATGCCTCGATCGGTTGTGGCGCTCAGCCGTATCGACGCAGTGCTCTCGGTGCCGACACGCCCGGGCCCGACCTCGCCGGTGGCGCTGCCCGATGGCCCGCTCGCGGTCGAGCTCGACGATCTCGAGTTCGCGTATCCCGAGGGCGAGCCGGTGTTGCACGGCTGCAACCTGAGCGTCGAACCGGGTGAGGTGGTGGCGCTCGTGGGCGCGACCGGTTCGGGCAAGTCGACGCTCTGCGAATTGCTCGCGGGACTCATCGACCCGACGGGCGGCGCGATCAGGATTGGCGGCGTGGAGGTGCGCGACGCCGAACCCGTTGCGTTGCACCGTGCCGTCGCGCTCGTGTTCCAGGAGGCATTCCTGTTCGGCGACTCGCTGGCGGAGAACCTCACGCTCGGCCAGGTCTCGGTGAGCGACGCGCTCGACGCGGTGCGCGTGGCCCAAGCCGAGCGTTTCATCAGCAACCTTCCCAAGGGCTACGACACCGTCATCGGTGAACGCGGGGTCACGTTGTCGGGTGGCCAACGTCAACGCACCGCCTTGGCGCGTGCGCTCGCGCGGCGACCGCAGCTGCTCATCCTCGACGACGCCACCTCGGCCGTCGACCCCACCGTCGAAGCGCGCATTCTCGATGGCCTCACGCACGAACTCGCGACCACCACCCTGATCGTGGCACACCGACTGTCGACAATCGCGCTCGCGGATCGTGTGGCGTTCCTCCGCGACGGCAGCATCGTGGCGACGGGGCCGCACGCCGAGCTCGTCGCAACGCAGCCTGAGTACGCGGCGATGGTGCAGGCCTACGAACGCGATATCGAGGTGCTCGATGTCGACTGACGACGAACTCCTCACCGACATCGAGCCCGTTACGGCCCAATCTTCCAGCGCCCAATCTGCCAACGTCAAGCCGGTGGGGAAGAGCAACGCCCCGCGCAACGCCGATGGCAAGGGCGCGGTGCTCGACACGCTGGCCGACGCGGCAGGACCGCGAGCAATCGACGAATTCGTGACGCTGGAGCATTCGCTGGCCAGCGTGCGCGTCGCGCTCGACGACGAAGACGACGGCGACGACACCGGTGCGATTGCGGTGTTGCGGCGCGGCCTCGCCGTGAGCCCCGACCTGCGCGCCGGCATCCGTGTCAGCATCGCGTTCGCGTGTATTTCGGCGTTCGGTCGCTTGCTCGTGCCCGTCCTGATTCAGCGGATCCTCGACGGTGGCATCCTGCGCAAGGGCGGTTTTGACGCCCGGGCCACGTATTCGCTGTGCGCGCTCGGCGCCGTGCTTGTGGTGCTCGTCACAGTGGTCCAGCGATCCACGTACATGCGATTCCTGTGGGCCGCCGAACGTGCACTCGCCGACTTGCGGGTGCGGGTCTTCGAGCACATTCATAAGCTGTCGATCGCCGAGCACACCGACTCGCGCAAGGGTGTACTCGTCGCGCGCGTCACGAGCGACATCGAGACGCTCGCGCGTTTCGTGCAGTGGGGTGCGATGTCGTGGATCCTGAACACCACGCTGATCGTGTTGACCATCACCGTCATGGCGATCTATTCGTGGCAGCTCGCAATTGTGGTGGTCATCGCGTATCTCCCGGTCATTCCGATCTTCCGCTACCTCCAAAAGCGCCAGCTCGCGGCGTACGACCGTGTGCGCACGCGTACCTCGGAGTTGTTGTCGGAGATCTCCGAGACCGTCACGGGTGCCGCGGTGATCCGCGCGTACGGGCTGGAGGATCGCTCACGCACGCGACTGGTCGATCGCACCGATCGCGTGTATCGCTCGCAGATGCAGGCCGCCAAGTACTTCGCCTCGATGTTCCCGCTCGGCGACTTCTTCGGCGCGATCGCCATCGCGGCCGTCACCGCCGTCGCTGCGTTCAACGCTCGGGCGTGGGGGCTCCACATCGGTGACCTCATCGCGTTCATGTTCCTGGTGAGCCTGCTGCTCAATCCGGTTGCCGAGATCAGCGAGATCCTCGACCAGACCCAGACCGCGATCGCGGGCTGGCGCAAGGTGCTGGCCGTGCTCGATGTGCCGATCGACGTGGCCGAACCTGACCCCGAACACACCGTCGAGCTCCCCGAGGGCGCCTTGTCGGTCGCGAGCCATCACGTGGAGTTCGCGTACCGCGACGGTCCGCGGGTGCTGCGCGACGTGAGCGTCACGATTCCGGCGGGGGCACGCGTCGCGATCGTCGGCGAAACCGGATCGGGAAAGACGACGTTCGCGAAGCTGCTGTGCCGGCTCGCCGACCCGATGAGCGGCACGATCGCCGTCGGTGGCGTCGATCTGCGCATGGTTGCGGCGGCCCGCAGGCACCGCGCCGTGCGGCTCGTGCCCCAAGACGGTTTCCTGTTCGACACGACGGTGTGCCACAACGTGCGGCTCGGACGCCCTGACGCGACCGACGCCGAGATCCTCGAGGCGTTCACCACGTTGGGGCTTGGCGATTGGGTCGCGCAGCTTCCTGACGGCCTCGACACGGCGGTCGGCGAACGCGGCGAGAACCTGTCGGTGGGCGAACGCCAGCTCGTTGCCCTGGCGCGGGCCCAACTCGCCGACGCCGGTGTGTTGATCCTCGACGAGGCAACCAGCGCCGTCGACCCCGAGACCGAGCGGGCCCTCACCGACGCCCTGCACCGGCTTTCGGCCGGGCGTACCACGATCTCGATTGCCCACCGTCTGTCGACGGCCGAAGGTGCCGACCACGTGCTGGTGTTCGACGCCGGCCGGCTGGTCGAGCAGGGCCCGCACGCCGAACTCCTTGCTGCGGGCGGCGTCTACGCCCACCTCCACGAGAGCTGGGTCCGCAACACCCGCCACTAGCCATTCTTCACAGTTCCATGATGTGCACCTGGCCGAGGGCTGACGGCGGTGGGCGATGCTGCAAGACAGACAAGATCCCGCGAACCACCCAAGGAGCACTCATGCGTAAGACCATCGCCACCGTGCTGCTCGCCGGCACCCTCGCCGGCGGCACCGCAGCAGCCATCAGTACGTCGTCCGCCGGGGCCGCGACCGCGCCCGCAGCCACGACGTCGGCCAAGCAGGCCATCAAACACCCGCGCCTTGCCGCGCACCGCAAGGCGGTCCGCCATGCCGTGGTCAAGATCTCGGCCGCGACCATCGGCGTCAGCCGCGCTGACCTCGTTACTGAGCTCAAGAGCGGCAAGTCGATCGCCGATGTGGCGACTGCGCATCAGGTCGCACCGAAGGCCGTCGTTGACGCGCTCGTGAAGGCGGCGACGACCCGGATCGAAACGGCCGTGACCAACCACAAGCTGACCCGGGTCCGGGCCAACAAGATCGAAGCGAGGTTGCCGGCCGTCGCGACGAGGATCGTCAACCACCACTTCGGGCACTGACCCCAGCCCGTACCAAGGCGCCGGTGCGTCGTTCGAACGAAGGGTGCTCGAACGGCGCACCGCCGCGTCAGCGGGGAAGTGGGACCGACTGCGCGAACGAAAACACGTTCTCGGGGTCGTACTTCTTTTTGACCTCTTGGAGCCGTGGGAGGTTGGCGCCCCAGTACGCACGAGCCCAACTCTGCAGCTCGGGGTCGGGGTAGTTCACGTACGCGCCGCCGTTGCTCCACGGCGCCATCGACGCCCGCGTCGAGCGCAGCCAGGCACGGTGCGGATCGGGCGACCCGGCCGTCCACAGCGACGCGTATTGGGCTGAGCAGAAGGCCGTGCGGTGCGCGAAGGCAGTGGCGTTCGGTGCGACCTGCGCGATTGCGCCGCCGTACGCGTCGAATTGCACCGTTCCCGAGCCGCTGCCTGCCGTCGCATGGTGTTCGTTGATAGCGGTGATCGCGGCCGAGATGGCGCCCGACGGCAGCGCGTGATCGAAGTAGTGCGACGTGGCAACGAACGGGCCGCCGCGACCGAGGAGGGGAGACGCTCCGGTCGGCGGGGCCGGTAAGCACTGCTTCGAGCGGTTGTGCAGACATCCGGCTTCGAGCAGCATCGCGTCGCCGAAGGATCGTTGGCCAGCCGATTTGTCGACGGGTGGTACCGCGTTGTACAGCGGCTGGAGCAGCGCGCGGATCTCATCGCGGCTGCCGAGGTGCACCCCAGCGACCACGAGCTGCGGTGTCGTTTCGAGTCGCGCGATCGTGGTCGTTGCCGCGGGCAGCGTCGGTACCCATGCCATCCACGCCGCGAGCGCCGCCGCGGCTTGGGGCCAGTTCCAGCGGACGAAGAACGTGGTCGCCGTGCTCGTGGGGTGCAGCGCGAAGGTGAAACCGGTGACCACACCGAAGCTGCCACCACCCCCGCCGCGACACGCCCAGAACAGGTCGGGCTCGTGCGTGGCGTCGCAGTGCCGGAGCTGACCGTCGGCCGTGACGATGTCGACGGCCTGTATCGAATCGCAGGTGAGCCCCATCGATCGGGCGACCAGACCGTGGCCGCCGCCGAGGGCGTGCCCCGCGATGCCGACCGTTGGGCACGTCCCACCGGGCACGGTCAGGTTCTGCGCGTTCAGCGTGGCGTAGAGGTCGCGCAGGCGCACTCCCGGGCCGACCTGCGCGGTGCCAGCGGCCTTGTTGATCGTGATCGAGCGCAGGCGCGTGACATCGAGCACGAGGTCGGAGCCCGTCGACCAGCCACCGTAACTGTGACCCCCGCCGCGAATCGCGACCCCCGTGCCGTAGTCGCGGCGCACGCCGACGACGGTCGCGATGTCGGCGACGTCGGCGGCTTGCACCACACCGCGCGGCGTGATCGTGTCGTAAATCGGGTCGAACAGGACTCGGGCGACTTCGTAGTCGGCGTCGGCTGCGGTGACGATGCGTCCGTGCAGCTTCGCGGCGAGTTGATCGAGCGAAGGTGCCTTCGTCGGGACGGTCGAGGAACTCGCTGTCGACAACGAGCCCGTGGTCGACGACCGACCGCCAGGTGACGACGAAGAACAGGCAGCTGCGGCAAGAACCGCGGCTGCCTGGGCCGAGCTACGCAGGAACTCGCGGCGGTTCACGCGTCCTTGAACTGCATCACCGAGGACACCGCAGATGACTCGGCGCCGCGCACGACCGTGCGGTCGACCGATGCCGGAGCCTTGGGTGCGTACTTCGTGACTGCCATCGCGCTACCCCTTCTGATGTGGGTTGCGACACTAAGCGGATGATGCGACCCGGAGGGTAATTCAGCCGGGATGGTCCGATGGGCCAAATCTGGCGGATATCGTCGAGCGGTTTCACGATTTCGCGCCGTCATCGGAGCGGACGCCGACGCTTCGAACTGCTGGAGGACATGATGGACACCATCGTCGTTGGGATTGACGGATCCAAGACTGCGCTCACGGCCGCGCGATGGGCAGCGTCAGAGGCCCTGCAACGTGGCGCACGCGTCATTGCGGTGTACGCCGTACCACGGACCGAGCTCTGGTCGCTGTCTGCGGTGCAGGTCAACATCGACACCATTCTCGCCGAGATGAAAGGCAATCTCGACGGACCGTGGACCGCGCCACTGCGCAAGGCAGGCGTCGAGCACACGACGCAATTGGTCCGCGGTGCTGCGGCGACCGAACTGCTCCGTGTCGCGAAGCGAGCGCGCGCGTCCATGCTCGTGCTCGGGTCGAAGGGCCATGGCGCCCTCGCCGACCTGGTTGTCGGCGGGACGGTGCACAAGGTCATCAATCGCAGCGACATCCCGGTCGTGCTCGTACCTGCTTCGCCGCCGGCGCCGGCAAAGAAAGCCGCCCCGGCACGAAAGGCAACCACCCGTCGATGATCGAGTCCTAGACGCGGTCATGGCCAGGGGCGTTCCTGTTCTGGTGCAATAGATGCTATTGTGCAAGTGTGAAGCTCGTGAAGTCGGCCGTGAGCGGCCGTGAGAACGACGATGAGAACGAGGCAACGGCTGTGTTGCTCGCGTCGCGTGCACTGATCGGGGTGGCGGCGCGATCGCTGTCGGTCGCCGAGGACAAGATCACGATGCCGCAGTACCGCGCCCTGGTGCTGTTGGGCTCGCGGGGCGGCCAGAACGTCGGCGCACTTGCGAATGCCCTTGCGATCCATCCATCGACCGCGACGCGACTCTGCGATCGACTGGAGAGCAAGGGCTTCATCACGCGCGCTCCGTCGGCGGAGAGCCGACGCGAGATCACTCTGACGCTCGCGCCTGCTGGTGCAAGGTTGTTGCGAACGGTGACGGCCCGTCGGCGCACGGAGATCCAAGAGATTCTTGTTCGGCTTTCTCGCGACGAACGGCGGCGACTGCGTGCAGCGTTCGAAGCCTTCGGAGCGGCAGCCCGCGAACTTCCCGATGATGCGTGGAAGCTCGGCTGGACCTCGTGATCACCATGGCTGCGCCGACAACGTCGGACGCGTTCTGGGCTTTGACTGCGTTCGAATGCTGACGTGAGTCGCCGAGCTGAGATCCGCGCACTGGCCAGCCGGTCACGTCATGTGATCGTCGCTTCCGCGCTCGTGGGTGCGATCACGGGGTTGAGTGTCGCTGGCTTCGAACGGCTCACCGTGAATATCGCGTTCGACCGCGGTGTCGCGCATCTTCCGCTGTGGCTGTTGGCGTTTGCGCCCGGCGTCGGTCTGGCGATCGCGACGGTGTGGCTGCGCGGCCCGGGCCGTGGCATCTCACCATCGACGGCTGATACCTATCTACAGTCGTTTCACCAGCGGGCACCGCTGGGCATGCGCGCGATGCTGCATCGCATGGTCGCGGCGGTCGCGACGCTCGGAACCGGTGGAGCGATGGGTCTCGAAGGTCCATCGATCTATCTCGGCGCGACGTTGGGTTCCGTGTTGCAGCAGCGGTTCCGCCGGCTGCTGCGCGGCGCCGATGCCAACCTGTTGCTGGTCGCGGGTGCCGCGGCCGGAATCGCTGCGATCTTCAAGGCGCCGGCCACTGGAGCGATCTTCGCGATCGAGGTCCCGTACCAAGACGATCTCGCCCGCCGGATGCTGCTGCCCGCCCTCGTCGCGGGCGCGTCCGGCTACGTCGCGCTCGCCGCCGTCAACGGCACCGTGCCACTTTTCCCGGTGTCCGGATCGCCACCGCTTTCGTTCGTGGACCTCGCGGGGGCTGCGGCGCTCGGCATTGCCGCAGGAGCTGGCGCCCGCGTGTTCGCGCGGATGATCCGCCTCGCCAAACACATCGCGCAGACAGCAAACCCGATCTTGCGTGTCGTCGGCGCGGGCAGCTCGATCGCCGCGATGTTCGCCATCGGACGCGTGCTGACCGGCCAATCCCTTGTGCTGACGCCCGGTTACGGCGTGGTCACGTGGGCACTCGACCCCAAACGCGGCGTTGCGTTGCTCCTCGCGATCCTTGTGCTTCGTTGCCTTGCGACGGGCGCATCAGTCGCTGGTGGCGGCGCGGGCGGACTCTTTGTTCCTCTCGTGGTCGCCGGCGCGCTCCTTGGGCGCGCGTTTGCCGAAGTGCTCGGACAACTCGACACCTCGTTGTTCCTCGTTGTCGGTATCGCCGCGTTTCTCGGTGCGGGCTACCGCGTCCCGCTCGCCGCGGTCATGTTCGTCGCCGAGACAACTGGCCGACCCGGATTCATCGTTCCCGGGCTCATCGCCGCGGTCGTCGCCGAACTTGTCATGGCCAACGCGTCGGTCACGAGCTACCAGCTGGTACCCCAACCGTCGGTACCAACTGGCTCCGACGACCCGTAGCCGGAGTCGTAGTGGCCTCGCCGTCTGTCAGCGTGGCGGTCGAGCTGGATACGCTCTGATCCGCTCCTGATGACCTGATGATGAGGAGGATCACATGACCGGTTCGTGGCGCGGTCGGATACTGCATCGGCGCGTCGTCACTGCTAACACATAGCAATTCGTACTCAGTGCAGATGTAGGGAGCTGGAATCGTGAGGTTGACCCGCGCTGACCATGAGGTCACGGGTATCGGTGGTGTCGTGTTCGCCGCGATCGCGATGCTGCTCTCGCTCGCGGCGCTGTTCACCGCGGCGCATGCCGTCTCGCGGGCAAACGACGCGAACGGCCGGCTGTCGAAGCTCGAAGCACAGGGCGTCCTTCCCCGTACGAGCAAGGTCACCCTCGAGGAGTTCTCGATCGCCGCGCACCCGTCAGTCGTGAAGGCTGGTCAGGTGACGCTGTCGGTGTCGAATGTCGGCACGATGACCCACGAGTTGGTCATCGTGCGGGCGGCGAGCAGCGCAGCGCTCCCGCTCGTCACCAAAGCTGGGGGTGAACGGTCCGTTGGAGCGGTCGATGAAGAAGCGATCCCTGAGGCCGACAAGATGGGCGAAACGGGTGACGTGCCTGCGAAGTCGACCGTCACCAAGACGTTCGCCTTGCCGCCGGGCACCTATGTCATGTTCTGCAACATCGATACCAAACAAGGCTCGTCGGTGATTAACCACTTCGCCCGCGGCATGGTGGCCACGCTCGTCGCTGGTTAGCTACTGCGGCGGTTCCGTGTCGTTCGGGCGTTCGTCGGCTGGGAGGTCAGCGTCGATGATGCCGGGCCGCGTTGGCGTGACCTGATATTTGGATGTCGTGGAGGCGCCGAGGCTCCTACGGTACGGCCCGTGCCGACGACAGCAACCTTTGCCACGTTCGTCGCCGCTTCGACCCTGCTCCTTGTGATTCCGGGACCAGCTGTGTTGTTCATCGTGGCCCGCAGCAGCACGCAGGGCACACGCGCCGGGCTCGTGTCCGTGGCAGGTGTCCACGCTGGCTCGATCGTCCACGTCATCGCGGCAACGGCGGGATTGTCGGCCGTCATCGTCGCGTCGGCCGCGGCGTTCACCGCGGTGAAGGTCATGGGCGGCGTGTACCTGATCTGGCTCGGTATGCGGGCACTGCGCGCCCATGCGCCAGCACCGGCACGATCAGTCGCCACGTGGCCGCAACGCCACGTCTTCGCGCAGGCGTTCATCGTGAACCTGCTCAACCCGAAAGTCGCCGTCTTCTTCCTCGCCTTCCTCCCGCAGTTCGTCCATCACGGCAATGGTCCTATCTGGGAACAGACCCTGATCCTCGGCGCGACCTACATCGCACTCGGTACCTGCTCCGACGGCCTCTACGCCGTCATCGCCGCCCGAATCGCGCGACGGCTCAGCGAACGGCGTCGCTCCTGGCAGGCACCTCGACGCGCCGAGGGTGCCATCCTCATCAGTCTCGGTGTCGCCTCGCTCCTGGCGCCACACCCGCGCACGACGAAATAGCCGCGCGCGTAAGGTCTCAACGAGCGCGACTGCGACGGCCCGCGTGGCGTCGTGTCATCATGCCCCAATGACTGATCGTGACGCGTTGCGTGCTGTCCAGGAACCACTCAAACAGCGATACCGCGAGGAGCCAACCGCGGCGCTTGTGACGCTGAGCGCATCGGGCGTCCTCGGCGAAGGCGTGACGTGTTCCGTCACGACGGGCCGCGCGATGGCCCACGCGGGTCTGCACCCAGCCACTGGCGGCGATGGTCTGTCGCTGTGTTCCGGCGACATGTTGCTCGAAGCGCTTGTCGCGTGCGCCGGAGTCACCCTGCGCGCGGTTGCGACGTCACTCGACGTTGGGGTTCGAGGAGGTCGCGTCATCGCGCAGGGCGATCTTGACTTCCGCGGCACCCTGTCGGTGGCGAAGGACGCTCCGGTGGGTTTCTCGGCAATCAGACTGCGGTTCGAGTTGGACACCGACGCTACGGAAGAACAGCTCGACACCTTGATCCGGCTCACTGAGCGCTTTTGCGTCGTATTGCAGACGATCCGGAACTCGCCACAGGTCGCCGTCAGCGTTTCGACGTAGCCCAAACCGGCGGGCACGCATGAGCCGGGCGACGTGCCCGGTCACACTCCTCTAGCGTTGCTTGATGGCTGTGCAAGACCATGTCGCATCGGCGCGGTCCGTCTACGACGCCTCGGCCGACCAGTACGTGCAGTTCGTTGGGACGGCGATCAGCTCGGACACGGAGGCGCCGGCCGACCAGGCGCTGCTCAACACGTTCGTCGACCTCGTCGGCAACGCGCCCAGACGGCGCGTCGCTGATGTCGGATGTGGACCCGGCCGCGTGGCGGCGTTCGTTGCGTCGCGCGACGTCGACGTTGTCGGACTCGATGTGTCTGCCGCGATCCTGAAGGCGGCGCGAGACGCTCACCCGGACATCGGATTCGTGCAAGGACAAATCGATCGCCTTCCGTTCGAGCGAGCATCGCTTGCGGGGGTCGTGTGTTGGTACTCGGTCATCTACACGCCGCCGGAGTATCTCGTCGACGCCTTCACGGAAATCAAGCGCGTGCTCGGCGCCGGGGGCTACGTGCTGCTTGCGTTCCAGGCCGGCAACGGTGATCGCTCTGTCCGGACCGACGCGCATGGGTCTGGGTTCTCACTCACAAGCTTTCGGCACAGCGTCGGCGACATGACCAGCGGCCTGGAGCGCTCGGGTCTCGTGGTGCAGGCAACAGCGCTGCGCGCACCGGAGTTCGACCATGAAACGACACCGCAGGCGTTCGTGATGGCCCGGAGTACACCGTACTGATTGGCCCGCGCCGGCGTGGGGTGTCTGCGGGTTCGATCCGGTCAGGGAGCGGCGTGCGTGCGGGCTTGAACAGTTCGTGGTGAGAGGTCGCCATAGGTGTTGCACAGCCCGTAGGCGTCGATTGCGAGGAACGACGCGACGATCAGCAGGATTGCGTGTCGCCGCCAACCTCGAACCGAACGGGTGCGCAGCATTGGCGTCGGCATGTACCACGCGGGCAGCGCGGCTTCCGATGAGGCCGCGCCCAGGCTCGAGAACGGCACCGCGTCATCGAGCGCGACGTTCGGGTCTGCCTCGAGGGCTTGACGAACGAGTTCGTCATCGTCGACGCACGAAGCAAACGCGGCTTCCATCAGTGCAAGCCTAGGCGTGGAACAGCGTGTCCGCCGCGCGGTGCTGGCGAGCGCACTCGCGGATCGGGCAGGATGCGTGCTGTCGCCGTCGATCCGTTGGAGGCCGTCGGATGGTGTCGCGTGTTGCTCGTGTCGTTCGATCCAAAGCAGAAGCGCGCGCCGCCTACGACCGTCGCAGCAAATCGTACGAACGTATCGAAGGCCGATTCGAACGCACTGCCCGGGTTGCCGGCGAACAACTCCTCGCGGTCCAGCCGCGCGAGCGCATCGTCGAGATTGGATCGGGTCCCGGCGCGAGTCTGGCTGCGTTCGCCCGCGCGACCGGTGTTGATGGACTGGTCGTCGGCATCGACATCGCGCCGCAGATGCATCGCGTGGCCGGCGATCGCCTTCGCAACGATCGCCTCGTAGCGGCGGTCCGGCGTATCGTCGCCGACGGCGCTCACGTCCCGCTGCGAGACGGATCGGTCGACGCGGCCTACGCGAGCTTCACGCTCGAACTCTTCGATACGCCCGAACTCCTCACGGTGTTAGGAGAACTGCGGCGCGTCCTTCGGCCGCGCGGTCGCGTCGCCATCGTGTCGCTCACCACGACGGACCCGCCCGCGCTCATGGAGCGCGCCTACCTCGCGGCACACAAACTCATGCCGCGGCTCGCTGACTGTCGGCCCATCCCGGTCGCCGCGCTCCTCGAAGAGGCTGGTTTCGAGATCGCCGACCAACGCCGCAACGACATTCTCGGTGTCCCGGTCATTGCAGCCCTGGCCCTGTCACGCCCATGACGATGCGACGAGCGCTCAAGGGATGCCTGCCGCGCCCCGAGCGACGCGGCGTAGCCACAGGCTGCGCACACCAGCGGCCGCGCCGAGCAAGATCTCGGGCTCGGCCGCCATCCGGAGGCGCTGGTTGCCGTCGCTGACGGCGCTCGCGACTGCGATCGCGACGAGTACACCGAGCACCACGAGCCCAGCCCGGCGTTGACGCACGATCGTGATGAGGCCGTACACGGCCGCGGGCAGCAACAACACGTAGCACCACCACGCCACGAACTGCCATCGACCATTGCGAGATTCGATCGCTTCGAAGTCGCGTTGCTGACGCGGGTGATACAGGCCGGCCGTGCGCAACACGCGTACCGCGGCGACCAAAGGAGCCCGCGCAAGATGGGCCTTCGTGTAGCTGGTCGCGCGACTGCGATTAGTGCGGGCGGCGTCGGCTTCGGTGACACGAGGCCAAGCCACCGGCGTCGTACATCGATGATCCCAGAGGCCAATGTCGGAGCCGTAATAGGTCGACGGGCAGTTCGCGCCGGCAAGCGTCTTGGCGCTGTCGGTGGCCCAAAGCCCGCCCAATCCAAAATCGTGCACGACATACACGAGCCAGGGTGTCGACACCACGAGGAAGGCCAGCGCGGTG
>JBBREP010000066.1:0-19225 GCA_038202885.1 Acidimicrobiia bacterium | reverse complement strand
CCTCGGGGACCCGCCCGGGGGGGGGCGCCCCCAGCGCGGGGGGGGGGGATGGCGAAACGCCCCTGGGGGCGCGCGCCGAAGGGGCGCGGGGGGGGATGAACGCGGTCAGGCGCGGACGACGGCGCTCGACACGATCTTGTCGTGCCACGTCTGCTTCTTGGGATCCCACAGCATCCAGAAGTAGCCGAGATAGCAGATCGCGCCGCTGAGGATGCGGGCGAAGTAACGGCCGACGGCGCGACCGGACCCGATCGGGGCGCCGGTGTTGATGTCGATCGTCTTGATGCCGAGTGCGCGTTTGCCGATCGTCTGGCCGGTGACGCCTTCGGTTTTGGCCCAGTACACGATTGCAGCAGCAAAGGCCGCGAGCCCGAGGAGCAGCGCGATCGCGATCGTGGCCCCGCTCGGACCGCGGCATAACCCGTGGAACTGGCCGCTCGAGTCGATCTCGTTGTTCGCGTTGATGGTGCACGTGCGTGTCGTCTTGGGCCCGGCGAAGATGGCGATGATGGCCGGGATATAGGCGATCGACGTGATCAGGCCGTCGAGCAGCAGCGCGCCCAACCGTGCCCCGAAGGATGCGTACGACGCGCCTGTGGGTGTGCCGTACGCCGGCGACATCGGTGGGCCCCACGTCCCTGTGGGCTCGTGCGGCGGGGGAGGTGGCGCGGCCCACCCGCCGGGTTCATGCGGCGGGGGCGGCGGCGGGATGTCTGACATCCCAGGAACGCTAACGACCGATCTGTCGCCGAGCGCGGACCGTCGCTATCCGAGGCGTTCGATGATGGTGACGTTGGCCTGGCCGCCGCCCTCACACATCGTCTGGAGCCCGTAACGGCCGCCGGTGCGCTCGAGTTCGTGGAGCATCGTCGTCATGAGGCGAGCCCCGGTGGCGCCGAGCGGATGGCCGAGGGCGATGGCGCCGCCGTTGACGTTCACCTTGTCGAGGTCGGCCTTGGTCTCGCGCTGCCAGGCGAGCACCACCGAAGCGAACGCCTCGTTGATCTCGACGAGATCGATGTCGTCAAGCGTGAGATGGGCCCGCTCGAGCGCGTACTTCGTCGCCGGGATTGGAGCGGTGAGCATCCAGATCGGGTCGGCGCCGCGCACCGAGAGATGATGGATGCGCGCGCGGGGCGTGAGCTTGTGCGCGGCGAGAGCACGCTCGTTGACGACGAGAACTGCGGCTGCAGCATCGGAAATCTGGCTGCTCACCGCGGCCGTGAGCCGACCGTTCGGCACGAGCGTCGGCAGCGTCTGGATTTTCGCCAGGTTGGGCTCGCGCGGGCCCTCGTCGTGCGCCACGCCTTCGAATGGCGCGATCTCGCGCTCGAACCGCCCTTCGGTGCGAGCGCGAATCGCTCGCTCATGCGACTCGACCGCGAACGCTTCCATCTCGTCGCGTGAGACATCCCAGTGTTGCGCGATCATCTCGGCGGCGCGGAACTGGCTGACCTCCTGGTCGCCGTACCGCGCGACCCAACCCTTCGACGTGCTGAACGGGTCGGTGAAACCCATGGGCTCGGCGACGGTCATCGCCGAACTGATCGGGATCATGCTCATGTTCTGCACGCCGCCGGCGACCACCATGTCCATCGTGCCGCTCAGCACCGCTTGCGCGGCGAAGTGCACCGCTTGCTGGCTGCTGCCGCACTGGCGGTCGATGGTCGTGCCGGGAACCTCGTCTGGCATTCCCGCCGCGAGCCAACATGTGCGCGCGATGTCGCCCGCCTGGGGGCCGATGGCGTCGACGCAACCGAACACGACATCGTCGACCGCGGCCGGGTCGATGCCGCTGCGCTCCACGAGCGCGCGGATCGCGTGGGCGCCAAGGTCGGCCGGATGCACGCCCGCGAAGCCGCCGTTGCGCCGCCCGACCGGCGTGCGGACCGCTTCAACGATGTAGGCCTCATTCATGGCTGTGGTCCGCTTCCTGTTGGCTTCTTGCGCCGTCGGCGCGGGCCGCTTCAACGATGTAGGCCTCATTCATGGCTGTGGTCCGTTTCATCTCGGAGGGACCAGTATCGCGTCGGCAATACGGGTGCGGTGCCATCGGGCGTCGCCCCATGAGGCTGCGAGCGCCCAGGCGCGCTTCATGAAGAGATGCAGGTCGTGCTCGGTGGTGTAGCCGATGGCGCCGTGACATTGCAGCGCGGCCCGAGCCGACAGCATGGCTGCATCGGACGCGTACGTCTTGGCCATGCTCACGTGGAGCCCGGCGTCTGGGTCATTGGCCGCGAGCGATGCGGCGGCGCGATACACGAGCGGGCGTGCGAATTCGAGCGCGGTGCGGGCGTCGGCGAGGTGATGTTTGACGGCCTGGAATGACCCGATGGGAACTCCGAACTGGCGTCGTTCTTTGGCGTAGTCGACGGTCATCGCCACCATCGTGTCGGTCAGGCCGCACAGCTGGGCCGCGGTCCCGAACGCCATGCGCCGAAACGCGAACACGACATCGGCGAGCGGACGGTCGGGGACGCGCGCAGGCTCGTCGAAGTCGAAGAGGCGACGCCCGCCGTCGACCGAGTGACGCGGGCGCAGGGGTGTGATGTCGCCGAGGGCATGCACGCGCATGCCGTCCGCGGCGAGCGTGACCACCGACTCGGCGGTGTCGCTCCACACGCCGAGCGGTGCCTCCGGCGCGACGACCGAGATCGAGTGCGGGGGTCGCACGAGGCCGAGCGGCGCGCCTACGAGCATCGTCTCGACGATCGGCTCCGGCAACGCGACGCGGCCGCTTTCTTCCAAGATGAGCACCACGTCGACTTCGCCGAGCCCGAGACCGCCGGCGGACTCCGAACCCAGTGCGTCGAGCACGCCCATGTCGGCGAGGGCGTGCCAGGCCTTGGGAGTTCGGCCGTGCTCGCGACTCCACGCGGCACGCACCTCGGCGGTGCTGCAGTGCGCGCGGAGCACATCGCGCACCGCGTCTCGGAATGCGAGTTGGTCGTCGGTGAACGCGAAGCGCATCGTGCTATTTCCTCGGCAATCCGAGCACGCGCTCGGCGATCACGTTGCGCTGGATTTCGTTGGTACCCGCATAGATAGGGCCCGCGAGTGCGAACTGATACCCCTTCATCCAATGGGCGAACTCGCCGTCGACCAGCTCGGCGTGCGGTCCGAGCAGTTCGAGCGCGAGTTCGTGCAACCGCACATCGAGCTCGGACCAGAACACCTTCACCATGCTCGCAGCCGGCCCGGCCTGTTCACCCTCGACGAGCCGAGTAACGGTCCAGAACGTCTGCCAGCGATACGCCTGGGCGTCGAGCCAAGCCCGCGCGATCTGTTCGCGCATCGCAGGCGCAAGTGCGCGCTGCGCGTCGTGCGACTGCGCGAGATCGATGAGCTTCTGCGCGGTCGCAAGGAACCGTCCGGGTGAGCGCAACGTGAGGCCGCGTTCCGAACCGGTCGTGGCCATCGCCACGTTCCAGCCCGCACCGACGTCGCCGAGCACCATGTCGTCGGCCACGAAGGCGTCGTCGAAGAAGACCTCGGCGAATCCTTCGTCACCGTCGAGGCGTTCGACGGGCCGCACGGTGATCCCGGGCTGGTCAAGATCGACGAGGAGGTAGGTGAGACCCCGATGGCGCTCGGCGTCGGGGTCGGTGCGAAACAGCCCGAACAGGTGCGTGCAGAACGCGCCGCGTGTCGTCCAGGTCTTCTGGCCGGTGAGTCGCCAACCGCCGGCGGCCTCATCGCGCCGGGCCCGGCTCGCGATGCCGGCGAGGTCGCTGCCGGCGTTCGGCTCGCTCCAACCCTGGCACCACGTCTCGGTGCCCCTGGCCATGTTGGCGAGGATCCGGTCCCGTTGGTCGGATGTGCCGAACTCGTAGATCGTCGGCGCGAGCAGGAAGATGCCGTTTTGGGTGACGCGCTGCGGCGCGCCGGCCAGCCAGTACTCCTCTTCGAAGATGAGCCACTCCCAGAGGCTGGCGTCGCGCCCGCCATAGCGCCGGGGCCAGCTCACCACGGCATAGCCGGCGTCGAACAGCGTGCGTTCCCACTCGAGGTGGCGGGCAAAGCCATCGCGGGTATCGCCCGACTCCAGCGGCGGATCAGGCACATTGGCCGCGAGCCACTCCCGCACCTCGGCGCGAAACGTTTCTTCAGCAGGGGAGAACGACAAGTCCATAGCGATCGAGGGCGCGTCTCCAGCGTCGCGGGGCCGTGATGGGGGTTCTAAAACGCGGCGCCGGGCGCCGGGCGGTGCGTCGGGAGTGGGGAGTGGAGGGGAGTCGGGAGTCGGGAGTGGAGGGGCGTCGGGAGTCGGGCGTCGGCGTCTGACAGGGCGTCAGATCGTACCGACCGCCACCAGTAGCACCCCACCCCGAAGCGGTTTTCCTCTGCACCACGCGGCGTGTAGCGCCGCGTGGTGCAATCAAACCGCGATGCGCTTGACGTGGCTACATAACAAGATGTCTAATAGTGTGTAATATGGTGAGACGGACGCAGCGAACGGTGACCGAACATGTGACGCGACTCTTCGCGTCGCAGCACGGTGTCGCAAGCTTGGCGCAGCTTGATCGCGCCGGCGCCAGCTGGACGTACTGCCGAACTCGGCTGGGTCGGGGCGATTGGGTGCAGATCAGTCCGGGCGTCGTGCGTGCGTCGGCCGCGCCGATCTCGACGCATGGCGAAGTCTTGGCACTGCTGTTGCAGGTCGGGTCCGATGCTGCTGCCTCGCACGACACCGCCGCGGCGATTCATGGGTGCGTCGGCTATCGCCTCGACGCCACCAGGGTGCACGCGATCGTGCCGATGACGGCCCATCGCAGCGCGCCCGTCTTGCTCCATCACACGCGAGCCATCTCGGCACACCACCTCACGGTCGTCGACGCGATCCCCGTCACCACGCTCACGCGCACCGTCGTCGACCTGGCGCGGGTCACGTCGAAGGGGCGGCTCGCGCGCGTCGTCGACAGCCTCCTCGCAGAACGGCGTACTTCAGTGCCGGCGCTCGAATCCACCTTGCGGGAGTTGGCCGGACCAGGGCGTGCGGGGGTTGTGATGCTGCGCGATCTCCTTGCTGAGCGAGGCGACGGCTACGTCGCGCCAGCGAGCCGACTCGAGAGCCTGTTCCTCAAGATCGTTCGTGATTATGGGCTTCCGACACCCCGGCGCGAGGTCAACCTCGGCAGCGACACGAAGTGGAACGGGCGAGTCGAGTTCGTGTTCGACTACGGCGTCATTGTCGAGATTGACGGTCGGCGCTGGCACACCGCGATGGTGGACAACGACGCTGACCGGCGCCGCGACAATGAGTTCACGGCGTCGGGCTTCGCCCCGCTTCGATTCACGTACCTCGATCTCGTGGATACGCCCGCGATGGTCGCCGCGACGGTGCGGCGCAGCATCGAAGCTGCGGCTCGCCGTCACGCTTCCTGACGAGCGCCGAACGCGGTCTGATTGCACTGGGCGGCGCTACACGCCGTCGGGTGCAGAGGAAAAGCGTGGTGGGGGACGGAGATGGCCGGATGTGACCGGGATTGGTCATTGCGGACTCGGTGTGGGCGGCGCAGAATCGGGGCATGCACCCTCGCCCGAACGCCCGCGCGCCGCGACGGGTCGTGATCCTGGCGTTTCCCGACGTGCAACTCCTCGACGTGGTCGGGCCGGCCGAGACGTTTGCGCTCGCGGCGCGTGAGCGGCCGGGCGCCTACGAGCTTGTCGTGGCTGCGTCCGAAGCCTCGGTCGTGGCGTCGAGCGGTCTGTCGCTCGGCGCGGCGTGCGGGCCCGGCGAACTGCATGGCGCGATCGACACGCTCGTCGTGCCGGGTGGCCTCGGCACGGTGGCGGCCTTGCGCGACCGCGCCTATCTCGACGCGCTGCGCGACCTCGCGCAACGAGCCCGCAGGGTGACGTCGGTGTGCAGCGGTGCGTACCTGTTGGCCGAAGCAGGGCTGCTCGACGGCCGTCGCGCCACAACGCACTGGAGTGAATGCGAGCGCTTCGCTCGGTCCTACCCGAAGGTGTCGCTCGACGCCGACGCGATCTATGTGCGCGACGGTGCAGTCTGGACGTCGGCTGGCGTCACCGCAGGCATCGATCTCACGCTCGCGCTCGTCGACGACGACCTTGGCAGCGACGTAGCCCTTGCCGTCGCCCGCCAGCTGGTGGTGTTCATGCGACGGCCGGGAGGCCAATCACAGTTCTCGGCCCAGCTGGCGTCGCAGGCCGCCGAGCGCGACTGGATGCGCGACCTGCAATCGTTCATCGTCGAGCATCCCGACGCCGACCTGTCGGTGGGTGCCCTCGCCCGCCAATGTCACATGAGCGAGCGTCATCTGTCGCGACAGTTCACGCGCGAGCTTGGATGTTCGCCCGCCGCCTACGTCGAGCGCGTTCGCGTCGATATCGCGCGCCGGATCCTCGAAGAGACAGCCCTCGGCCTCGATGCCGTCGCCGACGCCTGCGGGTTCGGTTCGGTCGAGACCCTGCGCCGTGCGTTTCACCGGGGAGTTGGTGTCGCGCCCAACGATTACCGCACCCGTTTCCGTTTCGTGAGTTGATTGAAGGGATCCATCGAAATGCAGATTGCCGTCTTTCTCTATCCCGGTTTCACCGCCCTTGACTGTGTCGGTCCGTACGACGTGTTGTCGCGCCTGCCCGATGCCGAGGTGGTGTTCTGTGCCGCGCAGCGGGGCGAGGTACGCACCGAGACCGGCATGCTCGGCATCACGGCCGACGCGTCGATCGACGAGATCACGTCACCCGATGTGCTGTTGATCCCCGGGGGTTTCGGTACTCGCGTGCTGATGAGCGACGAGCCGCTGCTCGAGTGGATCCGCTCGGTGCACGCGCGTACGCAGTGGACGACGTCGGTGTGCACCGGCTCGTTGCTGTTGGGTGCCGCGGGGCTCTTGCACGGCCTGGACGCGACAACGCACTGGGCATCGACCGACCTGCTGGAATCGACCGGTGCGCGCTACACCGAGCAACGCATCGTGGAACACCCCGACTTGCATCTCATGATGGGCGCGGGCGTGTCGGCCGGGATCGACATGGCGCTCACGCTGACCGCGCGCATCGCGGGCGACCTGTTCGCGCAGGGCGTACAGCTGTCGATCGAGTACGACCCCCAGCCGCCGTTCGACACGGGCTCGCCGTCGAAAGCCGGCCCCGACTTGGTCGCGCTCGTGCGCGCGGTCTCGGCCGAACTCGAAGCGGCCGCAACGGCCAAGGTCGCCGCCAGCTGAACCCGCGCCCCACCGCATCGCTCTCCCGCCGCAACACCAGATGCGTCGTTTGACCCCTCTATACGGCGGTCAAACGACGCATCCGTTGGGTGGGGCTCAGGCGACGAGGTCTTGATATTCAGGGTGCGCTGCGATGAAATGCTTGACGAAGCTGCACGTGGGTACGACGCGCAGCGCGCGGGCGCGAATCTGATCGAGTGCGGTGCGAATCAGCATGGTGGCGAGCCCACGTTCGCCGTGTTCGGGATGCACCTCGGTGTGATGCATGTTCATGCGATCGCCGCTGGCGATGTACTCGGCGAAACCGACCACCTCACCGTCGACCAGTATCTCGAAGCGGGCGAGGGCAGGGTTGTCGACGACCGTGGCATTGACGTCGGGCATGGCGGGCACGTCGGGCATATCGGGGATGTCCATCAAGGTACCTAGCGCGACACGATGACGCACGAGCCGTGGCCAAACAAGCCCTGGTTGATCGACAGACCTACGTGCGCATCGTCGACCTGACGGCCGGTGGCCTGCCCTCGAAGCTGCCACGTCAGTTCGCAGAGTTGTGCGATCGCCTGGGCCGGCACGGCCTCGCCGAAACACGCAAGGCCACCACTTGGGTTGACGGGAACCCGCCCGCCCAGCGTCGTCGCGCCCGAACGCAGGAGTTCCTCCGCGCCGCCCTGCTCGCAGAGCCCGATGTGTTCGTACCAATCGAGTTCGAGCGCGGTCGACAGGTCATACACCTCGGCGCACGACAGATCGTCGGGGCCGAGACCACACTCCTCGTACGCCCGCGCCGCGATCGATTGCTTGAACCCGGCCGTCGCCGCCGTCGCCGCCGTCCCCGTCGCCCCCGAGGCCGCTACCGGTGACGCGATACCAGCAGCCGAGTCCGTGGCGAAGTTCGGCATCTCGATGACCGTGTTCGGGTAGCTCGGCGTGACGGTCGACACGGCGCGGATGCGGATCGGGTTCGTGAACCCGTGTGCGTGCGCCCAGTCCATCGACGTGATGATCATGGCCGCGGCGCCGTCGCTGGTGGCGCAGATGTCGAGCAACGACAATGGGTCGGCGACGAGCGGCGAGTTCAGTACGTCGACGACCTCACTCGCCTTGCGGTAGCGCGCGTGTGGGTTCTCGAGGCCGTGACGGCTGTTCTTCACCTTCACCCGCGCGAAGTCTTCGCGGGTCGCGCCGTAGAGATCCATGCGACGGCGCGCGTAGAGCGCGAAGTACGTCGGGTTCGTGGCGCCGAGCAGTCGGAAACGCAACCAGTCGGGGTCGTCGCCGCGCTCGCCCTTGTTCGGAGCGAGGAAACCCTTGGGTGTGGTGTCGGCGCCGATGACCATGGCCACATCGCAAAGCCCGGCGAGGATCTGCGCTCGCGCGGTCGACATCGCGGTCACGCCGCTTGCGCATGCCGCATAACTGGACGCCACCTGCGCGCCTTGCCAGCCCAGCGCTTGCGCGAACGTCGCGCCCGATACGAAACCGGGATAACCGTTGCGGATCGTCTCGCCACCGGCCACGAACTGGATGTCGCGCCAATCAACGCCGGCGTCCGTGAGTGCCTCGCGCGCTGCGACCTTGCCGTACTCGACGAAGTTGTGGCCCCACTTTCCCCACGGATGCATCCCAACGCCGATGATCGCGAGATCGTGCTCGCCGCTTCCACGAGTCACTGCGGGCTCCACTGGTAGATGACCTGCTCGACGCCGTCTTCGACGACAAGGGGACCGAGCACGAGTTCCATCGGCATTCCGATGCGGAGCTGGGCTGCGTCGGCGCCCGTTGCCAACGGACCGAGCACCACCATCTGCTCACGCTCGAGCTCGACGGCACACACCGTGTAGGGGGCCTCCTGCACCGACGGCTCGGGCGGCGAGTAATGGTTCGTCGTGTACGACCACAGCGTGCCGGTGCGCGAAAAGGCAACCGGCTCGCGCGCCTCGAACGGCGCGTTCGGATTCGCCGAGACCGCCAACGACGGCGGCCAGAAGTAGCTCCCGCTGTCGACGCCGCGCGTGCCGAGCAACTCCGGTGCTGCTTCGTCCAGCGTGTACCAGCCCTCGATGGCCGGAACGCGTTGTGTCATGTTGGTACTCCCAATCGTGCGAGCGCGTCCTGCGCCTCGCTCATGATCCGACCGATCACCTCGGCGACCGTCGGAATGTCTTCGATCACGCCGACGACCTGTCCGCTCGCCATCACGCCGCCGCGCAGGTCGCCATCGACCATCGCCGCCTTGAGCAGCATGGGTGTATTCGCCGCCATGATCACTGCGGACCATGGCATCTCGGCGTGCTTGTGCATCGCGATGCCCTCGCGCGCCATCGCGCGCCACGACAATCCCGACACCTTTTTGAAACCGACCGCGTTCCGTAACGCGCGGGGGAGCGCCGTGAATGGCGTCGCCGCTTCGAGCCCCTCGACCATCTCGGTGCGCAGCACTCGGTGGGGCACCCCGTCGACCTTCGTGGTGACGACGGTATCGGCGACGCCCTTGGTGAGATAGAAGCGCTTGACCTCGTCGGAGACGGTGCTCTCCTGCGTGAGCAGAAAGCGGGTGCCCATGGCGATACCAGCCGCGCCATAGGCCAGTGCGGCCACGAGGCCAGCACCGGAAAAGAAGCCGCCGGCCGCCATCACTGGGATGTCGACCGCGTCGACGATCTGGGGGAGCAACAGCGTGGTCGGCACCGAGCCGGTGTGACCGCCACCCTCGCCGCCCTGGCACAGCACGGCGTCGACGCCCCACGCCGCGACTTTCTCGGCGTGGCGGCGCGCCCCGACCGACGGCACCACGCACACACCGGCATCCTTCAACCGCTTGATGAGGGCCTCGCTCGGCGCGAGCGCGAACGACGCGACCTTCACGCCGGTCTTGATGAGCAAGTCGACGCGTTCGGTCGCGTCGTCGGCATCGGCGCGCAGGTTCACGCCGAAGGCCGCGTCAGTGCGTTCCTGCACCTTGTGGATTGCGGTCTCGAGTTCGTCGAAGCGCAACGTGGCGCTCGCGATGATGCCCAGGCCGCCCGCTGCGCTCGTTGCCGCGGCGAGGCGCGCACCAGCGACATAGCCCATCCCCGTCTGCACGATCGGGAATCGGATACCGAACAGCGAACAGGCCGTGGTGTCGAGCGCGTTCACGGGTTCGGAAGTTCTCGTTCGCGCAGGCCCGTCGGGTCGATCACCGTGCGGATCAGTTCGAGTTCGTCGACGGTCGGCTCGCGGGTCGCGGGCACATCGTCGCCGATGGCGAGCTCGAATCCGGTCGCGGCGACCACATCGTCGACGCTGACGCCAGGATGCACCGAAGCCAATCGCATCCGGTGGTCGGGGGTGTTGAAGTCGAACACGCCGAGATTGCTCACGACGCGCGGCAGGCAATGAAAACGTGCCGCGCGCTCGCCCAGCGCCGCCGCTCGGTCATAGCCGACGCCCGACGCCACATCGACGCGTTCCACGAATGCTTTGCGCGAGTGGTTCGGCACCCAATAACTCGTCTTGTTGTTGATCGTGTTGCCCGGCGCGCCGCGAAACCCGAGCAGCTGCACCGTCGGCTTGGCCAGCGAGCCCAGGAGTGCGATGTTCTGGTTGCCGAACCGGTCGATCTGGGTGGCGCCCATGATCACGTGACGCGGGCCGTTCCACACGATGTCGAACATCGAGCGGTACGGATTCCAGCTCGCCACGACCTTGGCGGGATTGCGCACCCCGACCGGCATCGTGTTCTCGATCAGCAGGCCCTCACCGTCGGTCATGAGCAGCAGCGGCTCGAACGTGGCCTTGGCCAACCGGCCACCGATCATCGGAATCGTGCCGATCGGGTTGGCGAGGATCTCGCCGTCGCCGCGGAACGCCTCGGCGACCGCGATGCAACAGATTTCGGCTCGGGTGGGCGAGCCCGCAGGAACAACGTCGTCAGGCACTGGTCACCGCATCCTGGTATTCGACCTCGGTCACGTCGAGATACTTCGCTCGGAAGGCTTCCCACGCGCCGTCGTCTTTCGCGGTCGCCGCGTACTCGCGTTGGAAGGCCTCGTCGCGTTCGTAGTCGGGTGGGCACTCGGTGAAGTGTGCGCCGTTCGGCGTCTCGACGACACCGCTCACCATCAGCCGGTTGATCCGCAACGATTGGACCGGACCTTCGGCGAGGAACTGCTCGGTCGGCACGATCTTTTCGACCGACATGAAGCTCTGTGTGGCCGCCATACACATGAGGTCATCGAAGTAGGGATCGACGTTGAGGTACTGCCCATTGCCGCCCTGGTCACCGCGGTGCATGTGCACGAGGGCAACGTCGAGTTCCAACGCCGGCATCGCCACGAGAAGTTCGCCTCGACCCCCGCTCGCCTGCGGCTCGCGCCCCCAGGGGCGGAAGCCTTCCGGGTACGGAGATTCGATGGTCGTGATGTCGGGGTTGGCCGTGAGGATGTCGGAGCCGAGCCCGACCCGTGTGGGCAGGAACGGCACCCGCCACGCGGCGGCCTGCAGCCCGAGCAAGAACATCCCCTCATCCAGTTCCGTCGCCGCGACCGCGCCGCTCTGGCGCGCGTTGCGAAAGTGGGGTTCGAGCGGAATCGAGTCGAGCGACACGAACGCGTACACGACCCGGGCGACCTTGCCCGCTCGGCACAGCAGCCCGACTTCAGGTCCGCCGTAGCTCACGAGCGTGAGGTCTTTGACCGGCGAGCGGAGCAACGCGCGCACGATCGCCATCGGCTTGCGTCGCGACCCCCAACCGCCAAAGCCGACGGTCATGCCGTCGTGGATCTCGCCGACGATGTCGTCGACGGTCACACGTTTGTCGGGTGCCGCCACCGTGCCTCCTGCGCTGACTTTCGCTCGATTGCGATCTGACGATGCGTCAGATCGCCGAGGGTACGCAACTCGACGTGGGCCGCAGGAGTCGGCGCGCGGGACTAACCGGCGAGGGCCTTCTCTATGGCGCCGATCACATCGTCGGCCTCGGGCTCGGTCAGCGGCGAGAAGCGGGTGAGCACCGTGCCGTCGCCGGCGACAAGGAACTTCTCGAAGTTCCAGCGGATGTCGCCGGTGTGGCCGTCGCTGTCGGCCGTGGTGACGAGCTCCTGGTACAGCGGGTGGCGCTCGTCGCCGTTGACGTCGACCTTCTCGGTCATCGGGAACGTGACGCCATAGGTGGTCGAACAGAACGTCGCGATCTCGTCGGGCGAGCCGGGCTCCTGGGCGCCGAACTGGTTGCACGGCACACCGAGGACGGTGAAGCCCTGCGAGGAGAAGCGCTCCTGGAGGCGTTCGAGGCCTTCGTACTGGGGCGTCAAACCGCACTTGGACGCGACGTTGACGATCAGCGTGGTCTTGCCCTTGGCAGCGTCGAGGCCGCCGTCGCCGCCGTCGAGGGTATGAATCGGAAGGTCGTAGATCGACACGTGAGGCACCTCGTAGATCGGATCCCCGCAGATTGGGTCGGGACCGCAGTCTAGGAAGCGCGTCGGACGGTCTGCCGGGGCCGTGCGCAGGCAACGCTCAGGTCGCCGCCCGCGGTGCCTGAAGATTGTGTGCCTGCAGATCGGGCGCTGGGAGGTGTCGCGTGCGGGGGCAAGCGACCTTCATCGCCCAGCCACAGCGCGGGCATGCGTCGTCGGGGGTGTCGGCATGGTGCCAGAGGGTCGTGCCGCAATTCTGGCAGGTGCGCTGCCATTGGTCGCACTCCACGCCCTGGAGGCGTTGGCTTGTCAGTGGACAGCCGTGCCCTTGGCAGATGGCCCATTCGGGGTCGGACACGATCGCCAGTTCTGGACACTTGGGTACGCACGCACCGCAGTCGTTGCACGTGTACGGATCGATGGCAAAGAGCCCGAGGAACGAGTCGGTCTTTGTCAGCGCGCCGGTGGGGCACGAGAAATCGCATGCGCCGCAGCCGATGCAGACGTCTTCGATGACCTTGAAGCTCATGGGACGCTCCCTGCGCGCTCGCCCCGCGCCGGGCGCGTCACTGCGACGCCGCCGCCGGGCGCGTCACTCGCGAGCGCGCCGGAGCCGCGCCGAAATCCTGAGGGTGGAACGCACGCAGCTCGCCCAAGCAGTCGTAGTGCACCCACGGTGCCACGTCGACCTTGCCGGCGGCCGCGGCAGTACACATGCGGTACGCCGACTGCTCGTCGTTCCACTCCCACCATCCGTAGGGCGCGTCGAGTGCACGCGTGATCGGTTGGTTGCAATGGGGACATATCGGTGCGGTCATTTTTGGTCCTCCTACGCAGTCACAGTGGTGGCCCCGACGGCTACTTGAGACGCGCCGTCGAAGAACTCCTGGAGCGTTTGATTGAACCGCGAGAACTTGTCGAGGCCCATCGGGTCGCTTCCAATGCAATCGATGCTCCCACCCATCAACGCGAGGCTGTTGAGGGTCTGCAACCCCGTCGCACGCCCGTGCTCGATGATGTCGTCGAACATTGCGCGCCAGGCCGCGATATCGCCGACGAGATGGAACTCGGCCGGAGCGTCTGCATCAACGACGACCACATGGTCGCAGCCGATGCCGTCGAACACGAGCCGCACCGCGAAGTCGCAAGGCTCGGTACCGCGCATGACCAGGACACAATCGATGTACGCCTCGCCGAGAGGGCGGAATCGGTCGGGGTTCGCGTTCATGCGCTTCGCGAGGTCGTCAAAGAATCCCACCGAGTCAATTCGCACGGCAGCCTCCTTCATCGTGCTGCGACGGGAACGCCCGCCGACTGGATCGTGGCGGCATCGATGCCGAGCAAGTCGAGCGGGATCTTCGTGCGTTCGAGACGGCTGATGCCAGCGCGTTCGCAGCGCGCGAGATACGACGAGAACTGCTTCTTGGTCATTTCGAGGCTCATGGGGAAGCCCTTGTCTTCGACGTGTTCCACGCCGCCGGCGAGCAGCACCGCGAGTGCCGTCGACACGTCGGGCGCGGTCCCGAACTGGGTCAGTACTTCTTCACCGTGATCGAGCGCCTCGTGGATCTCCTCGGCCACATCCGGGTCGTGCTCGACCGCGTACCGCAGGTGCATCGTGCCGTACGCCACGTGGCGCGCCTCGTCCTGCATACAGAGTCGGAAGATGCGCTTTTCGACGTCGGTCGGAGCGATCAACTCGCCCATGCGGAAGATGTCGAGCACGAACCCCTCGCCGAGTAGGTGCAACAGCGCGCTGGCTTGGGTATAGCTCTTGGCTTCGATGATTGTGCGCAGCAGGCTGGTGCCGGCATTGCGCGACAGCAGGAGCCCGCCACCGTTTGCGAGGGCGCGCTTGCGGAACACTTCGGCGTGGCGGGCCTCGTCCATGATCTGGGTACAGAGGAACATCTTGGCTTCGATGAACTCGTGGTTCATCCGCCACATCCACTTCGCGGGGAGGTCGGCCGCGATCATTTCGACCTCGGTGAGCAACGTGCACAGCTGGCACATCGCGTGCTCAACATCGTCGGGCAGTTCCTGCAACTCGCCCCAAGGGATGTCGCGGGTCGCGCTCCATTGCCGTGCGACGGCCTCCTCGTACAACTCACGCGTGTTGTCGCTCCACACGTCGACCTTGTCGTTGAGGATGTAGCCCATGTCGGGGGTGCCAGGCTCGATGTCGGCACCGCGCGGCGCCATCGACCGATGGGTCGGGTGTTCGGGCACCTCGCCATAGGCACCGACCGCGATGTCGAGCATGGTGAGGCCTCGGGGGCTTGGCTTGGGGTGCACGCCCCACTCGCTTTTGGCCCCTCGAAGCCACGCCCAATCGAGGGGCGCGCCGAGCGGTGATTCCGCAGGCAGGGTGCCGTAGTCGTCGAGCTCAGGTGCCATGTGCCGCTCCATTCCGACGGTGTGCCAGATCTCTGCATGAGACAATGCGCCCCGATATGTCTCATCGAGAAGGGCCGAAAGTCCCACCGTGCTCGGGCCGACGAAGCGCTCCTAGAGTGCGCAGCCGATGACAGCGCCAACACTCAGTGAAGCCCTCGACTTTTCCGGCCGTTGCGTCCTGGTGACGGGCGGCACCCGAGGCCTCGGGCGCGGCATCGCGCAACGCTTTGTCGAAGCCGGGGCCCGGGTCGTGGTGTGCGGCCGCCGGCCACCCGAGGACGGCACCGCCGTGGGCGACTTCATCGCCGCCGACGTGCGCGATCCCGACAGCGTCGCCGCACTGTTCGGCGCCATCGCCGATCGGTATGGCCGACTCGATGTGCTCGTCAACAACGCCGGTGGGTCGCCGCCAGCAGACAGCGCCACGGCCTCGGCGAGGTTTTCGAACGCGATCATCGGGCTCAATCTCGTGGCGCCGTTGCTGTGCTCGCAAGCCGCGTACGCCGCGATGCACACCCAGGACGGTGGCGGCTCGATCGTCAACATCACGTCGGTGTCGGGCATCCGGCCGTCACCGACAACGGCTGCCTACGGCGCAGCCAAAGCCGGCCTGATCAACCTCAGCGAAACACTCGCGGTCGAGTTCGCTCCCAACGTACGGGTGAACTGCGTGACCGCGGGCCTCATCATCACCGAGCAGTCACACTTGTTCTACGGGGATGCCGACGGGATCGCCGCAGTGGGTCGCACGGTGCCGCTCGGCCACATGGCCGAACCGCACGAGATCGCCGATGTCGTGTTGTTCCTCGCATCGCCACTCGCCCGCTACGTGAGTGGCGCAAACATCGTGGTGCACGGTGGCGGCGAACGTCCCGCCTACATGGACGCCGGAAATGTGTGACGCGCTGTCTTTTTGCTCCGCTGCGCTTCGCTGGCGAGCAACCGCGATGCGCCGGGTTTCTTTGTTCCCAGTTGGTGCGGTTGCCGCGTCGGGCGCGGGTCATGCTCATCTTCCTGGCCCGCTACAACCTGTCGAGTAGGCGCTTGGCGAAGAGCCAGCTGTCGCCGGGCCAGCGGGCCGAGACGTAGTTGGCGTCCTCGACGACGAATGCGGCGCGGTCGTCGGTCTCGGTACCGCGGCGCAGGCCGAGCGTGCGCGGTCCGCGCACGAACTGGTCGGGCGACGCGAGGGCGCCGCGCACCTCGTCTTCGACGTATTCGGGATAGGTGCGGTAATAACGGCCCAATTTCCATGCAGTGAGGAAGTACGCCGAACGTTCCATCGATTTCGGGAGGCATGTGGTGCGGCGTCCGTGCAGCACGCTGTGGCCGGTCGCGGCGTCACGGGCGCGGGCCAGTACCACCGGACCATGACAGATCGCGCCGAACGGTCGTCCGGTCGCGACGAAGGCCAGCACGGTCTCGGCAAGGGCGTCGCTGCCGAGGTATTGGCGCATTCCCGGCGCGTGACCGCCCGCCAGCATGAGCGCGTCGAAATCGGACGGCACAATCGCCGACCAGGCAATCGGATGGGCGAACTCCTCGTTCTCGGTGAGGCGCCCGTAGCACGATTTCGCATCGCCAGCCGCGCCGAGTTGTCCGAAGATCACGCCGTCGATCAGCCGCGGATCGCACGCCGGCGCGGTACGGCCGCGCTCGGTGGCGAACACGACCTCGTGGCCGGCGTGTGTGAGCACATGCCAGGGCACGGCGACCTCGGTCGTGTCGAAGTCGCGGTCGGGGAGAGGAACGAGCACGCGGGCCATGTGGCCGATACGGTACGCGGTCGTTCCAGCAGAAGGGCGGTGTGCGGTTCCATGCCGAAGATGACCGATATAGGCGCGCTTGCGTCGTTGTTCGAGACCCACCGGCTGCTCAATCATGCTCCGGTCCTGGCATGGGGTGTCGTGGCGAACGGTGCGCTGTCGTCGTGCGGCGGGAGCGGCGCCGACGAGCACACGGTGTTTCGGATCGCGTCGATGACGAAGAGTTTCACCGCGGCGAGCGTGCTCGCGTTGCGCGACGACGGCGTGTTCGCGCTCGACGACCCGATCGTGCGCCACGCGCCGGAGCTGGCTGGGGTGAAGCCCCCTACCGCTGACTCGCCGCCGATCACGATCCGCCATCTCCTCACGATGAGCAGCGGTCTGGCCACCGACGATCCGTGGGCCGACCGCCACATGGACATCACCGATGCCGAACTCGACGAGTTGATTGCCCAAGGCGCGACGTTCGCGAAGGCCCCTGGCGTGGCGATGGAGTACTCAAACCTCGGTTACGGACTACTGGGGCGCGTCGTGCTGCGCGCCACGGGCCGCACCGTGCAACAACACGTCCGGGAGCGCTTCTTTGCGCCGCTCGGCATGGCGTCCACCGGCTGGCACGCGGCCGAGCTGCCGCCCGATGCGGTCGTGGCTGCCGGTCACGAGCGTGACGGCGACGAATACGTCGAACTCGAGCCGTGCGACGACGGCGCGATCGCGCCGATGGGCGGCATTTTCACGACCGTCGCTGATCTCGCTCGTTGGGTCGCGTTCTTCGCCGATGCCTTCCCGCCTCGCGACGATGCCGACGACGGTCCGCTGTCTCGCGCGTCGCGGCGCGAGATGCAGCAGGTCTGGAGCGCCTTTCCGCCCGAGCAACGGGCCGCCTCCGATGGTGTACGGCGCGTCGTCGCGGGCGGGTACGGGATGGGTTTGCTCTCGCTGCACCACGAGCAACTCGGAACGGTCGTGACCCACAGCGGGGGCCTGCCCGGCTACGGCTCCAACATGCGATGGGTGCAGGGCACGCGCGTCGGCGTGATCGCGTTTGCGAACGTCACGTACGCGCGCATGGCCGACGCCACCATGGCCGCGCTCGAACTTCTCGCGGCGCGCGGCAGCGTCGGTCGTCCGGTGGTGCCGGTGTCGACGCACCTCCAACAGGCAGCCGAGAGTTTGGTGGCGCTGTTGGATAGTTGGGATGATGCCGCCGCCGACGCGTTGTTCACCGACAACGTCTTCGCCGACCGTGCGCGCGAGCTGCGGCGCGCCGAAGCGGCCGCGCTCGTCGCCGAGCACGGCACGATGGTGCTCGAGCACATCGACGCGACCTCGGCAACCGAGGGCGACGCGGTCGTGCGGTGCGGCGATCTCGGACGCTGCCGACTGGAGCTCATGTTGAGCCCGCACCAGCCACCACGAGTGCAGTGGTACGAGGTGGTTGCGCCCGTGGCCACCGCCGTTACGGATGCTGCGAGCTGACGCTCACGATCTCGCCGGTCATGTACGAGCTGTACTCGCTCGCAAGGAACACGATGACGTTCGCGATCTCCCACGGTTCCGCGGCACGACCGAATGCTTCGCGCGTGGTCAGTTCGGCGAGCAGTTCGTCGGTCGTGACCTTGGCGAGGAACGGGTGCATTGCCAACGACGGCGCGACCGCGTTGATGCGCACGCCGAACGGCGCAGCTTCGAGCGCCGCGCAACGCGTGAGCGCCATCACGCCGGCCTTCGCGGCCGCGTAGTGACTCTGGCCGACCTGTGCGCGCCAGCCGATCACCGACGCGTTGTTCACGATCACGCCCCGACCGCGTGGCTGCATGTGCGCGAGCGCGGCGCGCATCATGCGCATCGTGCCGGTGAGGGTCACGTCGAGGACGGCGTTCCATTGATCGTCGGTCATGTCGACGAGGTTCGCGGTGCCGCCGAGACCGGCGTTGTTGACCACGACGTCGATCGGTCCAAGCGCGGCGACGGTGTCTGCGAACAGCCGTTGCACGTCGGCTTCGTTCGTGACGTTCGCGACGAACGCCGGCGGGGGCGTGCCCAGGACCTCGGCGAGCGCGTCTCGGGCTTCGCCGAGGCGGCGTTCGTGGATGTCGGCGATGGCGACCCGCGCGCCTTCCTCTGCGCAGCGCTTCGCAGTCGCGAACCCGATGCCGGTGCCGGCGGCGGCGGTCACGAGCACCGTCTTGGTGGCGAGCAGACCGTGCGGCGCGACGGGCGCGGGAGGCGTACTCATGGTTGTGGCTCCTTTGGCAGGCCCAACGCCCGCTCACCGATCAGGTTGCGCTGAATCTGATTGCTGCCGCCATAGATCGTGTCGGCCCGCGAATACAGAAACAGCCGCTGCGCCGCACTCAACCGGTACTCCCCAGATGCGGGGGGGGGGGCCCCCCCAATAGGGGGGGGAGGCCCCGGAAAGGGGGGGGGGGGGGGGGGGCGGGGGGGGGCGGGGCCGCGGGGC
>JBBREP010000065.1:0-19892 GCA_038202885.1 Acidimicrobiia bacterium | reverse complement strand
GTCCTCGCTCGTGGCGCGCAACGCGTAGGTGAGGTCTTCGCGCGTCGAGTCGATGAGCCGCGCCACTCGTTGCTTGCGCTGGCTGGCGTCGAACTCGCCGACCTGGATGCGATCGACGATGCCGCGCAGGGTCGAAAACGCTTCGTTCACTGACGAGAGCGCGTCGCGCACGCCGGTGGCGTCGAGATCAATGCGTTCCTCGTTGCGGCATTGCTCCAGCAGGAGCCCGAGTCGCTGGGCCCGCTCGTCGAGCCGCGACACCGGGTCCTCGCCACCTTCCTCACCCGTGAGGAAGGCGCGCACCTGGGTGGCGGCCCGCCCGATTCGGGTCGGGCCCATCGTGACGCCAAACGCCGTCGACGCGATTTCCTCGAGCGTGTGGGCCTCGTCGATGACGGCATACGAGTGCGGCGGCAGCACTTTGCCCGCGCCCACGAGGTGCTGGCCGTAGAGCGCGGTGTTGACCACCACCACGTCGGCCGCCGCGGCCCGGTCGCGGGCGAGTTCGGCGAAGCACGTGTCGCCGAACGAACACTTCTGGCGACCCGGGCATTCGTGGGAGTCCATGCTCACCATTGCCCACACCGTGTCGCTCACCGACTCGTCGAGATCGGCGCGATCACCGGTGTCGGCCGCGTCGGCCCAGCGGGCGACTGTGTGCACTGTTTCGCGTTCGCTGCGCAGGCCGTTGAAGCTCTCCTGCAACTCGCCCTCGATATCGGCAAGCCGAGCCCGGCACGCGTAGTTGCTGCGGCCCTTCAGCTGCGCGTACGAAAAGGCCCGTCCCGTGAGCTTGCTCCGCTGGGCGAGGAACGGCAGGTCCTTGCGGCACAGCTGTTCCTGGAGCGCGCGTGTGGCCGTCACCACGACGACGCGTTTGCCGGTGAGGATCGCGGGCACGAGGTAGGCGAGGCTCTTGCCCGTGCCCGTGCCGGCCTGCACGAACAGGTGCTCGCGGCGCTCGAAGGCCTCGGCCACCGCCGCGGCCATCTCTTCTTGACCCGGGCGTACCTCGGCGCCATCGAGTTCGCCCACCACGGCGCGCAGGGCCGTCACCGTTCGGTCCGCGCCGCCCTGCGTAGTCACCGGACGAGACTACGAGTTACCGCAGCGACCCAAGCACGCCAGCCAGCCCGCCCGTCAGCGTCACGCCCCCGACACCCAGATGCGTCGTTTCGGGGGTCTATGTGACCCCCGAACGACGCATCGGGCTGGGTGGTTATTCGATGATGTCGGTGGTGGCGAGGGAGAAGAGGGGCGCGCCGAGGATCGCTGTGGGATCGAGGGTGCCGTGGCTCGGGTAGGCGGCGACTTGGCTGGCGCTGCGGCGACCCGAGGCCGCGCGGATGTACTCGAAACGCGACAGCTCGACGCTCACCGCGGGTTCGCCCACGCCCACCACGACCTCACCGATCTCGGTACGCAACAGCAACGGCTCGGGGCGTGATGGGCCGGCCACCCCGACGAGCCATTCGAACGAACGCGCCACGCCACTGCTGTCGCCGTCGGCCGGCCGCGCGATGCCGTGCAGCAGATCGAGCTCATGGGTCACGGCGTCGAACACCATCTGTCCGAACGTCGGCACACCCACGGCGGTCATGATCGGCTCGACCGCAACACCATCGACATCCCACGCGTCGAGCATCTCGGCTGGCGTCACGTCGCGGCGCGCGTCCACTTGGGCCTGGGTCCACGGGTTCGAGGCGACACCGTCGAGGTTGCCGGCGAGCACATCGCTCGGCACGCCGACGAGGTGCGCGAGCACGTCGTGGGCGCGCCATGCGGGCGTAGCCGGACAGAACCGCTCCATGTGCTCGGGCGCCACCGACTCCACCGCGGCGCGCACCCTGGCGCGCACCCCGCGATACGCGTCGCACAACTCTTCGGCACTTGTCGTGTACTCAGCCATTGTCGACCTTCCTCCGCAACGATTGTGGCGCAGCGACAACGGTCAACACAACCAGCCACGCGGCACCGATTTCGAGCATCAACACCACCGAGTATTCCGCGACCGGAGCCCACAGCAGCGCGGCAATGCCCACCGCGCCGCCAAAGCCCATGATCCACAGCGCCATGATGCGTCCGCGCACCTCATTCGTGATGTTCGCCTGCAGCACCGTCGACAGCGACGTCACCACAACGAAGTACGAGTACCCGAGCGCGAACGCCACCGGGTACGCGAGGTGCGGTCCTCGAAGCGCTCCGAACACCGCGAGGCAGACCGCGAACGCGATCAGCCCGGGACGGATGAGGCGCTCGGTGTCGAACGACGCCAGCACCGAACCCACCGAGACGGCGCCGACGGCCGCGCCGAACCCGAAACACGCATACAGGATGCCGTAGGCCACCGACTTCGCGGGGATCTCGAGGTTTCTTGACGCGTGCACCGACATGAATTGGATGAAGTTCAGCGACACCAGGGACATCGTCCACAGGATGATGAGCACCCGTCGTATCAGCACGTCGTTCCACGCGATGCGAAAACCCGAGGCCAGCCGCGCAAAGCCGCGCTCGTCGAACATGGCGCCCGCTCGCCGGGGATAGTGCGCGAACACCAGGCCGGCGACCGCAAACAGATACGTGACTGCATTGACTGCGAACACCGGCGCAGGCCCGAGCCGGACGAAGATGAATGCGCCGATCAGCGGCCCAATCACCCGTGACATGTTCATCTGGAACGAGAACAACGACACCGCGCCGGCGAGATCTTCGGGGGGCACGAGCGACGGAGCGATCGCGCTCATACCCGGGCCCGTGAGTGCGTTGAACACACCCGTGAGAAAGACGATGACGAACACGATCGTCGGCGACGGGCGACCATGCCACACGTACGCGGCGAGGCTGAACGCGCCGACGAGTTGTGCGGTCTGGGTCGCGACGAGGAAGCGGCGCCGGTCAACGACGTCGGCGATCACGCCCGCGACCGGCGCGAGCAGCAGGAGCGGCCCAAGCACCGCGAAGCCGAGCAGGCCGACGTACGCTGCCCCGCCGAGCTTCAAGCCGTATTGGCCCAGCACGATCGTCTGCATCCAGGTCCCGATGTTCGAGGCGAACATCCCCGACCACAGGATCGTGAAGTCACGGTGGCGCAGCGCCGCGCGTGCGGTGCCTCGGCGCCACGCGACGTCGCCGCCTTCGGTGGCGTCGGCGACCTCTTCGGCCTCGAGATCGATCGCGCGTGTCGCCGCATCCAAGAACGGCGACCCTACCGGCGGCCTTCGCGACGCCCCCAATGCGTTCGCGCCGAATGATGCGCAACGCACACGGGCGGCGTCACACCCCGTAGTCAGCGAGGGGCCACGGGCGTGTGCCCGATCACCGCGGCGTCTTCCAACGCGGCGTATTCAGCGTCGGAGAGGCCGAGTTCATCGCAGAGCACCTCGTGATTGTGCTCCCCCAGCATCGGTGCCGGACTGTGCCAGCAGGTGTGCGGTCCGTGCGAGAACCGCAACGGGAAGGCCGGAAACCACTGCTCGCCGACCACGGCATGCGTCACCGGTTCGAAATAGCCACGGGCTCGCAACTGCACGTCGTCCAGCGACTCGTAGCCGGGAATGACTGCGCAGGCCGGTATTCCGAGCGCCGCCAGTTCGCTCGCGGCCGCGTGCTTGTCGCGCGTCGCGCACCACGCTGCTCGGTCATCGGTCGGCATTGGGTCGCGGGCCTCGTCGATCGCGATCCACTGATCGTCGCCGGCACACCGAAACACGCCGTGCGCACCGCGCCGCCCGCCGAGCGCACCCGTGAGCTGGTAGCCGAGCACTTGGCGCGCGGTGACCGCCGTCGCTACGTCAACCATGGCGACCTCCACGAGTTGTCCCTCGCCGGTGCGGTCGCGATGCTCGAGCGCCGCCACGAGCGCGAGCGATGCGTGCGCGCCCACGAGCGGATCGACGACGCCGCCGGCGATGATCGGCGGACCGCCCTCGTATCCGGTCGACCACGCCATCCCGCACAGCTGCTCCATCGTCTGGGCAAACCCAGGGCGATCGCGCCACGGACCGGTGAGCCCGAACGCCGGCAGTCGCAACATCACGATGTCGGGCTTGATCGCGCGCAACACCGGGTAGTCGAGGCCGAAGTCCTCGATGACGCGCGGCGTGAAGTTCTCGGCGACCACATCGCACTGCGCCACGAGTTGCTTTGCGATCGCCACGCCCTCGGGACGCGAGAGATCGAGGGTGATGCCTCGTTTGTTCAGGTTGGATGCGTGGTAGAGCGGCGAACATTCGAGTGCTTCGGGTTGGCCGTGGCGCGTGGAACCGGCCAGGCGCATCCCGTCGGGCCGCTGTACCGACTCGACCTTAATGACGTCGGCGCCCATCGCTGCGAGCCACGCGGTGGCGAACGGCCCGGCCCAAAACGCCGTGAAGTCGAGCACCTTGATCCCGGCCAGCGGAAGCGAGGACGGCGCCGTGTTCGTGTTCGCCGTCGTTGTGGTTGTCGCCCGCGGCGCGCGCGGCGACCAGGGTGCGTCGGCCTCGTGCTCGTGAACCTTCGGCGCGCGTGTCATGACGCGGTCGGCGACGCCGTGCAACCGGAACGGCGCACGGGGCCGCAGGTGTTCGCGCCCGGGTTGGGGCACATACACCTTGCGCTCGCGCAGGTGCTCCCACTCGAGGAGCAACTTGCCGTTGCCGACCACCGCGACCGGGACCCGAGCCTCAGTGCACGCGGCTTCGATCTCGGCGGCGGTGTGCGCTTCGGTCCAAGTGTGCAACGCGTCGAGCACTTCGTTGGCCCGCATGAACCGGCCGATCATCGTCACGAGTTCCGGGTCGTCGCCCAAATCGACGCGACCCATCGCGTGGGCCAGCGCCTTCCACTGCGCCACCGTGTTCGTGGTGATACCGGCAAAGTTGCCGTCGGCGCACGGCTCGTTACCCGGAATCATCACGAAGCGGAATGCGGCCTTGCGTCCGCCAGGAAAGTTCGCGAACAGGGTCGGCACCGTGAGCATCGTGAGCTGCATCGCCTCGAGCGTCGACACGTCGAGCGTTTCGGGCTCGCCCGTGCGCGACGCGCGCCGCCACGCCGTCGCAGCACCAAGCGCCGCGAACACACCCGCGACGTATTCGCCGATCCGGCCCGCGACGGTGAGCGGCTCCGCGGTCATGTGGCCGTGGCCCGCGAGCGCGCCGCTGCGCGCCTGCAGTACTTCCTCGGCGAAACCGAGTTCGTTCCACCCGTCGTCGGGCCCGCCAAAGCCGAGCGCACTGATCGTGACGGCTACGAGCGCATCGCTCGGCCCCGGCACGTCGCGCACCACGACGTCGGCGTTGTGCTCCCACGAGGCCGCGCCGATCATCGACACGCTGCGCTGCGAGGTACGTAGGTACTCCCACATCGCGCCGTTGAGCCCGTCGTCGCGTTGCGCGTCGCCGCCATCAGGTTCGACGCGCACCACGTCGGCACCGAGATCGGCCAGGAGTTTCGTGCAGTACGCGCCCGCGAGCGACGTCGAACGATCCAGCACCGCCAGCCCGTCGTAGATCACGGCGCCCCCCGCTCCCCCGGCGCGCCCCCGCGCCCCTCCGTGGTCCCATCAGACCGCACGAAATGGCTCCTTTTGTGGGACCACGGTGAACATGGGGACGCGCACTGAGCGATCGGCGACGGTCGGGAACGTCAGATCGCGAAACGTCACCACGACGGGCGAGTCGGGCGCCAGCATGGCATCGGGGTCGACATCGACGAGGTACGTGCACAGGCGCACACGTGGATCTTCGTCGAGCGCGACGAGTGCTGTCACGAACGGGACCTGCTCGGCGAACGCGGGGAGAAACGCCCTGCGCACGATCGCCCACGTGAACAACGTCGCCCGCCCCGACACCGGTGTCCACGCGAACGTCTCGTCGCCACACGCCGCGCAGGTGTCCTTCGGGTACCACTGATAGCGGCCGCAGCCACCGCATCGCGGGATCACGAGTTCATCGCGCGCCGCGCCGGCGAAGAACCCGGCCGTGAGCGGATCGTCGACGTCGGGCAGCGGGAAGTCGGCCCGCGTGATCGCCATCGCTCTCGACCTGCGCTCAACGATCCCGGGTGAGCACGAGCGTGCTCGCCATGTGGCCGGTGTAGCCGCCGTAGACGGCGACCTCACAGTCATCTACCTGCGCGTCGGCGCGGCCTCGGAGTTGGCGGACGCATTCGAGAACGTGCGCGATCCCGAGTACGTACGCGTGCGACAGCAACCCGCCGTGCGTGTTGTAGGCCAGGCGGATCGAGCGCGGCGCGTCGTACGCGAGCGCGCCACTCTCCGCGAACGGCCCGGCCTCGCCCTTAGGGCAAAAACCCATGTCTTCGATCTGCATCAGCGCCACGATCGTGAAGGGATCGTAGAGCGTCAACACGTCGACGTCGCCAGGAGTAATCCCGGCCCGGGCAAACGCACCCGGCGCGCTGAACACCTGCGGCGTGCTCGTAAACGCGCGCTGTTGGGCCCAATGCGGCCCACTGTCGGTGAAGCCCTCGCCCACCGCCGCCACCATCACCGGCGGGCGCGGCAGGTCACGCGCCCGCGCCGCCGAGGTGGTCACGTACGCGGCGCCGCCGTCAGAGATCGGGCACGAGTCGTAGAGGCACAGCGGATCGGCGAGCATGGCTGCACCCATGTAATCCTCGATCGACAGCGGCTTGTCGTGGAACACCGCGCCAGCCGTGAGGTTGGCGTGGCGGCGGCACGACACCGCGACGGCGCCGAACTGTTCGCGCGTGGTGCCGAACTCGATCATGTGCCGCCGCATGATCGACGCAAAGTACACAGGTTGGGGGAAGAAGCCGAAGGGGACCTCGAGGTTCTGCTTCAGCGCCTGCTGGGCGTGGACTTCGCCGGGACCGCCGGTCATCGACGAGCGCTGCGACGCCCACGCCACCGGGAACACGTTCAGCACGTGGCGCGCGTTGCCCTCGCGCATGGCCTGGGCCGCGAGGTAGGGCGCGGTCCCCGCCCATGCCATGCCACCGCCCCACGGCGACGACCACATGTCGTGAGTCGTGCCGAAGTAGTCGTGAAATGCCGCCACGTCGAACTCGCCGAAAGTTCCCGAGTACGTGAGACCGTCGATGTCCGACGGCTCCAGGCCTGCGTCGGCGATGGCGCGCTCGGCGGCTTGGGCGCCGATCGCGGCCGCCGTGCGCGGATGCGCGGCGCTCTCCCGCGTGTTCGTGTACGCCGTCTCGCCGATCCCCACGATCGCGACCTCGCCGGCGATGTCGTCGAGTTCGGTCGCGTGGCCCCAGTCGGACAGCTCAGACATCGCGCCGGAAGGTAGTCGACGCTCGTCGTCATCGTCATGGGCGCGCCGCGGGTCTGGGTGCTCGATCTGACGGGCCGTCAGGTCGGCCGCTACGGTCCGAGGCCGTGCCCATGCCAACCGATATCGGCGTGATCGACCTCATGATCGGCTTTCCGATCGACGATCGACGCCACTACTACGAGTTCCTCAAGCCGCAACTCCACGACCACGAATCGCGTGACGAGTTCGAGTTCCCCGCGCAGTACATGTTCAAGGAGCCACCGCACTTCGACGAGGCTGCCGATCCGGTCGATCACCTCGTCGAGCTGATGGACCACTACGGCATCGCCAAGGGGATGATCGGCGCAGGCCGCATCGGCGACCAGGCCTACGACGCCGTGCGGCGGTACCCCGACCGCTTCTTCGCGTCACTCGAGATCGACGCGAACCGCGGGATGGACGCGGTGCGCGACCTGATGCGCGCCCACGATGAGGTCGGCATCAAGGCGGCTACCGCCTTTCCATGCGGGATGAACCCGCAGGTTCCGATCAACGACAAGAAGATGTTCCCGATCTACGCCAAGTGCGTCGAACTCGACATCCCGATCTGCGTGTGTTCGGGTGTACCCGGCCCGCGGGTGCCGTTCGCACCGCAATACGTCGGTTTGATCGACGAGGTCTGCTGGTACTTCCCCGAGCTCAAGTTCGTCACGCGCCACGGATGCGAACCGTGGGCCGACCTTGCCGCCAAGCTCCTGCTCAAGTGGCCCAACCTCTACTACTCCACGAGCGCGTTCGCCCCGAAGTACTACCCGAAGGCGATCATCGACTTCGCGAACACGCGGGGCGCCGACAAGGTGATGTACGCCGGCTACTTCCCTATGGGCCTGTCGCTCGAACGCATCTTCACCGAGATGCCGAACGTGCCGTTCCGCGACGAGGTCTGGCCGAAGTTCCTGCGCGAGAACGCCATGCGCGTGTTCAAGCTCGACGGGGCAAGCGCATGACCACGGCATTCGAAGCGGCCCGCGCCGGTGGCGTGATCGACACATTCCTCGGTTTCCCTGCGCCGCGAGCCGAACAGGCAAAGAAGTTCGACTTCATCCGCTCGATCAGCCACGACGCCGAGACCAAGGCGATGGAGTTCCCGGCGCAGTACATGTTCAAGGACAAGCCGCAGTACGAGGAACTCGACGATCCGGTTGCCGAGGTCCTGGCCCTCATGGACAAGCACGGCATCGCGATGATGCTGCCGGGGATCGCCGAGAACGAGCACGCACAACGGGCGTGTCGCGACTACCCGAACCGTTTTCGCGGCATGACCAACGCCGATCCCAACATGGGCATGGACGCAGTGCGCGGCATCGAGCGGGCCGTCAAAGAGGACGGCGCGATCGCGGTGCACACGTGGGGCACCGGTCTCAACCCACAGGTGCCCGTCAACGACAAGAAGATGTACCCGATCTACGCCAAGTGCGTGGAACTCGACGTGCCCGTCGTCGTATACGCCGGCGTTCCCGGGCCCCGCATCCCGATGTTCCCGCAACTCGTCGAGCACCTCGACGAGGTCTGCTGGTTCTTCCCCGACCTGACGATCGTCACTCGCCACGGCGGCGAACCGTGGACCGCGTTGATGGCGAAGCTGCTGCTCAAGTGGCCGAACCTCTACTACTCCACAAGCGCATTCGCACCCAAGCACTACCCGGCCGACATCATCGAGTTCGCGAACCGACGCGGCGCCGACAAGGTGCTCTACGCCGGCTACTACTCGGCGGGATTGCACCTCGACCGCATCTTCGCGGAGTTGCCGAACGTGCCGTTCCGAGACCACGTCTGGCCGAAGTTCCTGCGCGAAAACGCGCAGCGGGTGTTCAAACTGGCGTAACGCGCACGGGCCGCTCGGCTACTACAGGGCACGCAGCCATGTGCGACGTTGCGGTCAGTCGTCGACCTTGTTGACGTGCGCTTCGTGGGTCTTGATCTCCTTGCCGTGCTTTTCCAGCGCCACGGTGAGGCCGTCGCCGACGAGATGCTTGTCGGTGATCGCGCCCCGTTCGCCCTTGAAATCACCTTCGGTGATGATCACCTTGTCGCCAACCTTGAAATGCGTCATGGCGGCATCCTCGCGCACCGCTGGGCGGCAATCCAACACGCGCGTCAGCGTGCGAGGAATACGGGCACGGGGTCGGTGAAGCCTTCGAGTCGGCGTGTGCCGTCGGGAATCGCGCCGATGCCAAGGCGGTCGGCGACCGCACTATCGACAAGCACATGGCCCGTCTTCGCGGCGTCGGCAAGACGGGCCGCGAGGTTCACCGGGTCGCCGAAGTAGTCGCCGTCGCGATGCAATAACTCGCCGAACGCCACGCCGCCACGCGCGCCTCGTAGACGTTCGTCGCTGCCAACCGCGGCGACGATGTCGCGAGTGGCACCGACGGCATCGACCGCGTCGGGAACGATGAACATCGCGGCGTCGCCGATGAGCTTCACCAAACGGCCGCCCCGGCTCGACGCGGCGTCGCCGGCTGCCATCTCGAACGCCGCGAGCGCGGGTTCGATGACGCGTGCGCCCATGGCCAGGCTCAAGCCGGTCGAGTCGGTGAGATCCACGAATCCGACCGCGGCTTCGATCGTGTGCAAGCTGCCTGAGGTCGTGGCGAATCGCTCGGCGGCCATGACGAAATGGTGCAGCAGCATCCGTTCGAACGTCTGCGGCACCGTGTCGGCGAACACACGCACGGCCGATAGCGCCCGGCCTTCCCACGCGATCGACTCGGCGCTCCCCGGCTCGGGTTGTTCTTCGCTGCGACTGCGCAGGAACATCGACACCGATGCCTCGGCCACCTTCGCCGCGGCACCTCCGAGCAGACGGCTGTAACGCAACAACAGCTTCGGTTCGAACAGCTGGGCACCCGCGACGAACGATGTGAACATCGCGGCGTCGGCGGCCACAAACTCGCGGGCGTCAATGTCGTACGGCAGCCCGGCCGCGCGCGCCACCTTGCCGAGCGCGTCCACGCTGACGTCGAGTTCGCGAGCGAGATCGGCCAGTGTCGTGTCGGGCATCTGACCCCACAACGCCAGCGAACGCACGAGATCGGGCAGCGTGTTGTCGGCAACCGCCGCATCGATCTGCTGCTGCGTCGCGCCGAGCGTCGAAAGCTTTTCAACCAAGCTCGAGAGCACGACCGCGCGATCAGCAGCCGGTTCGGCCGGTTCGCTGGGCGTCACCGGGTCATCGGTCACGCGTCCACGCTACTGCCGCCCAGCCGCCGCCCGGTCCGGGCACCGGTCTCGTATCCTGGTGTGGTGATCTTCCTCTTCGGGTTCCGCACCAAGATCAGCGACCAGGGCGCCACGATCGCGGCCACGTGCCCGCGCTGTCACAATTCGGTCGTGCTGCACGACGTGCACTCGCGCCGTTGGTTCACGTTGTTCTTCATTCCCGTGCTGCCGCTCGGTCGCGCCCGGCGCGTGCTGATGTGCCCGATCTGTCGGTGGGGCCGCGACATCGCCAAGGAGGCCGAAGCGCTCACCAGCGAGATGGCCGATATCACGCGTCAGTGGCAGGCAGGCGGGCTCGCCGACGACGCCTACGGCCAACGCGTCGACGCCTACTGGTCGTTCGCCACACCCGAAGGACTCTCCGCCGGTAGCGGCGACGACGTCCCCGCGCCCTGACCCGCGCCCTGACCCTCACCCTCACTCGCGCCCTCGCCCGCGCCCCGACCCGAGCCTTATCCTGACGACGTCTCGGGGAACACCACCAGGGCGTCGCGGCGGAGTCGCAGCCGTACGGCGTCGCCGGCGCGGTGATCGTCTCGATCAGTCTCCGCCCACACCAGCGGAGCGCCGCCGATCGCAACCTCGACCATCGTTCGGTCGCCACGCGGCGCCAGTCGCCGCACAATCGCGGTGATCGCTCCGTCGTCGGCGACGCTGAGCGCATCGGGGCGCAGCACGACGCGCACGTGATCACCACGGCGCGCCACCGAGCCCGAGTCGGTGTCAGAGCCCGGGTCCGGGACGCGGCCCCACGGCGTGTCGAGCACGTCGCCGTCGCGCTGGGCATCGACCGCGGTGCCGATCCCGATCAGCGACGCCACCTGCTCGTCGGCCGGATGGCGCCACAGCTGCGAGGGCGCCGCGCACTGCACGATGCGACCGTCGACGAGCACGGCGACGCGGTCGGACAGTGCAAAGGCCTCGTCATGATCGTGGGTGACGACGATTGCAGGGATCGCCGCGGCATGCAGGATCGCGCCGACGTCGGCGACGAGCCGATCGCGCAACGGCCGGTCGAGCGCGCCAAACGGCTCATCGAACAGCAGCAGCTTTGGCGACGGGGCGAGCGCGCGGGCCAACGCGACACGCTGTTGCTCCCCACCCGAGAGCGTCGCGATGCGCCGGCACTCGTACCCGGCCAGACCCACGAGCGCGAGCATTTCGGCCACTCGAGCGCGGCGCATCGCGCGGTCGCGCCCCTGGAGGCGCAGTCCCAACTCGACGTTGCCGGCAACGTCACGGTGCGCGAAGAGCACGTGATCCTGGAACACCATCCCGAACTCGCGGCGATGCGCCGGTAGGTGGTCGATGGCACTCCCCGACCAGCGAACCTCGCCGCGCTGTTGTTGTTCCAGGCCTGCGACGACACGCAGGATCGTGCTCTTGCCCGAACCGCTGGCGCCGAGCAAGCCCACGATCTCCGACGGCCCCACTTCGAGGTCGACGCCGCGCAACACCGGTGTACCGCCGAGCGCCACCGACACGCCGCAGAGCTCCAACACGTCAGTACCCACCGCGGGCATCGCCGAGCCGGTCGGCCGCCACAGCCATGACGCCCGTCACGACGACCAGGAGCGCGGCGAGCGCGAACGCGGTGCGGTGATCGGTCGCGCCCGGCCGGGCCAACAATCGGCGGATCGCGATGGGCATCGTCGGCGCGTCGGCGCGAGCAACGAACGCCGTGGCGCCGAACTCGCCGAGCGAGATCGCGCACGCGAACGTCGCCGCGGCCGCAAGCGCGCGCCGCACAACAGGGAAATCGACCTCGCGCCACACCCGGGCGGGGCGCGCCCCGAGCACCGCGGCGACATCACGCTGGCGCGCATCGACGCTCCGCAGCGCCGGCAGGACGGTACGCATGACGAAGGGCACCGCCACCGTGGCTTGCGCGATGGGTACGAGCCACCACGACGAGCGGAGGTGCACGGGACGGTTGAGCGCGATCACAAAACCAAAGCCGATCGTCACCGCGGAAACGCCGAGAGGCAACAACAGCACCAGCTCGAGCGCGCCTCCGAGCCGAGACCGTCGCGCGCCGGCGCCGCGCACGCCGCGGACGGCTCCCATACCGGCCACGACCGCGGCCGCGAGACCACCAACGATCACGGCCAGCGCCGTCGCGACCAGCGCCGAGCGCAACGACGTACCAATCGTGGACGCGGGCGACGCCGCGAGCACCGGTACTTCGGTGCCCATCGACCGATACGCATCGAGGCCACCCGACAGCGACCGTGCGACCACGACCACGATCGGAGCAAGCAGGAACACGAGGACCGCACCAAGAAATGCCGCGACACCGAGCCGTTCACGCACGCCGCGCAACGGTCGCGTGGCGTCGCGCGACGCGACGAGCCGGCCTTGCTCCCCGGCGCCCCGCGCGGCGCGGCTCGCCACCCACAAGGTCACCAGCACCACGAGCATCTGCACGAGCACCAGCGCGCTCGCGCGATCGAACGCGAGCTCCTGAGTCGTGAGCCGGTAGATCTCGGTTTCGAGCGTTCCGTATCGCGGTCCGCCGAGCACGAGCACGACCCCGAACGACGTGACGCAGAACAGGAACACGATCGCGCTCGCCGCCATGACCGATTCCGCGAGCAACGGCAACGTCGCTTCACGAAACGCTCGCATCGGCTTCGCGCCGGCGACACGCGCCACTTCGACGAGCCGCGGATCGATGTTGGCCCACCGCGCGCCGACGACGCGCACCACGACGGCGAGGTTGAACCACGCGTGGGCCCCGATGATCGCGGCCGGGCCTGGCACGAGATGCCACGATCCGAGCGGCCCACCCTCGCCCAGCAGCGCCGCGAAGGCGGTCGCCACGACCACAGTTGGCAATACAAACGGCACGAGCACGAGACCGCGCATCACCCGGGCACCCACAAGCCGGCGGCGCGCCAGCACACCGGCGAGGGGAATGCCGACCGCGATCGTGACCACGGTGGAAAGGGCGGCTTGGGTGAGCGTGAAGATCGCGAGGTGGCGAAGCCGACCGTCGCTGACGACGTCGAGGACCGGCCCGAGGTGCACATGCCCGCCCGGGATGAGCCCGCGGCCGAGGATGGCCACGAGCGGCCAGACGAAGAACCATCCGATGAACACGATCGGTACGCACGCAGCCGCGACCATCGCCGCGGCCCGGCGCGACGCGACAGGCGTGCTCAGCCGAGCGCGATGGAGGTCCATCGCTTGATCCATTCGTCGCGGTGGGCACCGATCGTGCGGTAATCGGGCAAGAGCGGCGCAGCCGGAACTTTCGCCCAGCGCCGGAACACCTCGGGAAGCGCCGCATCGGTGCGCGTCGGGAACACGAACATCTGCAACGGCATGTCTTCCTGAAATCGCCGAGAGATGAGGAACTCGACAAGCTGTTGCGCGGCGTCAGGATGCGACGCACCGTGCAACACGCCGGCGAACTCATATTGGCGGAAACAGCCGTCGGTGAGTACGCCGACATCCGAGGTGGTCTTCTTGCCCTCCGAATAGACGATGTCCGCGGGCGGGCTCGACGCATACGACAGAACAATCGGGCGGGTGCCATTGCCGCCGCCGTCGGTGAAGTCGGTCTCGTAGGCCGAGGTCCAGTCGTCGTCTATCTTCACCCCATTGCCAACCAGCGCGCGCCAGTACTCCATGGCCTTGTCGACGCCGTCGCGAGCGATCGTCGACAGCACCATCGCAAGCCCGGGCGACGAGGTCGCGGCGTTCTCGACCACGGTGAGGCCGCGCAACGCCGGCTTCGTCAGATCGCCGATCGTGGAGGGTGGGCTGATCTTGTGTTTCGCAAACCAGGCGATGTCGTAGTTGAAGCACACGTCACCGAAATCGACGGGCACCACGTAGCGCGCCGCGGCGCTGAAGGCGGCGCGCGCTTCGGGCTGCAGCGCGTCGAGCCCGCGGAAGCTGCGCGCATCGAAGAGCTTGTGGTCGAGCGCGCGCGACAAGAACGTGTTGTCGACGCCGTAGATGGCGTCGGCCTGCGGGTCGTCGCGCGAGGTGATCGCGGTGTTGACCATCAACCCGGCGTCACCCTGTCGGAGCACTTTCACCTTGATGCCGGTGTCGGCGGTGAACGCCGCCAGCACCGACTTCGACACTGCGAACGCGTCGTGTGTCAACAACGTGACCGTGGTGCCGCGAGTGCTCGTGACCGGCGCCGCACCGCTGTGCGCTGAGGAACCACACGCCGCCTCGCCGAACAACAGCGCGACGACGAGCGCGCCAATCCCGATACGGGTCGTCGGCTTCGCCGCGGTGTTCATCGGACAGCCTCTCGCTCGGTGCGCGCATCGGGCACGATGAGCAGCAGCGTGCCGCTCGCCAACCCCACGCTCGCGACCGGCTCGTCGACGATGTTGCTCACACCTCGGGTCGTTCCCGCCGGCAGTGTCTCGGCGACCAGCGGATAGCGCAATCCGTTCGTGGTGACGCCGACAGCGTCGCCCCCGGCTGGCACCAACGACACCGTCGCGCCGACCGGCGCCGGTACCGGCTGTGGCCGGCCCGCCCGCACCACGACCACGTGCGTGTCGTCGATCCGCGCCGTGATCTCGATGCACGCGAGCGTGGGCGACGCCAGAAACGAGGTCGTCGCGAGGAAGTGGTCGAGCCGGCCGCGTGTGGAATCGACCACGCACACACTCGTCGCGCCCCGCGCGACCGCCGTGTGGACCGCAAGCTCGATGTCGGTCGCGTCCTTTTCGCACGAGTACCGCTCGACCGCGGCACCCTGGCGGCGCGCGGCCTTGAGCTGGTCGCGATCGACCGAATCGAAATCGCCGACGACGACCGTGACGCTCACACCGAGCGCGACCGCCGCCGCGAGCCCGCTGTCGGCCGCGACGATCGCTGCGTCGGGAAACTGTTCGAGTGCTGTGGCCAGGCCCTGCGATGTTGCCGCGCCGCTGAGCACGATGGCGTGGGCTCGCCGTGATGGATCGATCGCCGAAGACATGTCGGCACCGCCTCCCTCCGCCGGAATTACCCGGTGCAGGTTCGAGGGGTCGGTGACACGCCCTTGCGGGTCGTCACCCTCTCAGCCCGGCTCGCCCGAGCTCCCCCGTGGTTCTGGAAGTGACAAGAGGCTATCCCTTCGCACGAGACCAGCGCCCGGCGCGGCGATCGCACAACCTCGCAGGCCACAAGACCGGCGGATAGCGATCGCTCGCCGTGTCGCCGAAGGCGACGCAGGAGAGGCGCGCGTTAGCCGTAGTAGGCGAAGGCTGAGATGCCGGCGGAGGTGGCGCCGGGCATACCGAGCGGTTTGGCGTCGCCGAAGGCGAGTACCTGTCCGGTCTTGGTGACGATCCAATAGCCGTTGCCGGTGGGCGACACGATCATGTGCGATGCGCCGGTAATGCCACACGAGCGCAGGTCGCCGTAGCGACGAGCGTCGCCGTGGCTGTCGACCGCGCCGTCGGAGCGCAGGATGTAATACCCCTTGCCGTCGGCGCTCTTTTTCATCTCGATCATGTTGTGATTCGGGTACGCCGAGCCGAGCAATGGCGCGTCACCGAACGCGTACACGCCGCCGTCGGCGCGCACGAGCCAGTAACCCTTGCCCGATTGTGACGTCTCGATCCCGACCACTGGCGACGGAAGCGTGCGGCCACCGGTGGAGCCATAGAAGTGGGCGTTACCGAAGCTGAAGACGCCACCGTCGTACGCGGCGAGCCAGTAGCCACCGCCATCGATCGTCGTGGCGAAGCTGTTCACGGGGGCGGTGAGTTTCATCGCACCGGTCGAACCGTGGAAGTGCGCGTCGCCGAAGCTGAACACGCCGCCATCGAATCCGAGCATCCAGTAACCCTGATGGTCGGGCGTCGGTGCGGCGCTCACGATCGGCGCCGCGAGCTTCAGGTGTGTCAGCCCGCCGTAGTTCGGCGCATTGCCGATCGGGTAGGTCGCGCCGTCGGTGCCGAAGAGCCAGTACCCGTTGCCGGTGATTCGGCCGGTTCCGGTGTTGAGATACGCGATGCAGCTCGGGTTCATGTGGTTGTACGCGAGGGCATCGGCATAGATGCGCAAGACGGCCAGCCCGTAGTTGGGCGCCGTGGCCCAGATCGCCTTGCCGCTCTGACCGCCGAACAGCTCCCAATACGGGGCCGCACCGATGCGATCCGACGGCGGCCTGATGAGGCGCGACATCGTCGCCGTAGTGGCGTCGGCGTAGCCGCGCAGGAGCTGGATCTGGTAACGCACACCAACGTTCGGCGACGAGAAACAGCGCGACGGCGAGCCTTCCTTGGCGCACGTCGTTCCGGTGGCCCGCCCGTTGAACGCGTAGAGGCCAGAAAAGTTGTTGAACTCAGGACGGATCTGTCCGGCAGACGGAAACGACAGCCAGCCCGTCTCGATCATCGACTGCGCGAACGCGATGTCGCCGCGCACGCCGTCGGTCTTGCCCTCATCGAGGAAGATCTGCGCCAACGCGGTGACGTTGTTGCTCAGGTTCGGCAGGTTCGCAGGGCTGCCGTGGCGGGCCATGTACCAGGCCGCGAGCTGCGCCGCGCTGAGCGAACTCGGGCCCATCACGGGCGTCTGCACGCTCGGCGTCACGGCACTCGCCGTGTCGGGTCCGGTGAGCCCAGGAAGGAACGCAAGCGTCGCTGCAATCGCGACGGGAACGAGGAGTTGGCGACGTGACGAGCGCATGTCCTAGGTACATCGGCACACCCCCAAAGCGCTTGAGGTGACCCCATTCGGACAGGCGCTGACCTGGGCCGATTGGCCCACGTCACATTCAGCGCCGGCGCACGCACACCGGAGCTCGGGCCGCGCGATTACCGCTCGGTCGCGGCGATCGCGGCGGCCTTTGCCTTGCGATAGTCGGGTTTGCCGTTGGCGTGGCGCGGGACCGAATCGGTGAGCACCAACCGGCGCGGCACCTTGTAGCCGGCGATCTGCGCCCGGGCCACCTCGGAGATGCCTTCGAGCGTCGGCAACGTGCCCGGCCGTGGCTGTACGAGCGCGCACACCGTCTCGCCCCAGCGTTCGTCGGGGATGCCCACGACGAGCACATCGAACACCTCGGGGTGGGCCTTGATCGCCTGCTCGACCTCTTCAGGAAAGATCTTCTCGCCGCCGGAGTTGATCGACACCGAGCCCCGACCGAGCAGCGTGATGCGGCCGTCGTCTTCGACCCGTGCGAAGTCACCCGGGATCGACCAACGCTTGCCGTTGGCGTCGACGACGAACGTCTCCGCGGTCTTGGCCGGGTCCTTGTAGTAGCCGATCGGGATGTTGCCACCGCGCGCCAGACGACCGACCTTGCCGGTACCGGGCGGCATCGGCTGGAGGTCGTCGTCGAGCACCACCGAGTCGATCGACGGCTGCACCGTCGTAATCCCTTGCTGCTGATTGTCGTCGTTCGTGACAACGCGAAACCCGTTCATTCCGGTTTCGGTGGAACCGATCGCGTCCATCATCGCGGTGTGCTCGGGCAGCACACGGCGGAAGTAGTCCTTCAAGCTCTGCGACCACACCGCGGCGGTGCTCGAAAACGAGTACAGGCACGTGACGTCGATCTCGCTACCGATCTGTTCGTACACGTCGGCGAGCGGCCGCGCCATCGCGTCACCGGTGAAGCCGACGACGTTGATGCGCAACTCGTGGATTCGCCGCCACACGCGTTCGGCATCGAACTGGTCCATCACCACCGCGGTGTTACCTTCGAACAGCGATCGCATCAACCCGAACTGCCCGGCGCCGTGCATGAACGGCGCGGTCTGCAACATGATGATCCCCGACGGGGCATCGGGATTGATCTTTTCGACCAGCGCGGTCGGCGAGGTGACCTTCACGTTCGTGAACACATCGACGCCGCCACCGAGCGCATAGAACACGTCTTCCATGCGCCACATCACGCCCTTCGGCATGCCGGTGGTGCCGCCGGTGTAGAGCAAGTACACGTCGTCGTCGCTGCGCTCGGCGAAATCGCGCTCGGGTGACGCGGCTGCGAGCGCGTCCTCGTAGTCGAGCGCCTCCGGGATCGGGCTCGATCCCGGTGCCGTGCCGTCGTCGATGCGCACGAACGTGACGAGGTCCGGTTGGACGCCACGCGAGGCGGCCACGAGCGGCTCATACTCGGCCTGGTAGATGATCGCGACGGGGTCAGCGTTAGCCAGGAGATAGCGCATCTCCTCTTCCACGTAGCGATAGTTCACGTTCACGACCGATGCCCGGATCTTGTAGATCGCAAAGATCGCCTCGGCCCACTCGATGCGGTTCCGCGCGAGCACGGCAACGTGATCGTGGGGCTGTACGCCGCCGGCCTGCAGCACGTGCGCGAGGCGGTTCGCCCGTGCTTCGAGCTCCGCGTACGTGATGCTGCGGCGATCGTCGTGCACGGCGGTGCGTTCGGGAACTGCGTCGGCCGCGAGCTCGAACAGGTCGGCGAAGTGATAGTGGCGATTCATGGCTGGTGAGGAACCTCGGTTGGTGGACGGACAGTTGCGATTTTGCGATTACGTGTCGCCGAGTAGCAGTTGCGCCGCGATCGCGAGATCTTCGTCGACCCGTTCGACCGGGTCGACGCCGCCGGCCCAGCCGATCAGCGACGAGAGCCACACCTGCGTCAGGATCCGCGCGACCTGACGGTTGCGGTCGGTGTCGGATCCGATCGCGCCGGTGATGATCGATGTCATGATCTCACCAACGCGTTCGACCACATCGGCGTTCTCGTGACGTGACGCCCCGAAGGCGCGCACCATCGCGACGGCAACGTCGGTATGGCGCCGCAATGACGCATTGGCGCGCATCAGCACGGCCGAGACGCGCGCCGCAGCCGACTCGCCCTCGACCGGATGACGACGAAGATGGCGGCGCAGGTCATCGTGCTGCTCGACCATCATTTCGAGCAGCAAGCGCTCCTTCGAGTTGAAGTAGCGATACACCGTGCCGATCGCGACGTTCGCTTCGGCGGCGACGTCGCGCATCTGCACCCCGTCAAAGCCACCGTCGCGGGCCAGCTCCATGGTGGCGTCGAGTACTCGGCGCCGACGGGCGGCCTGGCTGCGGGCCAGCGCGCCGTCACCGATACCGTCATCACGTTCGTCGTGTTCGTTGTGCTGGTCGTGGCTCCGGTCGGGGTCATCGAGCGACTGGACGAGCCCTCGCTGCGGTACGACATCCCGACTCACACCGAAATTGAAACACGTTTCCTTCCTGGCGGCCAACCCGGCATCGGTGCCACGATGCCGGTCATGCAGATCAACGGCTCGAAGATCCTCCTCACCGGCGCATCGTCGGGCATCGGCGCCGCGCTGGGCCCCGTGCTCGCCCAACGGGGCGCCACGGTCGGCCTGGTGGCCCGGCGCCGCGACCGCCTCGAACAGGTACTGGCCGAGTGCCAAGCCAGCCCCGATGCCCGGG
>JBBREP010000064.1:0-19932 GCA_038202885.1 Acidimicrobiia bacterium | reverse complement strand
GGCGCTCGTGAGCCCACCGTTGCCGACGAGATCGGGTTGCGCGGTCGCCACGATCTTGAGTGCGCGCGAGCGGCCGGTGGTCGGATCGGCCATCGTGATCGTGTCGCCGATGTGGACGGCCGCTGCTGGTGGCCCGGCCCGACGCGCGAGGAACGTCTCGTCGACGATCGCGGTGCCCTCGTGCGTGAGCACGTAGTTGTACGCCGCCGTGTCGTTCGCGAAACGCCCGTCGTCCGTGAGGTTTGGAGCGCCGCCGCGTACCCAGCGAGCGTCAAATCCCGTCATCGACCAGCGGACCGAGTCGGGCTTGGACGGTGTGGTGATGTCAGCCGGTGCGCTCACGAGCGCGGCGACCTGGCGCACACCAGCCGCGCGCGCGACGGCATCGAACGCGATCGGGTTGGCACGGTTCGACGAGACAACGACGTCGTAGCCACCCGACAACTTCTGGGTGAGCCCGTCGACTTGGCCCGCGAACATGCCGGACAGCACCGAGATGTACACGAGCACGAACACCACGATCGAGAATTGCGCGAGCGTGAGGGCGGTGCGCTGGCGGCGCGCCAACGGATACGCGAGACCGAGCCGCACGCTGAGATTGCGGCTCGACGCGTGCGCGAGCAGATGGCCGATCTCGTCTTGGTACTCGGTCACCAGCGCCACCGAGGCGATCACGAGGATGAGCCCTTGCACGATGAACCCGCTGATTGGTAGATCACCACCGAGGGCGACGGCCACGGGCACCGCAGCAACGCACCACACCAGCGCGGCCGCAGCCGACACGGTCACCGCGACACGATCGGGTACGCCACGCAGTACACGCCGCATCCCCACCATGGCAATCCCGCCGCCGAGCATCATCGGCACCACCGCGTGGGCCACCACACCGCCCGCGAGCATTGCGACCCCCGCGGCGCACACCGCACCGAACGCCGCCGTCACGCGCACGTGACGGGCCCGCTTCGGGCGATCGAGGTCGCGGATCGCCGCGATGATGTTGAGCCGACTGATCGCGATGCTCGTGCCGACGATCGTCAGCATGGCGATCGCAAGACCGAGAGCGAAGCCCGTTTGCAGGCTCTTGGTCTCGTAATGGAACCGGATCGGCAAGCGCGTGTCGGGGTCGCGGCCGCCGAGCATGCGCGCCGCGCCCACCATCACAACCCGACCGACACCAAGGCCGAGCACGGTACCCACGGCGCACGCCACGACGGCGTAGAGCCAGCCCTCGGTGGCGAACGCGCCAATGAGCGCGCGGCGGCGCAGCCCCATCGCCCGGAGCATGCCGAGTTCGGACTTCCGCTCGTCGGCGAGCATGAGGAAGATGTTGACGAGCAACAGCACGCCCGCGGCAACGGCAAAGAAGCCCAGGGATGCATACAGGGTCGTGAGCCGCTCGCCTTCGGACTTGGCTGCATCGAGCAGGGTCTGTTTCACCGGATCGACGGCCAACGCCACCCCGGGGACGGCGGTTCGCATCGCGGCGCTGACCGCGCCGGTGTGGACCGCCCCGGTTTCGACCCCACCGCGGTTCGACACGAGCACCGAGAACTGCGGCGGCGCGGTCGCGGTCGTTGTGTGCGTGGCGAGCGCGGCGATCGTGCCGGGTGCGACGAACGCGTTGTACGACACGACCTCGCGGCCGGGCCAGAACCCAGCCACGCCACGCTGCGAGATCACCCGATCGACGCGCAACTGCACCGACTGACCAAACGCGTACGCGTCGAACGTGTCGCCCGCGCGCACTCCCAGTTTGGCCGCCAAACGATCGACGAGCACGGCTGTCCCGCGCGCCGGGGTCGCACCGGTGATGCCCGCGGCGGCAGGGTCGCCACCGAACGCGCGGGCGGTCGCGAAGTCGGCCTCGAGGAGTTGTGCCTTCGGTGCTGCGGCCTGCACGTGGCCCGACGCGTCGAGGTGTGCGGCCGACGCATCGGTGGTGGTCACCGCGAGCACGCCGTCGACGTCGCGGTTGTGGAGTCGTTGCAGCGGAGCGAGCGACGCGGCCTGCGGCAGTGACACGCTCGCGACCTCGTCGATCGGCCCGAGCTGGGTGTACGCGTTGGCCCGCACGGAGGCATCGAACGTGTCGCCGACCACGAACGCCGCGGTCATCAGCGCGGTCCCGAGCATCGATCCGGCAATCACGAGCAGCGCCTCACGTGGGCGCCGGGCGGCGTTGCGCAGCGCGAGACGCCGCAGCACCGGGCGAGTCGCGAGGATGACCAGGACCGGCAGCGACAGCAGCGCTGCGACGATGATCACCCGCGGGCCCCGGCGAGGACCTCACTGTGCACGATGTGGCCGTCGCGCATCGTCACGAGTCGGTGCGCGCTGCGCCCGACCTCTTCGTCATGGGTCACCACGACCATCGTCAGACCTTCGCCGTTGAGCTCGGCGAGCAGCCGCATCACGATCTCGGCCGTCTCCGAATCGAGCGCGCCGGTGGGCTCGTCGGCCCACACCAACCGCGGCCGTCCTGCGAGCGCGCGCGCAACGGTGACGCGCTGCTGCTCACCACCGGAAAGCTCCGTGGGGCGGTGTTTCAGCCGTCCGCCGAGCCCGACGCGATCGAGGGTCTCGCTGGCGCGGCGCCGGGCCTCGCTCGCGCTCACCCCAGCAAGCAGCAACGGCAGTTCCACGTTCTCGACTGCGCTGAACACGGGGATGAGGTTGTAGGCCTGGAAGATGAAGCCCATCGCCGCGGCGCGATGGCGCGTGCGATCGGCGTCGCTCATGGCGTGCAGATCCTGACCATCGAGCGTGACGGTGCCGCCGTCGATGTCGTCGAGGCCCGACAGGCAATTCAGCAGCGTCGTCTTGCCCGAGCCCGAGGGCCCCATCACCGAGACCCATTCGCCGTCTTCGACCGAGAAATCGACGGTTCGCAGCGCTTCCACCTCGTCGGCCGCGCTGCGGTACACCTTGCGAACGCCGCTCGCGACAAGGATCTGCGACACGTCGAACTCCTTCTCGGGGACGCATCCGACGCTATCGGCGACCTTCACCAGTTCCAGGGTCGAGCTCTCAGCTTCCCCGCCACCCTGCCCGCACCCGCAGATGCGTCGTTTGCCACGTCTATATGTGGGTCAAACGACGCTTCGGCGGGACCAGCGGCCGCGGACTGAGGTGCCGTCGACCTTCTGTTCGGCGCGCAGTTTGAGGAGGTGTGCGTGCACTTGCTTGGCGGCCATCTCGAGCAGCACCTCGGGCGTGGTCGTGTAGAGCTCGCCGACGATGTCCTTGATGCGCTTCGGCCCCGCGTCGAGTGACGCCAGGATCTGACGTTCGCGCTCGGCGCGGTGCGCGAGATACTCGTCGAGCTTCACGTAGGGCTCATCGATCACGTCGCCGTGCGCGGGGAGGATTCGAGCGAGGCGACGCAGGTCGCGCAGGCGCCGGCACGACTCGAGATACGCCGCCATGTCGCCGCCGCGCTGAGGGCTGACGACGGTCGTCGTGCCGTTCAGCACGTGGTCGCCGGTGAAGAGCGTGCGCTCCTCTTCGAGCAGGAAGCACAAGTGGTTCGGCGCGTGCCCCGGCGTATGCAACGCCTGCAGCGACCACTCGGTGCCCTGCACCACCATCGTGTCGGCGAGTTTCAACGGCACGTCGAGGTTGAACTCGTCGGCTTTCGGTCCGCGTGGAAACGCCGCGAGCTTGGCGCCGGTGCGCTCGACGATCATCCGCGCGGCCGGCCAATGATCGGGGTGCGTGTGCGTGAGCAACACCCATTTGATCCGCTCACCCATCGCCGCGCCGATGATCGCCTCGACGTGGCCGGCGTCGTCGGGCCCAGGATCGAGCACGGCGACCTCGTCGATGCCGATCAGATATGTGTTGGTGCCCGGGCCGGTCATGGGGCCGGGATTGGGGGCCAGGATCCGCCGCACGAGTGGCGACAGCGCGCTCGCGACGCCCGTCGTCATGTCGGCCATTGCTAGGCCGCACCTTCGTCGACGGCGGCGCGGTCGATCGCTTCGAGGCGCGCGTCGACCTTCAGGCGCGACCGCAACGCGCGCCAGCCGGGCTCGGCCGCTTCGAACTCGTGCGGCCACAACGCGATGCGTTGGCCAGAACCATCGGCGACAACCCGCGGTGCGGTGCCGCCTGCGGCACGCTCTGCGGTACGCACTGCGTCAAGGAACGCCGACGCGGTCGTGAAGCGCGCGAGGACCCGCAGTGTGCGCATCGTCGGGAACATCAGGTCGACGTCGCCGCGGCGCCAGCGCGCCACCATGTCGGCCGGCCGTATCCATTCGGAATGCACCGTTTCAGTCTCGTCGTGCGCGCCCTCTTGGTCGAGCGGCGCGGCGGCGACGAAGAACCATGTGTCGAAGCGGCGCGGCGCGCCCACGGGAGTCCGCCAATGCGAGAACACGTGCATCGTCGCGGCGTCGACATTCGCGGCGTGTGCGGCGAGCACGGACGCGAAGTCGCGCGCACCGGCGTGGACGGCGCCGCGTTCGCCGAGCAGCTCACGCGGCGTCACGTCGGTGAGCATGAACCCGGCTTCTTCGAACGCCTCACGTGCGGCTGCGATCCAATGATCGATCGCGCCGGCGCGCGCCATGACGGTGTCGGCGTTCTCGCGCGTACGCCCAACGAAGGGCACCTGCCGGTCGCCCGCGTCGACGGCCCCGCCGGGGAACACGTACGCGCCGGGCCCAAACGCGGCACCAAGATGGCGCCGCACCATGAACACCTCGAGCGTCGGACGATCGCGCACGAGCATCACCGTGGCGGCCTCGCGCACGGGAATTCGAACTCTCTGGCTCCCGCCGGGTGCGGCACCGATGCCGGCGTCACGCGTCGGTCGCACGGTCACCACCCGTCGAGGCTACTTGGCCCCTCAGGTGCGGCGCGCGTGAGCAACTACGGTCAGGAACCGATGGCTGACGACGCTCGCCGAGCCCTGCCGAGCGTCGAGGTCGTCGCCGCCGAGCTACGCGACGCGGCGCCGCCGCTTGCCGGCGCGTTGCCGCACGCCGTGCTCGTCGATTGTGCTCGCCGCGCGGTCGAAGCGGCGCGCGATGCGATCGCCACCGGGGAGTGGTCGGCGGCCGAGCCGACCGAAGCGATTCCGGCGTTGGGCAGGATTGTCGCCCACGCACGCCAGCTCGCCCGCGAGCGCGAGCTGCAACTGCTGCAACCCGTCATCAACGCCACCGGCGTGTTGCTGCACACCAACCTTGGGCGGGCGCAGCTCGGCGCGACTGCCATCGCTGCGGTCACCGCCGCGGCGGGCGCAACCAACCTTGAATATCGCCTCGGCGACGGCACGCGCGGGTCGCGCCACGACCACGCGGGCGACCTCCTTGCGCTCGCGTGCGGCGCCGAAGCGGGGATCGTCGTCAACAACAACGCCGCGGCCGTCGTGCTCACGCTCGCAGCGTTGGCGCGCGGGCGCGAGGTTGTCGTGTCGCGCGGTGAGCTCGTCGAGATCGGCGGCGGCTTCCGCATCCCCGAAATCCTCGCGGAGACCGGCGCGCACATGGTCGAGGTCGGCACCACGAACCGCACGCGCTTCGCCGATTACGAACACGCCACCTCCGACGCAACCGCACTCGTGCTGAAGGTGCACGCGTTGAACTACCGCATGATTGGTTTCACCGAAACCACGCCCGTGCGCGAATTGTCGCACCTCGATGTGCCGGTCGTTGTCGACGCCGGCTCGGGGCTGCTCGACACGCGCACGCCGTGGCTCGACGCGGCACCGGAGTGGTTGCGCGACGAACCCGGTGTGCGCCAGTGCCTCGACGACGGCGCCGCCCTCGTCACGTTCAGCGGCGACAAGCTGCTGGGTGGACCGCAGGCCGGCATCGTCGTGGGTCGGCGCGACCTCGTGACGCGCCTTGCCCGCCATCCACTCGCGCGAGCCCTGCGCGCCGACAAGCTGACGTTGGCCGCGCTCCAAGCCGTCGCGCTCGCCTACCTCGCGGGTGACGGCGCTGCCATCCCGCTGTGGTCGGCGGCGACCGCATCGCCACAGTCGTTGCACGCTCGGGCCGGCGCCATCGCGGCTGACATCACCGGCGCATGCATCGTCGACACCGAAGCCGCCGCGGGCGGCGGGTCGCTGCCCGGCCTCACGATCCCGTCGGTCGGCGTTGCCATCGCCGTCGCGTCGCCGTCGGCCGCAATGCGCCTGCTGCGCGTCGACCATCGAGTCGTAGCCAGGGTGGAGTCGGGCTCGGTGGTGTGTGATCTGCGCAGCGTCGACCCGGCCGACGACGCGCGCCTCACCGCAGCGCTGCGCGCCGTCGCCTCGGAGCTCGGCGCGTCTGCATCCGGAGCCTGACACCGGTGCGCGTCGTCGCAACCGCGGGTCACGTCGACCACGGCAAGTCGGCGTTGGTGCGCGCGCTCACCGGCACCGATCCCGACCGTTTCGCTGAAGAACAAGCGCGCGGCCTCACGATCGACCTCGGCTTCGCCTTCACCACGCTCGACGACGGTGAGGTGATCGGCTTCGTCGACGTGCCGGGCCATGTGCGCTTCGCCAAGAACATGCTCGCGGGTGTGGGCTCGGTCGATCTGGCCATGCTCGTGGTCGACGCTCGCGAAGGGTGGATGCCGCAGACGGCGGAGCATGTGCAGATCCTCGGTCTGCTCGGCGTGGAGCACGGCTGCATCGCGCTCACGAAGGCCGACCTCGTCGACGCCGAAACGCTTGAATTAGCGACACTCGAACTGGAAGATCACCTCAGCACGACCCAACTCGCGTCGTGGCCGTTGACCGTGTGCGACGCCCTGTCGGGCCGGGGTATCGACGCGCTACGCGCCACCCTCACCGAAGTGTGCCGCAGCGCGCCGCCACCACGCGATCTGCATTGCGCTCGGCTCTGGGTCGATCGGTCGTTCTCGGTGCGAGGCGCCGGAACGGTCGTGACGGGAACGCTCACGCTCGGCGCGCTCTCGATCGACGACGAGGTGCGCATCGAGCCGGGTGGGCGTACGGCGCGCGTGCGTGGCATCGAATCGCACCACTCCAGCGCCACCACAATCGGGCCGGGCACGCGCGTGGCGCTGAACCTGGCCGGCATCGACCACCGCACGATCGACCGGGGCGACGCCGTGGTCGCGCCGGGTCGTTGGCGCACCACCGACCACGTCGATGCCGTCGTCACCGCAGTGCCCGGCACGCGCCTTCCTGCTCGCGCCACGCTGCACGCGCACATCGGCGCCGGCGTGTGGCCAACGCGCTGGCGCTCCTTCGAGGCTGAGACCAGCGGCGACGCGCTCGGCCGGCTGCGCTTCGACGCCGCCCTACCGCTGCAACCGGGTGACCATCTCGTGTTGCGATCAACGGCCCGCAGCGCCATCGTTGGCGGCGCGATCGTGGTCGACGTCGCGCCCAGCCGCCGGACGGTCGACGCTCTTGCGCGCCGGGCGTTGACGCCGGTACAGCGGGCGGTCGCGGCGCGACCATTCATCGACGGCCATGAGATTGCGCTGCTCGCCGCGCTCGACCGCGCCGATCCGGCGGGCGCGATCGAACGCGAGATCGCGGCCGGTCGGATCATGCGGGTGGGCGCGAGTTACGCCGCGCCCGCGACCGTCGACGCGCTGCTCGCTGACGTGGCGCAACGCGTCGCCACCCACGAGCACACGTATCCCGACGATCCAGGGCTCGAGCTCACCGCGCTCGCGGCCCGAGTGCACGCTGACCCCGCGCACATTCGCGACGCCATCGCATCGCACCCAGCTGGCGCGCTCGACATCGCGGCCGGTCGGGTCCGCAGCCGAGCGACGGCCCCAGCGATGCCGACCTCGGCCACACCCGACGGCGCCCGTTTGCTGGAAGCACTCCGGGCGCAGCCGTTCGCACCGCCGTCGGCGACCGAGCTCGGCATCGCGCCGCGCGTCGCCAAGCTGCTGGTGCGAGAGGGCGTCGCCGTCGAACTCGACGGCGTGGTGTTCGCGACCGACGCGGTCGAGGCCGCGGCGCGCATCGTCGGTACTGCAGTCGTGCAGCGCGGCACGCTCACGATCGCTGATGTGCGCGATCTACTCGGGAGCACCCGCAAGTACGTGGTACCGATCGCGAAGCGGCTCGATGCCGACGGTGTCACCCGTCGGCGGGGCGACGATCGGATCCCAGGCCCGCGCGCGGCGCGGCCGTGATGCGGTGCCTGAGCCGCTGCCGCCAGAGGTGGCTTAGGTCGTGCCGCCGAAGTTCGTTTCCCAGTTCGTTAGGTTTTCGTTCAGCGTGCGCAGGAAGTCGAACAGCACGGTGGGCGGCACCTTCACGCGCGACACCACCTGACAGGGCACACGCGTGACGACGGTGCCGTCCTGCGTTTGCGCCACCGCAGCGGGTTGGGTGACGGCGAAGTCGAGTGTGAACTCGTGCGCGGTGTGCCACACGCCCAGGAAGTTCGCGTACGCACCGCTCGAAAGCGCTTCGGAAATCTGCAGTTCGAAGTGCAACGGGGGCTGGTCACCCGCGGGTTCTGGCTGGTCAGTCGTCACCATCTGAGCGTACATGTCGTTTTGTGTCGCCTCCGGCGCCACGGCGAGCTCCAACGGCTCACTCACGCCGCGAAGCGCAGCGGAGCATTAGTCCGCGAGAAGGCGGCGTTCGAGTTCGGTGAGGCCGCCCCATACGCCGTGTTGTTCACGGGTGTCGAGCGCGTAGTCGAGGCACTCGCGCGACACAGGACACATCGCGCAGATCGTCTTGGCTCGGGCCTCGCGCCGCGCCCGCTCCTCGCGCCGCTCGGGTTTGCTCGGCGGATAGAACCAGGCACCGTTGGGCCCGCGGCACTCCGCGTTGCGCTGCCAATCGAGCTGTCGAGCCCCTTGGGTGACCACCTATATCTTCCCCCGTCTCCGCCCGACAATGTCCCCCATTGGCGAACGGGGCCGAACGTACTCACCAAAGCAACGGCCCGTAAAGACCTCGGGGTGAGAAAGTGCTGCTCGACAGGGATGCGGCACAGCTACACGGCCCGCATCGCGCGTACCGCGGTGTTACGACCGCGATCGGGCTCGGTCTCTGTGGTCCTTGGCCCCACCCGTCTCGGGCTCCACTTCCAGCACGAGCCCCTCGACAGCCACAACTCTCACAACGTCGCCATGCTGCACAGGCGTTGCCCGGTTCGTACGGGCGCGCCACAACGCCTCGCGCACCCGCACCACACCGTCGGGAGCGATGTCGACCTCGGCCAAGCCAAGCTCGCCGATCATCCCTTCACGCCCGAGGGTTGGCGTACCAAAGCGCGACCGCAACATCGCCGTCATTCCGCCGAGCATGAACGCGATCACGCCAAGGCAGACCAGCACGATGATCCACCACGCCGGATCGATCTCCGACGACCCGCCGTACAGCGTGAGCGACCCGGCAACGAGCGACACGACGCCGATCACCGTCCACGGTCCGAGCCCGCCGGCCTGCACGTCGATCGCAAACCCCACGAACGCAAGCAGGATGAGCGCGACGGCCCACCAATGCACGGGAAGATGCGAGAACCCAAAGCATGCGAACACGAGGCATACCGCGCCGACGACCCCGGCGATACCGACCGAAATCGTGAAGAACTCGAACACGACGAGCGCGGCGCCGACGGCAAGCAGGAAGTACGCGGCCCATGGCGCGCCGAGCGTGTGCTGGAACTGGCCGACGAGCGACAGCTTCTCGAAGCGCACGTCTTGGTTCGGTCGCCGACGCGCGCCACCCGCGACCGTGGTGACCTCCGCCGTCGACAAACGCGGCGACGGGCCCGTGGCCGTGCGCAGGACCTTGCCGTCGAGCGCAACGATGAGATCACCGAGCACCGGATCGACGGCATCGACGACGCGCGCCGTCTTGGCTTGCGAGGCTCCGAATTTGCGGGTGCTGAGCGCGCGGACCGTGTCGAGGCGACGACCGGTGATCGACTGCAAGCGCGCGTTGTCGAGACTCGCGGGGTCAGCGGCATCGAGACGCAGCGGGCGGATCGGTCCGATGTGCGCGTTGCTCGCGAGCGACACCCACGCCGCCGATTCGGCGACGAGTGCGGCGCCGCCGCGCACTTGCGCGCCGGCCGGGCCGACCCACACGACCACGGGGATCCGAGCGGCCCGAATCGCCGCGGCGAGCGCGATGGAGTCGGTGTCGACCACGCCGCCGCTGTCCATCTGCATCACGAGCGCAGTGCTGTGCCGCCGCTCTGCGGCATGAATCGAGTCGCGGATCAGCGACGCGTTCGGGGGGTCGAGCAGGCCGGTCACCTGCACCACGTCGATGCCGTTGAAGGTGCTCGCCGTCGTGGGAGTCGACGTCGGGCTGGGCGTCGCCGCGCCACCGGGCTGCGCGCCCACGACGAGCAGGGTGAGCGCGATCGCGCCGAGGAGCGCGCCCGCGCCGGCGCGCCATGGCAGGGGATGGGAGGATGGGGCGGGGCGTCTCAAGGGCTGCATTAGCGTTCGGCGTCGATGGAGCTGCGCCGGTTCTGCTCCCAATCGCGAGTCGTGATCGTGGCCGGCAAGGGTGGGGTCGGCAAGACGACGGTAACCGCGACCCTCGCTGTCGCGGCCACTCGGGCCGGGATGTCGGTGCTGATCGCCGAGGTCGAAGGTAAGTCGGGGCTCGCGGCCTCGTTCGGCGGATCGGCGCTCACCTATGACGACGCCGAGTTGGCGCCCGGCGTGCGCGCCCGCACCTTGTCACCCGACGCGGCGCTCATCGACTACCTCGAGACCCACGGCATGAAGCGAGTCTCGAAGCGGCTCGCGCATTCCGGCGCGCTCGACATCGTGGCCACGGCGGTGCCCGGGATGAAGGAGATCCTCGTCTTGGGCAAGGTGAAGTCGCTCGAACAGGAGCGGGCCGCCGACCTGATCATCGTCGATGCGCCGGCGGCCGGCCATGCGATCAGCTTCCTGCTGTCGGCGCGGGGTCTACTCGACGCGGTGCGGTTGGGGCCGGTGCGCAAACAGGCCGCCGACGTGGCCGAGATGTTGGCCGATCCAACCCGATGCCAGGTGTTGCTCGTGACGATGCCCGAGGAAACGCCCGTCAACGAGGTGGTCGACACCGCATTCGCGGTCGAGGACCGTGCCGGGGTGGCGCTCGGACCCATCGTGGTCAACTGCTGTCTCGAACCGTCGCACGACTTGGCTGTGCTCGGTGCGACACCCGAAGCGATCGTGGCGGCATCGGCTGCGTCCGCCACGGGCGCAGGGTCGGCGCTGTCGCTCGACACCGCGACTGCGGTGCGCGACGCGGCGACGTTCCGCGCCCACCGCGAAACCTTGCAGCGCATGCAGCTGGACCGGCTCGCGGCGCGGCTGCCGCTCCCCCAGATCCGCCTGCCGTTCTTGTTCACGGCCACGATCGGGCCGAACGACCTGACCGTGCTGGCCGACGCGTTCGTCGACGCCATCGACCTACTGGCGTGACCGATTCGCTCGAAGGCCTCGTCCGCCTTCGTCATATCGCGGTGTGTTGTGGCACCGGCGGGGTCGGCAAGACCACGACCGCGGCGGTACTCGCGATCGAGGCCGCGCGGCGCGGCCGCAATGCGGTCGTGGTGACGATCGACCCGGCGAAACGCCTCGCTGACACGTTGGGTCTCGATCGACTCACCGACACACCCGCGGAGATCGACCGGTCGATCTGGGCCGACGGCGCGCCCGAACCCGGCGGGCGGCTCAGCGCACTGATGCTCGACACGAAGAGCACGTTCGACGCACTCGTGACGCGCTACGCCGGAAACGAGGAACAAGCGGAGCGCATCCTCTCCAACGGCTTCTATCGCAATGTTTCCGGTGCATTGGGTGGCACCCAGGAATACATGGCGATGGAGAAATTGCACGAGTTGCATGTGGACGGTGGCTACGACCTCATCGTGGTCGACACCCCGCCGTCGCGCCACGCCCTCGACTTCCTCGACGCGCCGGCTCGGCTCTTGCGGCTGCTCGACAACCGAGTGTTTCGACTGCTGATGATGCCGACGCGCACCTACATGAAGGTGGCCGGGCTCGCGGTGCAGACGTTCTTGCGCACGGTGTCACGCGTCGTGGGGCGCGAGGTGATCGAAGACATCATTGCGTTCTTCCAAGCGTTCGAAGGCATGGAATCGGGGTTCAGGGAACGCGCCGCGAAGGTACAGACGCTGATCGACGACCCCGAGACCGCGTTCGTGCTCGTGACGTCGCCGCGACGCGACGCGCTCGATGAAGCCACGTTCTTCGCGACCCGGCTCCAGAGCAACGGACTCTCGGTGGCCGCGCTGGTGGTGAACCGGGTCCACCCCGCGTTCGGCGGTGACAATCCGTCGAGATTGCGCGAGCTGGCCGCGCACGAAACCGATCCCTCGATCGCAGCGGGCGTACGCAACCTCGCCGACTTTCGCGCCATCGCGCTCGCCGAGCGCGACGCCGTCGCCGAACTGCAGTCGATGATCGAGACGGCCGCCGTCGTCTACGTGCCGTTGCTCAACCACGATGTGCACGACGTCGCCACCCTCGCCGACGTCGCCACCCATCTTCTGGCGCCCACCCCCTGATCGGCGGTGTTCTGACGATGTCAGGAGTCGGTGTTCGGCACTGTGGCATCAGGAGAACGCTCGGCCTGGCGGGTAGGGTCTCGCGCTCATGAAGGTGCTTGTGGCCGCCGATGCCGAGTGGGTCCGTAACCAGGTGCGCGGCGCGTTCGTGGGCCCGGGCCAGGAAGTCGTCGAGGTCACGACAGGCCAAGCCGTGCGGGAGGCATTCGCCGAGCACGAGCCCGACCTCGTGATCCTCGACATGCAGATCGCGAACATGGGTGGCATCGCGGTGGCGATCGACCTGCGGCTCGAAGAATCGGCCGGACGGCTTGAGCATGCGACGATCCTGCTGTTGCTCGATCGGCCCGCGGATCAGTTCGTGGCGGCGCGCGCCGACGCCGACGCCACGCTCGTCAAGCCGGTCGACGCCGGCATGCTGCGGCGGGCGGCGAAACGCCTACTCGCCACGCCTGCCAGCGGGCCGCGCCCGTGAACGATCACGAGCTGGCGGGCCGCCTCGCCCGCGAAGCCGGCAAGCTGCTGTTGCAAGTGCGCGCCGACGCGCAGCGCGAAGGCGTCGACGACAAGACGCTGCGCAGTCGGGGCGACAACACTGCCAACGACTTGTTGCTGCGAGAGCTCGCGGAGCACCGCCCGAACGACGCGGTGTTGTCGGAGGAATCGAAAGACAATCCGGTTCGCTTGACCGCCGAGCGCGTGTGGATCATCGATCCGCTCGACGGCACGCGCGAGTACGCCGAAGGCCGCGACGACTGGGCCGTGCACGTTGCGCTGGTATCGGCGGGACGGCCGATCGCCGGCGCGGTGGCGTTGCCGGGTGCCGACAAGGTGCTCGTGACCAATCCGGCGCCGACCGTGGTGGGCGTGGTGCCGGCAAAGCCCCGGCTCGTGGTGTCGCGCACGCGACCGCCCAAGGTGGCCGAGTACCTCGCCGAGAAGCTCGACGCCGAGCTCGTGCCGATGGGCTCGGCTGGTGCGAAGGCAATGGCCGTCGTGCTCGGTCAGGCCGACGTATACGCCCACGGTGGCGGCCAGTACGAGTGGGATTCGTGCGCACCGGTGGCGGTGTGTGCGGCGGCTGGGTTGCACACGAGCCGCCTCGATGGCAGCGACCTCGTCTACAACAACGCCAATCCGTACCTGCCCGACCTGCTCATCTGCCGCCAGGAACTGGCCGTGCGGGTGCAAGCGGCGCTGGCGACGGCACCCCCCGGATCGTTCGACACGGCCTGATCGCGCGCTGCCGCGGCAGCGCGTGTGCGGTGTGGGCGGCGCGTCCGTCACGACGCAACGCCTTCGTCGCCCGACTGACCTCGCCGCTAAGGTGTGCGACCGCACACCGCGGGGTGTAGCGCAGCTTGGTTAGCGCGCAGCGTTCGGGACGCTGAGGCCGGAGGTTCAAATCCTCTCACCCCGACTCCATCAGTGCCGGTCAGAGTGGGTGTCCTGATCGGTGGAGTCGTCCGCAGCAGCTTCTATCGCGCGTTTATCGCGCGGACGGCCAAAAAAGTGATCGTCGAGACGGCCAGCCGCTGAACGATCGGCTTCTGTCGTCGCTTGCGCGTACACCTCGAGCGTCAGTCGTACGTCGGAGTGCCCGAGTCTTGTCTGCGCGGTCTTGAGATCGACACCTTCACGCACGAGCGCGGTCGCGTTCGCTCGCCGGAGATCATGGAACTCCAACCCATTGCGTCGGTCGCCCGAGTTGAGTGCATCGAGACCGGCGCGTTTCACGGAAGGTATCCAGACATTGCGCCGCCAGTTCGCATAGTTGACCGGGTCACCATCGAGTTTCGGGAAAAGCAACGCTTCGGGCCCTGAGATAACGCGAGCCAAAACATGCGCTTTGAGGAGATCGACAAGCCCATCGGGCAAAGTCATCGTCCGACGGCCAGCGCTCGACTTCGGCGGCCCCGTCACGGTCTGACCGAATTTCCCGCGCGTCACCTGCTCGACGATGCGGACCTCATTTCGATCGAAGTCGATCGCTCCGAGGCGAAGCCCGGCGCACTCACCCCACCGCAATCCGAGCACAGCCCCGAGATAGACCATCGCGGACCATCGCGGCCCGAGTGTCACTGCGAGCCGTTCGAGTTCGTCGACCGTCAGTACGTGGCGCGTCACGGGTTCGATCTGCGGGAGCTTGATCCCGCGACACGGCGAGACCGCAATGATGTCGTCGTCAACCGCGAACTGCATGATCGCGTGGAGCACGCCATAGGTGCGTTTCACCGTCCGCGGCGCGAGGCGCTCAGACCATTTCGAAACGAGCTTGCGCACATCCGATGAGACGATCGCACCAATCCGGGTTTTCCCGAGCGTCGGCAAGAGATGCACACGAATAATCGATTCGTCGCGCGACATCGCACTGGGACGTTTACCAGGGTTTGATCGCAACCACTCGGCTGCGACTTCTCCAAAACGTTGCGACGCGAGACGCGGATCAGTCCAGTGACCCCGGCGCTTATCGGTTTCGATAGAGCGGGAGTATTCATCAGCTTCGCGTCGCGTGAGGAAAGTCCGGGTCCGCACATCACCACCAGGGGTGCGATGCCGGACGTCGTAACGAACTCCGCGAGGTCCCTTACGTTTCGATACTGACGCCATCTCAGACCACCCATCGGTCGAGCGGCATGCACTGCGCGCACGACGGCGAGCACGTCAAGAGTCGTTGGGTCGGTGCGGTTGTTCGCATGCGCTCAGGCGACATCGGTGCTCATTTCTGATTGCCGTGTCAGAAAGGACCGCCGTCCGGCAATTAGATGGCCCTATAGACACTGCGGTTCGCGCGCCACCGCGCGAACCCCTACCTACGGGCGCGGTAGGTCGGAGTCGCGTAGGCGTTCCACATACGCGTGAAGTTCTGCCATCGCGATCCGCCGGCAACGACGGATCTGCACCGCTCGGATCTCTCCATCGCCGAGCAGCTCGTAGACCGTCGTCCGGCCGACACCAAGGATCTCCGCGGCCTGTTCGACGGTCACGAGAAGCCGCTGACCTGCCATTTCTTCTTCGATATCGGTCCTGAATTTCATATTGCCCTCACGATCGTTGATGAGGGGGTTCGCGCGCTGGCGCGCGAACGACCTTCTCTATAGGGGATCGGATCGATTTCCACTGACAGGAGCACGCCATGAGCACCGAACCATTCGAAGAACAGACCATGATCCTCATCGAACTTCACGCCCTCGCCGACCAGCCCCTCGCCGAATGGGAACGCCAACATGTCCTCGACGAGCTCCTCATCGCCGAGGCCACCGACGTGGCCGCAGGATGGAGGCACGTCACGATCGTGCACGGCTGGTTGAGCCCCGAGACCGAACTCGAAAAGCTCGACCCGATCCTCAATCAAGCCGCAACATTTCTCGGGACCTGCAATGTCCGGATGGTCGCTGGCCCGTTTCATTGCACGCTCACGATCGCCGGTGACGACGTCGAAGCAACAGTCGACGCGACTATCGCCGGGCTCTCATCAATCATTCCGAGGTCGTGGCGGCTCGTCCGGTCAGCGCGCCCAACATGACCGTCTGCATTATCGGTGTCGGTCGGTGGTGCATCGAGGAACGTGATCCGTTCGGCACGGACATACCAACGTTCGCGCCGTTGTCCGGCTTGGTCGGTCCAACTGTCGTACGCGAGGTTCCCGGCGATCGCGACCATTCGGCCTTTGACGAGGTACTGGTTGACGCGCCCGGCGAGTTGTCCCCACGATTCGATGTCGATCCAGATTCGTGGTGTGCCGATCGCAGCGATACGAAATGTTGCGACGATGCCGCGTTTGGTGTCGCGTCGTGCAGGATTGTCCGTGAGGGTTCCGATGATCGTGATCGAGTTCATGTGAGTTCCGTTCGTGGTTCGTGAGCGTGAGTTGTCCGTTACTGGTATGTGCTCATTTTGAACGCGGATCGGAACTGATTTTTTTGCGGGCTGACAGATTCAACGCGGAGGTGCGCGAGTCAGCGGGTGCGAGGTCGTGGGTGACGTAGGACGACGAGGAGCACACAGGGTGGTACCGCAAAGCGGTACCACCAAAGCGGCAGGGGTGACGTCTGCTCGTCGATCCTGAGCCGACAACGGAGTAGGCAAAAGCGCTCTGCTGGCTTCCGTTCGCCCATGCTCGCACGGCGCGAATTTATCGTTGTGTCGACTGTCGATGGCATCGAAACATTGAGGTCGAGTCGAACAAGACTCCCGGCGCGCCGCACGGATTTCGTTTACCGCACACGTTCGTGGAGCCCCACGAAGTGCAAGGCAGTGGGGTCGCCTCGCAACATCCCATGTGGGGTCCGGGGCTGATCTCTCAGCCGCGAGGCTCCGATGGCGAAGATAGCAACGCGCCTACTCCGCGGACTGATTGCCCAAAAGCGCGTCACCCAGAACGTCACCCAAAGCATCACCCACGCAGGTCAGCGGCTCACCCACTGGTGTCGATGCGCACATACGAGTGTGATCGCTCGAATCAAGCCGCTCGGTGTCCCTGCATCCCAACCTGGTCTCGTCAGCGCAGCCGCGCATCGGATCCGTGCGTACGTCGAAGGCCGACCGCCAGTCGAGGCCACCCAAACACCCGCCGACTACTACGCAGAACCCGGTGCGAATGTTCTTGGCATCGTGCACGGGACGCTTCGAAACGAATTCGGTCTTGATAATGCGGTGTCCGGCGATCAGCTGTTGCGTCTGCTCACGGGAGAACATCCCCTTACCGGCGCGCCGCTGCTCGCTCCGCGACCTTCGATGGCTCCCACATCCGACGCTGTGCCAAATAAAGAGTGGATTTCATTGGAGGCGGCCGCGAAATTCGCAAGCGTCGGTGTCCGCTACCTCCGTCGCCTCGCGGAGCAACAACCCACGATCCGATACCGCCGGCCGACGGTCGTGACCGACGAACGCCTCGCGCGTGCCACGGTCGCGTTCTTGACCGGAACTCCGGTGCGTGGGAAACCGAAGGCGTTCTTGTTGGCGCACCGATCAGAAACTGGAGCGTGGCTCGTACACCGTGATGAAGCCACCCGGTTCGCCGTGTCGCGTGAGTCTGCGAACCGTGTAATGGCGTTCGATTTGACGCTGTCGGCACCGAAGAGCGTTTCGTTGCTCTGGGCATTCGGCGATACCGACACGCGTAATGCGATAGGTGGAGCGTTCGACGCGGCGATCAACGATGCTGTCGGATATTTGGAAACGAACGCGACTGCTGGGATCGTGAATGGGCGTAACCGTCCAGGTGAAGGACTTGTCGTCGCTGGATACCGCCACGAAGTCTCTCGCGAGAACGACGCGCACCTCCACACCCATTGCATCATCGCGAACTTCACCCGCGTCGAGACCGATAACGGCCCAGTATGGCGAGCATTAGATAGCGAACTCTTGATGCGTCACCATCTCACGGCTGGATATGTCGCGTCCGCCGTCTTTCGCAGGGAGCTGACTGATCGTCTTGGCGTCGAGTGGGGGGCCGTGCATCACGGTGTCGCGGAGATTGCGACGTTGCCGCGCCAGGTACTCGTACATTTTTCGACGCGTCATCGCGATATCGAACGTGAATACGAAGCGCTCCTCGCGAACGGTTATGCGCCGGGTGCCAAGACGAACGAAGCTGCGCAGGAATCTACGCGCAAATCGAAACGTGTTCTCGCCGACGGTGAGGTGCTCGCGATCCAAACCGAACGACTTGCCGAACTCGGATGGGTACCCGAACAGATTCGCGGCCTCGCACGCGGGACCGCACGAAATGAACTGGCTGACGACGCAACAATCGATGCACTATTCATCCGGTTGGCTGGACCGGATGGGTTGACGGAACGTTCCGTCTGGTTCAACCGTCAAGACACGGTCCGCGCTATAGCCGCCGAGTACGGGTCGAGCCTCGACGGGCCGCGGATCGAGAAGCTGGCAGATCGTTTCTTGAGCGATGAGCGCGTCGTTCCGATCGCGGTACCGCGAGCAGCGCGGCGTCATCAGCGCAGCGAGGCGCGCTACACGACATACGGGATGCTTGAGATCGAAGACAACCTCGTGACGTTGTGTCGTCAAGGCGCGACAGACCTGAGTGGCATCATGCTCGCGCCAGTCGAACCCGAGCAGCGAGACCGTACGCTTGGCGAGTGGACTGCGCGCCTCGGTGTTGAACAGCTCGACGCAGTGACACAACTTGTCGATAGCGGCGATCTTGTTCGTTGTCTTGTCGGCCCAGCCGGTACCGGCAAAACCGAAGCGATGCGTGCCACCGTCGAAATATGGCAGCGCGCTGGTTACCGAGTAGTCGCCACCGCGAACGGCGGACGCCAAGCCGAACAGCTCCACGAACGTCTCGGGATCACGAGCGAAGTCGTAGCGAGTTGGCTCACCCGTCTCGACAACACCGACGATCCCAAACGAGTCTGGCCGTCTGGAACGGTGTTGATCATCGATGAAGCAACGCAGGTTTCGACCCGCGACGCAGAACGACTCGTGAGGTATGCGACCCGGACGCACACGGTGATCGTCGCGCTCGGCGACCCGGGCCAATTGTCTTCAGTCGGCGCGGGAGGCTGGTTCCGGCACCTCGTCACGAATACGAACCCAGCCGTACTACGCGAGATGCGCCGCCAACAAGGTGACGAAATGCGTGACGTCCGAGCGGCGCTCATCGCGTTGCGGTCGCAACTCCCCGAACGTGTCAACGATGCGCTCGCACTCCTCCAACGCGACGGCCGTATAAGGATCTGCGATGACCGCGCCACGATGCTCATCAGCGTTGTCGAAGATTGGTATCAAGACCGTAAACAGCCCACACCAGCACGCCCCGGGGCGACACGGATGATGGCCGCGTTTCAACGCGACGTCGAGATCCTCAACCGTGCCGCACGCGTCCGTCTCGTAGCTGACGGCACACTCACCGGCCCGACCGTCATCGTCGGTGACCGAGAATTCCGGGTGGGTGATGAAGTCGTGACGCTCACCCAACGCGGCCACACGCTCATCCCGCACGGTCAAGGCCCGAAGGCATACATCCGGACGGGGACGATCGGCACGATCATCACAACCCACTCCGACGTTGCCAATCCGGATCGTCAGTGGCTCGAAGTCGAGTTCGCTGGTCGCGGTCGGGCGATTGTCGAGGCCGCGTATCTCAACCACGACTTTGGTGACGGACGCCGCGGTGGCCTCGCGCACGCATACGCTTTGACCGCGGACCGTTCACAAGGCGCAACGATGCCGACCGCGCGTGCCGTCGCGACCGACGCAACGAGTCGTCAATCGCTCTACGTGATGCTGAGCCGCGGGCAACACGATGTCGCCGCATACGTGATCCGTCGTCGCGACCTCGATATCGACCCGACCGACGAAAACTGGCTTCCGATACTCAACGATCCGACGACAGCGCTCGAACGCGTCGAACGGCGCCTCAAGGCATCACGCGCCGAACGCATCGGACACGACCTCGACCCGAATGCCT
>JBBREP010000063.1:0-19935 GCA_038202885.1 Acidimicrobiia bacterium | reverse complement strand
CCACGTGGGCGGCTCGGCCGGCTTCGGACGCTTGCACAACCGGAGGATGGCACCGACGCTGATGAGCACGATCAACGACGACCAGATCAGACGGCCGGCAGGGCGCGTCCAACTCATGTGAAACGGACCGAGATCCTTCGGCAAGAGGTTCGGGATGTGCACCGCGAGGGTGTGCACCATGGTCGGTCAGCTCCGGGCCGTCGGACGCGTCGTCGTTGCTCGTGTTGGTCGCATGTGCCGTGTGTTCGTTTCCTAGCACGCTAGATGAATCGCGAACACATTCCCCGCACCGGAGAAGCGATTCTACGAGTGGGTCTACGAGCGGTCTTGCGGTCACAAATGCACGAGCGCATCGGGGTCGTCGAACATGGTCACGACGCGCGAGGATCATGGTCGTGATCGACGACCGTTACGACGTGCTCGTCGTTGGCGCCGGACCGTCGGGTGCCGCCTGTGCGTATTGGCTCGCGGAGCGCGGTCGGCGGGTGGTGATGGTCGACAAGTCGACGTTTCCCCGCGACAAGACCTGTGGCGACGGGCTCACACCACGGGCCGTTCGCCAGCTCAACGACATGGGGCTCGACGACCGGCTGGCCGATCACCATCGTTACGACGGCTTGCGGGCCATCGGTCACGGCATCACCTTGGAGATGCCCTGGCCCGACCACCCCGATTTCCCTTCCTACGGCTACGTCGTGCGGCGCCGCGATCTGGACGAAATGGTGGCCCAGCAGGCCGTCAAGTCCGGGGCCACGCTGTGGCAGGGCTGCGAGGCGACCGCCCCGATCGTCGAACGGGGCGTGGTGCGAGGTGCGCAGCTGAAACACAAGCTCGACGGCACCCAGCAGGCAGTCCGAGCGCGCTACATCGTGGTGGCTGACGGCGCCAACAGCCGCTTCGGACGGGCGCTCGGGACGCAACGCAATCGCACGTACCCGCTTGGGATGGCGATTCGCGGCTATTTCCGCAGCCCGTATCACGACGAACCGTGGATCGAAAGCCACCTCGACATCCGTGATCGCGAGGGCAACCACCTGCCGGGCTACGGATGGGTTTTTCCGGTGGGCGACGGCACGATCAACGTCGGCTGCGGCCTGCTCTCCACGTTCCGGGGTTGGAAGGACATCAACACCACCAAGCTCATGGATGCCTTCGCGGCGACCGCGCCGAGCCGATGGGGCATTTCGCCGGATACGGCCACGTGTGCACCGACGGGTGGGCGCCTCCCCACCGGCGGTTCGGTGCTGCCCCATGTGGGCCCCACCTGGCTCTCGGTCGGCGACGCCGCGGGCTCGGTGAACCCGTTCAACGGTGAAGGCATCTCGGTCGCCTACGAGACGGGGCGGATGGCGGCCAGCGCGGTCGACCTGGCGCTCGCCACCGACGACGGCCTGGCGCTTCGGACCTACGAACAGCAACTCGACGACGTCTACGGCCTCTACTTCAAGGTTGCCCGGCTCTTCGTGAAGGCCATCGGCAACCCGGCCGTGATGCGCGAGCTGGTACGGGTAGGGATGCGCAGCCGCCCGCTCATGGAGTGGGTACTGCGGATCATGGCGAACCTGTTGCGCCCCGACGAGCTCGGCCCCGCCGAACTCGCCTACAAACTCGCCGCCGCAATAGTGGATCGCGTGCCCTGACTCTTTGCGCCTCCTGCGTCGGCACGGCGAGCGACCGCTTACGCCGGTCTTGCCGCAGCAGTGTTGTGCGGTCGCCGCGCAGCAGATCGAGGTCCTTTTCCGCATGTCACACGACGCTTGAGAGTGCCGTGGGCTGCAGAAAGCGGCGCGGCGACCGCCCAACCTCGCGACGCGAGCGCCTGGCCGACGCGGTCGCTCGCCAGCGCCGGGCGAAGCAGGCGCAAGAAACAGAGTTAGTGGGCTAGGAATTGGTAGGCCGAGGCGGCCAGGATGAGGAAGAGCAGCGCCACGATGACGATGCTCGTGCCGAACCTCACTCGACGCCTCGCGGGTCGGGTTTGATCGTGACGTTGGTGCCGACGGCGAGGCCGGCCACCTCGGCCGCGCTTTGGCGGTCGATCGCCAGCGACAACAGGCCGTAGCTGTCGTTGACCGCGACGAGCTGGTTCGGCTTGCCGTGGGCGTAGGTCGACACCCATCGCACGACCCTGACCTCGTCTCGCCAACGCACTTCCATGGCGCCACCCATGGCGACGCCGCGGGCGGTGAGCATCTCGATGTCGATGTTGAGCTGCACGTTGCCGAAGCGGTCGACCCACAGCACCTCGCCGTTGATCGCGCCGTCGGCGCCCTCTTCGGGCAATGGCAGCAGTCCCGGCACCAGCAAGGCCGGGTCGACCTCGGTGCCGAGTTCCTCGAGCGCCACGCCGGCGGCCAGGTGGCCAACGGCCGGGGCCATCACGTCGCGTCCGGCGAAGGTACCGCCGGGCGCCTGGAGCTGATACTCGGCATTGTCGAGTGACACCGCCCGGCTCGCCCCGCCGAGCATGGCCACGCTCGGCGCGAGCAAACCGTTATCCGGCCCGACGAGGTAACCGTTTTCGACCTGGACTGCGATCGTCTTGCGGCCGGTGCCCACGCCCGGATCCACGATCGCCAGCACAATGCCGGCCGGCAGATACTGGATGGCCCGTACCAAGGTCAGCGCCGCGGCGCGCACGTCGAACGGCGCTACGTCGTGGGTGATGTCGACGATCCGCAGTTCGGGCGCGATCTCGAGCATGACGGCTTTGCACACCCCCACGAACTCGTCGCGGGTCCCGTAATCCGATAGGAACGAGACGAAAGGCGGCACGGCGTCCACAGCGGCCGACGGTATCGGTTAGTGCGACGCCGGGCGAATCCTCAGTGGTTCAGCCTGCTTCGGTATAGCGCGACGACAGGTACCGATCGACGTCGACCTCGGAGACGCGAAAGGATCGTCCGACACGAACGGCGGACAGCTCACCAGACTTGATGAGCCGATATACCGTCATCGACGACACTCGCATCACGTTCGCGACTTCCTGCACAGTCAGAAAGCGCGCCTTGCTCAGCCCCTGGGCCACGCGGCATCTCCCTACTCCAAACCCGCTCCGATAGCACCGTACGCCATCGAGTGCCCTGTTGTCCATCGAGACTCCGCGATGCACGTGTGGGCTGTGTTGTATGTGACAGGCGTGGCTCGCCTGGCGAGACCCAAACACCACGCTTTTAGCGTTCTCCGAGTTCTCGGGATCGCTCGGTGGCGGCGGTGACGGCATCGAGGAAGGCCGAGCGCACGCCGTGGGCCTCGAGCGCCCGTAGGCCGGCGGCCGTGGTGCCACCCGGAGAGGTGACGGCGGCGCGCAGCGCTTCGGGGGTTTCGGAGCCCGACGCAAGCAAGTGGGCCGAACCGAGCATGGTCTGGCGCACCAGTGCGGTGGCCGTCGCGCGGGTCAGCCCGGCGAGCACCCCGGCTTCGATCATGGCCTCGGCGACCAAGAACAGATAGGCGGGCCCGGAGCCAGACAGGCCGGTGACCGCATCGAGCTGGTATTCGGGCACACGCACGACCGTGCCGACCGCCCCGAGCAACGTCTCGGCCAGGGCCAGGTGCAAATCGTCGGCATGCTGGCCTCCCGCGATCGCGGCGGCGCCCTGGCGTACGACGGCCGGCGTGTTCGGCATCGCCCGCACGACCGGGCGCCCCGGCGCGAGGGCCTCGAGCTCGGCGATCGTGACACCGGCGGCAATCGACAGTACGAGCGTGGCGGCACCGAGCGCGTCGAGCGCACCGAGCAGCAGGCCCGCGACGTCGCCGGGCTTGACGGCAATGACGGCGACGTCGGCGTCGGGCAGCGCCCATGCCGCTGACGGCACGACCCGCACACCGGCCAAGGTGGCTTCCAGGATCCGGCGTCGCTCGGCGTCGAACTCGGCGATGCAGAGATCGTCCGGCTCGGTACCCGATTCGAGCAGGCCCGCGACGAGGGCCTCACCCATCCTGCCCCCGCCGAGCACCGAGACCCTGGTCACCGCGCCACGCTAATCCCGGGGGGTCGGTGTTCGGCGCGACCTCCCCGATCGCCCGATCGCCGGCCCCCCGACCTCACGATACCGCACCACGCAAGATCACACAATCTGTCATGTGTTCACAGGTTCAGTCGGGCCGGAACGCAAGGCGGACGAGGGTCGGGAACCACCGTTCGGTGTACTGGTAGATCGATCCGATCAGCCGGTCGAGTTCGGCCGCGTCGAGGTGCTCGAGCAAGGTCCGACCGGTGAGATACACCTCGCCGTCGGCCGCGATCGAGGCGTGCGTGCCATAGCTCTGATGGTTCGCTTTCAACAGCAGCGCGTAGACGGCCTCCCGGCGATACAGCGGGTCGGGCAGGAAATACACCTCGTGATGCAACGAACGCTGGCGCAGATCGAAGTAGATCGTCGCGGCGTCGCGGCCGTCGCACCCGAACCGCACGTACCAGCGAGGAATCGACTCGTCGAACTCGACGGTCTGCACGAACGGCTCGTGCGCCACCGACCCTTCGAGGTGGCGATGCAACAGATCGAGCGCGGCTTGGTAGCGCCGCGGGTCGGGTGTGTCGGCGTCGCTGGCGGTCAGCGACACTGCACGGGCTCGGTGATCGCAAGATCGCCGAAGAGCCGCCGCAACCGGACCGCGGTCATGTGCCACGAGTAGCGGCGCGCCGCGACGACGGCTGCGGTACCCATCTCAGCGGCGTGATCGCCGTCGTCGAGGATCTTGGCAATCGCGGCTGCGTAGGCCTGCGGGTCGCGCGACTCGACAAGGAATCCGGTCCGACCGTCGTCGACGATCGACTGCAAACCCCCGACCGCGGCCGCGACCACCGGCGTGCCACACGATGCGGCTTCGAGCGCGACGAGACCGAACGATTCCGAATGCGACGGCACGACGCACACGTCGGCCGCGCGGTAGTACCGCGCGAGCGTGCCGTGCGCGACGGCACCGACGAACCGCACTCGGTGATCCACGCCGAGCGCGGCGCTCAGCGCACGCAGGCGTTCGAGTTCGCGGGCGCCGTCGGGGCCGCTCGGATCGCCGACGATCAGCAAGATCGTGCGGTCGTCGCCACCCGCGATCGCACGAATCGCAACGTCGGCGCCTTTGAGCGGCTGAATGCGCCCGGCGAACAGCACGATGCCCACGTCGTCAGGCAAGCCCAGCCGGCGCCGCTCGGTGGCTCGACCATCGGGATGAAAGAGCGTGTGGTCAACGCCGGGCGGGATGATCTCGACGCGGCTCGGGTCTGCGCCATAGCGCTCGATGAGGTCGCGGCGCTCGTCGGTGGTGGACGCGACAACGAGATCGCTGCACCGCACAACGTCACCTTCGACGTCGGCACGGGTTCGGGTGCCGACATCACGCTGGCTGTCGCCCGGGACGTCGGCCTCGGCCTTGACGAGCGCGAGCGTGTGGAACGTGCTGACCAGCGGCAGGCCGAGCTCGTGTTTGAGACGGTGGGCCACCGTGCCCGACATCCAGTAATGGCCGTGCAGGATGTCGTAGTCGGACGGTTGGCGTTCGATGAAGTCGCGCGCACGAGCGCCGAACTCGCCGAGGTGCTCGACCAGTTGCTCCTTGGGGAGCGGGCCGCGCGGCCCAGCATCGAGATGCACCACGCGCAAACCCGGTTCGATCTCGACGATCTCGGGCTCGTCACCGATGCGGCGCGTGAACACATCGCAGTCCACGCCCGCATGCGCGAGCGCCGCGCCAAGCGAGCTCACGTAGACGTTCATGCCCCCGCCATCGCCCCGGCCCGGCTGAGCAAGCGGCGAGGAGTGCACGCTGAAGGCGGCAACCCGCTGGACCGTCATTCCGTCGGGACACTACCTGTCAGGCCCCGAAAATATTCCTGGGGCGGTCGGGCGCAGGTTGCGTGACCTGCGAACAAGCGGCGATTGGAGCAGCCCGAGAGCGAGGAACGAGCGACGCGGGTGCGCAATGAGCTCGCAGCAGCCGGGCGAAGCAGGCGCCGTTACGACGCGTCTCTTCGGGCGGTGACTTCGGCTTGGAAGGAGCGGTAGATCCGCACCAGGGCGTCTTTGTGGTCTTCGGTGATCGTCGGGTCACGCAGGATCTCGGCGACCAGATCGGGGCCGTCGCCGCGTTCGTCGAGCAATCCGGCCCGCTCATAGAGCGTCTCGGCCGAGATGCGCAGGCCCCGGGCGATGCTCTGGAGGATTTCCGCCGACGGCTTGCGCAGCCCCCGTTCGATCTGGCTCAGGTAGGGATTGGAGATCCCCGCCTGCTCCGACAGCTTGCGCAGCGACAGACGAGCCCCGCGGCGCTGGTCGCGGATGAACGCGCCGAGATCGTGCCAGCGTTCGAACGGGTCGGGCGGCACAGGCGCTCCGTGGCTCAGACGTCGGCCGCGGCGCGGGTGGCGAGCACACCCTCCACCGCGTGGATCACGTCGTGGAGGCGCTTGCGATTGTCGGACAGCTCACGCTCGAAGGCCTGCAGGCGCTCCAGGGTGGCGTCGAGGTCGGCGTCGGTGAGCAGCGGCAGCGACGCGAGCGATCCGTCGTCGGTCACGAGCCGTTCCCGGCCGTCGGGCCAATGCAGCTCGGCGATGGCGCCATCGGGCTCGACCAGGCGAGTCGATCCGGGCGCAGCACGCCCCGACTCGCCCGCGAGGATCTGCGGGAGACGCTCGATGAGCTCGGAGACCGAACCACCGTCGTGACGACGCTGGCGTTCGGCTTCGAGGATCTCCATGCGCGCCTGCGCCAAGCGGCGGAGGTACGACACACCGTTTTCGACGACGGCGGCCTCTTCCTTGACGGCGCGCAGACTCTCGTCGTCGCGCGCGCCGAGGCCCTCGGTCGCGCCGGGCGCGATCAGTGCTTCGATGCGATCGATGACACACCTCCGAGAACGACGACCACGTTGACCAGTTGGATTGATCAGTTGGCCAGTTGGGACCAGAGCCGCACCATAGCCCCGGGCGACTACCCGTCCGCGCCCCCCGAAACGGGTGGCAGCACGGCGACCTCGTCGCCGGCGTGCAGCAATGTCGCAGTGCCCTCAGCCGGTTCGTCGCCGTTGATCCACACGCGCGAGTGCGCGGCAACGTCGGCCCATGACGGTCCGTAGCGGGCCCGGGCCGCGGCGAGCAAACCATCGAGGTCGTCGGCTTCGAAGGTGTCCGACCCCGTCCCCGCAGCCTCGCGGGCCGAAGCGAAGCAGCGAAGGCGCACGGTGGGCATCGGTACGCCAGTCGTTCGGGTTCAGGGTTTCGGGTGTGCGGCTCGGGCGCGAGCCGGTTCAGGCGTGATCGTCCGAAGGAGTGCGATCGAGCGCGCGCAGCTCAGCCTCGATGGCGCCGAGTTCGGTTTCGAGCGCCGACACCGAGGCCGCATCAACCGATGTCGTCACCGCGGCGCCAGCGTTGGGAGCCGCGGCCGACACTGCCGGCGCGCTCACGACCGCATCGGCACCCGGTGCGGCGAGGTCATCGGTGTCGTCGAGGCCCGACGCCAGGTCGATCGACACCTCGAGGTCGGCGTCGACGTCGGCCGGCGGCACGGCCGGGCCGGCGAAGTTGATCCAGGGACTGGCGTCATCGGTCACACCGCGACGCTACTTCGAGCCGTGACCCAGCCCCGGTCTTCGCACGGTCGGATACTCGGTTTCTCCGTGCCGTCGCAACGTCCACTACTCCGTGCCGTCGCACCGTCCACTACTCCGTGCCGTCGCACCGTCCATTACTCCGTGCCGTCGGGGTGCAACTGCGCCAGCGCGATGGCCTCGTCGAGTTCGGCGATCAACAGCTGGAGTCGGGTACCCACATCGGGCGCGGCGAGGAGGCGTTGACGGTCGAGCGGGCCGATCCCGAACAGGGCGACAACTTGGTGCACGAGCGCGTCGGGATCGCTCGGCAGTTCGGTGGCGAGATCGCGCTCGGCGCCAAGAGCATCGGCCAGTGCCTGCGCCCGTTGCACGAGTTGCAACGCGGACGGCGCCGCCGTGTTTGCACCAGCTTGGGATTCCACGTCGGACGGCGGGGTCGACGCGATCACCATGGCTCGCGGGTACGGATCGTCGTCGAGCCACCGCAGCACCACAACCGGTTCGACACCGACCACAACAAGCGCGTAGCGACCGTCGGGAGCTCGGCCAGCGCGCACGACGCGCGCCAAACACGCAACATCGAACCGTTGATCGCCGCCGCCGACTTCGTGCCCGCGTTCGATGAGCACCACACCGAGTTCGCCACCCGACGCGAGCACCTCCGCGATCATCACCCGATAGCGCGGCTCGAACACATGCAGCGGAAGAAGCTCGCCGGGCAGCAACACGGTGCCGAGCGGAAACATCGCCAATTCCCGTGTGGTCTGGTCCTGCATCGCCGTCGACTCCGATGTTCGAGTGGTCAGTTCGCCCGGGCGCGATACGCGAGAGCGGCCCCCAGCGCAGCGCGCTGCGCGTCGCCGCTCAGTCCGGCCGCAGCACGTTCTGCTTGCACGCCGGCATCGGCGAACCGCTCGATCGATTCGAGGCGCGCCGCCAAGGCCAACCGTTCGCCCGGCGCGAGCACCGGGATACAGCCGTGCATCCGAAGCATCGTCGTGAGCAGCGCGGGCTTCGTCGCGAGGCGCGTCTGCGCGAGGTTCGCGAGCATGCGCGCGAGCACCTGCGATGCCGACACGGGCGCGAGCTCTTCGGGCTGGAGCACACGTCGTCCCGCGAAGATCACGTCGTGTCGTTGGCGGCACCCGTGTTCGTCGAGCAGCACACCGCCGTGGAAGGGATCGCAGTAGGTGCCCGACGCCGCGTCACGTACGAGGAAATGGCCGGGCATCCCGATGGCGTCGACCACCACACCGAGGCGCCGCCCAACCTCCATCGTCACCACGGCCAGACTGATCGGAATACCAATACGGCGCTTGATGACGGCGTCGATGAAGGAATTCTCAGGGTCGCCGTAGTCGTGGACGTTGCCGCGGAACCCGCACCCCGTGAACAGGTGCGCTCGCAACGCCGCGAAGCCTTCGCCCGGGCAGGTGGCTGCGAGCTCATCGAGCCGCTCACGCACCTCATCGACATCACACGGCGGTCGCAAGGCCGTGGCCAGCAACGCCGCGCCGTGATCGAGCGCTACGGGATTCTCCGACACGACCTGCGCGAACTCCTCGACGGCGTCCACACTCGCACTGTAGGAGCGTGCGCACGATCGAGCGCGAACATGCTGGTGTGAGGTCCCGGGCTCGAGTGACCAGATTGTTCGCAGTGGTGTCCGCCGTGTTCGCGACCGCGGTTGTCGCCGTACTCGTGAGTGCTGCACCAGCGAGCGCGCATTCCACCGCAGGGCTTCCCTCCACGGATTGGCGGAGTCGGGTCGAGGGCGTCCGCGTCGGCGGCGTCGACGTCCCCGCAATCGAGGTGCGCTTATCCGACATCGGACAGCACATCGAGGTGCACACGAATGGGCGAGACGACGTCGTGGTGCTCGGCTACAGCGGCGAACCGTTCCTCTGGTTCACGCACGGGCACGTTCTGGAGAACCTGCGGTCTCCTGCGGTGTGGCTGAACCACCAAGCAAACGTGAACGATCGGGTTCCCAGCGCCTACAGCGCGGATGCCATACCCCTCTGGCACACAGTTGCGTCGACCAGTTCGTATCGCTGGCACGATCACCGAACGCACTCGTCGCCCGGCCACGCGCGCAGCTATGCATGGACGGTGCCGATCCGGGTCAACCAGATCGACGGCGCAATACGCGGCCGGCTCGACCTCGTGCCCGGTCCGGCGCTCGGGTTGCTGCTCGTCACGATCGCGATCGCGGTCGTGGCCGTCACCCTGCTGGCGGTCCGTCGGCCCAAGGTGATGTCATTCATCGCGCTCGCCGCGGCGGCCGCCGCAGCGGTGCAACTCACCGGAACATGGCGCGCCACCACGGCAACGGTGTGGCAGCGCCTCGGACCTTCGGCGTACGCGACCGCCGCGATCGCCGCGGCGGGAACCATTGCTGTGCGCAGCCGAGCGCGCGACCGCGGCCGCTACGCCGAGGCCCTGTTGGTCGGCGGCGTCGTGCTGGCCATCACCGGCGGGTTGTCGCACTTCGACTGGCTCACGCATTCGCAACTGCCGACGGTATGGCGAGCGACAACGGCCCAGGCGCTGCTGATCGTGCAGCTCACCACGGGCATCGCGGCGACCATCGCCGCGGTGTTCGTCCTCGAACCCGAGGCGCATCGCTCCCGGACGAGAACGGCGCCGCCACCGTCAGAGACCCCACCAGAGGCCCAACCCGAGACACCCGCGCTCCGCGGGTGAGCGCGTAGCTCAGTCGCCGTCGGACCGGTGGGTGTCGGTCGATGCGGGGTGCTCGCGCTCGGCGTCGATGCGACGCTGGAGATAGCTCGACATCCAACCCCGGTAGCGGTCCTGGAGCTCCGCGATACGCCAGTCGGCGCTCGTCACGACCCCACGACACGACTCGGCCCCGCAGGAGCAGATGAACTCGTCGTAGTCGGCGGAATCACACATGGCGTAGTCGAAGCAGATCTCTTCGTCGGCGGCGATGTCGCGCATTGCCACGAGCAGGATGTTGCCGACGATGCCGGCATTGGGCACGCAGGAGTGGTTGACGAGATCGGCGGGCTCGGTCGCCTCGGACCCCACCATGTAGAGCTCGTCGTCGATCTGTATGGCATGCACACGGCGGTCGTCGCACAGCGCGTCGAACTCGGCCCGGTCGCAGATCCAACCTCCGAAGGCAGCGACAGTGGCACCGCCGTGAATCGGCGTGGTGGCGTAGATCCCGCGGCCTTTACGACCCGCGTCGCGGACCTCGGCGCGTTCTGAGAGGAACGATTGACGCATTCGAACACCTCGCTCGATGGTTTCGACGGTTTCGATGGTTTCGACGGTTTCGACATTGCCGCTGCGATCGTTTCGACGTTGCGGCTGCGAGGCGGGCACCCTAGTGCTGTGACGGTATACGAACTCGTGGGCGGCACACCCGGCATCGACGCACTGGTCGCGGCCTTCTACGCCCGTGTGCGCGGTGATGCTGTCCTACGGCCGCTGTACCCCGACGACCTCACCGAGTCAGAGGCGCATCTCGCCCTGTTCCTCAGCCAGTATTTCGGCGGCCCGACCACCTACAGCGAGGCGCGCGGTCATCCCCGCTTGCGTATGCGCCATGCCCATCTGCGGATCGGCAGGCCCGAACGCGACGCCTGGTACAACGCCATGGCTGCGGCACTCGACGACGTCGCTGTGGATGAACCGGCTCGAAGCGCGATGCTGGAGTACTTCGAGACTTCGGCCGACTGGATGATCAACGACAGCTGAGCCCGAATCCCGCAGTCCCACACGCCGCACCATGACTCACGAACGAGCAGCAATGAACAAACGACAGCAACTGAAGCGCCAGGCCCGACGGCGAGCCGCCAGCCCGGGTGGCGTCACCACGATCGAACGCGGCGACGCGGTCCGGCCCGGCCATGTGTCGCCACCCCGCGAGGTACCGCTCGACATCCCGCGGCCGCCCTACGTGCGCGACGGCGGTACCCGCCCCGGCCCGTTCCAACCCGGCTCGTTCCCCACGCGTATGCGCGCGGCTGGCGCCGCGGCGGCCAAGGTGCTGGCGACTGTTGGCGCCGCGGTCGCGCCGGGTGTGACGACCGACGCGCTCGACGGGCTCGCCCACGACACCTACATCGCGCTCGGCGGGTATCCGAGCACGTTGCACTACAAGGGCTACCGCAAGTCGATCTGTACGTCGGTCAACGAGATCATCTGTCACGGGGTTCCCGACGATCGTCCGCTCGTCGACGGCGACATCGTCAACTGCGACATCACGATCTATCTCGACGGCGTGCACGGCGACACAAGCGCAACGTTCCTCGTGGGCGACGTCGACGAAGAGCTGCGCCGCCTCGTGCGCGTCACCCATGAGAGCATGTGGCTCGGAATCCAAGCCGTGCGGCCGGGTGCGCCGATCTACGACATCGGGCGCGCGATCCAACAAAACGCCGAAGCCGAGGGCTTCTCGGTGGTGCGCACGTTCGTGGGCCACGGTATCGGCGACGAATTCCACACTGCGCCGTCGGTACCGCACTACTACGACCGCAGCGCGAACGACATCATGACGCCCGGCGAGACGTTCACGATCGAGCCGATGATCAACGTCGGGACGTTCGAACTGGGCCGGATCTGGCGCGACGGTTGGACCGCGCCCACCGCCGACGGGCTCGCCTCAGCGCAATTCGAACACACGTTGATGGTGACGACCGACGGCGCTGAGGTGTTGACGAAGGGCGACGACACGCCGCCCGCACGCTGAGCGCTGACGACGGAAGGACCCCGATTCGGATGCGTCTCGAGGGCGAACGCGCGCTCGTCACGGGCTCCACGTCGGGCATCGGCGCCGCGATCGCGACGACGTTTGCTCGTGAAGGCGCGACAGTGTGCGTGACCGGACGCGACACGCCACGCGGCGAAGCTGTCGTGCGCCGCATCGTTGCATCCGGCGGCCAGGCCGTGTTCGTGGCCGCCGCGCTCGACGCCGACGGTGCATGTGAGCGCCTCGTGGCCGACGCGACCGACCAACTCGGCGGGCTCAGCGTGCTCGTGAACAATGCCGCTGCGGTGGGCCACGGCGATGGCGCGGCCGCGTCGGTGAGCAACGACGTGTGGGATGCAGCGTTCCTGCTCAACGTCACCGTGCCGTTCCGGTTGTGCCGGGCCGCGCTCGCGCCCATGCTGAAGGCTGGGCACGGCACGATCATCAACATTTCGACGCGCCAAGCCGAGCGGGCGAGCAAGAACTTCACCGCGTACATCGCGAGCAAGTCCGCCCTCAACGGGCTTACGCGCGCGATCGCCGTCGACTATGCCGAGCACGGGATCCGGTGCAACACCATCAGCCCCGGCTACGTGGTGAACGAGCGCCGCGACGCGCACCTCGACGACGATCCTGAACGGCGTGCCCGCTATGAGGGGATGCACCTCACGCGGCTCGGCACCGCCGACGACATCGCGCACGCAGCCGTGTACCTCGCCGGGCGCGAGTCGGGGTTCGTGACGGGCATCAACCTGCAACTCGACGGCGGGAGCAGCATCGCCCGCGGCACCGTGCTGGGATAACACGGTGTCACAACAACGTTCTCGGATTTCGGTGAGCGCGATCTGCACGTTCGGGTTGGGCCTGGTCGAACAGCTCGCATTCTGGGAGCGCCACGACGTCAGGCGTGTCGGCGTCTCGGTGGCCAAGCTCGAGGCCCACGGATTCGATGACGGTCTGGCGCTGGTCGCCGACGCCGTGCGCGACGGACGGGTCGAGGTGGCGAACCTGATCGGCCTCGGACCGTTCACGTTGGGGATCCCGGCGGCGTGGCCGGCGCAGCAGGCGCGCATGCTTCACGCCGTCGACGCCGCGGTGACGCTCGGCGCGCCGCTGATGGTGTGCACGACCGGACCGGCGGGCGGGTCGCGCTCGTGGGAGGAGGCCGCCGACGCGTGGCTGGAGGCCATGGCGCCCGTGATCGACTCGGCCGCGTCCCACGGTGTGCGGCTGGCGCTCGAACACACCCACGCGTTGCGCGCCGATGTCGGCTTCGTGCACACGTTGCGCGATGCGGTCGATCTCGCCCGTCGAGCGGGGATCGGTGTGTGCATGGAGATCAACGCGTGTTGGGGCGAACGGGCGCTCTACGCGACGATCGGATCGTCGATCGACACGATCGCTGTCGTGCAGGTGAGCGACTACGCCATCGGCACGTGCAGCACGCCCGATCGCCTCGTGCCGGGCGACGGCGACATTCCACTCGCGCGCATCCTGCGCGCGCTCGACGACGCCGGTTACGCCGGCGACTTCGATCTCGAGCTCATTGGCCCGCGCATCGATGCCGAGGGCTACGACTCCGCAGTCCCCCGAGCCGTCGCCGCGCTCGAGCTCTTGGTCAGTGAGACACCGTTCTTGGGGCGTTTTTCCCCCTTGGAGGGTGAAGAACGCCCCAAGAACGGATAGCACACGAGCTCAGGCAGGGCCCCACGTGCGTTGTGGGCGCGGGCGTTGCTCGATCGTGCGGCCCTCGATTGCAGCGACGCGTTCGAAGTACGAGTCGGGCCAGTCGATCACCGTGCCGTCGCGCACGAGCAGCTGCACCACCCACCCGCGAGCGATCGCTCGACCGGTGTCGGCTTCGACGAGGCGCTGTTCGAGCACTGCGGCTTTGCCTTCGCGCACCACGTACCGCATTGCGGCCAGGAACGACTCGCCGGGGAAGCCTTCCGATTCATAGAGGAGATGCACTTCGCGAGCGGCGACAACGAGCCGCTCGCTGCGAAGGTGCTCACCCCATTGCGGTCCGATCCGACCGCGCACGTAGTGCACGCGGTTGTCGTTGAAGATCCGAGCGACCGCAGCGTTGTTGAGATGGCCTTGCACATCGAAGTCGGCATCGACGGTCGCGACGCGTTCCACAACGCGATAACCCTGGTCAAGCAACTCTGCCGCGCCGGACGAGTCAATCATGTGGACGTCGCGATCAGGCCCACATGAATGCACCGCCGTCGGCCATGAAGGTGTGGCCGGTGACGTAACGGCATGCGTCGGAGCAGAGAAACCAGGCGAGCGGACCGAGATCCCATTCCGGATCGCCCTGGCGGCGCATCGGGCAGCTCTCGATGAACTGGCGGTAGCCCTCGCTCTGTTGCGCGCCCGCGCCCTTGTGCGTGGCCGCGGCCGGAGCAATGCAATTGACGACCACGCCGTCCATGGCCCATTCCCGCGCAGCCGTGCGGCTGAGTGCACGGATGGCTTCTTTCGACGCGTTGTACGCAGCGAAACCGCGACCGCCAGTAATACCCATCGACGACGCGAAGTTCACGATGCGACCCCAGCGTTGGGCCGCCATGTGCGGGTACACCGCCTGCATCGCCCACAACGTGCCCTTCACGCCAGACGTGTGGAACACGTCGATGTCGTCGTCAGTGAGCGTCGCCATGTCGTGCATCGGACGGAACGTCTGCGCGTTGTTGATCAGACCGTCCACCCGTCCGAACCGGGCGACGGCTTCGGCGACCATGGCGTCGATCTGATCGTGTTCCATGATGTTTGTGACCACGCCGAGACAGTCGGCGCCGATGTCGTGCAGCGCACCGAGCACCTCGTCGAGCAATTCGGGCTTCCACTCCGCCGCCACGACTCGAGCACCACCTTTGGCCAGGTGCACCGCCATGCCGCGCCCGATCCCGCGGCCCGCGCCGGTCACGATGATCACCTTGTCGGCGACGGTGTGCATGGCGGCCGCATCAGTGGGTGTCGCCAACGGGTACTCGCCGTCGGTGTAGGTCCACGCGCTTGGTTCGCTCATAGCGACGAGATTCGCCGGTGGGACCCGAGAGCGACAAGTCGCGCGTAGAGAGACCGCATCACCACTGATTGCGATGACGGATTCGTGCGAGGGGTCGGGCATGGCTAGCGTCGTCGAGATGACACCGGCGCCACGCTGCGTCCGGACGCGGCTCCGAGCGCTCCTCGCAGCGTGCACGGTGCTCGCGACTGTCGCGGCACTCGCAGGGCTGGCGACCAGTCCCGCATCGGCGGCGGACCCCCAAGCGCGACTGCGCACCGTCCGCAGCCAGATCGACCGCCTCGCCGGCGACTACTTCGGTGCCCGCCAGCGCCTCGCGACGCTCGACGCCGAGCTGGTGTCGTTGCGTACGCGTCGCGCGTCCACCGAACGCCGGTACGCCACACAGCATCGCTTCGCGGTCCGCCGCGCCGTGGCGCTCTACACCGCATCGTCGATCGTCGAGACCGACGCACGCAGCGCCCTCGACGCGGCGCGCCGCAACGTGTTGATCGAGCACGCCGCGCAGATCACCAACGCCGCGATGGCCCGCTATGCCGCCACCCGACAATCGCTCATCGCCACCCAACGCACGATCACCGCGCAGCGCCAAGCCCAAAAGGCGCTGGTCAACTCGCTCGCGGCCCAAACCCGATCGCTGAATCGCGAACTCGCCTCGGCGCAGGTCGCGTACCAATCCCTCCTCGCCGCGCGCGCTGCGGCGGCCGCGGCCGCCGCGCACAAGACCGCCACCACGAAGCCTGCGGTCGGCGCATCCGTCACCACGCCGACGACATCGCCGTCGAGTGCTCCGCCCAACCGGCCGGTTGCGACGCCGCCGCCCCCGGCTCCACCCGGCACGAACCCCCACCACGGCGACGCCTTCTTGTCGTGCGTGCGCCAGCGCGAGAGCCACGGCTTTTACGGTGCGGTCAATCCCGGCGGCTACTACGGCGCGTACCAGTTCGCGCCCACCACCTGGAACATCACCGCATCGCACGCAGGACGGCCGAACCTCATCGGCGTGCGCCCCGACCGGGCCGCGCCATGGGATCAAGACGAGTTGGCCTGGACGCTCTACCAATGGCAAGGCCCGGGCCCCTGGGGCGGCCACTGCCCGTAGGCCCCAACCGTTTGCCGCGCCAGCGGCACGGGCGACCGGTAGATCGGCACACGGTGGGTCAGGGTTTGACGGTGGCGAGGCGGCGGTCGCGCACGACTCGACTCATCGTGCCGAGGAGGATCAGAGTGATGCTGGCGAACAGCACCATCGAGGCGAGCACATCGATCTGCGGCGGCACCGAGATCTTCTGCTGGTTGAAGATCTGGATCGGGAACGTGATCGTGCTGCCCGCGTTGAACACGGTGATGATGTAGTCGTCGATCGACAGCGAGAACGACAGCAGGAACGCCGCGAGGATCCCGGGCATGATCAGTGGCAACGTCACCTTGATGAACGTGCGCGCTGGTGGCGCGCCGAGGTCCATCGCGGCGTCCTCGAGCGTCCAGTCAAAGCCACGTATTCGCGCCTTGACCGTGAGCGCCACGAAGCTCACGCAGAACATGATGTGTGCGATCAGAATCGTCGTGAAACCGAGCTGCGGGCTGCCGAGCGTGAGGAACAGCGTGAGCAACGACGAACCCAGGCAGATTTCGGGAGTGGTCAGCGGCAATACGAGCAGGAGGTCGACGAGCCCGTTGCCACGGAACCGGTAGCGCGACTGTGCGATCGCGATCATCGTGCCCATGATCGTGGCGAAGAACGACGCGAGGAGCGCGATCCACAGGCTCTTCAGCATCGCGTGACCGAGATCGGGGTACTTGAACGGATCACGCCAGTTGTCGAGCGTGAAGCCCTTCCACGTGTAGTTGAACGGGTGGATTGCGTCGCCGAGATCGTTGAAGCTGAACATCACGATCACGACGATCGGAGCGAACAGGTACAGGTAGCCGATGGCCGTCCACACCGCGAGCGCGTTCTTGCCGATCGAGCGCAGCCATGGCGGCAACCCCTTGCCGCGTACCGTCGCCGAAGCGTGCGCCGACGCCGCGGCCGCTTCCGCGGCAATCGCCGTCATGCGCCCGCGCCCAACTCTTCGACGCCGAGGATCCTCGTATACGCGAGCACCATCACGAGGATGATCGCCATCAGCACGAACGAGATCGCGGCGGCCGACGGATAGTCGAGGGTCTCAAGGAAGTTGCCCTGCACGACGTTGCCGATCATGCGCGTGTTGGTGCTGCCCAGCAAGGCTGAGTTCACGAAGTCACCGGCCGACGGGATGAAGGTCAGCAGGCTGCCGGCCAACACGCCCGGGATCGACAGCGGCAACACGATCTTGCGGAACGACCGGAAGGCCCCTGAATACAAGTCTTTTCCGGCCTCGATGAGGCGCGGGTCGATCTTTTCGAGACTCACATAGATCGGCAGGATCATGAACGGCAGGAAGTTGTACGTGAGCCCGCCCACCACGCCGGCCGCGGTGCTGAGCAGCCGGCCGTTCGCGTCGAGGATGTGCACGCTGCGCAGGACGCGCACGAGCGGCCCGTTGTCTTGCAGGATCGTCTTCCACGCCAACGTGCGCACGAGGTAGCTCGTGAAGAACGGGACTACCACGAGCCCGAGCAGCAGGTTCTTGTAACGGCCGCCGCGAAACGCGATGAAGTACGCGAGCGGGTAGCCGATCGCGATGCACAGCAGCGTGCTCGCGAGCGCGTAGCCGAACGATCGTATGTACTGATCGTGATAGTTCGTCCACGAGTCGGTGAAGTTCGCCCACTTCCACACGAACGACGTGTTTCCAGTGGTATCAGACACCGACAGCGCCGTCTGGAGCAGATACCAGATCGGGATCATGAAGAAGATCACGAGCCAGATCAGGCCCGGCGCGAGCAGTGCGTAGGGCGTCGCACCCCCGCGGCGCGGTCCGGCGCCGGCCGCGGCTTTGTCGTCAGCCATCGTGTGCTCGATGCCCCCCGAACCCGATGCTCAGCCGTTCAGAATCTGCTGGAAGCGCGTGTTGAACTCCTTCTCCTCGGCGCTCGTGAGCGCCTTGAAGATGTGCAGCCGCTTCTGGATATCCGCAGGCGGGTTGATGAGCGGGTTGTCGGCAAGCGCAGCGTCGGTCTTGCGCAACTCGTCGGCGACGCCCTTGACGGGCGAGATGTACTGCACCTCCGCCGTGATCTGCGCGGCGTGTTTGGGGTCGTACACGTAGTCGATCCACGCCTCGGCGTCGGCGACGTGTTCGCTCGTTGCCAGCACCATCATGTTGTCGGAGAAGAGCATGCCGCCCGCTTCGGGCACCACGAACTCGAGGTTCTTGTTGTTGCCTTGGAGTTGCACGACGTCGCCCGACCACGCCATCGCGGCGATGACGTTGCCGTTCGAGAGGTCGTCGCCGTAGTCGTTGCCGGTGAAGCGCCGAACCTGGCCACTCCTGGCGGCAGCCTGGATCTGATCGAAGGCGCTCTTGGCTTCGGCAAACGTTGCGGTGCTCGGGTCCTTGCCCTCCTGCAGCATCCACAGCCCGACGCAGTCGCGCATCTCGGTGAGGAACGTGACTTTGCCCTTGAGTTTCGGGTTCAACAGGTCTTTGAAACCTGTCGGTGCGGGCACGCCCAGGTCGGCGAACGCCTTCTTGTTGAAGGCGAGACCGGTCATGCCCGATTGCCACGGCATCGTGAAGTCGCGGTTCTTGTCGAAGCTCGGGCTCGCGAGGCTGTCGAGCAGGTTCGTCCGGTTCGGGATCTTGGCGTGGTCGATCTTGGCCGCCCAACCGAGATCGATCATGCGCCCGGCCATCCAGTCGGTCGGCACGATGATGTCCTTGCCGATGCCATGACACTGGCTCAGCACCGGCCGGATCTTGGCGTAGTACTCCTCGTTGTCGTTGAAGTCTTCCTTGTAATCGGTCTTGATCCCGCTCGCGGTTTGGAAGTCCTTGACGGTCGCCTTGTCGATGTAGAGCGGCCAGTTGGAGATCGCGAGCGTCTTGGCGGTCGACTGCTTCGCCAGCGGGCATCCCGACGTGAGCGAGTTCTTGGTGGTCGTGTTCGTTGCCGACTTCGACTTGATCCCGCCGCTGCCGCACGCGGCGAGGAACGCCGGCCCCCCGATGATCACCGCGCCGCCGGCGGCGCCCATCCCTCCCAGAAACTGGCGGCGAGTCACTGCCTGTTGCACGATTCGAGTGCGTCGCTGGTTCATGCAGTCACCTCGGAGAGATCGTTGGAATCGGATTTGGTCGGGTCGGGCAGTACCCGCGCCGCGTCATCGTCCCAGCTCGCCCACACGGCATCACCAGGTCGCAGCATCGGGAGTTGTTCGTCGGCGCCCACGTAGGCCGCGACTTCGGTGCCGTCGGGCGAACGCAATGCGAAGCGCACGACAGGCCCTTGGAACACGTAGTCGATCACGTCGCATCGCAGTGATGTTGCGGCGGTTGACGGCTGGTCGATCGTCACGCGCACACGCTCGGGGCGCACCATGAACGTTGCCGCCGTGCCAGCTCCCAGCGCCGACCCGTCGAGCGCGCCCCGCAGCTTCGTGGCCGCAACGGTGACCACGGCAGCATCGCCGTCGCGCGATTCGACGACCACGGGCCACAGGTTCGCCTGGCCGATGAAGCCTGCAACG
>JBBREP010000062.1:0-21570 GCA_038202885.1 Acidimicrobiia bacterium | reverse complement strand
GGTCCGGCCGCGGCGCCTCCCGGGGCTGCGCGTGCGCTTCTCCGATGCCGGCCACGAAGCCGACGAACTCGTGGTCGACACCGTCGAGTCGTTCCCCAAGCGCGTCCCCGTCGTGGTGGCGTCGTCTGACGCGTGGGTGCGAGAGCACGCCGAAGCAGCTGGCGCGAGGGTGATCTCGGCCAATACCGCCGTCGCCCTCACCCGTTCCTCTGGCCGCAGGTAAGCGATTCTCGCGGTCTGATTGCACTGGACGGCGCTATACGCCGCGGGGTGCAGAGGAAAACCCGTTTGGGGGCCGGAGACAGTGTCGTAGCCCTCTGGCATGGTGGGTGTGGGTGGAGCCTGAGCGGTGACGAGGAGACGAGATGGAAGCGCTGCACATTGATTGCGACGAGTGCGTGATGCAGGGCACGAGCGCGTGCGACGACTGCATCGTGACGTTCATCGTCAGTCGCAATCCGAGCGAAGCCGTGACCGCGGATGCCGATCAAACCGCGGCGTTGCACCTTCTCGGGCGCGCCGGGCTCGTGCCCGAGTCGCGCCACCAGGCCCGAGCGAGTTAGTCCTGCGTCAGTCCTTGTTCGTAGCCATCCTGAGCAGGTCCATGGCGCCGGTGCCGCTGGCCTTGATGCCGCGTGCCACGACCGAGACGTCCCAGTCGGCGGCTTTGGCTCGCAGCGCGCCGACGGTGCACGCGTCGCGGCCCAAGCTCGAGATCGGGTCGTAGGAGAACAGCCGCATGGCGTTGGCGTGACTGATCTTTTCGATGTCGGCCTCGGAACAATCGGCGGCCTGCATCTGCTTCATGAACTGCTCGGGCGACGTGGGCCACGTGCTGTCGGAGTGTGGGTAGTCGCACTCCCACGTGATCATGTCGACGTTCATCTTGTGGCGCATCTCGACACCGACCGGGTCGTCGATCCAGCAGCAGATGACCTGCTCGTCGAACACCTGGCTCGGGATGCGGTCGCCCATGTCTTGGCCGGTCCAGAAACGATGACGTTCGTAGGTGTAGTCGATGCGTTCGCGGAAGTAGGGAATCCAGCCGATGCCGCCCTCGCTCAACGCGTACTTGAGTTTCGGGAAGCGCCTCGGCACGGGCGACCACACGAAGTCGGCCGCGGCCTGCACGATGTTCAGCGGTGACAAGGTGATGAGCACGTCCATCGGTGCGTCGTCGGCGGTGATCACCATCTTCGACGACGATCCGATGTGCACGCACACGACCGTGCCCACCTCTTCGGCGGCCGCGAAGAACGGGTCCCAGTGGCCTGAGTGGATGCTCGGGTGGCCGAGGTGCACCGGGTTCTCCGAGAACGTGACCGCGTGGCAACCCTTGGCGGCAACGCGACGTACTTCGGCGGCCATGAGCTCTGGGTCCCACATTGGCGGCAGGCTCAGCGGAATGAAACGGCCCGGATACGCGCCACACCAGTCCTCGATGTGCCAGTCGTTGTAGGCCTGGAGCAACGCGAGCGCGAGTTCGGCGTCGCGCTGCGCGGTGCGCGCGAAGAGTTGGCCGCAGAACTGCGGGAAACTCGGGAAACACATCGAGCCGAGCACACCGTTCGCGTCCATGTCCTTGACGCGCGAATGGATGTCGTAACAACCGGGGCGCATGTCGTCGAAGCTCGTCGGGTCCATGGCGTATTCCTCGGGCGGACGGCCCGCGACGGCGTTCAGCCCGATGTTCGGCAACTCGGCGCCCATGAAGGCCCACACGTCGATGCCGCTGTCCTTGCGGACCAGCTTGGGGGCCTGCTCGGCGTGCTTGGCCGAGAGGCGCCCTGCGAAGAGATCCGGCGGCTCGACGACGTGGTCGTCGACGCTCACCAGGACCAGGTCCTCGACCTGCATGGCCGCTCCTATCGTTCCTCTGGTCACATGTTGGTCTGGTCCGGCCTCGTCGGCCTGAACTGACGTTGGCGTCACCTTATAGCGATGGGCGCGGCGACGGTAGCGAGCAGTGATAGAAGGTCCGAATGACGATCTTGGCTTCCATCGGGCATCCCGGCGACCGTGCCCCCGCACTCGCGATGCTCATCATGCGGTTGTCGATCGGCGGCACGATGGCCGCGCACGGCTACAACCACGTGTTCCGCGGCGGCAAGATCAAGGGCACCGCCGGGTGGTTCGAGAGCCTCGGCATGAAGCCGGGGATCCTGCACGCGTGGCTCGCGAGCATCACCGAGATCGTGGCCGGTGCGATGCTCATTTTCGGACTGCTCACGCCGCTTGCCGCCGCAGCCGTGCTCGCCACGATCCTCGTGGCACTCATCACCAACCACCGCAAGAACGGCTTTTTCATCTTCCGGCCCGGTGAGGGCTACGAATACGTGCTGATGATCGCCTGCATGTCGCTCGTGCTCGGCGCGCTCGGCGCGGGCAAGTGGAGTCTCGACAAAGCCCTCGATTATCCGATCGCGCCCTATTCGGCGGCCGCGTTCTGGATCACGCTGCTGCTTGGTGTCGGCAGTTGTGTGGGATTGCTCGCCGTGTTCTGGCGGCCGCCCGCGCCGAAGCCCAAAGCCTGAGCGTCGAGCTCGCGCACAACGAGTGGGAGTACGTCCTCCCACGGCCCGACGATGCCGGCATCGGCCGCGGCGAAGATCAGCGCGCTCGGATCACTGTTGATCGCGAGCACATGCGCGGCGTTGCGGAACCCGACCGTGTGGTTGAACTTGCCGCCCGCACCGATGCTCACGAGCAGGTGCGGCGCGATTGACCGGCCGGTGATGCCGAGCTGACGCGAACGCGGCATCCACCCTTCGTCGGTCACCTTGCGCGTGGCGCCGAACTGCGCGTCGAGCCGGGCCTGGAGCGGCCCCAACGCGTGGTACGCCGACGGGGGCACGCCGCGCCCGACCGCAATCACAATGCTGGCATCGGCGAGCACCTCGACATCGTCGTCGCGTGTGCGCACGAGGATGCGCACATCGATGCCGGCGGGTGCTGCGGTGCGGTGGTGGTGGACCTTGGCCTCGCCGTGCACAGGGCGCGGCTGCGTGCGGGCGAGCACGCCCGGCCGAACCGTGACGAGGTGCGGCGTGGTCGCGCTGCGGATCGCCGCGACCAACGCGCCACCAAACGCCGGCTTCCATGCCACGATCTGCGGCGTTTCACCGTCGGGCGCGTCGCCCGCCGTGAGCGCGATCGCGTCGCCCGCCGTGAGCGCGATCGCGTCGCCAGTAAGGCCGAGGCGACAACGCGCCGCAACGCGCGACGCCACCTCGCGGCCCCACGTGGTGCCGGGCGCCAACACCGCGACCACGCGGCCGGGTGACGCGGCGTACGACTCGAGCCACGTCGCAATCGCGCCGGCGGCCACATGTTCGAGCGCGGCGTCGTCGAACGCGTGGATCTCGTCGGCGCCCCACGACGTGAGCGCGGCGGCATCGACGATTACCCCGGCCGCGGCGATGGGCACGAGCGCGGTGACCGTGTACGTGGGCTCGACGCTCGTCGCCGCGGCGAGGAGTTCTTGGGTCAGCTGCGCCCGGTCGGGCTCCACGATCACGGCGATCACTCGGCGTGCCCCAACCGCAGCAGTGTCGCTCGTGACGAACGGTCGCAGCGCGGGCGGCGCCGGCGCGGTGTCGCTGGCGAAGGCGCCGCGCTCGCGCAACAACGACACGGCGCGCTGTACCTGTTCGTGCAGCGGTGCTTCTGGCCATCGTTGTGCGCTCCTGGCCACCGCGTGAGTGTGGACCTCGCCGACGTTCGTGGGACTCGCGGCCGCGCCCCACGGGCCGGGACCGAGCATCGCCGCGGTACACGTGGTGATGCGCGCCGGATCAACTTCGGCGCGCTGCGGCGGGTCGACCTTGCTTGGATCGCACAGGCGTTCGGCACACGAGATCACCACTGGCAGGCTCGTCTCCATCTGCACGAAGCCGTCGTCGGTCTCGCAGCGCGCGTGCACAGGACGTGCCTCGTCGCCCTCGCCGTCGGCCGCGCCGATCGCCAGGTAGCGCGCCGCACTCACGAACGGCGCGCCCAGTAACTCGGCGAGTTGGGGCCCGACTTGGCCGGTGTCGGCGTCGACGGAGTTACGCCCGCACAGAATGAGATCGACCGGACCGTCGGCTTCGAGTCGGCCGATGGCGGCGCGCAGCGCGAGTGCGGTCGCGAGCGTGTCGCTCCCGGCGAACGCAGGGTCGCACAGGTGCACACCGTCGATCGCGTCGAGGCCATGCATCGTCGCCCACGCGATTGCTTCGCGCAGACAATCCGCCGCGGGTGGCGGGCCGAGCGTGAGCACCGTGACCGCACTCCCGGGGCGCTCGACGGCGAGCTCGACCGCCTTGGCGACGGCGCGCCGGCAGTACGCGTTCATTTCGAGTTCGACGCCGTCGCGCACCAGACGTCCGTCGGCATCGAGGGTCATCGTCTCGAATCGAGGGATCTGTTTGACCAGCGCAACGATGCGCAACGGCGCGGGCGCGTCGGTGCTCATGGCGCCACGCACGTGAGGAAGGCCTCGAGCTGTTCGAGGTAATGCGCGAGCGAGTGATGGACGAACCGAGCGTTGATACCCGTCGCGCCCGCACCGACGAGTTCGGCGACGGCGGCAGTCGCATCGGCGGGTTGTGCGCCGGGGTCGAGCGGCCGCTGCGGTTGGAGCACCACCTCGAGCGGCCGCTCGCGACGCTCCCACGCCGGCGTCGCGCGCGCCCGTGTGAGCATGGCGGCGATCTCGGCGTTGGTGAGGCCGAACGGCGCCCAGCCGTCGCCGAGTTCGACGGCGCGGCGCAATGACCGCGCGGTGCGGCCGCCGATCCAGAGCGGTACGTCGCGCTGCACACCACAAGGATCGACGATGACGTCGGCGTAGCGAAAATGCGTACCGTCGTGCTCGGGCCGAGAACGCGCAAAGCTGTGCCGCAGCGCCATGAGTACCTCGTCGGCGGCGGCGCCGCGTCCGGCGAAGTCGGCGCCGAGCAACGCGAACTCCTCCTCGAGCGATCCGACGCCCACGCCGAGGATCACTCGCCCTTGGCTCACCACGTCGAGCGTGCCGTAGCGTTTCACGATCTCCAGCGGGTGGTGGTAGCCGAGCACAAGCACGTGCGTCGCCACCCGGATGCGGCTCGTGCGGGCCGCGATGAAACCGAACGTTGCGAGCGGGTCGTAGTAGCGCCCGCCGCGCACCTCGGCAATCGCCGCTGGTACCGCGGTGTGCTCACTGCACGTCAGATGGTGATACCCGAGCCGATCGGCACGTTCGGCGATCGCAACGACATCGGCGAAGGTCGCGGACGCTTCCCATACAGCATGCGCGTGCGGCAGCATCGTCAACACTGGCGTCACGATCCCGAGTCGCAGCGCCGACGCGTGCGGGGAGGATGTCGCCGAGTTGGCCATCGTGGGCACCGTAACCCGAACGCAGTGCGCCGCACTTGCCCAACCTGGAGCAACCCGGGAGCAAAAGAAGGTGGGCGGGCCTCGGGGGTGGTGGGGGCACCTCCGAGGCTCCTGCCCACCGAAAAGAGTAGTCACCGCGGAGCACCCCGATGTAATCATGGCGATCGTCGCAGGTCATGCCGCTGCACGCGGCGTGCACCCGACCGGCCGGCGCGGGAGCGATACCGTGCCCCGGTGGAACGGCCGGGGCTGCACCTGTCGCTGGAAGCTGCAGTTGCGCAACATGTACGCGCCGGCGACACGCTTCACGTGGTCGTGGGTCACAGCCGATGGACGGCCGCGGCGCGCGAAGTCGTGCGCCAATTTTGGGGCTCCAGCCCTGACTTCACACTGATGATGGTGTCGCTGTCGAGCCTCGGCGCGTTGTTCTTCCGGGGTGGTCTCGTCGGTCGCGTCATCACCGGCTACAGCGGCGACACCTTCCCGAACTTCACGCCAAACCCCTGGTTTCAAAGGGCATATCGCGACGGTTCGGTCGAGGTCGAGCACTGGTCGTTCCTCGCGTTCGTGCAACGGCTCGAGGCCGCCGCACGTGGGCTTCCCGCCGTCGTTACCCGGTCCATCGCCGACAGCTCCATGGAACACAACGACGGCTTTGTTCGCGTCGATTCGCCGTTCGGTGAACTCGGCCTGCTCGCACCGATGCAGCCCGATGTCGCGTTGCTCCATGCTCCGGTGGCCGACCGCGACGGCAATGTCGCGATCCACCCCCCGCTGCTCGAGGGCGTGTGGGGAGCGCTCGCGGCGCGCCGCGGTGCGCTCGTCACCGTCGAACGCGTGGTCGACGATTTGCGACCATGGTCACATCTTGTCCGGATCCCGGCGCACCGCGTACTTGCGGTCGTGGAAGCGCCATTGGGAGCGCACCCTGGAGGCCTCTACACCGGAGCGTTGCCCGTCGACGGCTACGGCGAGGACTACGACTTCTGGGTGGCGGCGCGTGCCGCGTCGCGCGGCGACGACTACGACGCGTGGATCCAAGAGTGGGTGCTCGACATCGCCAGTCAAGACGAGTACGTCGCCAAGCTCGGCCCCGAACGGGTTGCCATGTTGCGCGACAAGGCCGCGCCCGGCTCGTGGCGAGACGACCAAGCCGCGTTCACTCCCGATCTCGCCGCCCCGCCGAACGCCTGGGAGCGCGCCGCGGTGATGGCCGCGCACCATCTCGCGGCGCGTGCGGTCGCACGCAACGCCGATGCGGTGCTTGCGGGCGCGGGCGTGGCGAACCTCGCGGCCTGGCTCGGCGTGCGAATTGCCCGAGACGGCGGCGCGCCCACCACGCTCACGGCCGAGATCGGTATGTGGGGGTACGAACCCGTGCCCGCCGACCCCTTCGTGTTGAACCACCGCAACTTTCCGACCACGTCGATGCTCACCGATGCCGAGACCGTGCTCGGCGCGCTTGTCGGCGGCTACGGCACGACGACGATCGGCTGTCTCGGCGGTGCGCAGATCGACCGCTTCGGCAACATCAACTCGACGTCGCTCCTCGACGACGGTGGGCCGTTTCTCGTCGGCAGCGGCGGCGGGAACGACGTGGCGAGCACCGCGTCGGAATGCGTCGTCGTGGCGTTGCTCACGCCGCAGCGCACGCCAGCCGAGTGCACCTACATCACTTCGCCTGGGCGAGCGGTGCGCGCCCTGGTGACCGATCTCGCCACGTTCGAAAAGGTTGATGGTGCCAACGACGGCACCGAAAGCGATGGTCATGCTGAGCTCGTGTTGACGGCCGTCGCGGCGGGGGAGGGCACGGTCACCGAGCGCGTTGAGCGGGCGCGGGCCGCGACGGGCTGGCCGGTGCGGGTGGCCGAGCATGTGCGCGACATGGAGCCGGTGGCGCTCGATGATGTCGTGGCGCTGCGCCAGTGGGATCCCCGGGGCTGGTTCCTGCGCGGGTAGCGCGGGTTGGAGGTCCGCGACGACGCTGCGGCGGGGTGGCACCACAGGTTCAGCCGGAGTACACCCGCCGGTCGGGTACGGCCACCTAGGCTCCGCCGCGCATGGGCCGGGTTGCGTTCACCCACGTCACCAAGCGCTTCGGCGACGTTGTCGCGGTCGACGACCTCACGGTGGTGGTCAACGACGGTGAGTTCTTCGTGCTGCTCGGACCGTCGGGCTGCGGCAAGTCGACGGCCCTGCGGATGGTGGCCGGACTCGAAGAGGTCACCGAGGGTGTGATCGAAATCGGCGACCGCGCGGTGAACCGCGTGCCGCCGAAGGACCGCGACATCGCCATGGTGTTCCAGAGCTACGCGCTGTATCCGCACATGACGGTGCGTCGCAACATCGAATTCCCGTTGCGCACCCGTGAGGTTCCTCGCGCCGAACGCAACACGTTGGTGGAACACGCGGCCGAGATCCTCGGTCTCGACACACTGCTCGACCGCAAGCCGTCGCAGCTTTCAGGGGGCCAGCGCCAACGCGTTGCGCTGGCGCGTGCGATCGTGCGCCAGCCTGAAGTGTTCCTGATGGACGAACCGCTCTCGAACCTCGACGCCAAGCTGCGCGCGTCGACGCGAGTTGAGCTCGTCGCGCTCCAGCGAACCCTCGCAACGACGGTCGTCTACGTCACGCACGACCAGGTCGAGGCCATGACGATGGGTGACCGCATCGCGATCATGTTCGAGGGTGCATTGCAGCAGGTCGGTGCGCCGCAGGATGTATACGACAAACCGGCGAATCGCTTCGTCGCCGAGTTCATTGGCACGCCGCCGATGAACACCTTTGCGGCAAGGTTGGTCTCACCGGACACACTCGCGATCGGCGCGGGCACCCTGCCGCTCGACGGCGTCGTGGCCGACCCGGCCACCTCCGAAGTCATTGCCGGCGTGCGCCCCGAGCACCTCGTCGTGACGTCGAACGATGCCGGATCCGAACCGGGCGACGCCGCCACTACCGACGGGCTCGTCGGCACCGTGACGCTCGTCGAGTCGCTCGGCCACGAGCGTCACACGCGTGTGCGGCTCGACACTGGTACCGAACTGGTGGTGCGCCAACCCGCGAGCGCAGTGGCGCTCGTCGTCGGCCGCGGGGTGCGACTGCGCGCCAAGGCCCACGACGTGCACCTCTACGACCAGGCGAGCGGCATCAGGCTCGCCCGAGATGTGTAGGCGAGATGTGTAGGCGAGAAGTGTAGGCGAGATGTGTAGGCGAGGAGCCGAGCGAGATGCGTAGGCGAAAGGAACGCCAGCCGTATCGACTCCGCGAGACCGGGCTCGCGTACCTGATGCTGCTGCCGGCCATGGTCGTGTTCGGCGTGTTCGTGTTCTACCCGTTCGCCAAGAACTTCCAGTTGCCGTTCTTCAGCCAGCCGCCCAAGTTCGGAGCGATCTCGCGTCCGGCGCGCTACGTGGGCTGGAAACAATGGAGCGACGTTCTGCAGAGCAACGACTTCCGCAACACGCTGCTGGTCACGCTCAAGTTCACGCTGATCACGGTGCCCGTCGGTATTGCCCTGGGCCTGCTGCTCGCCGTCGCAGCACACCAGAAACTTCGAGGCATCACGGTGTTCCGCACGATCTTCTCCTCGACGGTGGCGACCTCGATCGCCGTCGCGTCGGTGATCTTCTTCTCGCTCACGAACCCGATCGTTGGTTTCTGGCAGCTGCGCATCGGTCACGGAGGCATCACCGAGAGCCCCACCTGGGCACTGCCCGCAATCTGTGTGGTGACAGTGTGGCAGTCGCTCGGACTGTCGTTCATCGTGATGAGCGCGGGGCTGCAATCGATCCCCGACGATCTGCTCGAAGCGGCACGCGTCGACGGCGCCGGCGCGTTCAGTGTGTTTCGCAACGTCACGTTCCCGCTGCTCACGCCGACGCTGTTCTTCGCGTTCGTGGTCGGTTCGATTTCGTCGTTCCAGGCGTTCGCCCAGGTCGATCTGCTCACACAGGGAGGACCACTCGACCACACGCGCACGCTCGCGTATTCGATCTACAAGACATCGATCGAAGCTGGCGGGCCCAGCGACGAGAACAAGGCTGCGGTCTTTGCGATCGGGCTGTTCGTCGTGGTGCTCATCCTCACGGTGCTCCAGCTCCGCCTCGAACGCCGGGTGAACTATGCGCGCTGATCGCCGCTGGTCGCTCGTCGCGCGTTACGCGCTCCTCGTGTTGCTCGCCGCGCTCGTGCTGTTCCCGATCTACATCACGGTTGTCAACTCCTTGCTCACGCCGGCGCGCATGGGCAACCGGCCCCCGGCATTGGCCCCATCGAACCCGCAGTGGCACAACTATTCGGCGGCGTGGTCCGACGGCCACCTCGGCCGCTACCTCGCCAACAGCTTCATCGTGTCGATCTCGATCACCGTGGGTCAAGTGATCACGGCGATTCTCGCCGCCTACGCGTTCGCATTCTTGCGGTTCCCATTGCGGGGCCTGCTGTTCGTGGTGTTCCTCGCGACCCTGATGATCCCCGGTGAGGTCACGTTCTTCACGAACGTCGACACGATTCGCTCGCTGGGCTGGTACGACTCCTACGCGGCGCTCATCGTGCCGTTCCTGGCCACCGGGTTCGGGGCGTTCCTGCTCCGCCAGTCGTTCCTCACCGTGCCGCCAGATCTGCGCGACGCCGCCGCGCTTGACGGATATGGCCACTGGCGATTCATGGCCAAGGTCGTCGTCCCGCTCGCACGGCCCGCCATCGGCGCCATGTCGTTGTTCGCGTTTCTCGGTGCGTGGAACCAGTACCTCTGGCCGCTCGTGGCCACCAAGGACGAGCGCCTGCGCACCGTGCAGATCGGGCTGAAGTCGCTCGCTACGTCGCAGGTCGACAAGATCCCCGTCACCTACGCCGGTACGGTGCTCGCATTCGTTCCGATCGCGATACTGCTACTCCTGTTCTCCAAGCAACTGGTGCGAGGCCTCATGGCCGGCGCCGTGAAGGGATAAGCGCCATGCACACATCGTTGGGTCGCGGCATCACCGTTGGTGTGATCGCGGCGCTCGTCGCGGGATGTGGCGGTTCGAGCAAGAGCGCGTCCTCCACGACGGTGCCCAAGGCCGACACGCTCGCCAAACAGTGCCCGCTCGATGCCCTCACGAAGGCGACCAAACCCGTCAACATCGTCTACTGGCATGCCATGACCCAGGCCAACGAGGACACGCTCAAGTCGTTGACGGCGAAGTACAACGCCAGCCAGTCCGACGTGCACGTGTCCCTCGTGGCCCAAGGGAGCTACGACGACTCGCTCACGAAGTTCCGCACGGTGGCGGGCACGGGCGACGCGCCCGACCTACTCCAGATCGAAGACACTGCGACCCAACAGATGATCGACAGCCAGTCGATCGTCCCAGCGCAGGCGTGCATTGCTGCTGCGAACGCCGACGTGTCCGACATCGTGCCGCGCGTCATCCAGTACTACAGCGTCGGCAAGGTGCTGTACCCAGTGCCGTTCAACGTGTCGAACCCCGTCTTTTATTACAACAAGGTCTCGTTCCGAAATGCCGGTCTCGATCCCGAAAAGCCGCCGACCACCTTCGCAGAAGTGGCCACCGACGCGCAGAAACTGAAGGCGTCGGGCGTGAAGTACGGCTTCTACTACAAGCGCGACCCCTGGGTGCTCGAGCAGTTCCTCGCGTTGAACGGCGAGGCCTACGTCAACAACGGCAACGGACGGGTGAAGCGGGCTACGTCGGTGTTGTTCAACACGCCAGCGGCGCGCACACTCTTCGGCGAACTCGACACGCTGGTGTCGTCGGGCGTGGCCGGCACGAACCCCGCGAGTGGGTCGAGCCAGTACGACAACCTGCTGTCGATCTGTAGTGGCACGAACGCGATGACGATCGACACGTCCGCGGCGCTGGGCACCGCGTATGAGGTGCTCGGCGGCGGCGGCTGTGCCGCGAAGGTGGAGATCGGCGTGGCGCCCCTTCCGGGCGCGAACGGCGCGGGAGGCACGCTGGTCGGCGGGGCCGCGAACTACATCGTGAAGGGCAAGAACTCCGCCAAGATCGCGGCGGCCTGGAAGTTCGCGCAGTACCTCACGACACCCGCCGTGCAGAGCGCGTGGGCGGCGGGTACGGGCTATGTGCCGATCAGTAAGGAGTCGGTGACGTCGAAGGCGATCGTCGAACTGTGGGCCAAGCGTCCCGGCTACAAGGTTGCCTACGACCAGCTGATCACCGGCAAGGAGAACGAGGCCACGGCCGGGCCGGTGATCGGCGACTATCAGGGCGTGCGCAAGGCGATCACCGACGCCCTCGAATCGTTCCTGATCGGGTCGACGCCGCCCGACGCGGCGATCACGAAGGCCGTGCAAGCAGCGAACGACGCGATCAAGGCCTACAACGACCGCATCCAAGGCTGACGGCCCACACCTGATGGGCCGCTTGCCGGCGCTACGGCGGTGCCGCCGCAGTGGGTCAGCGTTCGGCCGCGGCCTTGATGTTCGCGATCGTCGTCTTGATCGCTTCGCTCAACATCTCATAACGGCCCTCGAAGTTCGCGGCCGAGCCGTCGACGTTGATCATCGGCGCATCGAACGATTCGGTGAGCGTGGTACCGCCGTCGGCGTTCGAACCGAACTCAAAGCGCCAGCGCGTCACGACCGGTGATCCACGCGGCACCGCAAACTCGAACACCTTGCCCGGCTCGCACTCGGTGACAATGCAGGCCGCGTCCCACTCGAACCCGCCGTTTTCGTTGTAGCCGTGGAAGTGCGCGCCGGCCTCGGGGCCGGTCGCATCGTCTTCCCAATGGGCACGCTTGCACTCGGGGCTCCACTCGCCCATGCGGGTGATGTCGGCGACGAGCCCCCAGACCGCCTCGGGCGGCGCGGCTACATCGGTGGTTGCTGACGAACGCTCAGGAAAAGCCATATCGAGATGATTGGCTGCACCTGACCGCCCGGTCAAGTTTCGGTGCACGTTTCGGTGCACGTTTCAGGTCAGGTGTGGGTGAGGGCCTCGGTGAAGGCGGCCACGGCCCGGTCGATCTCGGCCTCGGTGACGATCAGCGGAGGCATCCAGCGCACGATGTTGGAGAACGTGCCTGCGTTCATGAACAACACGTTGTGCGCGTCACGGCAACGCCCGATCACGGCCGCGCAGCGCTCGCTCGCGGGCCGCCCGTCGGCGTCGACGAGTTCGGTTGCCACCATCAGCCCGAGCCCGCGGACATCGCCAAGGACCTTGTGCGCCGGTTGCAGCGCACGCAACGCGGCGAGGAGTTGGTCGCCGCGCTGCGCCGCGTTGGCGATGGCGCCGTCGTCCACGAGCACCTCGAGCGTCGCCAGCGCGGCCGCGCAGCCGATCGGGTTGCCGCCGTACGTGCCGCCGTGGCTGCCCTGTGGCCACTTCGCCATCAGCTCGCGCGATGCACCGAGCGCGGAGATCGGGAACCCCGACGCGATGCCCTTCGCCAACATCACCACGTCGGGCCGCGCGTCGTAGTGCTCGACCGCGAGCATCCGGCCGGTGCGCCCACAACCGCTCTGCACCTCGTCGGCCACGAACAGGATGCCGGTGCGGTCGCAGATGGCGCGCACGCCTTCGAGGTAGCCGGGCGTCGCGGCCACGTACCCGCCCTCGCCGAGGACGGGTTCGATCACGATGGCGGCCGTCTCGTCGGGCGCGGTCTGCGTCTTGAGCAAGTACTCGAGTCCGTCGAGGGCACGCCGGGTCGCGGTGTCGGGGTCGACGCCCCACTCAAAGGCCTTCGGGAACGGGGCGACGAAGATTCCTGACGGCAGCGGCTGATGCCCGGCGCGATAGCCAGTCTTCGAGGTGGTCATCGCCATGGCGAGCATCGTGCGGCCATGGAAGCTGCCCTCCATCACAATGATGTTCGGGCGCTTGGTGACCTGCCGGGCGAGCTTCACGGCGGCTTCGGTGACTTCGGCACCGGAGTTTGCGAAAAAGAAGTCGTCGATGCCTTCCGGGGTGACCGCGGCAAGGCGATCCGCGAGCTGGGCCACGATTGGATTGCGGTAACAGTTGACCTGCGCGTGGATGAAACGCGCGGCCTGGTCTTGGATCGCGGCGACGACCTTGGGATGGCAATGGCCGGTGCTCGTGACTGCGATACCGCTCGTGAAATCGAGGTATTCGGTGCCGTCGACGGTGGTGACGGTGCAGCCTTGGCCCTGCACCACCGGCAGATCCGTGACCTGGAACCACACGTCACTCAGGTGCTCGCTCATAGGGGCAAGGGTAGTGGCGCGAGAATGCCGCGATGCCAGAAGAGTTGCACGACACGGTGCCGCAATCGTTGCCACGAACCGGGCGCGACGGCACGCCACCACCTGCTGCATACGTGCGGCCGCTGAGTGCCGAATCGGCGGGTGAGGCACCGTCGCGGGGCCGGCTCGTCGGTCGACGCATCCTCGTTGTCGGTGGAGGGCAACGCACCTACGACGCCGCGACCGATCCCGTCGGCAACGGGCGTGCCATGTCGCTGTTGTTCGGACGCGAAGGCGCGCATGTCGCGGTCGCCGATCGCAGTATCGACAGTGCGCGCCACACCGTGGCTGAAGCCGAGTTGCAGGGGAGTCGTGCGTTGGCGATCGCCGCCGACATCACCGTCGAGGCCGATGTGGCGCGCATGGTCGACGAGGCGCAGACCGCCCTTGGTGGTCTCGACGGCTTGGTGCTGAACGTCGGCATCGGTGTGGGCAAGCTCGGGCTGGCCAACGTCGTGGCCGAGGAATGGGATGCGACGTTCGCGGCGAACCTGCGCGGGCCGATGCTGTGCAGTCGTGCCGCGCTGGAAGTGCTCGATCCCGGTTCGTCGATCGTGTTCATCTCGTCGATCGCGGCGTTGCAGTCGGGATCGCGCTTGGTCGCGTACGACGCGTCGAAAGCCGGTCTGCATGGCTTGATGCGCAACGTCGCGCTCGACGGCCGGGGCCGTGGGATCCGGGCCAACATTGTGTATCCCGGCTTGGTCGACACGCCGCTCGGACGGCTGAGCACCGCGGGCCGACCGTCGCGGGCGAGTGCGCGCATCCCGTTCGGACGCCAAGCCACTGCGTGGGAGATCGCCTACGCGGCGCTGTTCTTCATGTCTGACGAAAGCGTGTACGTCAACGCGCAGGCCATCGCGGTCGACAGCGGCCTCACCGGTCTGTAGCGCCGAGCGCTCGGCCTCGCGTTAGCCGCTCAGGCTTTCTTGGGTCGTTTCTCCCCCTCTGCGGGTGAATTCGGGTACAAGAACGGAATCTCGCGGGCGGATACATCTCAGCGCGAGACGATGACGGCGCTGGCGTTGGCGCCACGGCCGATCGTGTGGGCCAGACCGACCCGCGCGCCTTCGACCTGACGGGCACCCGCAACGCCTCGGAGTTGGTACACGAGCTCGACCACCTGGCCGAGCGCGCTCGCGCCGAGAGGCTCACCTTTGCTGAGCAAACCGCCGCTCGGGTTGACGGGCCGGCGGCCGCCGAGCGCGTGCGCGCCCGACGCGAGCAGCGACGGCTGTTCTCCTGCGTCGCACAGCCCGAGTTCGTGCCATGCGAGCAATTCACGGGCGGCGTCGGTGTCCTGGCACTCCACGACGTCGACGTCGTCGGGGCCCAGCCCGGCTTCGGCATACGCCTGGGTAGCAGCGAGCGTGCTCGGTGGGGTGATGTGCGTGTCGTCGATGCCCGCGAGGGGAGTGGCCTCGCCGAGCACGCTGCCGGGCAGATGCGAACACAGCACCGCGGCGCGCAGTTCGACCTTCGGGGTAGTGCTCGGCGTGGTGGTCGCGGCCGACACGTCGTCGGCGCGGCGCAACACGACCGCGGCCGCACCCTCGTTCGGCGAGCACAACATCCAGAGGTGCAGCGGTTCGCACACGACGCGCGACGCGAGCACCTCAGCTGCGGTCACCGGCTTGCGGAACATCGCGTTCGGGTTGTGCACGCCGTGCGCCCGGTTCTTCACGCACACCTGCGCGAGATGTTCTTTGGTGAGGCCGTGCTCACGCAGCAGCCGTTGTGCCCGCAGCGCGAAGTAGCTCGGCGTGGCCGCGAGGCCGGCTTGTTCACGCCACGGTTCGAAGAAGCTCGATCGGATGATGCCTTTGGGCATCTTCTCGATGCCGAAGACGAGCGCACAGTCGTACTGGCCGGCACGGATCGCACCCGCCGCGAGCTGGAGCGCCGCAGCGCCGCTCGCGCATCCGGCCTCCACATCGACGATCGGAATCCCCGTGCGCGCCAATGCCCCCAACACCTTGTGGCCCGCGGCCACGCCGCTATACGCGGTGCCGCAGAACGCGGCGCCGAACGTGGGGTCACCGGCATCGCGCAGTGCCTCGCGCACGGCGTGGACGCCCATCTGGGTGACGCTCACGCCCTCGAAACGCCCGAAAGGATGGATGCCGACGCCGGCAATCTCGACGCGTGTCATGACGGCGTACCCGACGCACGAATGGAGTCGGCGACGGGCGTGAACGCCCAGGTGACAATCTCGGAACCGTCGTCATCGCGCGCGATCACGTCGGCGACGAGGCGCATGCTGTCACCGAACGCAAGCTGTTCGGGATCGGCCTCGGTCAGCCGCGTCACGATCCGGAGTTGTTCGTGCACGAGTTCCACGACGCCAAAGCCGTACGGCACGGTGCCCGTGTACCCGGGCGGGGCCGAGGTCACCGCGGTCCAGCCCCAAAGCGTCGCACGCTGCGACAATTCGACCGGCTCCACGTCGTCGGTGCCCGTGTAGGGACACACCTCGCCGAGCGGGAAGTGAAAGCGACCACTCGACGGCGAGTACCCGCCCAGCAAGGCGATTGCGCCGTCGGCGCCGACGGCGAACACCTCGGCTTCGACCGAACGCGGCGTGGGCATCAGATCACCCGCGCTTCGGCGAGTCGGGCAAGCTCGGCGTCGTCGAGACCCAGCTCGCGCAGCACATCGTGCGTGTGCGCGCCGAGCACGGGCGCGCCGGTCGGCGCTACGACGGGCTCGCCGACGAAGCGCGGGTACGGGGCCTGCTGGCGCACCGGCCCGACGAGCGGATCGTCGACCACGACGAGGTCGCCGCGGGCCTGCACGTGCGCGTCAGCGAAGATGTCGGCCGCGGTGTACGCAGTCGCGACGGGAACGTCGTGCTCCACGCAGCGCGCCTCGACGACGCTCGCGACGAGCGTGAGCGTCCACTCCGCGACGAGACCGTTGATCTCGTCGCTGCGCGCGGCGCGATTTGCCAGTGTGGCGAAACGTTCATCGTGCACGAGATCCTCGCGACCCATGGCGGCACACAGCCGCGCGTAGTTCGCGTCGCTCCCCGCGACGATGCACACGTGTTTGGCGTCTCGCGTCGGATAGTTGTCGAGCGGCGCGCTGTTCGCGAGTCGGTTGCCCTCACGGTTGCGCACCACGTCGAGCTTGTCGTACCCGGCCAGCGTCCACTCGAGCACCCGCAACACGCTGCCGTACAACGCCGCATCCACCACCGCGCCCTGTCCACCCCCGCTCGGCTGCGCCTCGCGCCCCGAGGGGCTTTGTCCACCCCCGCTCGGCTGCGCCTCGCGCCCCGAGGGGCTTTGGCGTGCCCCTCGAACGTCGCGGCGGTAGAGCGCGGCGACGGCGGCATGGGCGGCGAACACTCCGGTCAGATAGTCCGAGATCGTCACGCCCACGCGCACCGGCGGGCGGTCGGGATACCCGGTGAGGTGCATCAGGCCGCCGAAACCAATACCGACGCGATCGAGCCCGGGGCGCAGATGATTCGGCCCGTCTTGGCCGAACATCGAGATACGCACCACGATCAGGCGCGGGTCGAGTTCGCCTGGCGCGATATGCCAGCGCTCGAGCGTGCCGGGCCGGAAGTTCTCGACCACCACGTCGGCGGTCGCGGCCAGTCGCCGGAACAATTCCTGGCCCTCAGCGTTGCGCAGATCGAGCGTGACCGAACGGCGGCCGCGGCCCTCGACGGCCCAGAACAACGAGTACGGCTGGCCGTCAGTCGCCGGCGCGAACGGACCGATCTCGCGCATGAAATCGCCCGAGCCTGGCTGTTCGATCTTGATGACGTCGGCACCCATCTCGCCGAGCAACCCCGCGCAGAACGGCGCGGCAATGCGCGTGCCGAGATCCAGCACTCTGAGCCCAGCCAGCGGCCCGCTCATGACGCGGCCCGTGGCTCTCGAGGGAGACCGAGCGTGCGCTCGCCGATGATGTTGCGTTGAATCTCGTTCGTGCCGGCCCAGATCGAACTGGCTTGGTAGTACAGCCAGCTGCGTTGCCACGCGCCGTCGCCGGGATTGTCGGTGGCGTCGCGCCACAATGGGGAGGCCTCGCCGACCACTGCCATCACCGTGTCGTGCAATCGTTTGCTCATCTCGCTCCACCACAGCTTGTTGATGGAGCCGACGGGCCCGGGGTCGCGGCCGGTCGCGGTACGAGACACGGCGCGCTGGTTGTGTAGTTGGAACACACGCAATTCGACGAACGCCTGCGCGAGCCGCGGCGCAATGCGAGGGTCGTCGAGGGCCCCGTTGTCGTGCGCGAGCTTCCACAACTCATCGATGAGTTGCGTGTGGATCACGAGTTGGCGGGGGTTGACACCGCGCTCGTGCGTGAGAGTCGAGTTGGCGACGCGCCAACCGTCGTGCACCGCGCCGATCACGCGGTCGTCGGGCACGAACACATCGGTGAGGAACACCTCGTTGAACTCCGACTCGTCGGTGATCTGGCGCAACGGCCGCACGTCGACGCCCGGGTCGCGCATGTCGACGATGAAGTACGTGATGCCCGCCTGCTGCTTGGCCGCAGGGTCGGGGTTGCTGCGGGCCAGGCAAGCGCCCCAGTCGGCGAACTGCGCGTAGCTTGTCCACACCTTCTGGCCGTTGAGCAACCAGCCGCCCTCGATGCGCGTGGCCGACGTACGCAGTGAGGCGAGGTCGCTGCCGGCGCCCGGCTCGCTGAACAATTGGCACCAGATACGGGTCGCGTCGAGGATCGTGGGCAGGAACCGTTCGCGCTGCGCGTCGGTGCCGTGCGCCAGCACCGTGGGGCCGAGCAGGTTCACGCCGATGCGCCCCACGAGTTCGGGTGCCCGAGCCCGGGCGAGTTCCTCGGTGACGATGTAGTGCTCGATGGCGCCCCCGCCGCGTCCGCCGTAGTGCTCAGGCCAGGCCACGCCAACCCAACGCCCGCCCGCAAGCGTCGCTTGCCATTCCCGGCCGAACGCCACCTCTTCGGCGAGGGTTGCGAACCGTGGTGGCAGGCCGATGCCGTACTCCCACGGCAGGTGCTCGCGCAGCCACGACCGACATTCCTCGCGCAGGGCGCTCTCGTCGACGGTGGGTGCGAGGTCCACGGCGTTGCAACGTAGCCGTGCGCTTCCCTGAGCGTGCTGGCGAGCGACGGCGAGCGTGCTGATGAGGCGCGCGCCGCCGCTGTGCTCAATCGCGCTGGTCGATAGACACGTAGTGGCGCTGGGGTGCGCCCGTGTAGACCTGACGGGGCCGGCCAAGCTTCGTCAACGGGCTCTCGTTCATCTCTTTCCAATGGGCGAGCCAGCCGGGCAGCCGGCCGATCGCGAACAACACGGTGAACATGTTCGTGGGAAAACCCATGGCCCGGTAGATGATGCCGGAGTAGAAGTCGACGTTCGGGTAGAGCTTGCGCTCCACGAAGTACTCGTCGGTGAGGGCGGCGTGTTCGAGTTCGAGGGCGATGTCGAGAAGCGCGTCGTTGACGTGGAGCTCCTTCAGCACCCGGTCGGCGGTCTCTTTCACGATCGTGGCCCGGGGGTCGTAGTTCTTGTAGACGCGGTGTCCGAAACCCCAGAGTTTGAAGTCGTCGTTGGGGTCTTTGGCCCGGTCGACTGCCTTCTTCACGTTGCCACCGTCGGCCTTGATGTTCTCGAGCGTCTCGATGACGGCTTGGTTCGCGCCGCCGTGCAACGGCCCCCAGAGCGCGTTGATACCCGACGAGATCGACGCGTAGATGTTCGCTTCGCCCGAACCGACGATCCGCACCGTCGACGTGGAGCAGTTCTGCTCATGGTCGGCGTGCAGGATCAGCAGTTGCTTCAGCGCGTGCACGATCACCGGCGACACCTCATAGGGCTCCGACGGGACCGCGAACATCATCGTGAGGAAGTTCTCGATGAGGTCGAGCTGGTTGTTGGGGTACAGGAACGGCTGGCCGATCGACTTCTTGTACGCGTAGGCCGCGATCGTTGGCAGCTTCGCCATCAGCCGGATGATCGAGAGTTGGACCTGCTCAGGATCTTTGGGGTCGTTGCTGCCCTGGTAGAAGGTCGACAGCGCGCTCGTGACACTCGACAGGATCGCCATCGGGTGCGCGTCCTTCGGGAACCCGTCGAAGAACCGCTTCACGTCCTCGTGGACCAGCGTGTGGTGGCGGATCTGCTTGCTGAAGTCGTCGCGCTGGACGATCGTCGGGAGATCGCCGTAAATCAGCAGGTAGGCGGTCTCAAGGAACGACGGTTCGGCGTGATCGGCGAGTTCGGCGATGTCATAGCCGCGGTAGCGAAGGATGCCGAGGTCGCCGTCGATGAACGTGATTGCCGATTCGGTCGCCCCGGTGTTGACGAAGCCGTAGTCGAGTGTGATCAGGCCGGTCTGGGCCCGCAGCTTGCTGATGTCGATCGCCTTTTCGTGTTCGCTGCCCTCGACCACTGGCAGTTCGACCTCTTTGCCCCCGTAGGACAGGACGGCCCGGTCGCTCATATGCGTGTGCTCCTCATTTGTCGTCGCCCCCAAGCTATCGACTCTGGCACTGGCCCTTCGGCGCGGACACAACGCGTGTCGGCGACACCGCTTCGCACGGTCTCGTAGAGTCCTGCCGCCATGGACTTCGAGCTCTCCGACGACCAGGTAGCGCTGCGCGACGCCGCTCGTGACCTGCTCGATGCGATGGCCTCGCCCGCGGCCGTGCGCGCCCTTACCGAGCGCAGCGATGCCTACGACGCAGCGCTCTGGGCCGCAATGGTCGAACAGGGTTGGCTCGGTGTTGCGATCGAACCCGACCATGGCGGACTCGGCCTCGGTCTGGTGGAGACGGCTGTGCTCTTGGAAGCGCTCGGCGGCCATTGCGCGCCGGTGCCCTACCTTCCCACGGTCCTCGCCGCGGGTGCGTGCGCGCGCGCGGGCCTCTTCGGCGCGCTCGGGGCGCTGCTGAGCGGCGACTTCGTCGGCTGCATCGGATGGGCCCGTCGCGCCGATGCTGTGCTCGCGCATCCAGACGGTGACGGCTGGCTCCTGGAGGGTCGCACCGATCCAGTGCCGTACGCGCCCGTCGCGAACGTCGCCATCGTGCCCGCGATGCTCGACGGTGATGGCGACGGCCGCGCCGAGCGTGCACTGTTCGCCGTGAGCCTCGATGAGCAAGGCCGGCCCGAACGCGAATCGGCGATGGATGTGACGAGGCCGTTGGGCTGGCTGCGATTCGACGCCACGCCCGCGCAGTTCATCGGCGACGCCACGCACGTGCAGGCCTTGCTCGACCACGGCGCCGCGCTGACGGCGGCCGAGATGCTCGGTGGCGCGGCCGCGGTGCTCGACATGGCCGTCGCCTACGCCAAGGACCGGGTCCAGTTCGGCCGTCCGATCGGCAGCTTCCAAGCCATCAAGCATCGGTGCGCCGACATGCTTGTCGACGTGGAGGGAATGCGGTCGACGGCCTATTGGGCGGCATGGTCGCTCGGCCATGACGACGCGGCCGATGTCGCCATTGCCGCGAGCACCGCGAAGTGTTGGGCCAGTGATGCCAGCAAGCGCGTGATGGCGAGTGGGCTCCAGGTGCACGGCGGCATCGGGTTCACGTGGGAGCACGACTTGCACTTCTTTATGAAGCGGGCCCAGCTCGATCAGATGCAGTTCGGCGACGCCTCGTATCACCGAGCGCGGCTCACCGAGTTGCTCCGGCCCCGAGTCGAACGCGGCGAAAGCGTCGTATAGCTGCCACCATTGGTACTGGAGGCGTAACTATTGACGCGCAGGTACCAATGGACGGCGCGGCGGTTACGAGCGGTTGAGGCGCGCCGCGTCGGCGAGTGTTCGCAGCGCGGCGCGATCGGCTTTGCCGCTGCTGAGCAGCGGCAACGCGTCGAGCACGATCACCATCTCGGGTGTTTTGAAGCGTGCGAGTCCCTGGGCTGCACACCACTGTGCGCACGCGGCCACATCGAACGCACCGCCGTCGGCGGCACGGTCACTGGCGCCATGGGTCGTTGCGACAACGAAGGCGCA
>JBBREP010000061.1:0-21592 GCA_038202885.1 Acidimicrobiia bacterium | reverse complement strand
CGCACCCACGCGTCAGACGACGCCACCACGACGGGGACGCGCTTGGGGAACGACTCGACGGTGTCGACCACGAGTTCGTCGGCTTCGTGGCCGGCATCGGAGAAGCGCACGCGCAGCCCCGGGAGGCGCCGCGGCCGGACCACCTCGGGACCGTCACCGTCGTAGCAACACACGACATCGCAGCCAAAACGCAGATGGAGCTGGTGCAAGGCCCGGTCGAGTCGATCGCGTTGCATCGACGGCGTCGTGTCGGGCCAGGCCTGGTGGCTCACGTTGTAACCATCGACCACGAACGTGACGCCATCGCTGGCGCCGAGCATGGCCACCGCACCGTCGACGGTGTCGGCCACCAGCCCGCCGGGCAAGCGCGGACGCGATCGCCCGGTGGGCGCGGCCGGCCGAGCGGCTGGCGGGGGGCGCCGCGGTGATCCTTCGGCCGCCGCAGCATTCGTAATCGCCGCTGACGGGGTCGCGGCCGCGCGCAGTCGCCGCGCGAGATCGGCGGCGTTGTCGGCCAGCGCCGCGAGTTCCTTCGCCGATCCGGCCGGCGGCGCGGCGTTGTCGTCGCGCGCCTGTGTGAGCGCCGCCTCGAGATCCGCGATGCGCCGACGATCGCGCGCAATCTGACGATCGAGCGCTTCGACTCGTTGCGCCGACGCTGCCGCGGCAGCGCGAGCCGCGTCGGCATCGGTTCGGGCGCTCGCGGCCGCGGCGTCGGCGTCGCGTTCGCGTCCCCGCCGCGCCGCACGCTCGGCCCGCAACTCGTCGGCGAGTTCGGCCACCCGCGTGTCGCGCGTTTCGACGAGTTGTTCGGCGCGCTGCCGTTCCGCATCGGCCGCGGCGGCCTCGAGCCGAATTGCCTCCAGCTCGGCGGCCAACGCCTCGGCCGCGCCGCGAGCGCGATGCATCGCCCCAACCGCGCCCAGTCCGAACTCCCAACCATCGGGGGCGCCAGCCCACAGCGTCGCCGCTACCAACGCCAAATCGCCACGCTCGTCAACGCCCGCAACGACCTCGAGTGCGGTCTCGCGGCTCCACGCCGCCAGCAAGGCCGCCACCTCGGCCCGGGCCACGATCGCGGTCGCAACCTCGGCACGGAACTCGCCGTCGCGCTCCAGTGCCGCAACGAACTGGCGCCGTACCGTGGCGCTGGCAGCTGCTCGACTGTCGAAGCGGGCCAAGGGCCGTAAGCCCGCCACGAGCCGGTCGGGATCGCGGGCCCCCACGACCGTGCGGGCCGATTCGACGATGATGGCGAGCAGCGCCTCGGGGACATCGGCCAGCGACGGACCGGTACCCGGGCTCATGCCGACGGTCGCCGAAGTGGTTCCGTAAGATGGCGCCGCGGCGATCCAGGGCCAGCCGGAGGAGTGCGAGGGATGCAGGTGCGCCACGAGGAACTTGAGCTGGACACGCGTGGGTATGGCGATGTCCACGATGTGACGGCGCAGGCCCAGAAGGTGATCGACAATGCCGGGCTGGCCGACGGACTCTGCACCGTGTTCGTGGCGCACTCCACGTGCGGGGTGACCACGATCGAGTTCGAAGCTGGCTGCTTGGCCGACCTCAACCGCGTCATGGAGGAACTCGCTCCGCAGGACAGCACCTGGGAACACAATGAACGCAACGCCGACACGAATGGCCATTCGCACGCCCGCGCCGGGCTCATCGGGCCGTCGGTGACGATCCCTTTCCGCGCCGGTGAACTGTTGCTCGGGGTGTGGCAGAAGATCGTGTGTATCGACTTCGACGACCGGCCCCGCGTACGCCGACTCGTAGTGCAACTCCTCGGCGCCTGAGCGCTCGTCACACCGGATCCTCGAGCACGCGCGGCTCGGATTCGCTGGAGTGTGCGCCACCCTGGTCGCTCGGCTCGATCTGTTCGATCGCGTCGCCTTCGGCGTTGCACCAACGGCACACCACCCGTTCGATGGTCTCGCCGAGCACTTCTTCTTCGTCGATCGTGAACTCGCCACCCACCGTGTAGTGGTGAAACGCGCGCGCTCGGCGCGATGTCGTGACGTCGAAACGAGTGAGGTTGCCGCACGCCGTGCAGCGATACCGGATGGGATACCGGATGGACGAAGGGACCGGCACGCACTAATCCTAGGCGACGAACAATTGTACCCCTATTATCCATACGCATGTTCGCCACCGCGCAGCGCAGCTTCGACGACCTCGGCACGCCCCTCCACGAGGTCACGTTCTGCGTGCTCGATCTCGAGACGACCGGCGGCGCACCGCGCACCGACGCGATCACCGAGATCGGCGCGGTGAAGCTTCGGGGTGGCGCGTGCCTGGGTCGCTTCGAAACGCTCGTCAATCCGGGCACGCCGATCCCACCGCTGATCACGGTGCTCACCGGCATCACCGAAGCGATGGTGCTGCCCGCGCCCATGATCGACGAGGCGCTCCCCGCCTTTCTCGAGTTCCTCGGCGATGCGGTGATCGTCGGGCACAACGTGCGTTTCGACATCGGTTTCCTCGACGCCGCGTGCGTGGCGCACGGCGTCGGCCCGCTCGCGAATCGCCGTACCGACACATTGGCATTGGCCCGTCGCCTCGTGCGCGACGACGTTGCGAACCTCAAGCTCTCCACGCTGGCGCGCCATCTGCGCGTGCCCACTGAGCCCACGCACCGCGCGATGTCCGACGCGCAAGCGACCGCGGAAGTGTTCCACGCGCTGTTGGAGCGCGCGGCCACGTTCGGCGTGCTCGGGCTCGACGATCTGCTTGCGCTCCCGTCGATGCACGCGCATCCGAGTGCGCAAAAACTCGCGCTCACCACTCGCCTGCCCCGCGAGCCCGGCGTCTACATATTTCGCGACCGCCACGGTCGGCCGCTGTATGTAGGGAAGGCCACAAACCTACGCAGCCGCGTCCGCTCCTATTTTTCGGGCGACGATCGCCGCAAGATTCCTCAGCTCTTGCGCGAGGCCGCCGCGATCGACCACGTCGTGTGCCGCGACCCGCTCGAAGCCGCGATCCGTGAGATCCGACTCATCCAGCGGTGGCAGCCGCGCTTCAACCGTCAGGGCAAGTCGCAACGCGGTTACTCCTACGTTCGCCTGACGCGCGAACGGTTCCCGCGCCTCGTCGTCACGCGCACGGTCGCGGCCGACGGCGCCTTGCACCTCGGGCCGCTTCCGTCTGCGAACTTCGCGCACCTCGTGCGCGAAGCAATCGAGACGGCGGTGCCGCTGCGGCGCTGTACACGGCGCATCGGCCGACGGGCGGTGATCGACAGCTGCGCCACCACCTGCACGAGCGCACAGCTCGGCGTGGCCACCTGTCCGTGCGCGGGCGCGATCACCGACGACGAGTACGCCGAACATGTGGCGCTGGTCGAGCGCGCCCTCACCGGCGAACCCCACCTGCTGTTCGAGCCGCTCGAAGCGCGCATGGCGCGCCTCGCGGGCGAGGAACGCTACGAAGAGGCCGCGATGACACGCGACCGGCTCGGCGCGTTGGCACGAGCGTTGCAGCGGCGCGACAGCGTCGACGCGATCCGCGCGCCGGCGCGTCTCGAACTCGTGCAACGAGACGGCGAGACCCCGTCGCGCGTCGAACTGTGCCACGGCCGGCTCACTATCGAGGCCGGTCCGGGCAACAGCGTCGCGACCGATCCCCCCGACCTCGCACGCCCACCTGCGTGCGACGAGATCGACGAGTTGCTCATCGTGGCGCGTTTCGTCGAACGCGAAGCGAGACGGTGGCGCGTGTCGCGCGTCGACGGTCCGTTCGCGTGGCGCTTGCCACGCGTGCGCAGCTACGAACCGGTCGGGCGGGCCGCGCGGTCTTCATCAGCGGTGGCTGCGAGCGCGCCAACCGCGACCTGACGCATCTTGCGGCGATACCAACGCTCCACGCCATAGACACCGACCTGGACCATGAGCGCGATGACGAACGCCGCGAGCGGCAGCAGCTGCGCGATTGGGCGGAAGCGGTCCCACCCTCCGGCGGTGAAGGCGTCGAGCAGATCGTTCTGGCTCAGCCAACCGAGCTTGCGGGCCAGCAGTTGGAAGACCACCAGCAGGCCGATCGGCACCGAGACCACCCATATCAGCAGCCGCCAGCCGAGCGGCACGTGCGGTCGCGCGCCGCGCCGACGCCGGGCCGCGGGCCGCGTCGCGGGGCCGGGCGGCGCCGCGCGCATCATCGTGTCGGTCGTGTCGGTGGTCTCGGGCGGTGCCGCCGCGGGCGCCACGCCCGAATCGGGCGCGGCTGCGCCAGCCGGGATCGGAGTCGGCGCCCGGACCGGGACCGACGCCGGGTTCGGGGCCGATGCCGGGATCGGGGTCGGGGCTGGAGCCGGTGCCGACGGGTCGACGACCGGCACGAGGGGCCGTGGCGGCGCGACCGGTGCGCCATCGCGGAACTGCGCCGGGACCTTCAGCGCACGACCACATTGCTCGCAGCGGAACATGAAGACGTCGCCCAACGCGGCCAGATCGTGGCGGAACCCACAGTCGGGACACTGCAGCAACTGGGCCTGGCCCATCATCGGTCCTCCGCAGCAGTCAGGATCGTGGTGCCCGTCGCAACGGCGCGCCAACGTTCGAGTACGCCAGCGGCCGCGCCACGGTCGATCGCGTCCCGGGCCGCGTCGACCCCTGTGGCCATGTCATCGGTGATACCGGCGACCGTGATGGCCGCGGCGGCGTTGAGCACCGCGATGTCGCGCGCCGGTCCCGGCTCGCCGTCGAGCACTCGCCGGGCGATCGTGGCATTGGCGCTGGCATTGCCACCGAGCAACGCCTCGGCCGACACGCGCGGCAGACCCAACTCGGTGGCGTCGAGTTCGTAATGGTCGATCTCGCCGTCAGCGTATTGCCAGACACGCGAGGTCGTCGTCGTGGTCAGCTCGTCGAGACCATCGTGACCGTGCACCACCATGGCGTGCTCGGCGCCGTTTTCCACGAGCACGGCGAGCACGCGCTCGGCCATGGCCGGATCGCTCACACCGACGCACTGGCGCGTCACCCGCGCCGGGTTTGCGAGTGGGCCAAGGAAGTTGAACGTGGTCGGCACGCCTAAGGCTGCGCGCACCGGCCCAAGAAAGCGCAACGCGGGGTGGTAGCGCTGCGCGAAACAAAAGCCGACACCGGCTTCTTCGACACAGCGGGCAACCATGTCGGGATCAAGCTCGATCGGGATGCCGAGGGCCTCGAGCACGTCGGCCGAACCACATTGACTCGACGCCGCGCGATTGCCGTGCTTCACGACGCGCGCCCCCGCGCCGGCGGCCACGATCGCAGCAACGGTCGACACGTTGAACGTGCCGGCACGGTCGCCGCCGGTGCCACATGTGTCGATCGCGCCGGGTGCGACCGATACCGGAATGACGTAGCGCAACATCGTGCGCACGAGCGCCGCGAGCTCAGAACTCGTCTCGCCCTTCGTGCGCAACGCGACGATGAAACCAGCGATCTCGACGTCGGAGGCATTGCCATCGAGAATGTGACTCGCGACCTGCTCGATCGTGGCGGCGTCGAGATCTTCTCGGCGTACGAGGTTCGCGAGCGCCGGCGTGATCGGATTCGCGCTGTGCTGATCGGGTGCACCCATCAGTCCCACCACAGGTCGCGGTCGAGCACGCCTTTGGCGATCAGCCCGAGTTGGATCTGGCTCGTGCCTTCCACGATCGTGAGCTGACGAGCGTCGCGGTACCAAAGCTCCGTGGGATGGTCCTGCATGTAGCCGGCCGCGCCGAGCATCTGTAGCGCTTCACCGGCGGTGCGCACCGCAACCTCGGTGGCGTAGTACTTCGCCATCGACAGGTAGGGCACCCACTCCTTGGTGAATTTGCCCTCGTCGGCGAGTACCGCTGATCGATACGTCAGCAGACGGGCCGCTTCGATCTGCGTCGCAAGCTCGGCGATCTTCCATTGGATGCCCTGCATGTCGGCGATCGTCTTGCCGAACGCGTGTCGCTGTTCCACGTACTCGACGGCGTACATGAGCGCGCCTTCGGCGAGGCCGATGCCGCGGGCGGCGACGATTGGTCGCATCGAGTTGAGTCCGAGCATGGCGAGACGAAAGCCACCGACTTCGCCCACCACGTTGCGTGCCGGCACGCGCACGCCGTCGAGCAGTAGTTCACCGGTGTCGACGCCTTTGACGCCCATCTTGGCGTCGACGCGCCCCACGCTGACACCCGGCGTGTTGCGTTCGACGATGAAACAGCTGATCGAGTCGTGGGCGCGGCTTTCGGCCGGACCGGTCTTGGCGAACACCGTGTACCAATCGGCTTGCACCACGCCCGACATCCAGCACTTCGTGCCCGTAAGGATCCAGTCGTCACCGTCGGCGACGGCCTTGGTGCGCATCCCGGCCACATCGCTGCCCGCACCCGGTTCCGACAGACCAAAGCCAGCGCGCATCTCGCCCGTGGCAACGCCCCGCACGTAGTGCTGGCGCTGTTCCTCGCTCCCGGCGATGAGCACCGGCCCGGTCGGCAAGCGGGTGAGCAACAGCATCAGCGCCGCGGTGTTGGAGTACTTCGCGACCTCTTCGATCGCGATCGTGAGGCCGAGGATGCCACCGCCACTGCCGCCGTACGCCTCGGGGATCACGAGCCCGAGCAATCCGGCGTCGCGGAACGCCTCGAACAGGTCTTGCGGGTAGTCGCCGCTGAGGTCGATCTCTCGGGCGCGGGGCTTGACCTTGTCCTGGGCGAGGCGTCGCACCACTCCCTGGAGCTCGGCCATCTCGGCTGACAAGGCGAAGTCCATTGGCGGGCGAGCCTACCGGCGGCCGGGCGCCCAGAGGTGCTCAGCGGATGCGCGAGGGCGGTCGCACCGCGCTCGTCGCGCCACCGTCATTGCGCCGCGGCGCCGCGCTCGAAGCGGCCGAGGTGTTGCTGCGTTCGTTGGCGACGGCGTTCGCGCCGATGGCCGGTGCACGCGGTGATTGGGGTCACATCGAGCGCGCTACGGCCGATTATGTCGGGATGGTGAGTTGTAGTCCGAGGGTCGAACTGGCACGATGGAAGACCCCCGCAACCAGCAGCGAGGACACCCGTGGGCTTCGATGAAAAAAATCTAGGTCGAATCGCGAGACGCGAAGCGCAACGCCGGCAGCGGCGCAGCATCTTCGCGACCGCGCTGATCGGTGCCACCCTCACAGCAGTCCTCGCCGCCACCGCGGCGTTTCGCATCGACGACGGCTCGGCGTCGTCCGTTCGCGTCGTGACCACGACGACGTCGATCGGCATTCCCACCACGACGACCACCGAGGACCAAGGCCCCGCCACCACGTTGTACGAGAACGGCAGCACCATCCCGCCCGAAGGGTCGACCACCACGACGCAGCCGACAACGACAACCACGCCAACCACCGCCCCGGCCGCCGCCACCACCACCAGTGCGGCGACGACCACGACGGTGCCCCCCGTTACCAGCCCGCCCACGCCGCCGAGCCCGGCCCGGGTTGACTGGCATTTGACCCCCGCGGCGCGCACGATCCAATCGGGCGCGCAGACCACCTACACAGTGTCGGTGACCAACGTCGGAGGCTCCACGGGCGCGGTGATCGTTCCCGAGTGCCCCGCACGGCCGAAGGCATTTACCCGAGCGAGCGCGCTGTACACGAGCTGCCAACCGGGCGCACCCCTCGTGCAGATCCGCGCCGGCCAAACCCTGAGCTGGACCTACACGGTCTCGGCCACCGATGACGCCACTCGCTACGGCCACGCGCTGGCGCCGGGGAACTACGTCGTGCTCGTCAACAACGGGCCGATCATGTTCCTGGTGTTGCACGTCACCGCGTAACACGCTGCGGTCATCGACCTCGCTCGTGCCGCGCGCTCGTCCGTAGTCGCGTTGGCGCGGTGCTCGCCCGTTGACGCTGGACGTCAGGCCGCAGTGGAACGGCGCAGGCGGCGCAGGATGCGCGCGCGTTCGCGTGCGGTGAGCCCGCCCCAGATGCCGATGCGTTCGCGATCGCGCAACGCCTGTTCGAGGCACGCCTCGCGCACCACGCAGCGCGCGCACGTTGCCTTGGCTGCACGCGTCGCGTCGACATCCTCCTCGTCGCTGTAGAACAGCTCGAGCGGGGTGCTGGAGCACGCTCCGAGGGAGCGCCAATCCTCCACCGGCCGATGGCGATGCGTGGACATTCCTGACTCCACGAGGTCCCGATCGGCCGCTGCGGCCAAAACTGAGGAAGTCCGCTCCATAGGATCGCGCCAATGGCAGAACCCGGGCGCGCTCGCAGTCAAGCGCTCGGGCTCGGCGCGGCGGTCACATTGGTGATCCCGGCGCTGGTCGTGCGCCTCGGTGGTCTCGAGCCCGCGCATGTCGTGGCCGCCGTGCTGTTCGGCATTGCAGTCGTTGGCGCGGCGTTCGTGCTCGCATGGGCGGCCGAGACCGCGCAACTCGACATTTCGGCGGGCCTCGCCCTCGCGCTCCTCGCGCTCATCGCCGTGCTGCCCGAATATGCCGTCGACTTCGTATTCACGTGGCGCGCCGGTCACGACACCGCGCATTGGGGTCCGCTGGCGCTCGCCAACATGACCGGTGGCAATCAGTTGCTGATCGGCGCGGGATGGTCGCTCGTCGTGCTGCTCGCGACCGCGCGCGTCCGCCGCGCCCGCAAGTCCGAGGTGTTCGAGCACCGCAAGGAGCTCGACGCGGACGCGGTCAATCTCGAGCGCTCGCACTCGATCGAGATCGCCTTCCTCGTGCTCGCGACGCTTTACGGCCTCACCTTGCCGCTGCGGCGCACGCTGTCGCTCGTCGACGCGGTCGTGCTCGTTGCGATCTTCGTCGGTTACGTGGCGCGCATCACCGGTGCGCCGACCGAGGAGCCGCACCTCATCGGTCCCGCCGAACTCGTTGGGAGCTTGCCCACAACCCGGCGTCGCATCGCGGTCGTGGCGATGTTCCTCTTCGCGGCCGGCGTCATCATCCTGTGCGCCGATCACTTCGCCACGGCGCTCGTGGCGACGGGCCACCAGTTCGGCATCAGTGATTTCTTGTTGGTGAAGTGGCTCGCGCCGCTCGCATCGGAAGCACCTGAGCTACTCGTGGCCGGGCTGTATGCATGGCACCTGAACGCGAACTCGGGGCTCGCCGCGCTCGTGTCGTCGAAGGTCAACCAGTGGACGTTGCTCGTGGGCACGTTGCCGATCGTGTTTGCGATCTCGTCGGGCGCGCTGCACGGGCTACCGCTCGACTCGCTCCAGCGCGAGGAGTTGTTCGTGACCGCGGCGCAGTCGGCCTTCGCCGTTGCCGTGCTGGCGAACCGCACCATCAACCGTCGCGAGGCGTGGGCGATGCTCACCCTGTTCCTCATCCAGCTCGTCTTGCAGGGCGTGCTGCACGGAGAGCTCGAACAACACACGCGCATCGCGGTCGGCGTCGTCTACCTCGTCGCTGGCGCCGTCATCGTCGTGCAACAGCGTCGAGCGCTCGCCACCTTGATGCGCGACGGCCTCACCGTCTCGCACGCCGACCTCGCCATCGACACCTGAGCACGGCCCGTGGTCCCACAAAAGGCGCGACTTTGTGCGTTCTGATGGGACCACGGCGCGGGCACGGCAGGCGCGCGCCGCCCGTGGTCCCACAAAAGGCGCGATTTTGTGCGTTCTGATGGGACCACGGCGCGGAGACGGCGGGAGCGCGCCGCCCGTGGTCCCACAAAAGGCGCGATTTTGTGCGTTCTGATGGGACCACGGCGCGGGTGCGCGAGACTGGTGACGGTGGCGAGTCGGCCAGGCGGCCGCGTCACGGCGGCGTGCAGTCCTTCGGGGGTGTGCGTTGCACCGTGCCGAGGAACGTCCGGACTCCATAGGGCAGGATGCTGGGTAACACCCAGTCGGGGCGACTCGCAGGAAAGTGCCACAGAGAAGAGACCGCCGATGGGTGACGGGCAACCGTCACCACAGGTAAGGGTGCAACGGTGCGGTAAGAGCGCACCAGCGCTGCGGGTGACCGCAGCGGCTCGGTAAACCCCATCCGGAGCAAGGCCGAGCAGGGAGCGGATCGCCCGTCCAATGCTCCCGGGTAGGCCGCAAGAGCCGTCGGGTAACCGCCGGCCGAGAGGGATGGCCGCCTCCGGCAGCAATGCCGCAGACAGAATCCGGCGTACCGGCCGACTCGCCACCACCAACCCGATGCCGGAGCACGTCGTCCGTCTGACTTTCGGCTTGCTCCGGCATCGGGGCCTGGTGCAGCCGTCTGGTCTGTGTCATATCCCCGTCCAAATGTCGCAATTCCAATCTTGTGCAAGGTCGAGCCGCACGACTGCGGCCTAGTGGAGGCCTAGTGGCGACCTTCCAAGAGTCGTTTGGCCCTCGTTCCCGCGGGACGCCGGCGCGACGGTGGTTGCGAAGGGAGGCCACGATGCCCATCGGTCCGCGTTCGAAGTTCGCCGCCGGCGGACTCGCCGCCGCGCTCGTGCTCGGCACGCTCGGGTCGGCTTCGGCTTCGGCTTCGGCTTCGGCTTCGGCTTCGGCGTACCAGCACCGCGCGTCGCGTGCCGTCGCACCGCAGGACGTGGCTCGGGTGCCGATCCCGGACACCAACTATCCGATCCCGGCCGGTGCGCTGTTCGTCGGGCCGAGCGGGAACGACGCGAATGTGGGGACACAGGCTGCGCCGTTCAGTACGGTGGCGCACGCGCTGGCAGCGGCGCCATCGGGCGGGACCGTCGTGTTGCGGGCGGGGACCTACCGGCAATCGTTCGGCAGCGTCTCGCGGCCGGTGACGATCCAGCCGTATCCACACGAGCAGGCGTGGTTGTCGGGCAGTGACGTGGTGACCAGTTGGGTGAAGACGGGCAACGGTTGGGTGCATCACGGCTGGACCGCGCAGTTCTGCCACACCTGTTACGCCTCCGATGCGATCGACCCGCAGTACCCGCTGGCGGGCTGGCCCGACCAGGCCTTCTTCAACGGATCGGGCCAGACCCAGGTCGCGGATCTCGCACACCTCGGCGCGGGCACGTTCTTCGTGGACTACGCGCAGCACGACCTGTACGTGGGGAGCGACCCGACGGTGGCCGGGCTCACCGTGGAGGCAACGAGCCGCGTCCAGGCGGGCGTGTTCGGCTCCGGCGCCGCAGGGAGCGTGGTGCGCGGCATCGGCGTGATGCAGTACGGGCCGAGCTGGAACGAGGGCAGCCCGACGGGTGAGATCGATGATCGCGGCGCGGCGAACATGCGCTTCGAGAAGGACGTGTTCACGCAGTCGGCCAACCGCGGCGTGTTCGTGCTCGGCGCCGCCCACGTGTCGGTCGTCGACGCATCGATCGTCGACAACGGGTTCACCGGCCTGTACGTGCGCGGCGGTGAATATTTCGACCTGGAGCGCAACGTCGTCGACCACAACAACACCGAGAAGTTCTACGACGGGTTCAGCCATGCCGCTGGCGCGGGCGGCGTGAAGATCTCGGCGAGCTACCACGTGACGGTGAAGGGCAACATCGCCACGCGCAACTGGGGGAACGGGATCTGGAACGACGTGTCGAGCTACGACGTCCACTACGTCGACAACTTCGCCAGCGGCAATAGCCGCAACGGGTTCTACATCGAGATCACGGGGACGTTCGTCGTCGCATCAAACCTGTCGATCCTGAACGGCCAGGGGGGGCTAAAGATCAGTGGCGGCACCGACGGACGCATCTACAACAACACCTTCGCCGACAACCTCACCTACCAGATGAGCGTCCACGACGACGGCCGCAACCAGCCCGACGCCAACAAGATCGCGCTCGGCATCACGTGGAATACCGCGCGCAACACGTTCGTCAACAACGTCCTCGCGGCACCGGCGGCTGGCTCGGTCGGGCCGCTCCTCTACACCGAGAACAACGACAATCCCGTCATCGTCGACGCTTCCCGCATGCTCTCGGCCATGGACTTCGACCTGTACACCCGGCCCGACGCCGCCAACCCGGCCCTGCTCGCCTGGTGGATCCACCCGGCGCCGGCGCTCACGACGCAATACGCGAACCTTGCGGCCTTCGCGAACGGCACCGGCTACGAGACCCACGGCACCGAGATCGACGGCTACGCGACGTCGCCGGTGTTCACGAACCGCGCCCAGGGTGACTACACCCCGCGGCCCGGCGGCCCCGCGGACGACACCGGTACACCGCTGCCTTCCGACATCGCCGACCTCGTCGGCGCGCCGGCGGGAGTCATCGACCGCGGCGCGCTCATCTACCCCGGATCGGTCACGCCGCCACCGTCGGGACCGGCGAACGACTCCTTCTCGAAGTCGAACGGCATCAGCAACGCGTCGGGTTCGGTCAGCGGGACGACGGCCGGTGCGACGGTGGAGGCCGGTGAGCCCAAGCATGGAGGCGTCGCCACGACCCAATCGGTCTGGTACCGGTATACGCCGAGCGTGTCCGGGGTGTTCACAATCGATACGTGCTCGAACACGAGCTTCGACAGCGTGCTCGCCGTGTACACCGGATCGGCGGTGAACGGGCTGACCGCGGTCGGGTCGAACGACGACGCATGCGGCCGGCAGAGCCAGGCAACCGTGAAGGTGACCGCGGGCACCACGTACCGGATCGCGGTGGCCGACGCGGGTGGCGGCGGCCCGTTCACGTTGCGGTGGACGAAAACGACGTCGGGCACGACCGGCCCGCCCAAAGTCGCGAGCACGTTCGCAGGTGACGGCTGGGGCGCGGTCGCATGGGATCCGCCCGCGTTCACCGGCACGAGCGCGGTCAGCAGCTACGCCGTGACCGCCAGCCCGGGCGGCGTCACCGAGGTCGTTCCCGCGCCCGGCACCCGCGCGACGTTCACTGGCCTCGCCGACGGCACCACGTACACGTTCACCGTCACCGCGAACAACACGGCCGGGACAAGCGCCCCGTCGTTCGCGTCGCCGTCGACGACACCCGCGGCGGGGACGGTCGCCGTCACCACCAACTACAACGCCGACGAGCTTGACCGGCTCCAAGAGACTGCCGCGTACTTCGGCGACACGGTTTCCCAGGCCCAGCACGATTCCGTCGGGGTCATCGCCTACATCCTCGGGCTCATCCCGCCGAGCGCCACGCCGGTGGCGCCGCCCCCGGCGAACACCAACCCGAGCCCGGTCAGCTCCGACTGGCTGAGCGCAGACCAGTCCGCGCTGGTCACCGTCGCGCGCAAGTACGCGCTCACCCCGGCCGAAACGCAGGAGTTCTCCGCCAACCTCGTCGGCTACCTCCTCGCCCTCGGCGGCCATTAGCGCGCACGCGCGCAGTGGTGGTGAACGGCGACACGACGGTCGAGCCGAACGAGACGTTCTCGGTGACCCTCACGTCGGCATCGGGTGCGGTCATCGGCCGCGGCGGCTCACGCCCCACGATCCTCAACGACGATCCCGCCTCGGGCCTGCGCGCCTCGGTATCGAACGCCGACATGGTCGAAGGCAACGAGGCCGCGACCACCGGCGGCTCGAACCCGTTGCGCTTCCACGTGTCGCTGTCGACGCCGGTGCCGGCCGGCCATGCGTCGATCGTGGTGAAGTACACCGTCACCGGACTGACCGCGACTGGTGGCGCCGGTGCGGGCCCGGGGATCGACTTCACACAGGTCAGCACGCCGGTCGCACTCACGTTCTCGCCCGGCCAGCAGGACAAGACGGTCGGCGTCAACGTGTTCCCCGACACGGTCGGCGAACCCGACGAGAGGTTCTCGGTGAACCTCGTCGGCGTCAGCGGCGGCGCGACGCTCGTCAACGCCACCGCGCGACGAGCCGTGGTGACCGTCCCGAACAGCACCACCCAGACCGTGCACGTCCAAGCCATCAACGACGCCGGAGCCGGCAACCCGTCGAACAACTCGACGACGTTCACCCCCACCGCCACCACACTCAACGTCACCACCCAGTACAACTCCGCCGACAACACCCGGCTACTCAAGAACGCCACCTACTTCGCCCAGAACGCCGCCGACGCGCAACGCACATCAGTCGGGATCCTCGGCTATCTCGTCGGCATCGCGCACCCACCCGCCATCACCCCTATCGAACCGCCCGTCAACACCGGCCCGAACGACCACACCACACCATGGTCGACCACCGACCAGAGCGCGCTCGTCACCGTGATGCGCCACTACGCCCTCACACCATCCGAAGCGCAGTACTTCAGCGTCCAACTCATCGGCTACCTCCTCGCCCTCGCAGGCAACTGACCACTGTCCGGCGGCCGCCACGTAGGGTTGCGCAACTGGTTGTAGCAGTGGTCGTGTTGACGCACGCTCGGGGCGGGAGTCGTGGTCGTGACGATGCACGCAAGCAGATGCTGGTGGCCAATCGCGGCCCCGACGCCGGTGAACTCTCCTGTGGCGACCGGCTCCCCAGCCTGGCCCTGTCCATGAAGGTGCGTGTGTCAGCGGGCGTGGCCGCCTGTGCACTCGCGGCGCTGACGATCGGAGCGGGCGCCTCTGCCCGCGCGACGGCGCCGGTGACGGCGAGCTACTGCGGCAACGGGCGGGCGGCACCGGCCACCTACCAGCACGTGGTCGTGATCGTCGAGGAAAACCGCAGGTGGGCCGCGGTCGGCGGTCCGGGGTTCACTTCGATGCCCTACCTGCACTCGGTCGCACGGTCGTGCGCGTTCTTCTCGAAGTGGGACGAGACGAACGCGCACGTGGGGAGCCTGGCGCAGTACATCGGCCTGACATCGGGAATCGACAAGTCCGTCATGCACACCAACTGCAGTCCGTCACTGAAGTGCCGGTCGACCGACAGCAACATCTTCCGTCAGGTGCGGGTGGCCGGCGGCACCGCGCGCTCGTACGTGGAGGGCGCGACCTCGGGTTGCTCGCCGGCCGGCAACGCCGCTCGACACATCCCGGCGCTGTACTACTTCGGGGCCGATGATCGATCGTTCTGCCAGAACGAGGTGCGGCCGCTCAGCGAGCTCGACGCCAACCGTCTCCCGACCTTTGCGATGATCACGCCGAACCTGTCGCACGACGGGCACAGCAGCGGGAACGGTGTCGTCGACAACTGGCTGTCGGTACACCTCGCCCCGATCCTGAAGGGCGCGAACTATCGATCGGGCAATACCGCGGTGTTTGTGTTGTACGACGAAGACCGGCCCGTACCGAACCTCGTCATCGCCCCGACCGCGCGCGCCGGACCAATCTCGTTGGCTGGGGCTGGCCACTCCGCCGCACTGAGAACCTTCGAGCAACTCCTGGGTCTGCCGACGCTTCCTTCAGTGCAGGGCGCCGTCAGCCTCCGGTCGTCTGCGCACTTGTAGGTTCGCACCGTTGTGGGCGGTCAGGCCCTCCGGCTGAGACTGTCGTTTGCTTCTTGCTACGTGCTACTTGCTACTTGCCGGCGCCGGACGCAAGGGGACTTTGTCCCCTGCCATCACGACGCGGGCACAGCGACAATGGCTTCGAACGCACGTCGCATCGCTCGGCCTTGAAAGGTAACGACATGGGTGACACCGGGGCGGAACCACTTTCGACCGAGGACTGTCTGCGGCTCCTGCGCGCCGGCACCGTCGGGCGCATCGCCGTGCTCGACGAAGGGTTCCCCATCGTGCTGCCCGTGAACTACCGGCTCGTCGAGACCAGCACGTTGACGTGGATCGCGATACGTACGCGCATCGGCGGCGTGATCGATCTCGCGCCGATCAACGCCGCGTTCGAGATCGACAACATCGACGTGACACACCACGAGGCCTGGTCAGTGCTCGCACGAGGAACGCTGCAACACATCTACGCCGACGTCGATTTTCGGGCCCGGTTCGACCCCGAACCGTGGGTGATCGATGAACGCGACGCGTGGCTCGCGATTGACCCGTTCGCAATCACCGGCCGCCATCTCCTGCCCACCGCCGAGGAATGGACATTCCACCTCAGCGCGTACCTGTAACTCCCGAAACCCGCCGCCGCGCCCGCCGACCTGAACTTGGCAACGATGCCGCTACAGCGGTGGCCTATGCCGTAGGACTTGGGCGAAATCGATGGTGCGGTTCGCCAACGATGCAAAGGTCCAGAGGTTCGCGAAACGCGTTGGTGGGCTCTTGATCAAGGTGTCGTGTTCGATCAACGCGTCGAAGTCCACCGAGTCGCGCTGCGTCGCGACGCCAAACGTACGGATGACCTGCAGCACTTCGTTGGCGATGATGCCGTAACCGATGCTCGTCGGGTGGATGCCGTCGAGGGCGAAGAGCCCGCCCTGGGTCCGTCCGAACTTGTCGGATACGTAGAACCGCGTGTCCGGCAGCGGCGACAGGTTCTGATACGCCTCGGGAAGTTCGTACGGCTGCCACCAGCTCGGTTTGGCTTGGCCATCGAGCACGTAACGCCGGTACGCGAGCCGATCGAGAATCCCGGCGATGTCGAGCAGGCGCCAATCACGCCCACTGCTGCGCGCCGCGCGCACCCGCTCGACGATCATGTCGTTGTACTGGTCGATCACCGAGTCGATGACCCGCGCCATGTCGCCGGGAAGGCACGGGTCGCGGTTCGCGTGGAACTCGTCATCGCTGATCCACGGCCGCGTGTACCGGGCGTAGTAACGCGAACCCGCGCTCATCTTGGCGTGGCCGACACCGCGGAGCATCGGCGCGATTGTCACGTGCGGCACGGTGAGCCACAGCACGTGTTGCGCCCGAATCGCGTTGATCTGTTCGACGAGCGCTTCCGGCGTTGCTGACGCTGGACTTCGCGCGGCTGCTCGACACGGGTGGGTGCGAAACGCCATCCTTGGCCTCATGACCAATGTTGGCGAACGTCTCGTCGCAGTCGTGTTGACCACCGACGATCTCGACGCTGCTGTCGCGCTGTATCGCGACGGCTTCGGACTCGACCTGCATCTCGCCGATCATGAGGGCGACGAGGTCTTCACGACCGGCGCCCATGCCGCAACGTCGTGGACCGATGGCGCGTTCATCCACTTCGCGCTCTACGCGGCGAAGGCAGGCGTGGCCACAACCCACGGCGCGCAGGTTGGCTTCCGCGTGGCTGACCTCGAGGTGGCACACGCACGCGCCGTGGCCGCGGGCGCGCGCGTGATCCATGGTCCGACACCACAACCGTGGGGACGTTCGGCGCGTTACTACGACGGCGACGACAACGTCATCGAACTCACCCAACCAGGCTGATTGCCACCGGGTTCTGCGCCGTGTCAGAGCGACCCGAAGAGGTCGCCCGGTTCCGAGGCACCCGGGATGCCGGACGATTCCTGCGTCCAGAGTTGGGACCGACCGATGCTGTGCGCCAGGCCCAGTGCATCACCTTTGAACACGTAGAACGCGCCGGCGTGCACGATCGCGCCAACGGATTCACGCGGCACGCCAACGGCAAGTTCGTCGTGGCGGTCGCCGTTGTAATCGCCGACTGCTAAGGCAAGACCGAAGGCATCTCCCGGTTCGGAGTTGCCCGGGACGCCTGGAACGTCCTGGTCGAGGTTCATGCTCAGCGCACCATCGCGCACGATGACGCGCCCACCGGATGCGTGGTCGAAATACGGCTCGCCGATCGCGATCGCCGACGTCGAGGTATGCGAAAAGTATCCGAATGCCATGGCCGCGCCGTGCTCGCTACCTGGGGTGCCGTTGCTGTGTATCGCGAGCGTCTTGCGCGTCATGTCGAGCTTTTCGACCCAGCCCGACGACAGATTCCCGGGTGCGTACACCCATCCATGATCGGTGCCCGCGACGTGCTGCACCGCAACCCGCGCTCCGAGCCGCCGGTGTGGCGCAACAGGTAGCGCTCCACCCACGATGGATATGTCGTGTGGCGGCATCAGGCCCGTGGCGCCGCTGACCAACACGTCGACCACACCAGCATCGACCACCGGGCCAGCATCCTCACCCGGCGTACCGACGACAAGATCGGCATGCCCGGCACCGTCGACATCGCCGGCGGCGAGCGACGTACCAAACCCGTCGGCACGCTCTGGAACACCCACAACGCCGTTTCCTTGGTGAAGATCCGCTCCGGTCGCCAACAGACCAGAACGCGATCCCAGGAGTTCGGTCACAATGCCGGCACCCACGACGCCGTTGACGGTGGCGCCCGGTGCGCCGACGGCGAGATCGTCGTTGCCGTCGCCATTGAAATCGCCAACCGCGAGCGCGGCGCCGAACACCGCGGCTGGTGTCGAGGCTTGCGGCACTCCGGCTGTCGATGCGGTGATCAGCCTGCTTCCGGTCGGCGTGATTCCGGTGGCGCTCCCCCAGAGGATCGTCACCGTCCCGGCGCGATCGACACTCCCGATCGACTGTTGGGATCCAATCGCGAGGTCGTCGTAGCCGTCGCCGTTGAAGTCTCCTTTGGCCACGGCCTCACCCCACGCGTTGCGGGCCGACGAGCTTCCGACGACACCAGGCGTGTCCTGGGTCAGCGTGCGTGCACGCGCTCCGGTAAGACCCGTTCGCGAACCATAGACAATCGTGATCGCGCCGCTGCCACCGATTGCTCCCTGCCCCTCGCCCGGCGCGGGCACGACGAGGTCGTCGTAACCGTCGCCGTTGAAGTCGCTGCGATTCCGGTTCACGGCATGGGGAGCGACTGCGTGCGCACGAGGCGCACCAACGAAGCATGCAGCAGCGCCGCACGACACGCTGATCGCGATCGTCACCCACCGACGGCGCGGGGCGCTGAACACCCGTCGCTGTGCGCGCGTCGACGCAACGGCACTGTCAGGCAGATGCCACATGCTCCGGCACCAAGAGTTCGAGCAGGTCGGGCGTTCCGGTGCACTCCCCCGCCGCGTCGACTGCGAGCACCGACACGCCATCGATGCCGTCAAGGTCATGGATGACATCGACACGGCCTGCGACCATGATCGCTTTCGTGACCACTTCGGCCCACCACGCCGCTCCTGCGAGCGCCGATACGGTCACGAGGGGATTCGATGTTGGACGTCCGGTCATTGGGTCGACGATGTGGTGGCGCGCCTCGCCGTTGATCTGCCATCGACGCCGCAACGACGTGCTCGTTGCGATTCCGGCGTCGCGCAGCGCGAGGTGCAGTAGGGCGTCATCCGGTCGTAACGGGTGGTTGACGTCGACGATCCACGCACCGTCGTGCGGACCCGCGCCGGCAACGCGGATGTCACCGCCGATGTCGACCAACACACCGTCGGCACCCTGCGCGATGGCCTCGTCGGCGACGATGTCGGCCGCAAGACCTTTCCCGATGCCACCGGGATCGATGCCGACACCGGCCGGCAGTGTGATGCTGCGCAGGCCGGTATCGAGTTCGATCGCGCCACAGCCAGGCGCGCGCTGCGGTGAACGCTCGATTTCGCTGCGGTCATCGGGAATCATGGTGAACGTGCGGTCGTAGCCGTTGGCGACCACGGCATCGAGCACCGTCGGATCATAACGACCGCCCGTGAGCCGCCAACCTTGGACAGCACGCACCACCAACCTGAACAACTCCGACGACACGAGCACCGCAACGCCCGACGGCGCGGCGTTGAGCCGGACGAGTTCGCTGTCGGATCGGAAGCGACTCCATCGACGTTCGAGATCCTCAACGCGCGCGACGGCTTCCTGCGCGAGCCCGGGTCGCCCGCCGAGCACGACGACCTTGGCCGAGGTGCCCATCGCGGCGAAGTCGATGTCAGCTGCCACGACTCACCGTCGTCGGCGGCGCGGCGACTGGTGCGCGCACCACGGGAGGCGCGGGCGCAGGTGCCGGAGCGGCAACGGGCGCAGGTGCGGGAGCGGCAACGGGGCCCGGCGCCGGTGCGGCAGCGGGTGCCTGCGCGCGTGGGGTCGCCACCGAACGCCGGGTCGGGGCGGCGGTCGCGGGCGGAGCTGCGCTCGGCGGTGGCGCCGCTGCGGCCGGAGCCGGAACCGTCGTGGTTGGCGCGCGGCGATCGACGAGCACCACACGCACCTCGAGCGGTGTCGGCGCCGCGGCCGCGACCTGGGGCGCGGACTTCGGCGTATCCGAGCGGGCCATCGTTGCGGTCAGGAAGAGCGCCGTGCTCACGCTCAGGCCGACCGCGAGCACACGACCGCCCGCGGCAACGTGGCGACGGCGCTTCTTCGAGGTCGCTGGAACAGTTGGGGGAATCGTTGGCGTGGCCGAAGTCGTCGACGGTGTTGTCGTCGAGGGCGCCGTCATCGACGGTGCTGTCGCGGTCCGCGTGCCCTTTCGTGCGGCGAGGGCAGCGATGCGCGCCGCGCGGTCGTCGTCAGTCATCTCGCACCTCGGTCTTGTGGTCGGCGGCATCGTCGTGGTGTGGTGCGGTCGTCGGCGTCGTGCGGGACGTCGACGGGGCCTGGGTCGTGGCCGGGCTCGGTGCGGGCTGCGCTACCGGTGCGGGCGGTGTCGGTGTGGCCACGTAGGTCTGCTGCGGCGTTTGGTACGGCACCGGGTTCGGGGTTGGCGCGGCAATCGGCGCCGACGCGGGTGTCGACGTCGACGTCGCCGTCGTGTTCGGGCGGTCGACGTAGACGGTGACCGTGGCGGGTTCCGCGGTGAAACGGAGCTGGCCGACGTTGTCTTTGGGCGCGCTCGTCAAGCTGGTTGCGGCATACGCCATCGCGCCCGTGGTGAGTGTCACGGCCACGATCGCTGCCGCGATCAATGGTTTCCTGGGCGTCACGATCATCTCCTCGGTTGGTGACTGTGGCGCCCAACGTACGAAGACGCGTGATAGCCACCGCTTCGCCCGGGGTTAGCGCGACGTAAAGCCTCGCCGTATGCGTCGGTTCAGACGCCGTGCGGGGCCGCGATCGCCTGGATCGCGACCACGGCGTCGATCCCGCCGGCATCCGAGCGCGCCAGCTCCGCTCGCCCACCGCACTGCGCGGCGAGCTGGGCCACAATGGCGAGGCCAAGCCCCGTGCCGCCGGGCGTGGCGCCCGGACCCCGCCAGAAACGGTCGAACGCCCGCAGCCGCTGCTCGTCGGTGAGGCCCGGACCGCGGTCAACGACGTGGACTTCGACCGTGGCGCCAAGCGGTGCGATCACAATGTCGACGGTCGATCCCGCGGGCGCGACCTCGAGCGCGTTGTCGATGAGGTTGTCGAGCATCTGCTCGAGCGCTCCGGGTGATGCCGATACCCAGGCATGGTCGGGCGACGACAGGGCGAGACGCACACCAGCATCCTCGGCGACGGCATCCCACGTCTGGCGGCGTTCGGCCGCGACCACCGCAACATCGATGGGTTCGCACGCGACCTTCCGGGCCGCCGACCGCGTGAGCTCGAGGAGCGCGTCGCTGATGCGGCTCAATCGGGCCGTCTCCGAGCGCGCCGATGCGAGTGCCGGTTGCAAGCTGAGCGGAGCGGCCGACTCGAGGTTCTCGAGTTGGAGCCGCAAGGCCGCCAGCGGTGTACGGAGTTGGTGCGACGCATCGGCAACGAACGCCTGCTGGGAAGCGAGGATCACGCCGAGTCGTTCGGCGGTCTCGTTGAACGTCGCCGCGAGCTCACGCAACTCTGGTGCGCCCGAGTCGGCTGGCGCTCTCGCCGACAGGTCACCCGCCGCGACGCTCTGCGCGGCTTTTTTCAATCGGTGCACCGGCCGGGTGACGAGGCGCGCGAGCGCCAACCCCACAATCGTCACGATCACAATGACGAGCGCCGACAACGCCAGCAAACCGATCCACATGTTGCGTACCCGGCGATCGAGCGTGGAACTCGGGTAGGTGACACG
>JBBREP010000060.1:0-21799 GCA_038202885.1 Acidimicrobiia bacterium | reverse complement strand
CACGTGGGCTACCGCGTGGCCGATTGCGCCGAGGCGCTCGAGGCCGTGAAGGCCCAGGGTCACAAGGTGATCGACGAAGTGCCGCGACCGGGGTCGCGTGGCACGACGGTCGCATTCGTGCATCCGAAGACGGCGTTCGGCACGTTGATCGAACTCGTACAAGAGTGAACGGCGAGTCGCTGCGGCTCAGCGACGGTCGGCTTCTCGCGTGGATGGAGTCGGGCGATGCCGACGGCGCGCCGGTGGTGTTGTTCCATGGTTCGCCCGGTTCGCGACTGTTCGTGCCCACTGACGGCGCGGCCGAGGCGCACGGCGTTCGGCTGATCACGTTCGACCGCGCCGGCTACGGCGGCAGCGATGCCCAACCCGGTCGGACCGTGCTCGACACGGCGCCCGATGTCGAGGCCTTGCTCGACCATCTCGACATCGAACGGGCCATGCTCATTGGCTGGTCGGGAGGTTGCCCGTTCGCGACGGCGACGGCCTTCGCGCTCGGCCCGGCGCGCATCTCGAGCCTTGTGCTGGTGAGTGGGCCGGGTCCGCTCGAGGAAGTGCCAGGAGGGTGGGACGCGCTGGGCGAGCAGCGCGGGCCGACCGCCACCATGGCGCGCGCCGGCGATTCGGAGCGAGCGGCGCACGCCGTCGAACGCGCGATGGCACCGTTCGTGCTCGATCCGGTTGCCTTCCTCGGTACTGGCCGCGGGCCCGACGCAGCACTCACTCGCGCGCCGGGGAACTGGGAGATGTTGCAGGCGCAGATCGTGGAGGGACTCCGACCCGGCGCCGAAGGGATTGCGGCCGACCTCGTGGCGATGTGGTTGCCGTTCGGTTTCGCGCTCGCAGACGTTGGGGTGCCCGCACGGGTGTTTCACGGTGCACTCGACCGCGATAACGCCAGCGACACGCGCACCTACGCCGAACAGATCCCCGGAAGTTCGTTGACGGTGTGGCCCGACCTCGGCCACTTCGCCATCCTCGCCCGCTTCGCCGAGGTCCTCGCCCCCGCTGGCGGCGCGGTAGATAACCCACTCCAAGTACCCTTTGGCCCCATGTCGAAGCCGCATCCCATCGACGAGCGCATCGAGCAGCTCGACAAACTCAAAGAAGAGGCGCTCCACGCCGGCTCGGCCGCGGCGGTGCAGCGCCAGCACGACCGAGGCAAGCTCACGGCCCGGGAACGCATCGAGAAGCTCCTCGACCCCGGCAGCTTCCACGAACTCGACATGCTGGCGCGCCACCGTGCGCACGGCTTCGGCATCGAGTCGACCCGGCCGCTCACCGACGGCGTGGTCACCGGATGGGGCACCGTCGGCGGTCGCAAGGTGTTCTTGTTCTCCCAAGACTTCACGATCTTCGGCGGCGCGCTCGGCGAGGTGTTCGCCGAAAAGATCCACAAGGTGATGGACCTCGCAGCATCGACCGGCGCTCCGTTCATCGGCATCAACGACGGCGCCGGCGCGCGCATTCAAGAGGGCGTCGTGAGCCTCGACAGCTACGGCGGCATCTTCCACCGCAACGTGCAGAACAGCGGTGTGATCCCACAAATCAGCGTGATTATGGGCCCTTGTGCGGGCGGCGCGGTCTATTCGCCGGCCATGACCGACTTCATCTTCATGGTGAAGGACACGAGCTACATGTTCATCACCGGTCCCGATGTGGTGAAGGCAGCTACCGGCGAGGACGTCACCCAGCAAGAACTCGGTGGCGCCATCACGCACGCCACGAAATCAGGCGTGGCCACGTTCAGTGCCGACGACGAAGAGCACTGCATCGAGATGGTGCAGTACCTGCTGTCGTTCCTGCCGTCGAACAACCTCGAGGACCCGCCGTATTTCGCGCCGACCGACGACCCCGAGCGCAGTTGCGACGCAATCATGGGCATCATGCCCGACTCGACGAACAAGCCGTACGACATGAAGGACATCGTCATCGACGTTGTTGACGACGGCGACTTTTTCGAAGTCTTCCCGGTGTGGGCGAAGAACATCATCTGTGGTTTCGCGCGCATCGACGGACATGTGGTGGGCATCGTTGGCAACCAACCGAAGATGCTTGCCGGCAGCCTCGACATCGACGCGGCCGAGAAAGCCGCGCGCTTTGTGCGCACGTGTGACGCCTTCAACATTCCGATCGTTACCTTCGTCGATGTGCCCGGGTTCATCCCCGGCACGCACCAGGATCACGGCGGCATCATCCGCCACGGCGCCAAGTTGCTCTACGCATATTGCGAGGCCACGGTGCCCCGTATCTCGATCATCACGCGCAAGGGCTACGGCGGTGCCTACGTGGTCATGAACTCGAAGTCGATCGGCGCCGACCTCACCTACGCGTGGCCGTCGGCGGAGATCGCGGTGATGGATGCCAACGGCGCGGCCAGCATCATCTTCCGGCGCGAGATCGCCGAAGCCGCCGACGCCACGGCCCGCAAGGCTGAATTGGTTGAGGAGTACGCCGAGCGTTTCGCGAACCCTTACGCCGCGGCCGAGCGAGGCTTCGTCGACGATGTGATCGATCCCCGCGACACTCGCCGGGTCCTCGTGCACGCGCTCGATGTGCTGCGCTCCAAGAAGGAGAATCTCCCGGCGCGCAAGCACGGCAACGGCCCGCTGTGAGTGCGGAGCCTGAGCCCCTCGGGGCGCGAGCGCAGGCGAGCCGGGGTGGAGCGTGACCGTCTCCATCGGGGCGATCTCACCGACGCCGACCGATGACGAGACGGCTGCCATTGTGGCCGTCGTCGCTGCCGTGCTCGAAGGTGAACGCGCCCGCGCTGCTGCGATCGCGGCGGCGAGCGCCGCGCACGACGATTCGCTGCACCTCTGGGAGGTGGCGTCGCGCCGTTCGGCGCAACGGGCCGGGCTCCAGCGCGGCCCGTGGCGCCTGTCGGGTCGCCTGCCCCGCCGGGCCCGGGCATAATCCCTGCGCCGACTTCGTCCGGAGCGGCGAGCGACCGCTGACGGCCGGTCTCGCGGCAGAGAGTTGTGCGGTCGCCGCATCGGTACGATCGAGGTTCGTGGCTGCGATCGTGAATCCCGAGCTGTACACGGTGGCGCCTGACGAGGTCGTCGTCACGTTCGTGACCGACCCCGGCGCGGTCGTCACCACGGCCGTCGGCGATCACGAGGTGACGACGACCGGTCCGTATCACCACGCACGCGTCGCGGGGCTCGACCCTTCGACCACCTACGACCTCACGATCGACGGCGCCGAGGCGAGCGAACTCTGCCCCGCCACCGTCACAACGCTCGCGCGACCTTCGGGCGCGCTGCGGGCGCGCTTCGCGACCGTCAACGACGTGCACTTCGGTGAGACGGTGTGCGGCTTGCTCGGCAGCCCCGAGGAGCTCGGCCCCGTGTTCTCCGTCGCCGACGACGACACGCCGTACCCGCACGTGATGAACGCCGGCGCGCTCGTCGAGCTCGCGGCCGGCGACTTCGATGCCGTTGTGGTGAAGGGCGATCTCACCGCTGAGGGCACCGAAGCCGAGTACGAACAGTTCATCGACGCCTACGGCACGCTTGGCGCGCGGATGCATCACGTGCGCGGCAACCACGACGCGGACAAGACCCCGACGATCGCGGCGCACGGTCCGTTGTTGATCGAACTCCCCGGCGTTGCCCTCGCGGTGCTCGACACCGTGGTGCCGCACAACGAAAAGGGTCAAATCGGGAGCGACCAGCTCGCATGGCTCGACGAGACGGTCGCGGCCTCGACTGTGCCCGTGCTCGTGTTCGGACACCATCATCCGTGGGATCCGGCGAGCGACGAACGCAACGAGCACTACTTCGGTATCAATCCCGACGACAGCGAAGCCCTGTGCGCGCTGATCGATCGGCACGAGGCCATCGGCGGCTATTTCGCCGGGCACACGCATCGCAACCGCACGCGCCATTTCCCTGCGGCGCGCAACGTGCCGATCGTCGAGGTCGCGTGCGTGAAGGACTACCCGGGCGCATGGGCCGAGTACCGGGTGTACGACGGTGGTTACGTGCAGATCGGACGGCGCATTGCCGACGCCGTGGCAATGCACTGGACCGAACAGACTCGCCGGATGTTCGCGGGCCTGTATCGCGAGTACGCGCTTGGTTCGCTCGCCGATCGCTGTTTCACGCAGTCGTTCTGAGACGCGTTCGTGGCGGCCCCGTGCGGGGCCGCCAACGACTGCGCTTACCTGGCCAGTGCGTTCAGGAAGATGTTGCCCCGGGGCACGCCACGACCAGTGATGGTGTCGTAGCCGGCCGCGGTGTGGATCGTGTTACCCCCGGTGTCGAACGTGCGCACCGACGGGTCGCTGTAGCCGTCGGCTGCGTTCTCGCCGTTGTTGAAGTTGCGACGCAGGACCGCCGTCGGACGACTCGGCTTCACGTCGCGGAACGCCGACGCCGACAGGTGGTACAACGCCGGGTTCGCGAAGCCGTGATGGAAGCCGGCCTTCTGGTCGGCGAGGGCCATGAAGCCTGCGAACAGCGGACACGACAGGCTCGTGCCGCCGATGCGGTACTCGCCGTAGGCCACGCCGGTCGAGAACGTCTGCGTCTCACCGATCGTCATGCCCGTGTTCGGGTCGCCGAGCATCGCGACGTCGGGGACGACGCGCCCGCTGCCGCCCCAACGATGGGCGAGCGCGGCGGGGACGACGCCCTTTTGGTAATTGGGCTCCTTGAACTTCCGGCTCGTACCGCCACCTGAGCCATAGAGGAAGTCGCCGGGTGCCAGCGGGTCCCACTTGTGCGTCGTCGGGTCGAGCGTGGACCGCGTGGTCATCCAACCCTGCTCGACGGCAATCGAGCCGTCCTTGGCGATGCCCATGCTCGTGCCGCCGACGGCGGTCACCAGCGGATCCGATGCCGCGAAGTCGGTGCTCGGGTGACCGAGGCCGCCGTTGTCGACCGGGGTTGACTCGTCGCCTTCGTCACCGGACGAGAAGTAGAGGCCAATGCCTTGGGCGCCGGCCTGGGTTGCAATCGCGTCGAAGGCCTTGATCTCCGACGCCGGGATGTTCTCGCCAGCGTTGCCGTACGAGTTCGACACCATGTCGACAAGGTGGCCGTCGACGAGCTTGTTGAGCGCCGCGTCGATCGCCGGGTCCTGGCACGACTTGCCGCCCGAGTAGACGATCTTGGCGCCGGGTGCCATCGCGTGGACGGCTTCGACGTCGAGGGTCTCTTCGCCGTACCAACCCTGCGGGTCGCACGGGTCGTTGTCAGGGGCGCGGAAGATGCCCCTGGGCACGATCTCGCGGTACTGGTTCGCCTGCAGCACGTGCTGGGGATCGTTGCGCTGCGAGTAGGTGACGGCGTCTTTGAAGATGGTCGGCGACGCGAAGGCGTCGACGATCCCGACCGTCACCCCGCGGCCATCGAGGCCGCGCGCGACGGCACCGTCGATGCCGTACGCCTTACGCAGCATCGGCGGGGTCTTCTTGCACTCGGTCCACGGCAGGTTGGTGCCGTACTTGCCGTAGGACGGCAGGCCCGTGCCCTTCTTCTGGAGGTAGTAATCCGAACACGGCGTGGCGTTGCGGAAACCGGCCGGCGGATGTGCGTTCGGAGTGGCCGCGGCGTCGGTGATCGCGAGCGGCTTCAGCAACGACTGCGACTGGTCGACGCCGACGACACCAGCGACGATCGACGCGAGGGCGGCGGGCGCGCTCGGCGCCACGTCGGCGCCGCGCACGGTCACCCCGTTGACGTTGTAGCGACCGAGGTGGACGCCGAACGCCCGCTCGATCTGCGCGCCGCTCCCCAGGGCCGGTACGAACAAGTTGTTGTCAGGCACTTCGCCGATCTGAAGCCCAACGCCGCGCAGCCATGTCGTCACGTCGGCGACGTCGGCGGCGGTCGGCGAGTAGCGGGCCCGGAACTGCGTGTTCGTGAGGTAGTGGTGGTAACTGGGGCTCGTCGGGTCGCTCACCGTCTGCACGAACGCGTCGGCCTCGGCCCGGTGATGCAGGTTCAGGTAGACGCGCACGGGGACCGCGGCGGTGGCGTCGAAGGCGCCGACGCGTGCCGATGCGCGCGCCCAACCAGCGTTCGTTCCGAGCGAGAAACGGGCTGTCGCGTTGACAGCCCCCGAGTTCACGGCGAGCGTGCCGGCGGCCAAGGTGACGACCGCACTGGCAACGAGTGCCTTTCGAAGCATTGTGCCTCCCAGCGACAATGCCCACGGACGGTGGGCGTGCGGCACCCTATGCGGGCCACACGCCGGGTGGAAGGGGACGTGGCGGAATCCGCTCGCCGTGTCGGGCCGCGTTCTTCCGAACTATTTGCTCCGCCGCGCTTCGCGGCGGGGCGTTCCGATGGATGGGGTGGCTCGGCGTACCGTCGAGCCATGCGATGGATCGTCCACGGTGAGCGTGAGCTCTATTCGAGCGAATGGGTTGGGCTGTCACTCGTCGACGTGGAGATCCCCGCGGGTCGACGCTTCGAGCATCACGTGGTGCGCCATCCCCACCACGCCGCCGGCACCGTCATCCACGACGCCGAGCGCGGCGTGTTGCTGTTGTGGCGCCATCGCTTCATCACCGATTCGTGGGGCTATGAAATTCCGGCCGGGCGTATCGATCCCGGCGAAGTACCGATCGAAGCCGCGGCGCGCGAGGCGTTCGAGGAGACGGGCTGGCGGCCCGGCCCCCTCGAGCCGCTCATGCAGTTCCATCCCAGCAACGGCTCATCCGACCAGGTGTTTCACATCTTCGTGGCGCGGGGCGCCACCTATGTGGGCGAGCCGAGCGATCCGAGCGAGGCCGACCGTATCGAGTGGATGGCCGTGTCTGACCTGCGCGCCACGATCCGCGCCGGGCGCGTGCTCGACGGCCTGTCGCTCACGGCCCTGCTCTACGCGCTGCAGTTCGCCGACCTCGACTGAGATCACGGCTCACGAGCAACGGCTCCGGCGCGCCTCGGCTGCGTGTTGTGTTGCCAGGTTCAGCCCGGCCACCCCGATCGCGTCCTTGCGACACTTGAGCGCATCGCGTACGTCGGTGAAGCCGGTGCACGCGCCGCGGCGTATTTGCAACCGAGAGCTGTTTGGGCTGCACTCGCGTCGGGATCGACGCGAGCGACGCTGAGCCAGCCGACCGAGGAGCATCCGATGGAGCGCACGGACGTCGTGCACGCGGTACTGAGCTACGAGGAGCTTGACCGTCGCATTACGGCGCGCACGCCACTCGAACACAGCGACAGCAAGTCGGGCGCGGTCATGGAGCGCGTCACGATCGACGGCGAATCGTTCGTGTTGAAGCGACTGGACCGGCGCGCCGACTGGACGATGCGCGCCGTGGGCGACATGTACGGCTCGACGCTCACGCTCTGGCGGCGAGGATTGCTGCGGCGGTTGCCCGACTGCATCGATCAACCGATCGTGGCCGTTGCCACCGATGGTGACGCGACGCTGGTGCTGATGCGTGACGTCGCGCGGCATCTGGTGCCGGCCGGCGACGATCCGATTCCGCTCGATCAGCACCGTGGCTTTCTCGATCACATGGCTGCGATGCACGCTGCGTTCTGGGACGCCGGGCCGGAGATCGACGTCGTGCCAATGACGAATCGCTACTTCGAGTTGTCGCCGTGGATGGCCAGTACCGAACGCGAGCTCGGCTCCGACCACATCGTGCCGCGGCTCGTCGGCGAAGGCTGGCACAAGCTCGAGACGGTGGCCCCACGCGCAGCAGCGGTGGTGCTGCCACTGGCATGGGACCCGTGCCCGCTCGTAGAGGCGCTCGCCGACACGCCCACAACCTTTGTGCACGCCAACTGGAAGTTCGGCAACCTCGGCACCGACGACACCGGTCGCACGGTGCTGATCGATTGGGAGTCGCCCGGTCGGGGAGTGGCGTGCGGTGAGCTCGCGTGGTACCTCGCGATCAACGCGGCGCGACTACCCGAATCGAAAGAGGACGCGATCGCAGCGTTCCGGGCGGCACTCGAACGCCACGGGATCGACACCGGTCCGTGGTGGCAACGTCAGCTCGCGCTCGCGCTGCTGGGCGGCCTCGTGTGGTTCGGCTGGGAGAAGTGCCTCGGCGGTGACAACGAGGAACTTGCGTGGTGGGAAGCGCGCGCGGTCGAAGGCGCAGCGCTCCTGTTCTAGACCTCGGGGGCGACTTCGACGCGGTCGACGCCGTGGCGGCGGGCTTCTTCGAGCGCCCGACCGGCTTGTTGCACGAGCTCCGCGGCGCCGAGCGCATGGCTCGGGTAACACGCAACGCCCGCCGACACCGTGAGTGCATCGCCGATCGGTGAGCCGAGCAAGGTGCCGCGCACGCGCTCGGCCGCCCACACGCCGCCGGCTTCGGGGGTGTCTTCGAGGATCACGCCCACCATCACGTCGCCGAGGCGGCACGCGCTGTCGCTCTCGCGCAAGGTGCGGCGCACGACATCGCCCACCACGGTGAGGGCTCGGTCGCGTTCGGACGGCGCCGCTTCGGCGAGCGAGTCGAGCTCGAAGATGACGACCGAGATCGGACGCAGCGAACGGCGCGCGGCGGCGACCTGCTGCTGCACGAGCACTGCGAAGTAACGCTCGTCGTACAGGCCGGTTGCCGGGTCGAATGCGTGTTCGGCGCGCTCGCGTGCAGACTGCAGGGCGTCGGCCTGCGCAGGCGCCTGCACGGCTTCGGTGTACGTCGCGGAGAGTGCATCGAGTTCCGTAGCGAGCCGTTGCTTGTCGCGCTCCGCGCTCGCAAGGCCCTCGTGAAGCTGGAGCCGATCGGCACTCGACCAGGCCGCAGCCGCACCGGCGAGCGCTCCCAAGACCCCGGCGACCAGGCCGAAGATCGGCGCGTCGACCACGAGGCCCACCACACCTGCCAGCAGCGCACCGATGGCGGCGCTCACGGAGAGCGCGAGGCGATGGTCGGTCATGCGTTCTTCCATCGGCTTGATCATCGCGACCCCTGAGCCCTCTTGTCGAGGACCAGGTCAGCGATATCGCTCATGATCTCGCCGATTCGGTAGTCCTTCGGGGTGTAGATCCGGGCCACCCCGGCGGCCAGCAGCTCGGCGTGGTCGGCCTCGGGGATGATGCCGCCCAGCACCACGGGCACGTGCACGCCGTCGGCTGCGAGGCACCGCAGGGTCTCGGGGACGAGCTGGCGGTGCGACCCCGACAGAATCGAGAGGCCGATCACATCGACGTCTTCGTCACGCGCGGCGGCCGCGATCTGCTCTGGGGTGAGCCGGATGCCTTGGTAGATCACCTCCATGCCGGCGTCGCGAGCGGCCACGGCGATCTGCTCGGCACCGTTGCTGTGACCGTCGAGACCGGGCTTGGCGACGAGGATCCGGATCGGACCGCCGGCGGCAGTGGCAGTGCGCACGCGTGCGCGCGCGGCCACGAGGTCGTCGCCCGACGCGACCTTCACCGCGCCGACACCGGTCGGTGCCCGGTACTCGCCGAACACGTCGCGCAGCGCCGTCGCCCAGTCGCCAACGGTGCCCGCGGCGTTTGCAAGGCCGATGGTCGCGAGCATCAACGAGCGGCTGGGGTCGGTTGCGGCAGCGCGTAGTTCGTCGAGCGCCCGGGCCACCGCATCGGCGTCGCGTTGCGACCGCCATGCATGGATGGCTTCGATCTGTTCGCGCTCGGCGGCCGGGTCGACGACGAGGATCGAGTCTTCACCGTCGAGGCTTGCGGTGAGCGGCGATGGCGCGGTCTCGACGAACGAGTTCATCCCGACGATGGTGGTGGTGCCCGACTCGATATTGCGACCCCGTTCGGTGTTGCTCTGCACGAGCCGGGCCTTGAGATCGTCGATGTTTGCGAACGCGCCGCCAGCATCGATGATGCGGTCGAGTTCGGTTTGCGCGGCTTCTTCGAGTTCGCTGGTCTTGGCCTCGATCACCTTCGAACCCTCGAAGATGTCGTCGTACTCGAGCAGGTCGGTCTCGAACGCGAGCACCTGCTGGATGCGCAACGACCACTGCTGATCCCACGGCCGCGGCAACCCAAGCGCCTCGTTCCAGGCGGGCAGTTGCACGGCGCGAGCCCGAGCCGACTTCGACAGCGTCACACCCAACGTTTCGAGCACGATGCGCTGGATGTTGTTCTCGGGTTGGGCCTCGGTGAGGCCGAGCGAGTTCACCTGGACGCCGTAGCGGAACCGGCGCGCCTTCTCCGACGTGACGCCGTAGCGCTCCTTGCCCAGCCGATCCCACAAGCGCGTGAACGCGCGCATCTTGCACGTCTCTTCGACGAACCGGATCCCGGCGTTCACGAAGAACGACATGCGCTCGAACACCGTCGTGAACTCGTCGTCGGGTACGCGGCCCGACGCCCTGACCGCGTCGAGCACATCGACCGCGGTCGCGAGTGCGTAGGAGAGCTCTTGCACCGGTGTCGCGCCTGCCTCTTGGAGGTGGTACGAACACACGTTGATCGGGTTCCACTTCGGCACGTGCTGCACCGTGTGGGTGATCACGTCGACGGTGAGGCGCAGGCTCGGCGCGGGCCCGAAGATGTACGTGCCGCGCGACAGGAACTCCTTCATCACGTCGTTCTGGGTGGTGCCCGAGAGCAGTCCAGCGTCGACGCCACGCTCGTCGGCCATCGCGAGGTACAGCGCGAGCAGCCACATGGCGGTGGCGTTGATCGTCATCGACGTGTTCATGTCCTCGACGGGCAGCCCATCGAACAGCGTGCGCATTTCGCCGAGCGTCGGTACCGGCACGCCGACCTTGCCGACCTCGCCGCGCGCCATCGGGTCGTCGGGGTCATATCCCGTTTGGGTCGGAAGATCGAAGGCAACCGACAACCCCGTCTGACCCTTGGCCAGGTTCGTGCGATACAGCTCGTTGGAGGCGCGTGCCGAGCTGTGCCCCGAATACGTCCGCATCACCCAAGGTCGCTCGCGAGGAGACACGGGGTTACTTCCGGTAGTCGTAGAAGCCGTTGCCCGTCTTTCGGCCGAGGCGTTCCGCGCTCACCATGCGGCGCAGCAGCGGGGCGGGCGCGTAGTTCGGGTCCTTGAATTCCTCGTAGAGCGCCTCGAGGATCGACAGGCTCGTATCGAGACCCACCAGGTCGAGCAGCTCGAGCGGACCCATCGGGAAGTTGCAGCCGCCCTTCATGGCGGTGTCGATGTCGTCACGAGAAGCGACGCCGCCGTCGAGGAGGCGCACCGCATTGTTGAGATACGGAAAGAGCAGCGCGTTCACGATGAATCCAGCTTGGTCTTTCACGAGCACGGGCTTTTTGCCGCACGCCGTGGCGAAGTCGGTGGCGGCCGCGATGGTGTCGTCGCTCGACGTGATCGCGCGCACCACTTCGACGAGCGCCATCATCGGTGCCGGGTTGAAGAAGTGCACGCCGCACACGAGTTCGGGCCGGCCGGTGTTCATCGCCATTTCGATCACGGGCAGCGTCGACGTGTTCGTGGCGAGGATCGCGCCGTCCTTGCAGATCCGGTCGAGCTCGGTGAACAGGTGCTTTTTGGCCTCGAGATCTTCGACGATCGATTCGATCACAAGGTCGCAGTCAGCCAGTTCGCTGAGGTCGGAGACGGCGCGCACGCGGCCAAGTACTGCGGCGCGTTCGTCGTCGGCGAGCTTGCCCCGCTCCACCTGCTTGGCCAGCGACTTCTCGAGGCCCGCGTACATCGCGTCGGCCGTGGCCTGGGCCCGGCTGCGCAGCACGACCTCGAAGCCGGCTTTCGCCGCGACCTCGGCCATGCCGGAGCCCATGATGCCCGACCCCACGACGCCTACCCGCTTGATGGCCACCACCGGTACCCCGTTTCGCTCGCTTGGGCGCAGAACGGGCAAACGTTACCGGCGGGTTCTGTCGAGCCGCCAACGCGGCGGCGGCCCTGGTCCACGATTCGCCAACCAAAGGTGACGAACGTGACGCGCCGCAGCCGAGTACCTGCTTGACTGCACGTCATATTGCTGGGACTACCCCGCAGGGCCGGGGGAGATGGAGGATCACAGTGAGCATGAGCACGCGCATGCCCAAGGCCATCGTGGCCGCCACGTTCGTCGTGGCGCTGTTCAGCGCCGGCTGTAGCTCGTCGGGTGGGAGCAAGGCGAGTTTCTGCAGCCTGTGGAAGACGTACAACACGCAGTTCAAAGACGCTGCGAGCCTGAAGGACCTGGGGAAGCTGCAAGGTGCGATCGGCAACCTGGTCGCGGCCGCCCCGGCGGAGATCAAGGCTGATGCTGTGAAGGTCAAGACCGCGTTCGACGCCGTCGTGGCTGCGGGCAATGACCCGGCGAAGCAGGCGGCCGCGGCGCAGAAGCTCACCTCGGGGAAAGATGTCACCGACGCCGGCAACCGGCTTGAGGCGTACACGACGAAGAACTGCAAGTAGTCGACACCGATGAGCGCCAGCAAGCGTGACGACGCGAGCGCACCCGCAGCGCGGTTGCGTGGGCCGCGCGACCAGGGTTTGCTGGCGCTTATTGGTGGCGCCGAGTTCACGCCGGCCACTGAGGCGATCGACCGCGAGCTACTCGAGGCAAGCGGCGCCACCGAGGTGTTGGTGATCGCGGCGGCCGCCGCATACGAGGACCCCGCCGCGTTGATCGAGCAGGCCAAGGCGCACTTTGGTGGGCTGGGCGCGACCGTGCGCGCCCTCAACGTGTACACGCGGCGCGACGCAAACGACGACGCCCAGGTGCGAGCGGTCAAGGGCGCAGGGTTCATCTACCTCACCGACGGCTCGCCGATGCACCTGCTTTCGGTGCTGAAAAACACCCAGCTCCTCGACGTGATCGTCGGCGCGCATCGCCACGGCGCGGTGCTCGCGGCCTGCGGTGCCGGTGCGACGGTCCTGTGCGACCCCATGATCGATCCGCGTGGCGGCGCCTACACGGTGGGCCTCGGGCTCGTGCCCCACACCGCCGTGTTCGTGCACCACACGGCCAGGCCGGACCATATCTGGGACCGCGCCGTCGAGCTCCTCCCGTCCGATGCCACCCTCGTCGGCGTTGATGACGGCACCGCCATCGTGCGTGGCGCCGACGGTTGGCGCGTGGCCGGTGAGGGCCAGGTGGTCACCGCGAAGCGAGGCGGCAAGCCGACCCGCCACCGGGTCGGGCCGCTCGGCGCGCTTACTTCTCGGTAATCGTCACCTTGAACATGTAGAGCGGCCTCGATGGCGCACCGTTCTGATCGCTGGCGACCGCAAACGATTCCAGCTTCTTGGCAATGGTGATCCCCGACGTCACGTGGCCGAAGTAGCCGTAGTCATAGGTGGTGCCCTTCTTCGTGCTGTTCAACGCGGCGGGGTCGCCGGTGGTCACGAAGAACTGTGAGCCAGCGGTGCCCGGCGCCTCGTTGCCGCTCTTTGCCCAGGCCAGATCGCCGGTCTTGAAGGGCTGCTTGGGCGACTCCGTCACGACGCTGTATCCCGGCCCGCCACTGCCGCTGCCCGTCGGGTCGCCTCCCTGGATCACGAAGTCGGCCACGACGCGGTGCCACTTCAGTCCGTTGTAGAAACCCTGGCGCGCGAGGAAGACGAAGTTGTTCACGCCCTTGGGCGAGTCCTTGGCGTCGAGCGCGGCCGTGAACGTGCCACAGCTGGTTTCGAACGTCGCGCTGTAGGTCTTCTTGGGGTCGATCGTCATGGCCGGCGCGGTCTTGTACTGCTTGGCGTTGCCCGACTTCGCGGGCGTTGTGTTGACACACGTGGGCCCGCTGGCCACGGGCGTCTTCTTCTTCTTGTTGTTGTTGCCGCCGGTAACGGCGACGATCGCGACGACGATCACAATGATGGCCAGACCGATACCGCCGAAACGGATCTGGCGCATGCGCCCGGCGCGCTTGGCCGCGGCCTCGCGTTCGATGCGCGCTTGCTGTTGGTTCTGGCGCTTCCGGGCCCGCTTGTCGGCCTTGCCCATGAGATCTCCGTCGTAGCGATGGATTCGTCGATGCTCGACGGCTTCGCCTCGCCATCGCGCAATGGGCGGGGAGTCTACGAGTGTGGCGCGGCTGAGGGCTCGTCGCGGTTGCATGCCGCACGGCCGGGGTGTCGCCACGCCGTTGGGAATCGGTCGGGGACGACGGAAAAGCCGCTGGTAGCGTGGAGCGTCGTGGCCGTGATCGTGCAGAAGTACGGCGGGACGTCGGTCGGCGATCCCGACCGCATCAAGGCCGTCGCCGACCACATCGCGCGCACCGCTCGGGCCGGCAACCAGGTGATCGTCACCGTCTCGGCCATGGGCAAGACCACCGACGACCTACTCAGGCTGGCCAACGACGTGGCCAGCGAGCCGGGCGGCCGTGAACTCGACATGCTGCTGACGGCCGGCGAGCGCATCTCGATGGCCCTCCTGGCGATGGCGGTGAACGACCTCGGCGTCTCGGCAGTGAGCTTCACTGGCAGCCAGGCCGGCATCGTCACCGACACCCAGCACGGCAACGCCAAGATCGTTGAGATCAAGGGCGACCGTATTCGTGAGGCGCTCGACAGCCACAGTGTCGCCGTGGTTGCCGGCTTCCAAGGCGTGAGTACCACCAAGGAAATCGTCACCTTGGGGCGGGGCGCATCCGATCTCACTGCGGTGGCGCTCGCGGCGCGTTTCGGTGCCGACGCGTGCGAGATCTACACCGACGTGGAGGGTGTGTACACCGCCGACCCTCGGATCGTGCCAACGGCGCGCAAGCTCGCGCGGATCACGATGGAAGAAATGCTCGAGATGGCGGCGACCGGTGGCCGCGTGCTCGCGCTGCGATCCGTCGAATACGCGCGTAATCACGGTGTGCGGATCCACGTGCGGTCGAGCTTCACATGGGCCCCGGGCACATGGGTCGAAGAGGAGAACCCTTCCATGGAACAAGCGATCATTTCCGGCGTCACGCACGACACCTCCGAGGCGAAGGTGACGATCGAGCAGGTGCCCGACAAGCCGGGCGTGGCCGGGAGCGTGTTCCGGTCGCTGGCCGAGGCCGCGGTCAATGTCGACATGATCGTGCAGAACGTATCGACGGCCGGCTACACCGACATCTCGTTCACGGTGCCCAAGGCCGACCTTGCGCGCATGCACGCGGTGATGTCGGGGATCGTCGCCGAGATCGGTGCCGCGGGCTTCGAGACCGACAGCGATGTGGGCCGAGTGTCGCTCGTGGGAGCCGGCATGAAGACCCATCCCGGAGTGGCCGCGACAATGTTCGAGACGCTTGCGACCGAGGGCATCAACATTGAGATGATCAGCACGTCGACTATCCGCATTTCGTGCGTGGTGCGCTTCGGCGATGTCGAGCGTGCGGTGATGGCGCTGCACGCAGCCTTCGGTTTGGAAACAGCATGAGCGGCGCCCGCGCCGCTTCGGGCGACGTGCGGATGGGGCTCATCGGCGCGACGGGCCTCGTCGGTACCGAGATGTTGCTCGTGCTCGCACAGCGGCAATTCCCGCTCGCCGAACTCCGGGTGTTCGCGTCGGCGCGCTCGGTGGGGCGCGCGCTGCCGTTCGGCGACGGTGAGGTCGTGTGCCAAGAACTTCGCGACGGGTGCTTCGACGGGCTCGACATGGTCATCGTCGATGTCGACGATCCCATTTCGGCGCAGTGGTCACCGAAAGCTGCCGCCGCGGGCGCGGTCGTGATCGACAAGTCGTCGGCCTTTCGCATGGACGATGACGTGCCGCTCGTGATCAGCGAGGTCAACCCCGACGATTTGCGCAACCTCCCGCGCAACATCGCGTCGTGCCCGAACTGCACGACCATGGTGTTGCTCACGGCCATCGCGCCGCTCCATCGCGCCGCGGGGATCAGGCGCATGATCGTGTCGACCTACCAGGCCACGTCGGGCGCCGGCCAAGCTGGTATCGACGAACTCGACGGCCAATGGACCAAGCTCGACGGCCGCGCCCAAGAGTTGCGCCGGGCCGCAACCCATCCCGATCTCCTCGCGCCCGGCGCGGTGTGGGCCACACCGATTGCCGGCAACGTGATCCCGCTGGCTGGATCGGTACGCGACGCGGGCTACACATCAGAAGAGTGGAAGCTCGTGCGCGAGACGCACAAGATCCTGCACGACGACTCGATCCGCATCACCGCCACATGCGTGCGCGTACCGGTGTACGTGGGCCACTCGATGTCGGTGAACCTCGAGTTCGCTCGTCCTATGGGCAAGGCCGAAGCCGTCGAACTGTTGCGCGGCGCGCCAGGGGTCACACTCGTCGACGGCGGCGACGGCGCCCCGACCGCGCTCGAGGGTGCAGGGATCGATCCGGTGCTCGTCGGTCGGGTACGCGAAGACATCTCCACGCCGGGCGCGCTCGACCTCTGGGTCACCGGCGACAACCTCCGCAAGGGCGCAGCCCTCAACGGGGTCCAGATGGCCGAGATCCTCCTCGCCCACCGCAACTGACGTCTGCACCTTTACGGTTTTCCTCTGCACCGGGCGGCGCATAGCGCCGCGTGGTGCAATCAGACCGCGACGCGCGGTCCTGAGGCTGAGGACGCGCTGAGATCGCGACGGCGAAATGTGGCGCGAATATCGGCTTTGTTGCAGGCGTTTTCGTGGACGCGCGTGACCTCACATGCACTCGTAAGCCAGGGCTTACCTGGCTCAAATCTCTATTCACGACACTGCTCCTCGACAACGAGGAGTCACACGTGCCCAAACATCACCCCGCTCGCAACGCCCGTCAGATCGTCGGAACGGCCAGCGTCGCCGCCTTCATTGGTGCTGCGATCGCGGTTGGCGCCAACGGTCACAACGGTGCCAGCGCCTCGGTCGGTGCTGCCGCGACCGCCACGAAGCCGTCGGGCAACGTCGCAACACTCGGCTCGAATCGCGACGACGGTTCGTGGTCGGCGACCACACCCAACGGCGACGACTCGACCGCGCTCACCTCGCCCGACACCACTCCGGCGAACCCCGGAACGTCAGGATCCAACAACACGACGCCCCAGACGCCGGCCACCACCCCGCAGTACACCCCGCCGCAGGACTTCGGCGGTGGCAACGGATCGTTCGCAAACCAGCCGTCGCATTCGAGTTCTGGCGGTAGCTGAGATGCGCCACGATGCAACCTTCCCCGCGATGGGCTCGAGTGCCCATGTGCTCGTCGTCGGGCGCGACGCGGCGACGGCAGCCGATTTGGTACACACCGCGACTCGACGCATCGAAGAGCTCGAGGCGCGCTGGAGTCGCTTTCGTGCCACGAGCGAGGTCCAACGACTCAACGCACACGCTGGCGTACCCGTCGTCGTGTCGCCCGACACGGTCCGGCTCATCGAGGCAATGCGCCTCGGGTACTCGGTCACCGACGGTGCGTATGACCCCACGGTGCTCAAAGATCTCGTCGCGCTCGGCTACGACCGTGACTTTGCCGACGTGTCACCAAGCCCAGATCCTCTCTCGCCGCCGACCCCGCTCAACCCGTCCAACGCGCCCGACCCGTCGGATTCCGGCGGTCGGCACGCGCGTTCGGGCGCGTTCGAGCGCATCACCGTGTCGGCTCGGTCGGGTTTGGTGTGGCTGCCGGCCGGCGTTGGCATCGACCCGGGCGGGATCGGCAAAGGCCTCGCGGCAGACATCGTCGCTGAGGAGCTCGTGGCCGACGGCGCGCTCGGTGCATTGGTGAATATCGGCGGCGACATCCGCGTCGTCGGTACACCTGATGATGGTGCGTTTTGGCGGGTCGACATCCGCGATCCGTTCACCGAACAACCAGTGACCCAAGTGGCGCTCATTGATGGCGGCGTCGCGACGAGCAGCGCGCTGCGGCGTCGCTGGCGCCACGATGGCCTCGACGCGCACCACCTCATCGATCCAGCGACGGGAACGAGCACGAACCGTGATGTGGTCGGCGCCAGTGTGATCGCGAGCGAAGCGTGGCGCGCCGAAGTGCTCACGAAGGCTGTGTTCGTTGCCGGATGCGACCGCGGGCTCGCCATTGCCGATCGTTTCGGCGCGGCAGTACGCGTCGTCGCGCGCTACGGTGCCGTGCGGGCCAACGACGGGTGGCGGCGGCACGTAGGTCTGCATCAAGGAATGAGTGCCCGATGAGCAGCCAGCTGTTCTGGTACGTGGCCCGGTCGGGCGGATTGATCGCGTGGGCGCTGATGACCGCGTCGATCATCCTCGGTATCGCGATGGGTGCGCGGCTCGTCAAGGCGCCCACGCAGGCATGGCAGACGGACCTGCACCGGTTCCTCGGTGCGCTGTCGGTGGTATTCGTCGGTGTGCATGTCGGCGGGTTGGTTGCCGACTCGTATGTGCACTTCGGTTGGCTGGAAGTGTTCGTACCGTTCGCGTCGAAGTGGAAGACGCTCGCCGTTGCGAACGGCGTGGTCGCGATGTACCTGCTCGTTGCCGTCGAAATCACATCGCTGCTTCGCCGCTACCTCTCGCGCCGGCTCTGGAAGGCGGTGCATTTCGCCTCGTACCCGTTGTTTGCGTTCACGACGCTGCACGCCATTACGGCCGGCACCGACACGCGCAGCACGGTGATGGCGTGGTCGCTGGCCACAATGCTGATCGTGGTGGGCGCGCTCACGATCACGCGTTTGCAGGTGGCCGAAGAAAAGGCCGCCCGCAAATTGGAACGCGCCGCGGCGACGCCGAGGGCAGCGAGAGCACCACGTCGGGTCGAGGTGCCCACGGGCAGGTAGCCCGATCTTCGGCCCGAATGATAGGCAGGGACTCCAACGACGAGGAGCTGCCCGTGGCCTACACAGTGGTCGAGATCGATGAGCCGTTGCCGGCGGTGCGTCGCATCACGCTGAACCGCCCCGACAAGCGCAACGCGCTCAACCATGCGTTGCGGGGCGAGGTCCTGCAAGCGCTGCGTGAGGGCGACGCCGACCCGTCGGTGCACGTGATGATCGTGCGCGGTGCGGGGCCAAGTTTCTCGGCTGGCTACGACCTCGGCGGTGGCAACGAGGGCCTCGACATGCCGTACTACACGCCGGGTGGTGACGGGCAGTGGCCTCGGCACGTCACCGAAGGCTGGATGAGCATCTGGGATCTGGCCAAGGTCGTGATCGCCCAAGTACACGGGTATTGCCTCGCGGGCGGCAGCGAACTCGCGACGGGGTGCGACCTCGTGTACGCCGCCGACGACGCCAAGATCGGCTACCCGGCCGTGCGTTTCGGCACGCCCGACATGCACTTTCATGCGTGGTTCATGGGCATGCGCGTCGCCATGGAGATGATGGTGACGGGCGACTCGATCACCGGCGCCGAAGCGGCCGAGCTCGGTTGGGCCAACCGAGCGTTTCCGATCGCCGATCTCGAAGCTGGTGTGCTCGACGTGGCGCAACGCATCGCGCAAATCGACCCGGAACTGGTGCAGATCAACAAACGCCTCGTGCACCGCCAGATGGACATGATGGGCATGCGCGCCGGTATTCGTGCCGGTACCGAGCTGTGCGCGCTGGGCACGCACACCAAGGCAATGCAACGGTTCCTCGGCAATGTCGACACCCTCGGGCTGACGGGCGCGCTCAGCGAACGCGACGCGCCGTTCGGCGACTACCGCACCGTCGAGGAACGCGAGTAGGCAGTCGGCATAACGCGGTGGCGCGAGCGAACGACGGAGAAGACCACGATGGCGAAGACGACGCATCTACGGACGTGCCCACTCTGCGAGGCGATGTGCGGTCTCGAGATCACGGTCGACGGCGACGACGTCGCGCTGATCCGTGCCGATCGCGACGACGTGTGGAGCAAGGGCTACCTGTGTCCGAAGGGTACGACCCTTGGGCATTTGCACGTCGACCCCGACCGGATCCGTACCCCGATGGTGCGTGACGGTGACGAGTGGCGTGAGGTGAGTTGGGAGGACGCCTTCCGACGGTGTGAAGAGCTCCTGCACGGCGTGATGGAGCGTCACGGCAAAGAAGCAATGACGTGTTACGTGGGCAACCCCACGGTGCACAACCTCTCGCTGTCGCGCTACATCGGCTTGTTCATCGGTCTCGCGCAGTTCCCGATGATCTACAGCGCGGGCACGGTCGACCAATGGCCGAAGAACGTGGCGTGCATGTTGATGTACGGCGGCATGTGGTCGATCCCCACGCCCGACATCCAGCGCACGCAGTACTGGCTCATCATGGGCGGCAACCCGCACGCGAGCCAGGGAAGCCTCCTTGCCTGCCCCGATGTGCTCGGCGAGATCGACGGTATTCGGGCGCGTGGCGGTAAGACGGTCGTGGTCGATCCGCGCCGCACGGGTACTGCCGATCGCGCCGACGAATGGGTGCCGATCGTGCCGGGCACCGATGCTGCATTGCTGCTCGCGATCGTGCAGGTGCTCTTTGCCGACGACCTCGTGCGGCTCGGCGAACTCGATGACTTCGTCGCGGGCGTCGAGGAGGTGCGTGCGCTCGTGCAACCCTTCACTCCAGAGGTCGTCGCCGCGACCTGCCGGGTGCCGGCCGACACCATCCGCCGCATTGCACACGAGATTGCCACCGCGCCGAGCGCCGCGATCTACGGACGCATTGGGCTGTGCAATCAGGAGTTCGGCACGCTCGCGTCATGGCTCATCGACGTCGTGGCCATCCTCACCGCCAACTTCGACCACGCCGGTGGGCTCATGTTCGCCACACCGATCGCATGGTCGGCGGCGCAACTCGATGACCCCCAATGGGCCGACGGGGTCACGTTCGGGCGTTGGCGATCGCGCGTGCGCGGTGTTCCCGAAGTGCTGGGGCAGGTGCCGGTGTCGTGTCTCGCCGAGGAGATCAGCACGCCGGATCGGCCCGACGACACCGGACCGACGAAGCAGATCGGGGCGCTCATCACGATCGCGGGCAACCCAGTGATCAGTAGTCCCGATGCCGCGCACCTCGACGAAGCGCTCGGCGAACTCGAGTGCATGATCAGCGTCGACAACTACCTCAACGAGACCACGCGCCATGCGCACGTGCTCCTGCCCGGCCTGTCGCCCCTCGAAACGCCGCACTACGACGACCTGATCCACGCGTGGGCCGTCCGCAGCACCGGCAACTACTCGCAGCCCGTCTTTACGGTGCCGGCCGAACGGCCGCGCGAGTGGGAGATCTTGACGGTGCTCGGTGCGCTGTGTGCCGGCGCGAACGCTGATGGTCTCGACGTGTCGTTGTTCGACGACGGGTTCTTCGCGGCGTTGTGCGAAGCCAAGGGCATGGACGGCGCGACCGTGGCCGAGCACTACAACAGCGGTGGCCCGGAACGTCTCGTCGACCTCCAGATCCGTACCGGCCCATTCGGCGACCGATACGGAGAACGGCCCGGCGGACTCACCCTGCAGTCATTTGTTGACGCGCCCCACGGCATCGACGTGGGCCCGATGGTGCCGTGCGCGCGTGATGTTGTGACGACCCCGTCGGGCAAGATCGAATTGGCACCGCCGCACATCACGGCCGACGTGGCGCGCCTGAGAGAGCGGCTCGATCGCGTTGGCGACGATGCTGCGTTGCTGCTCGTGTCGCGCCGTCACGTGCGTTCCAACAACTCATGGATGCACAACGTGAAGGTGCTCGTGAAGGGCAAGGACCGCTGCACGCTGCTGATCCACCCCGATGACGCGACGCGCTGCGGCGTGCTCGATGGCGCGCTCGCCAAGGTCACGAGCGAAGCCGGCACCCTCGAAGTTCCGGTCGAGGTGAGCGACGAGATGATGACCGGCGTCGTCTCGCTGCCGCACGGCTGGGGTCACGACAAGCCGGGGACGCGCCTTTCGGTGGCACGCGAGCACGCGGGCGTCAACAACAACCTGCTCGCGCCGGGGCACCTGATCGACGTCATCAGTAACAACGCGGTCGTCAACGGCATCCCCGTCGAAGTCGTGCCGGCCTGAGGCGGGTTCGAGCCCGCGCCGCGCTTTCGCCCGATTCTGCGCGACGGTAGAGTCCGCCGGTGCGATTT
>JBBREP010000059.1:0-21869 GCA_038202885.1 Acidimicrobiia bacterium | reverse complement strand
GACACGACCGGCCAGGACGCGTTGTGTACTCCGACAGTCGAACGAGTTGCGGCCGAACTCGCACCACTGATGCGGGCCTGAGCCAACACCGCCCAAAGCGAGCAGCCGCCGACCCACCCGGTGCTCAGCGGTCGAGCAGTGGCTCGAACGCCTCGATGTATTCGGCCAGGCGGTGGCTGACCTCGAACGGCAGCTCAGGATCGCGGAAGTCGAACTCGTCCCACGTCTCGGAGATCCTGCGCCAACGGTCGTTGCCGATGAACGCGCCCACCACGGGTTCGTCGCCGAGTTGCTTGCGCCACCGCTTCTGGTGCGCGGTCAACCGAGCGAGCACCGCATCGTTGCGATCGGCCTTCGGGTATTCAGCGTGGAACCCGATCTCGAGTTCGATGGTTCCCGTAGCCGGACCGCGCACGAGTTGCGCTTCGTAGTGCTCCTTCACCCGATCCCCGGTCCCGAACGTCACCTTCATGCCGTAGCCATGTGTGTACCCGCCGAAGTCGGCGTAATCGGACGCGACCACCGTGAGCAGTGCATCGCTCACCTGCTCGAAGAACTCACTGCTGGACGGGTCGCTCATTTCTCTCCTCCGCCTGGACTGACCCCGCCAGTACGGTACGACCATGGCGAGTGTGGACGCGCCGAGCGCGCCCGATGGGCTCACACTGCGTTCGGCGACGGGGCGGGTCGCGCTCGTAGCAACAGTGGCGGCGAGTGCGATGGCCAGCCTTGACGCCACGGTCGTCAACGTGGCCCTCCCCCACATCGGCGAGGACTTCGGCGTCGGCATCAGTGCGTTGCAATGGGTGCTCACTGGTTACTTGCTTGCGCTCGCCTCGCTGATCTTGCTCGGGGGTGCGCTCGGCGACCGGTTCGGGCGCCGCAGGGTGTTCATCATCGGCACTGTGTGGTTCGCCGCCGCCTCGTTGCTGTGCGGCGCGGCGCCCAACATCGAGGTGCTCGTCGGCGCTCGGATCCTCCAGGGCATTGGCGGTGCGCTGCTCACGCCGGGAAGCCTCGCGATCCTGCAAGCGAGCTTTCGCGAGTCGGACCGGGCCGCGGCGGTCGGTGCCTGGTCGGGCCTCGGCGGCGCCGCGGGCGCCATCGGGCCGTTCGTCGGCGGCGCGCTCGTCGACGGGCCGGGTTGGCGCTGGGCCTTTCTCATCAACGTGCCCGTGGCCGCCGTCGCGATCACATGTGCACGCGCCGCCATCCCAGAAACCCGGGATCCACACGCACCGCGCCGACTCGACCTCGCTGGCGCCGCACTCGCCGCGACGGCGCTCGCCACCAGTACCTGGGCGCTCATCGAAGCTGGGCCGCGCGGCTGGACCGACGGTGGGGTCATCGGCGCGGCTGTCCTGTCTGCTGTCGCCATCGCCGCGTTCGTGGTCCGCATGGTCAACGCACCGCACCCGCTCGTGCCGCCGATGTTGTTTCGCAATCGCACCTTCACGGTCGTCAACCTCGCGACGGTCCTGCTGTACGGCGCGCTGGGCGTGTCGTTCTTCCTCGTCTCGTATGAACTCCAGGTCGCAACCAAATGGTCGGCGTTCGATGCCGGCGTTGCGTTGTTGCCGGCGACACTGTTGATGCTCGTGCTGTCGGCCCCATCGGGCGCGCTCGCCCAACGAATCGGACCGCGCCTGCAACTCACCGTCGGACCCCCGCTCGCCGGTGCCGGACTGCTCCTGCTGACCCGAATTGGTCCGCACGCGTCGTGGCTCGCCGACGTACTGCCCGGCGCGATCGTGTTCGGCCTCGGTCTCGTGACGTTCGTCGCGCCGCTCACAGCCACGGTGATGGCCGCGGCCGACCCTGACCATGTGAGCGTGGCGTCGGGCGTCAACAATGCGATCGCGCGCGCTGCGGGCCTCGCGGCGCTCGCCGTCATCCCCGTGCTGTCTGGGCTCTCGGATGCATCGGGCGCTGCACCCGTCACGCACTCGTTTCGATTGGCGCTCGTGATCGCGGCTGGTGCCGCGGCGTCCGCGGGCGCCGTGAGTTTCATCGGCCTCGGCCCGCACGTGCGCACACGCGTCAGCGCCCGTCGGGTGCACTGCGCGCTCGACGGTGCGCCGCTGCAACCCGATCCGCGCCTCTGTCCGTCGGGCTCGGTCGCCGCCTGACGCCCACGCCAGGGACCTTCCCCTCAGGGTCAGGCGTCAGGGATCAGGCGTCAGGGGTGCGAGGGTGCGTGGGGGACGCCGTCGACTTCGAACGCGAGGTCGTCGACGTAACAGAACCACCAGTCTTCGCCGGGCTCATACGAGCGGATGAGCGGGTGCCCGCCAGCGTGGAAGTGCGCCGTCGCGTGGCGACCAGGCGAGTTGTCGCAGCACCCCACGTGGCCGCACGCCAGACACAGACGCAGATGCAGCCAATGCCCGCCCTGGGCGAGGCATTCCTCACAGCCAGCCGGCGTCGTCGGCCTCGGGGCCGGGTCGGCGCTGTCGAGATGTCCGCAGGTCTGCGCCATTGATCTCCTCGCGGGCCGAATGTAGCGCCGCCCGTTTTCGGTAGTCGCTCGCGTTGATACACGCTCCGCCGCCAGCCGTGCGTCAGGTGTCACAGCCCGATGCAGTCTTACCTGGCATTCACCATGCGTCCGTACAGTCCGGCGCAATGGATTGGACGCTGTTCCAGGATGTCAACCGATTCGCACAGCACACCGGGTGGCTGCACGGCGTCGCCCGGACCTACGCATCGCTGGGCGTGGGGCTGTTCGCGGCCGCGCTCGCGGCGGCGGCCTTGGTCACCGTGCGGCGCGACGTGCGAGCGTTCACCCGCACGGTGTGGGCTGCGATCGCGGCCCTGGTGGTCTTGGCGCTCAACCAACCGGTCGCCAGCCTCGTGGGCCGGGCTCGGCCCTACACCACCCATCCTCACGTGCTGACGCTCGTCACGCGCGGTACCGACCCGTCGTTCATGTCCGATCATTCGGTCGTGGCGGGGGCGGTCGCAGCCGGCCTGTACTTCGCCGTGCGTTCGATCGGCATTGCCACCATCGTGGCCGCGATCATCATGGCGTTCATGCGCGTCTACGTCGGCGCGCACTACCCCGGTGACGTGGTTGCCGGACTCGCCTTCGGAGCGCTGGTCGCCGCGGCCGGGATCCCCGTCGCCGACCGCTACCTCGTGCCGATCACCGAGCGGGTGCTCAGCTCGCGTGTCGGCCGTTCCCTCGCGCGCACCAACTGATACTCCCTGACAGCAGTTGGCCCGCAGCGACGATCGGCGCCGCACCCGAACACTCGGGCGGCGCCGATCCGTCGCGCCGCCGTCCGACCACGGTACGTAGCAGCATCTCGCGGTGCGCGACCGCCGGCCCACCTATACCGGCAATGATTTTCTTGAATTGTGATGCTACGGTGTTGGCGGTGGCGGATGTCGACAGCAGTGGATGATGATTGCGACACCAAAACGTCGAGTTGCCCGCGATGACGACAACGATCTCGTCCGCTTGTACCTCAACGACATTGGCCAATACGGGCTGTTGTCGAGGGAGGATGAAGTCCGCCTCGCCCAACAGATCGAGGCCGGCAACGCAGCCGTCGAGCAGCTCACGCTCCACCCCGACCTGAGCGCGCCCGAGCAGCGCGAGCTGCGGCGCGCCGCACGCCAAGGTGACGACGCACAGCGGACATTCGTGCAGTCGAACCTCCGCTTGGTGGTGTCGATCGCCAAGCGCTACCGAGCGTCGGGCATGCCGCTGCTCGACCTCGTGCAGGAAGGCAATCTCGGGTTGATCCGCGCCGTCGCCAAGTTCGACTGGCGCAAGGGATTCAAGTTCTCGACGTATGCCACGTGGTGGATTCGCCAGGCGATTTCGCGAGGCATCGCGAACACGGCCCGTACGATCCGGCTTCCCGTCCATGCCGGCGACACGCTCATCCGGCTCCAGCAGGCGCGCGCTCGGTTGGAAATGGAGTTCGGGCGCCCGGCGACCATGACCGAGCTCGCGACCGAGATGGACATGAGCGAGTACAAGATCACCGAAGCGCTCTGTTTCGCGGCCTCGCCCGTGTCGCTGGCCCAGCCCATCGGCGACGAATCCGATACGGAGCTGGCCGATCTGGTCGAAGACCCCGAAGCGGCGTCGCCGCTCGATGCCGCAATCCTCGCCCTGCTGCCCCAAGAAGTCGCGACGCTGCTCGCCACCCTCGACGAGCGAGAGCGTCACATCATCTCGTTGCGCTTCGGCCTCGACCGCGGTGAGGCCCGCACACTGGAAGAGGTTGGCGACCACTTCGACCTGACGCGCGAGCGCATTCGCCAGATCGAGGCCAGGGCGATGTCGAAGCTGCGTCGCCCGGCCCAAGCGGCGACCATTCGCAGCCTGCTCGACGAGTAACTCCCCGGCGCTGCCGGTGTCAGGCGTCAGGTGTCAGTGCGGGGCGTCAGTGCGTTCGTCGGCGCGCCGTGTGGAAGCCCGGGCGCGCGCACCAGGACCGGCCTTGGATCCATCCTTGGACGCAGTGAGCTTCGCCGCGCCGGTGGCCCGGCGTCGCGGCGGCGGCCCGACGAGGAGATCGAGGACCTCGCCGATCGTGCGTTCACGAGCCGTCGGCTCGCGCAGCGACAAGTGATGTTGAATCACATAGCGGTTCCGACGACCGTCACGCTCCTTGACGATGTACCCCGCCGCGGCGAGGTCGGTCACAATCGAATACGCGCTGCGTTCGGTGATGGCAAGAATGTCCGCGATCTCGCGCAGCCGCACACCGGGGTCGTGGGCGATACACAGCAAGGCGCGCCCGTGGTTCGTCAAGAAGCCCCAGTCCGCCATGGGCCAATTGTAGCAATAGTTTTCCGGTAGCTGTGTGCTTGTATACCGGGTTACGCCGTGCGAGCGCGCCGATCATCGGCGAGCACCAGCACCCGGCGAATGTGATCGGGACTGCGTCGGAATTGGTCCGCGAGCACCTCGGGCGCGACGCCTTCGGCCTGCCAGCGCAGCAACCGGCGTTCGAGTGGCCGGAGTCGCCCCTCGGCGAGGCCGTCGGAGCCAACATTCCTGCGACCCGGCAAGCGCGTGAGTTCGAGCACCCGCTCGACGTGCTCAGCCGACCGCTTGAACCGCGATCCGATCTCAGCGGCATCGAGGCCTTGGGACGCGAGCCGGCGCATCCGTCGCTCGACCGGGCGCAGCCCGCCAACCTCTGATCGCCCAACCTCTGATCGCCCAACCTCTGATCGGGGCACGAACTCAGACATTTCCGCTCCTGACTCGCCAATTTCGAGGACTGCCAAGGACTGGAGCAGCCAGAAGATGCGAGCGGAGCGTACACGGCTTCTCACGGCGAAACCATGGACACGGGAGAACACTGGCCCTGGGGCGTGTACCCTTTCGGTCGACGCGGAGACGATCCCGGCCGCGTCGAATGCCGCTCATTTCGGCGCACCACGCCGTACGACGAGCCAACTTCACTCGGCCCGACCGAGCGGCATTCGGGAAACGTTGCTCCGGACCTCGGTAACGCTCACACCAGCCGAGTCCCCAGCAAGGATCCCTATGGCTGCAGCGTTGGTCATCATCGTCGTGGCAGTGGCCGCGCGCGTGATCGGCGCGCTGGGTTCACAGCACATGGTGTCGCCCGAGGGATCGTCGCAGACCTCCGCCGAAGCACCGCGTCCGCATCCGCGCACACGCGCTGTCGCGCGGTGACAACGAATTTCCGCACCAACACGCACCGATCAGGGTGAGACGAAGGGGACATCACCATGAACTCCGATATCAAAAGACCGCTGGAAGACACTCGCGAGGTCTGTATCAGCCGCGCCTTCGTGCAGCTCGTCGACTCGATCGTCGAGCACTTCGACGTCATCGACCTCTTGACGGTGCTCGCGCATCGCAGCGTGGAACTCCTCGGGGCAGCCGAGGCCGGGATTCTGCTCGCCGACACGGAGGGCCGACTCCGCGTCATGGCCGCGTCGAGCGAGGCGATCCAACTGCTCGAGCTGTTCCAACTGCAGAACAACGAAGGACCATGCCGAGACTGTTACAGCGAAGGCCGCGCGATCGTGGCGACCGACTTGCGCACCGCGAACAAGTGGCCGCGCTTCGCTCGCGTTGCCGTCGACAGCGGCTTTCCTTCGGTGTGCGCACTCCCACTTCGCCACAAAGACGCAGTACTCGGTTCGTTGAACCTGTTCATGGCCGAACCCTTGGCGCTTTCCGGTGAAGACATCGCGTTGGCGCAGGCCCTCGCTGATGTCGCGAGCATCGCAATCGTGCAAGACGTCTCGACGCGCCAAGCCGCTGTACGCGAAGGACAGCTGCAACACGCGCTCGAGAGCCGGGTCACGATCGAGCAGGCCAAGGGCATGATCGCGCAACGTATGCAGCTCGACATGGACGCGGCGTTCGCGTTGTTGCGCGGCTTCGCTCGCAGTCACAACCGGGGCCTCACCGAGGTCGCGCGCAGCGTGGTCACTGTACGGGGCGACATCGAGGCGATCATCGCGGTGAAGTCACCTGCCTCGGCCCGCCGCGGGCGATGAGCGCGGGCGATGAGCGCACCCGCTGACGCCGGCCGGCAGCGTGTACAACGCAGTGTGCACGAAACACAATCCGTACCGCGCTGGGGTACGATCGGGTCTTCTTCTAGGAAGAGTCGCCTCGTTTGGGCGGACGGCCAGTAGCGCTGTCGCCTCGTGCAGGCACGACGTCTCGACCTGTTCGAGCCGAGGAGTCTTCGTGCCAACCCGAACACCTTTACGCACCGCGTTCTCTGCGCGCACCGTTTCGACCCATCATCGCATCGGGCTGGTGAGCACCTACCCACCGAAACATTGCGGACTGGCTACCTTTGCGGCCGCACTCGAGTCCGCGCTCCGCCAGTCGGGTCATCGCGTCGACATCGTGCGCATCAACGATGGTGACAACCGCGGCGAGACCGACGCGATTCGTGGAAGCGGCGAGACCGACGCGAATCATGGAAGCGGCGAGACCGACGCGAATCATGGAAGCGTCGCCGCCGAGCTCGTCAACGGTGTCGCCGCGTCGATCACGCTGGTCGCCGACGTCTTGTCGCGATGTGACGTTGCGATCGTGCAACACGAATACGGCATCTACGGCGGCGCCGACGGCGACGAAGTCCTGTCGCTCCTCGAATTGCTCGGCGCGCGCGGCGTACCGACGATCGTCGTCCTGCACACTGTGCCGTTGCACCCAACGGCCCATCAGCGATCCGTGCTGGAGGCAGTCGCTGGGATGGCGGACCGCCTCGTCGTGATGACCGCGACGGCACACGACCGCCTCGTCGGTTCGTACTCCGTCGACGACACGATCGTCGTGACGATCCCGCACGGAGCGTCGGTACCCAGCCCAGTGCTCGTCAACGAGTTTGGCCCGCGCCGCAGCGATCGACCCGAACTCCTCACGTGGGGTCTGCTCGGTCCCGGTAAGGGCATCGAGCACACGATCGATGCCTTGGCGCTCCTCGACGACATCGGACTTCGTCCGCGCTACACCATCGCAGGCGTGACCCATCCGAAGGTCTTCGCGGCGCACGGTGACGAATATCGCCATTCGCTGATCCAACGCTCGTTTGCGATGGGCGTCGCGGGGACCGTGTCGTTCGACGACACGTACCGAAATCTTGCGCAGCTCACGCGGTTCGTCGCGTCGGCTTCGGTCGTCGTGTTGCCGTACGACTCGCGCGATCAGGTCACGTCAGGCGTACTGGTCGATGCAATCGCGGCCGGTCGACCCGTGATCGCGACGGCGTTCCCGCATGCCATCGAGTTGCTCACCGGCGGCGCAGGAATCGTGGTCCCGCACGGCGATCCCGTTGCATTGGCCGATGCCATCCGCCGGGTCATCTCCGACCCAGACCTCTTGGCCGCGATGGCAGCCGAGGCCAGACGGCTGGCCCCGTCGCTCAGCTGGTCTGCGGTTGCCGACCGGTACGCCCGTCTCTCCGACGAGCTCGCGTCCATCCATGAACCGGTGGCGATATGACAATTCCCTGCTCCTTCACGTTCGACCACCTCGTGCGCATGAGCGACGAACGTGGACTCTTCGAACACGCCGCGGGCACGGTGCGGCGTGAGGAGTTCGGATATTGCACCGACGACAACGCTCGCCTGCTCATCGTCACGTCACGAGAATCCGACGACGGGCCGGCCTGTCGACTCAACCGCATCGCGCTGCGCTTCGTGCTCGATGCCCAAGAGCGCGACGGCCGTTGCCGCAACCGGATGGACCGCACCGGCCACTGGACCGACCAGCCCTCGCTCGAAGATTGCTGGGGCCGCAGCGTCTGGGCCCTCGGCGCCGCGGCACTCGGGCACGAAGAACCGATGATCCGACGCCTGGCGCGCAACGGATTCGATAAGGCGGTTGGCCAACGGTCGCCGTGGCCACGCGCCATGGCGTTCGCCGCACTCGGCGCCGCCGACGTGCTCGCCGCCGACCACGAACACGCGCCCGCGCGAGCGATGCTGGTCGACGCACTCACGACGATCGGACCGATTCCCGACGGCAGTTGGTCGTGGCCCGAACCTCGCCTGGCGTACGCGAACGCCGCGGTCGCCGAAGCCGTCATTGCGGCAGGCGCGACGCTCGACAGCGCACCCGACCTCGAACGTGGCCTCACGATGTTGCGCTGGCTGCTGGACCGTGAAATGGCCAACGGTCACCTCTCACTGACGCCGGTCGGTGGGCTCGGTCCCGATGACACCGGCGCTCGCTTCGACCAGCAACCGATCGAGGCCGCAGCAATGGCCGATGCGTGTTGGCGTGCGTTCAATGTCACCGGCGACCACACATGGTCACAAGGTGTCGACGCCGCCGCGCGTTGGTTCGGCGGCGACAACGACACCGGTGCCACGATGTACGACGAGACGTCCGGCGGTGGATTCGACGGACTCCAAGCCGACGGTGTCAACATCAACCAGGGTGCGGAGTCCACCCTTGCCTTCATCTCGACGATGCAGCGAGCGCACGCATTCGCGACCGCTCCGTGATGCCGCTCGTGGCCGCGGCCACCGAGACGGGTATCGATCTTCATCCCGATGCCACCCGCGTCATCATGCGCTTCTTCCTACCCGGCCGTGAGGATGTCGGACCCGGCGACTCACGCGCCGGCCCCGTCATCCACCGACTGCTCGAACTCGACGAAACCGAAGTCGAAGCGGCCCTCGACGACATCGATGCTCGCTTCTCACATCGACACCTGGCACTCCACGACACGTTCAATGAGCACGCGGCCATGGTGTCGACGAGCCTGGCTCCCGACACTGCGCTGTCGCGGGCCCGGCGGCTCCTCCTCGGCGCCTCGTTCACCCACGAGTATTCGATCGAAGCGGCCGCGCTCTGCAATCCCTCGGCAGTGTTGCACCCGCACCAAGACAGCCGCACCGACGCCCGGTTCATCATGAGCGTGCGGGGCATCGGTGAAGGCCATCGATCGTCGATCGGTTTCCGAACCGGAAGCGTGACGTCGGCCGGCACCGTGACGATCGACACGCCCGGTCGCTTCCCGCACACGGGCACCACAACCCAGGAAGCAAATCATCGATCGGTGTTCCACGCCAAGCTCGCCGAACTCGGCGACGACAATGAAAACGCCGCCTATGTCCTCGATGGGTTGCCGCCGCGCTTCGACGACGCCGAACTCGACGATCGCATCCAGCGCTTGTCAGCCGACCGCGCGGCGCGGCGCAACACCGCAACCACCATCGAACACCTCCGAAACCTTGCGCGGTCCTCGTACCGAGTCGTGTTCCCCGCCCCATCGGAACTCTCCGAGCGTGTGCTGTGGCCAGAGGCGCCGGCCGAGCGCGTTGGTATGGAGGATGCTCGCTTCGTTCGCTTCATCGACGAGTCGGGCGATGCCACGTACTACGCCACCTATACAGCGTTCGACGGCACGAACATCAACCAGCATTTGCTGGAGACCACAGACTTCGCAACGTTCACAGCGTCACCACTCGCGGGCGACGCGGCAATCGGCAAGGGGCTGGCGTTGTTCCCACGACGGATCCGGGGCCAGTACGTGGCGCTGTCGCGGTCCGATCGCGAGACGAACGCGATCGCGTTCTCGAACGACATCCACCGTTGGACCGCGTCGCAACCCATACAGGTGCCGACCGAAGCGTGGGAGATCCTCCAACTCGGCAACTGCGGCTCACCGATCGAAACCGCAGCAGGCTGGCTCGTGCTCACCCACGGTGTGGGACCAATGCGCACCTATTCCCTCGGCGCCATGCTGCTCGACCTCGAGGAGCCGGGTCGCGTCATCGCCCGCTGCGTCGACCCCATCTTGACGCCGGGCAACGACAGGCGCGACGGCTATGTACCCAACGTCGTGTATTCGTGCGGTGGGTTTGCGCACGGCGACATCCTCGTCGTGCCCTACGGCGTCGCCGACCAGAGCATCTCGATCGCGACGTTCTCGATCGACGACCTGCTCCGCACCATGCGCGCCGAGCGCTGAGCAGCGACCGGTGGCCGGCGGTTCGCGCCCCAACAGCAACACCGGCGCCTACGACGACGCAGCGGCGACACGCGCGATCGCGGCAAACGAGCAGTAGTACACGTCGCGGTTCCAGCCGGGCGCGGGAAACAACACTGATTGCAGCGGGCTGCCCGACTCAACGCGCAGGCGTTCCTCGCCCGTCGTGACGTCGAGCACCACGATCTCGTCAACCATCCGCGTCGCGTCGTGGTCACCCGTAACGAGTTCGCCGGTGTCGGCAAACAGCACGAGATGGCTCGCGTGATTCTGTTCGCGACACCAGCGCGGCGTCGTTGACCCGTCGGGCGCGATGTCGAACGCAGCCAGAACGCCGTTGCCACTGTCGTAGCCCACAACGATCCTGCGAGCCTCGTCGATCACCGGCGGGTTCGCGACGACGCCGTTGGGCCGACCACAGATTTCGGTGAGCGTCACCGCCGCGGTCGCGAGGTCGACGCGCACGAGGTGCAGCGGCGCGACATTGACGCCTTGACCTCGAAACGTCCCGACGTAGCGCTCGGCGCCGAAGCCGTTGTCGAGGAACCAAGCCGCACCGAGTGCGAGCACACAGTCCCACCCATACGTCTGACCGTCGATCGTGCGGTACGTGGCGACGAAGTCGTCGTCGATGGTCAGCGCCGTACCGTCCCAGCGAACGCGGTACAGGTGCGAGGTGCCAACGACATACACGGTGTCGCCGTCGGCCGAAAGCCGCGCGATCGAGGCTTCGCCCAGCGTCGCTCGCCCAACGATCTCGAGCGTGGCGGGTTCGAGCACGACGAGCTCGGTCGGGTCGTCGACGTGACCGGCCGGATCCTCACCCCCAAGCACGCCGCCGAAGTCTTTGGTGACGAGACATCCATCGGGCAAGATCACAAAGCTGTTGTAGGGCTTGTGGCGAGGCAGGCGCACGGTTACGAGCACGTGCAGATCACTGTCGAGGCGATGCGCGTGCTCGCCAAACACGACATAGAGCGATCCGTTCGCGTGCGCGGCCATGCCGCCCGGCCACGTTGGGCCGCCGGCCAGGTCGACCGATCGCGCCACGGTCTCGAGCGTGGCGGCGTCGATACGTTCGACCCACGCGATGGCGTCGGGCCCCGCGGTATGGCGCAACACGAACACCTCGCCCGGCGCTCGAAGGATCACCATCGTCGCTGCGACCGCCTCGCGTGACGTCACCGCGACCCGACCCGGCTCGAACGCCGGGCCGGGCACGGTGCCGTCGCCCGGCGCGGTTTGGCGCCGGGTCGGACCGCCGTCCTCGCCCGGCCACGGGCTCGGCCAGTATCCAGACAACGAATTGCTCGACACGGCCACCATCCTGGCACTGGCGAACGGGTCCCGGCGCATGCGACGCGCGGCCCGGCTCGCTCGATCCCGGAGCCGGGCCGTAGGTTGCTGGCCCTCGCGAGCTATGGAGGCTGCCATGCGAACCCCACTGTGCGACATGTTCGGCATCGAGTACCCAATCTTTGCGTTCACGCACTGCCGCGACGTCGTCGCCGCCGTCAGCAAGGCGGGCGGGATGGGCGTGCTCGGTGCCGTTGGTTTCAGCGCCGAACAGCTCGAGATCGAGCTCGACTGGATCGACGAGCACGTCGACGGTAAGCCCTACGGCGTCGACACGGTGATGCCGCAGAAGGCCGTCGAGGTGCAAGGCGGCAATGCCGACGAGATGCTCGCGCAGATCCGCTCGATGATCGACGCGGCACATTGGAACTACGTCGACGAACTGATGGAACGGCTCGAGCTTCCGCCGCTTCCCGCCGGTGAGGGCGGGCACGGCGTGCTCGGCTGGACCGACGATGTGGCACACCGCCACGTGGAAATCGCGCTCGCGCATCCGATCGCGCTGATCGCCAATGCGTTGGGTTCGCCGCCGAAGGATGTCATCGACCAGGCTCATGCGCACGGCGTGAAAGTCGCGGCGCTGGCGGGCAAGGCCGTTCATGCGCAACGCCACGTGAACAACGGCGTCGACATCGTCGTAGCGCAGGGCTACGAGGCCGGCGGCCACACGGGCGAGATCGCCACGATGGTGCTCGTGCCCGAGGTCGTCGACGCGGTTGCGCCCGCGCCGGTGCTCGCGGCAGGCGGCATCGGCACCGGCCGTCAGATCGCGGCCTCACTCGCCCTTGGCGCGCAGGGTGTATGGCTCGGCTCGCTCTGGCTCACGACGGCCGAGAGCGGCGCAAGCCCGGCGGTACTCGAGGCGTACCTCGATGCGACGTCGGCCGACACGGTGCGCTCGCGGTGCTACACAGGCAAGCCCGCCCGCATGTTGCGCAACACGTGGACCGACGCGTGGGCTGATCCCGCCGGACCCGGTCCGTTGGGCATGCCGCTCCAGAACATCCTCACCTCTGACGCCAACGCCCGCATCGCGCGTTCTGGGCGCAAGGACCTCGCCTTCGCGCCCGTCGGACAGATCGTCGGGCGTATGAATCAGGTGCGGTCTGTGCGCGACGTCATGTACGACCTCGTCGAGGAGTACATCGACACCGTCGAGCGCCTCGAAGCCGGCACGCAGGGCTAGTACCGACCGCGTGCCGCGATTTCAGGCCTCGGCCTGGAATCGCGGCACGCGGTCGGGTTACATAGGCGCCATGCCAACCAACGCGACGGCGCCCCAACCGGTGCCCGAACCGCTGCGCAGACCGGTGCGGATCGCCAACTGTTCCGGCTTTTACGGCGATCGCCTCGCCGCGCTCGCCGAGATGGTCGACGGTGGCCCGATCGACGTCGTCACCGGCGATTACCTCGCCGAGGTGACCATGCTGATCCTCGCCCGCACCCGATTGAAACACCCTGGGCGCGGCTATGCAGCAACGTTCCTGCGCCAGCTCGAACCGAAGGCCGTCGACATTGCCGAGCGCGGCATCAAGGTCGTCGTCAACGCCGGCGGGCTCGATCCCGAACATCTCGCTGACGCGACACGCGAACTTCTCGAAAACCTCGGCGTGTCGCTCACCGTGGCCCACGTCGAAGGCGACGACATCAGCGGCCGCATCGCGGGCCTGCTCGCCGGCGGCGACCCGCTCGCGCACCTCGACACCGGCGCCCCGTTCAGCTCGTGGGGCCGCGATCCGTTGACCGCGAATGCCTACCTCGGCGGGTTCGGCATCACCGCAGCGCTCACGGGCGGTGCCGACATCGTGATCACCGGACGCGTCGCCGACGCGTCGGTGGTGAGCGGCGCCGCGGCCTGGTGGTGGGGCTGGACACCAACCGATCACGACGCGCTTGCGGGCGCGGTCGTCGCCGGCCACGTGATCGAGTGCGGCGCGCAGGCCACGGGCGGCAACTTCTCGGGCTTCGCGTCGATCGCGAACCTCGACCATCCTGGATTCCCGTTGGCCGAAATCGATCACGACGGCAGCTCGGTGATCACGAAGCACGACGGCACCGGTGGCGCGGTCAGCGTCGACACCGTGACCGCGCAGTTGCTCTATGAGATCGGCGCGCCGGGATACCTCAACCCCGACGTGATCGCACGGCTCGACACTGCACGGCTCACGCAGACCGCGGTCGATCGCGTCCGCATCGACGGTGTGCAGGGCAGCGCACCGCCGCCCACCACCAAGGTGGCGATGACGTCGTTCGGCGCATGGCGCAACGCGTCGACCGTCGTGATGACCGGCCTCGACATCGACGCCAAAGCCGCGCTCGTCGAGTCGGCGGTACGCGCCGAGCTTGGCGATGTACCTGGCGTCGACGACTTGCGCTTCACTCGGATCGGCGTCGCAGCCGAAGACCCAGCCGATCAGATGCTCGGCTCGTGCATGCTGCACATCTCGGTCGATGGCGACGAGGCCAGCTGCGGACGGCCGTTCTCGTCGCTGATCGTCGAGCTCGCCCTCGCCAACATTCCCGGCATCTATTTCACGGGCGCGCCTGGCAACGGCGGGCCGTTCGGCGCCTACTGGCCGACGCTCGTGCCACAGGCGATGCTGGCACACACCGTGGTCCACGCCGACGGTCGGCGCGAGATCGTGCCTACCCCACCAACGGCCGAACCCGATCCGGCGCCACCTCTCGACGTTCGCACCGAGCCCACCGTCGATTTCGGCCCGACCATCGACGCGCCCCTGGGCCTGATCACACACGCTCGTTCGGGCGACAAGGGCGGCAACGCGAACGTCGGGCTCTGGGTCGCGACCGACGCCGCGTATACATGGCTCCTGGCGACGATGACCGTCGAGCGGCTGCGAACGTTGCTGCCCGAGACCGCGGCGCTCGTGATCGAACGCTACGAGTTGGCCAACCTGCGCGCGATCAATTTCGTCGTGCGCGGCCTGCTCGACGGTGGCGCCACCGAGGCCCGCCGCTTCGACAAACAGGCCAAGGCCCTCGGCGAATGGATCCGCGCCCGACACGTACCGATCCCGAAGTCATTCCTCACCCCACCAACCTGACCTACCCCTTGAGTTCACGATGAGACAAGGAACGACATGACGACTTGGGTGACCGCGGCCCGTTGGAGTGACATCGCCGACCGCGAACCGTTCGGGGTCAATATCGAGGGTCTCGACCTCGTGGTGATCCGCCGCGGCGACGACCACTCCGTGCTCTACGGGCGCTGCCTGCACCGCGGCGCGCTCCTCGCCGATGGCACGGTGCGGGGCGACGACATCATTTGCGGTCTGCACGGCTGGGACTACCGCATCGACTCGGGCGTGAGCGCGTACGCGAACTCCGAGGTGCTCGAGAAGTTCCCGTCCATGATCGACGGCGAGCACCTCCTCGTCGATCGCGACGCCGTCATGCGGTGGCTGATGCATCACCCGCAGCCGTACGACCCCGACGTGTACCAGGGGCTCTACAAGGACCCACACATGGTGCCTGAGGAGCCATTCGTCATGGCGATCCACGAACTCGCGCAACATGGGCTCGCGCGCACCGGCCATCACGGCCCGGTCGCGGCCATGGGCGTGCCGCGCGATCTGCTGCCCAAGTGGGACGACATTCAGTTCGTCACCGCGCAGCTCGCTCGGCTGCCGCAACTTGACGAGACGCCGGTGGCGACGGAGGTGTGCATCGGACCGAACGCGGCCAAGCCATTGTGGCTCGACATCCCGTTGCTCGTCTCCGACATGAGCTTCGGTGCGCTGTCGCAGGAAGCCAAGACGGCCCTCGCGCGCGGCGCGCAACGCGCCGGCACGGGGATCTGCAGCGGCGAAGGCGGCATGCTGCCCGAAGAACAGCGCGAGAACTCTCGTTACTTCTACGAGTTGGCGTCGGCGCGCTTTGGGTGGTCGTTCGACGTGTTGCAGAAAGTGCAAGCCTTCCACTTCAAGGGCGGTCAGGGCGCAAAGACAGGAACGGGCGGTCACCTTCCCGGCGACAAGGTTCGCGGCAAGATCGCCGAGGTGCGCGGCTTGCCCGAAGGTACGCCCGCGATTTCGCCGGCCCGCTTTCCCGACTGGACAACGATCGACGACTACCGCGAGTTCGCGGCGCGCGTGCGCGATGCGTCGGGCGGCATCCCGATCGGCTTCAAGCTCAGTGCCCAACACGTGGAGGCCGACCTCGACGCAGCCCTCGCGGTCGGCGTCGACTACGTAATCCTCGACGGCCGCGGCGGCGGCACCGGCGCGGCGCCGATGCTGTTCCGCGACAACATCTCGGTGCCCACCATTCCAGCGCTCGCGCGAGCGCGTCGGCATCTCGATCGCGTCGGGCGGCGCGACATTTCGCTTGTGATCACCGGCGGCCTTCGCCATGCGCCCGACTTCGCCAAGGCACTCGCGCTTGGTGCCGATGCGGTTGCGATCGCGAACAGCGCAATCCAGGCCATCGGCTGTGTCGGCATGCGTGCGTGCCATTCCAACAACTGCCCGGTCGGTATCGCCACCCAGAAGGAACATCTGCGGGCCCGGTTACCGATCGAGGAGGCCGCCGAACGCCTCGCCCGCTTCCTCGGTGCGACGGTGGAGCTCATGACCGTGTTGGCACGAGCATGCGGGCATACCCGTCTCGACGAATTCACGCTCGACGACCTCACGACATTCGACCGCGACATCGCAGCCTTGGCCGGCGTCGCCTACGCCGGAGTCGGCCAGCCGTGACCGACGAGCTGATCTGGCACAAGGTTGCCGAGCCCGACGCGCTCGACGACGGTCGCGTCGTCACGGTGCAGGCCGGGCACCTGTCGATCGCCCTGACCCGGTTCGGCGGGCGCTACGGCGCGTTGCACAATCGCTGCCCTCACCAAGGCGGTCCACTCGGGGAAGGTTCGATCGAGAAGGGGTGGTTGCGCTGCCCCTGGCACGGCTATGACTACGACCCGATCAGCGGCACTCCCCCGCCGGGTTTCACCGACAAGCCGGAGTCCTTTCCCGTCGAGGCGCGCGCCGACGGAATTTACGTAGCGACACCGATGGAGACGCCGTCACCGCGCACCGTGTCGGACGTGATGGTCGACACGATGACGAACTGGGGTGTCACCCATGTGTTCGGCATGGTCGGCCATTCCAATCTCGGCTTCGCCGACGCGCTCCGTAAGGCCGAGGTGGACCAACGGTTGCGTTTCATCGGTATCCGCCATGAAGGCGCGGCGGCGTTCGCTGCGAGTGCGTACGGCAAGCTGACCGGCCGCCCCGGCGCGTGTTTCGCGATTGCAGGCCCGGGTTCCACAAACCTGTTGACCGGTTTGTACGACGCCAAGGTCGACCGGGCCCCCGTCGTTGCGTTGTCGGGCCAGGTGCCGAGCCGCGCACGCGGTCGCGGCGCGTTCCAGGACGTCGACCTCAGCGCCGCGTTCGCCGACGCGACGGTGTATACCCAGACCGTCGGCGAACGTTCCGACCATGCCGAGCTCATGACGCAGGCGTGCAAGCACGCGATCGTGTCGCGCGGCGTGGGCCATCTCGTGTTTCCCGACGAAGTGCAGGCGCTGCCTGCATCCGACACGGCGAAGGCGTCGGGACCCATCGGTCGGCTCGCCGTCGATGTGATCGCACCGCCCACCGCAGAGCTCGATCGGGCCCTCGCATTGCTGCGCGGCGCGCGCCGACCTGTGTTCGTCGTCGGCCACGGGGCGCGTTTCGACATGGACGAGATCGTCGCCCTGGCCGAAGCCGTGCCCGCGCCGATCGTCACGACGTTCAAGGGCAAAGGTCTCGTGAGCGACACGCACGCTCTGGGGTGTGGCGTACTCGGACGTTCGGGCACCCCGGTGGCGAGCTGGATGATGAACGAGAGTGATCTCCTCGTCGTGTTCGGCGCGTCGTTCTCCGACCACACCGGCATCGCGGCCTATAAGCCGATCGTGCAGATCGACACCGACCGCGCCGCGCTGGGCCGCTTCCACCCTGTCACCGTCGGGTTGCTCGGACATGCGGGCCGCACCGCAACGCTGCTGCACGACGAGCTCGGCGACCACGCGGCGCTCGACACCCGCAACGACATCGCCGAACGATGGGCGATCTGGCGGGCCGAGAAATCACGGCGAGCAGCCGATGACCACGGGCTCGGCCTGAACAGTGCAGCCGTGTTCGCCGCGCTCACGCGTCAGATTGATCCCCACGCGGTGATCGCCGTCGACGTCGGCAACAACACCTACTCGTTCGGCCGCTACTTCGAGTGTGATCGCCAATCGGTGCTCATGTCGGGGTACCTCGGGTCGATCGGCTTCGGCGTGCCCGCGGCGATGGGCGCGTGGGCGGCGTGCACACCGCCCGACGCCGATCTGGCCACCGCGACGCCGACGCGCCAGATCGTGGCCGTCTGCGGTGACGGTGGCCTCGGGCAGTACCTCGCCGAGCTCACCACCTTGGCCAAGTATCACATGCACATCACCGTGGTCGTGCTGGTGAACGGCCAACTTGGCAAGATCAGCAAGGAACAGCGCGCCGCGAAATGGGATCTGTGGCAGACGTCGCTGCACAACCCGTCGTTCGCCGCCGTCGCGCGCGAATGCGGCCTGTACTCGCAACGGGTGACCGGCGCGAGCGAACTCGATGGCGCGCTCCGTGGCGCGCTCGACGAACCCGGCCCCGCGCTCATCGAGGTCATCACCGACGCCGATTTGATCTAGTAGGTCAATGGAGCGTCGCGGCATCGAGGAACGCCCGCGCCGCGGGTGCGAGCGGGCCGGCGCGATGCACGATGACGACCCGGCGGCGCAATTGTGGCCGGATCGTGCGCACGACGGCGCCCAGCAACGTGGCGTTCGACGCGAGCAAGGCCGGCAGTACGGTCGAGCCGGCCCCGGCCAGCACGAGCGGCACGAGTGCCTCACGTTGTTCGGTCTCGACCACGCACGTGGGCGTGCGACCGATCGATTCCAGTGCTCGCTCCACGACCACGCGCAGCGACGAACCCGGCTCGGTGAGCACGAGGGGCTCGTCGGCGAGCGCGCGCAACGTCATCACCCCCGTGCGACCGGCCGCAGCCTGCGGCGACACCACCATGAGGTCTTGGTCCAACAACGCGACCTCGTTGAGTCGCTGGTTCGCCGAGCCGTGTTCGGTGATACCAATTTCGGCTTGCCCGGCCCGCACCGACTCGGCCAACTCGCCCGGGTCGGATGGCGCGGCGAGCCGCACCGTCACGCCCGGATGATCTGAGCGGAAACGTCCGATGATGGGCGCAACCGGATCGGCCGCAAGCGTGGCCAGCGACGCGATATCGAGCCGTCCGCCCATGAGCCCGGTGACCGCGGCGACCGCCGCGGCCGCGGTGTCGATGTCGCGCAGCGCCTGGCGCGCCGGAGCCACCAACGCTTCGCCAGCCGGCGTCAGCGCGGCACCCGATCGGGCGCGCACGAACAATGCCGCGCCCAGTTCGGCCTCGAGTTCGCGTATCGCCACAGACACCGCGGGCTGCGCGACATGGGCTGCTCGTGCCCCGCCGGTGAAACTCCCGTGATCGACGACCGCGAGAAACATGCCGAGGCGGCGAAGATCCATATGAATATTATATCGATTTGGTAATTCATATGTCTTGGACTTCTGGGCCTAGCTGCCGTTGAATGCAGGAGTGCAGCTCTTCGGGATCCTCCTTGCCGGCCTGGGCATCGGCGCGGTGTTCGGCCTGTTCGGTGCCGGTGGCTCGGCGTTCGCCACGCCGGTACTGGCACTGCTGGGCTTGCCCGGCGTCGTCGCGGTCGCGTCACCCTTGCCCGCGATGCTCCCGGCGTCGTTCGCCGGTGCGCGCCGCCATCTCCGCTCCGGCACGCTCAACCGCCGGATTGCCACGCTCAGCGTCGCGGGCGGCGTCCCCGGAACCATCCTCGGCGCGCTGGCGTCGCCGATTGTGGGCGGCCGCAAACTCGTGACGCTGTCGGCGTTCGTGCTGCTCGTCGTCGGTGCGCGCGTGCTCGCACCCGACGGCAAGGGCCACGCCGAACGATGTGCCGGTCGACGCGACAACACGATCCTCATCGTGTCCGCGGCGTTCGCAGTCGGGATCCTCACCGGACTGCTCGCCAACGGCGGCGGCTTTCTCCTCGTACCGGTGTTCGTCGTGATCCTCGGCCTTTCGGCCACCGAAGCGGCCGGCACGAGCATGGTGGCGGTCGGCGCACTCACGTTGCCCACGCTCATCACGCACTGGGCCCTCGGCCACATTGATTGGCGCGTGGCGATCGTGTTCGCGATTGGGGTCGTTCCCGGCTCGCTGCTTGGCGCCCGCGGCGGGGCTCGCGCCTCGTCGGCGCACACTCGCCGGGCGTTCGGCGCGCTGCTCGTCGTGTTCGCGCTGTGCTTCCTCGGCCGCCGCCTCGTCGGCTGACGCACACACCCACGTCCCGCCCTTTCCGGTTCGACCGCCGTGTAGCACAATGTTGGGTGCATGGCACCGAAGGTTGCACTCACACCGCCGTCCAGCATGACAACACTGCGACTGCGTGACGGACGACATCTCGGCTACGCGATCTATGGCGACCCAGACGGCGACACGGTGCTGTGGTTCCACGGCACGCCCGGTGGTCGCGGTCAGGTGCCACCCAGCGTGCGCGCGGCCGCGACGGCGCGCGGCGTACGGATCGTGGGCGTCGATCGCCCGGGCACCGGCGCGTCAACCGGGCATCTGCACTCCGAGATTGTCGACTACGCGGGCGACATCGAACAGCTCGCCGACGAAATCGTGGCCGACCGTTTCGCGATGATCGGACTGTCGGGTGGTGGCCCGTACGTGCTCGCGTGCGCGTACGCGCTTCCCGCGCGGGTCGTGGCCGGCGCGGTGCTCGGCGGTGTCGCTCCGACGCGCGGCGACGACAGCATCGACGGCGGCGTCGCCCGGCTCGCCCGCCAGTTCCAATCTGCGCTCACGGTCATGCGCGAACCACTCGGCTTCGCGCTGACCGCCTTCGCTCGCGTCGCGCGGCCGATCGAGTCGCAAGCGTTCGCGTTGTACATGCGCAATTCCCCCGACGGCGACCAACGCGTGTTCGCGTCCCCGGAGATGAAGGAAATGTTCATCTCCGACCTCCGCAGCGCCGCGCGTACTGGGTTGAAGGCACCCGTCTACGACGCGATCCTGTTCGGTCGGCACTGGGGCTTCTCGCTCGGCGACATCAAGATCCCGATCCGCTTTTGGCATGGCGACGCCGACAACATCGTGCCGCTCGAGCATGCGCACCACCTTGCGGCGCTCGTGGAGGACTCGACGCTCTCGATCCGTCACGGCGAGAGTCACCTTGGGGCACTCGAAGCCGGCGAGGAAATCCTCGACACGCTCTTGTCACTGTGGCCCGACCGCACCGGCGCCCCACCATTCCCGCGACCTTCGCCGGCTGGCTGATCCTCCCAGCCCGCGCGTCTGGTGGAATGCTGGACATGTTCGTCGTGGGTTTCGATCTCGACATGACGCTCGTGGATTCGCGCCCCGGCATCCGCGCCAGTTTCGCCGCGCTCACGGCCGACACCGGCGTGGCCGTCGACGCCAACGTTGTGGTTGCACGCCTCGGCCCGAAGCTCGAAAGCGAGTTGGCGCATTGGTTCGCGCCCGAGGACGTGGACCGGGCTGCGGAGATCTATCGCCATCACTATGCGCTCGAATGCCGCACGGGAACCTTCGCCCTGCCCGGTGCCACCGAAGTGTTCGACGCAGTCCACGCTCGGGGAGGCCGCGCGATCGTGGTCACCGCCAAGCCCGCACCGCTCGCGGCCATGTGCCTCGACACCGTCGGCCTGCACGCCGACGGGGTGGCGGGTCACGTGCACGGCGCCGAAAAGGGCGACGCGCTGCGTGGGTACGGCGCGGTTGCGTATGTGGGCGACACCGTTCCCGACATCGAGGCCGCCCACACGGCCTCGTGCGTCGCGATCGGGATCACCACCGGCACCGACGATGACGAGACACTGCGCGCTGCCGGTGCACGACACATCGTCACGGACCTCTTCGGCGTGATCACGCTCCTCGACGAGTTGGTCGCGGGTTCGGGTGGGACGTCGG
>JBBREP010000058.1:0-22727 GCA_038202885.1 Acidimicrobiia bacterium | reverse complement strand
ACGGCGAGGGGCGGCCGCCGGTGACCGACGGCCCGTTCGCGGAAACGAAAGATTTGATAGCGGGATGGATTGTGATCGACGTCGACACCTACGAGCGCGCGATCGAGCTCGCCGGTGAGCTGTCGGCTGCACCAGGGGCGGGCGGCGTGCCGATCCACGAATGGCTGGAGGTCCGGCCCTTCCTGGCCGCGCCGCCCAACTTCACCCATTGACCGTGGACGACCGCGATCAACGCGAGCGGAGCGACCTCGTGCAACGCGAGCGGAGCGACCTCGTGCAACACGCGCTACGCGAGCTCGTCCCTCGCGTCTTGAGCGTCCTCGGCCGTCGCGGTGCGGATTTCGCGACGGCCGAAGATGCCGTCCAAGAGGCGCTCATTCGGGCGCTTGCCGCGTGGGGGGACGAGCTGCCCGCCGACCCCACGGGCTGGCTCGTCACGGTCGCGTGGCGAGCGTTCCTCGACATGACGCGATCCGACGCGGCGCGCCGCAACCGAGAGCTCCGATTCGACACCGAACCGCCGCCCGGCTCGGTCCCAGGCGCCGACGACACCCTGTACCTCTACTTCTTGTGCGCGCACCCCGATCTGACGTCGTCGTCGGCCGTCGCATTGACCCTCCGCGCTCTGGGTGGTCTCACCACCCGCCAGATCGCGCAGGCATACCTCGTGCCCGAACAGACCATGGCGCAGCGCATCAGCCGGGCCAAACGCATTGTCAGTCGGGCCGGGCTCGATCGTCGGGGCGTGGGGGGTCTGGGCGACGTGCGCACCGTGATGCGCGTGCTGTACCTCGTGTTCAACGAGGGCTATTCGGGCGACGTCGATCTCGCGGCCGAGGCAATCCGACTGACCCGCCAGCTCGCTGGCTTGGTGGACGATCCCGAAGTCCATGGGTTGCTCGCCCTGATGCTCCTGCAACATGCCCGCCGCCGTAGCCGCACGCGACCCGACGGAGCCATCGTGGCGCTGGCCGATCAGGACCGCAGCGAGTGGGACACCGAGCTCATCGTCGAGGGCATTGACATCGTGCGTGCTGCGCTCGCGCGCGATCAGCTCGGCGCATATCAAGCGCAAGCGGCGATTGCCGCGCTCCATGCCGACGCGCCGCGTGTCGGGGAGACCGACTGGATCCAGATCGTGGAGTGGTACGACGAGTTGCTCCGCTTCGCCGACACTGCGATCGTCCGGCTCAACCGTGCCGTCGCAGTCGGCGAGGCCGACGGGGCATCCGCAGGACTGACGGCACTCGCCGAGGTCGACGAACACGTGCCGCGGCGCGACGCCGTCGCCGCGTACCTGCACGAAAAGAACGGCGATCTCGAACTCGCGGCCCGTCTCTACGCCGCTGCGGCCCGAAACGCACCCAACCTCGCAGAACGCGACCACCAGACGCGCCAAGCGGCGCGACTCAACCAGTACCTCCAGCGCCGGACGAAGTAGGCGCAATCGCCGCGCCGGCAGGTGTGCTGGGGTTAGCGATCGCTCGCAGCGCCGGACGAAGTAGGCGCAATGGGCGCGGGCGGCGATCGCAACCTTGTTGAAGGATTGGCGGGATTAGCGATCGCTCGCAGCGCCGGACGAAGTAGGCGCAGAAATACGCGCGATTGTGATGTGGAGGCTTCTGTGTTCGGAACCGAAGCTGGGGCCGGTGCCGCGTTCGACGGTGGTGAGCCCTGCGCTCAACAGGGCGTGATCGATCGGAATCCGGCCTGGCGCGAAGCCCGCGGGCCACGAGGCCTGGATGCCGAAGCCGACGAGCGAGTTGTGCAGCCGACCGTTGCGAAGGAGCGTGTCGAACACGGCCGACCACGGCGTGGCGTTGAGGTCGCCTTCGACAACGTGTGGCAGCCGGATGGAACGAGACCAGCGGGCGGCGGCGGCGAGCGCGCGATTGCGATGGGCTGACCGACCGGGGGTGAACGGCGACTCGGTGTGGAGGAACAGCACGGCAATCGGCGTGGTGCCGAGGTCGACGACGCCCTCGAGCGACGAGTTCGGAAACGCCGGATCGAGTGGATGGCGCACACCGTGGAACGGCACACGTGCCAACGCGATCGCCAACGCGAACTCAGCGCCGGGTCGGTGTACCGCCTGCACCTGGTAGCCGGCTGCGTCGCTTTGCAGCGCGTTCGCGGTTGCGACCGACGGGTCGAGAATCACGAAGACGGCGGGCCGCGTTGCTGTGAGATAGCGCCGCAATCCGGCGACGTCGATGTCGCCGTTCTGCGCGTTGAGGTGCCCGAGCGTCAGCGTGGGTGCGCCCTTGGGCGGCGCCGGTTGCGAGCCGCCGAAGCTGGGCGCGACAACTGCACCGTTGGCGAGCGCGGCGAGCGCGCACACGACGAGCGCGACACGCGCCTTGAGGATGATCGCGAGTGCCGTCGCCAACAACGCGGCTTCGAGCAGCTGCACTCGGAAGTTCGCGAGCAGCTCGAGCGGCCACACCGCGAAACGGTCCAGCGTGAGCAAGGTGATGAGCCCGATGAGGACACCCGCGGCGAAGACCGCGACGCGAGCGAAGAAACGGAAGCCGATGACGGCATCCTCGCGCGCCGCGGTTCGTTCGCGTGCGCGCGTCAGTCGAGCGCGCCGGCGTCCTTGAGCCGTTCGATCTCAGTGGTGCCAAGGCCGAGTAGGTCACCGAGCACCCATTCGTTGTCCTGTCCGAGGGTCGGTGCGGCGCGCCAATATCCGGCGTCGGCATCGGAGTTGCGGATGCCGCTTCGCTCGTAACTTCCCGGGCCGAGGAACGGGTGGACGAGCGAAACGAAATGGCCGCGATGGGCGAGCTGTGCGTCGGCGAAGACGTCACCGAAATCCGAGACCGGTACCGCTTCGACCCCGACCGATTGCAACGTTGTGGCCACCTCGTCGCGACTGCGCGTCGATGTGTAGGCCGCCACGAGTTGCTCGACCTCGTCGACCCGGGCGAGCCGCTGGGCAACGGTCGCGAAGGCGGGATCCGCGGCACCGATGATGCCGGCCAGCACGTTCCACTCGGCATCGCAATGGCACGCCACGGCGACCCAGCGATCGGCGACCGTGCGGCCGTCGACACGTTCATCGGCACAAGGAAATGCCCCGTGCGGTGCGGCCAGGCGTGAACGGTTGCCGTCGCGGGTCGCGATCGATCCGTCGAGGCAATAGTCGACAACCCACGGCGAGAGCGCGAACACGCCGCACTCCACCTGCGACACGTCGATGTAGACGCCGTCGCCAGTGCGGCGGCGGTGCAACAGCCCAGCCGCGAGCGCGCTGGCCACGTAGCGCGGCGCGAGCGAGTCGGTGATCGTGCCGAACGGGCCGAGCGGTTCGCGATCGGCCCAGCCCGTGATCCAGTTCCAACCCGACAGCGCGGCGCCCTGACCACCGAAACCCGGGTAGTCCTTATGCGGGCCGGTCTGGCCGTTCAGGCACGCGCTGATCATCACGAGGCCGGGCGCGATCGCCGCGAGCGACTCGTAGTCGAGCCCGAAGCTCGCCATCGCGCGCGGCGCGAAGTTCTCGGCGACCGCGTCGGCCCACTCGACAACAAGTCGGCGGACGAGCGCGATCGCATCGGGGTGCTTGAGGTTCAACGTGACGTCGCGCTTGGCGCAATTGAGCGCGTCGTACAGCTCAGAACCTTCGAGCCCGTGTGGACTTTTCGCACCGACGGCCATCGCGCGCAAGAAGTCGGGGCGCGTCCGGCTCTCGATCCGCAACACCGTCGCGCCGTGCTCCGCGAAATACCGCGACGCGATCGGCCCCGCGGCGCCTGCGCCCAGCTCCAAAATCTTCACGCCGGCCCACGGCGAGGAACTGGAAGGGTCGCGGGCGGCGATCCTGTTGGACCCCGACCGAGTGCGAATACGCGCGATGGAGTGGGGGAGGTGGCTGACCTCGTCGGTCGACGTGAAGAAAGCACGCGCTGCGAGCTGCGGTGACGCCAGCAACTCGCGAGGCGTGTTCGCCGGCGCCAGCATCAGGTTCGTCGCCACGGCCGTCTCGTACAGCTCGCGCATCGAACGCGTCGCGAAGTAGGCGCCGATCGCGCGCTCAATTGCTGCGAGGTCGTCGGCCGTCGCCGACTCGGCCGACCACGCGGCCCAATCCTGTTCGAGCAGTGGCTCGACGATGCCGGCCTCGCGGACCAGCGACGCGATGATGCGCATCGACGCCGCACGCGACGCGCCGCCGCGGATACCGAAGCTCACGAACCCGTCGGCGCTCGGCCAAATTTCACGGGTAGCGCCAATGCGCGCTCCGATCCGTCGGCCGCGCGCTCCCGAACGCGCGAACCGGCCCGCGCCGCCCATGTTCGCGATCGTCACACATTCCTGCATCGATACGTCGACGATCTGGCGCCGACCGCTTGCGAGTGCGCTCAACGCCGCGAACGCGGCCTCACCCGCCACGTGGCCGTAGCTCGTGGGCTCCACGGCGCGCACCGGCGCTCGGTCAGGGTCGCCGGTCGGGAACATGTTGCCGCTTGCCGCCATCACGCCGAGGTCGCTTGCCCGCCAGCCCGAGCGGGGCCCGTCGAGCCCGAACGGCGTGATGCGCACCCAGGTCGCGTCGGGTGCGCACGTCGGATCGAGCACGATCGAGTCGGGGTCGTGCGGCGTGTCGAGGACGAGATCGGCACCCGCCGCGAGCGCCGCGGCATCGTGGTCGTCGAGCACCGTCACCGTCTTGGCCTGGGTCCACGCGAGCCAGGCCGCGCGACGCTGGGCCAGCGGATCGGCGCGCCCGGCCGGCGAGACGCGGGTCACCTTGGCCCCGAGATCGGCCAATACTCGACCGGTGCGGGCCGCGGGCTCGCCGCCGAGTTCGACGACACGGACCGACGCCAGCCCGGGGAGGCTCGAGGTCCGGTCCAATGCCGCGGCGCTCGTCGCGGCCACGGTCGGGGCTTCGGTCGGGGCTTCGTGGGCCGCCCCGGTCATGTGTGAAACCTCCTGTGCCAGAATACTGACGCGCGTGTCAGTCTAGGGACGGCTGCGGGAGCGACCGCGCGAGCCCGGCATGCAGCCACGACAAGGGAGCGGCCATGGCCAACCAGCAACTCGTCGACGCCGACTGCCACATTCTCGAGCCGCCGGACATCTGGAAGAACCACCTCGGGTCGAAGTGGGCCGACAAGGCGCCGCAGCTCGTCAAAGACCACGAGGGCGGCGACGCCTGGCTCACCGCGGTGGGCGGTGAGCCCGACCCGATTGGGCTGACCGCCACGCCGGGGATGGCCTACGACCAGTTCCGCTGGTTCGGGGTCACCTACGAGCAGGCCCGCAAGGGTTGCTACGACGGCGCCGCGCGCCTGGCCGACATGGATGCCGACGGCGTCGCGGCCGAGGTGTTGTTCCCGCCGCAACGCACGATGAGTCACTTCCTCGGCGATGATGATCCGGAGTTCGTGCTCGCGGGCGTGGAGGCCTACAACAATTTTTTGTTCGACGAATTCTGCGCGCCCGACCCGTCGCGCTTGATCGGCATGGCGCAGATGCCGTCGGTTGGCATCGACGCCGCAGTCGCGGGCGTGCATGCTGCGGCGGCGCGCGGCGCGAAGGGCGTGCTGATCTCGAACTGGCCGGCGGGCGGCGAATCGCTGTCTCGTGACGACGACCCGTTCTGGGCCGCAGCATGCGAGGTCGGCCTGCCGGTGTCGATCCACATCAACATCATCTCGCGTGCGCAACGCATGGCTGGGCGCAAAGCCGCGGCCGCGCAGGGCAACGCGCTGTACCGCCTCGATAGCGAGGCAACGCGCGCGAAGGCCATTGGCGGCATGAGCCACGTGTTTGCGATGGCCACCGGTGCGATGACGAGCATGATCTTCACCGGCGTGTTCGAGCGCTTCCCCGATCTGCGCGTGTGCTGGATCGAGACGGGGGTGGGTTGGATCCCGCATTTCCTCGAATGCGTCGATGATCGTTGGTGGCGCAACCGCGTGTGGGGCGATCTGCCGATCTCGAATCCGCCGTCGTTCTACTGGTATCGCAACAACGCCGCCACGTTTATCGTGGATCGCAGCGGCATCGAGCTGCGCCACCGTGTCGGCGTCGACAACATCATGTGGTCGAGCGACTATCCGCACCATGGCAACGACTGGCCCTACTCGCGCAAGGTCGTCGAGGAGATGATGGGTCAGTGCAGCGAGGACGAACGCGCCGCGATCGCCGGCGGCAACGCCACACGCATCTGGGGCATCTGACCAACACCGTCGAACGCGGTGCACCAGCACCGGATCGTTGTGGGCTACTGCGACGAGTTCGGAGTTTCGTCGGGAGGTAGGGGGAAGGTTCCCTTGACGCCGCCCACACCGGTGCCGGTCGCGTGCGCGGTGCGGATGGCCTCGATGGTCAGACGTTGCACGGTGCGCTGGTGGATGTAGTTGAGGACCTGATCGACCGCGGGCAACAGGCGCGCGGCGTTCGCGGTGAGCGTTCGTTGCATGGCCTCGAGTTCGTCGGGATCCCACTCGGGGTGGTCCCACCCGGCCAACATGGAGTGGACCTCGATTTGGAGTGCGGCGAAGTGGCGCACGTACACGCGGCCGAGTTCGACGATGATCGTCGGGGTCATACCGATCGCGAGGAGTTCCGCGACGCTGCGCAACAGCCCGAGGTCGGTGTCGTCGAACGCCTGGCGTCCCAACGACACCGGGTCGGCGAGCAGCCCGACCTCCACGAGGCGATCGACGAGTTCGGGGTCGAGGCCAGTCGCGTCGGTGAGCGCGGCGAGGTCGTACTCGTGGTCGGTGCCGAGGAAGAGGCCGTCGAGTCCGGGGCGATCGGCGGTGAGGATCGCACGGATGGCCGCGAGTGAAAACCGTTTGGCCTGCAGGCCGCGGATGTGCGCGAGACGGTCGACGTGCTCTTGTCCGTAGAGACGGTTCTTGCCCTGCTTGACCGCCGGCGGCAGCAGACCCTCGCGGCTGTAGTAGCGGATCGTGTCGACGGGCATCCCCGCGGTCTGCGCCAGGTCGTCGATCAGTAGTCCCGGGGCGCCGTTCGGGGCGCTCGAGGGGGACAATTCGGACATGGCTGGGCTCCTGGGGGCGAACGTAGGTGTATAACTTGACAGTGACAACACTGAGAGTGTTTACTTATAGTGTTGTTCCACGCAGAACCGGAACCATAGGAACTTCTGACGCAGCTGGCAAGGGCCAAACCAGCCAGCCACGTTCGAGGGTCCGACCCAAGGAGTCACGACATGAACACAACCGCCATCACTTGGCTGAGCCAGCAGATCGCATGGGAAGCGCGGCTGTCCGAGCTACGCGACCGCGGCGTGCGCGCCAACAACCCCAAGGTCGCGAACGACTCCGGCATCCGCAAGGCAGCCTGACTCTTGCGCCTACTTCGTCCGGCGTAGGCGAGCGATCGCTGCGCCGGGCTTGCGGGGCGCGAGGTCGTGCGATCGCCGCATCGGGCGCACGCTCGTACTTGTCGCCTGCCATCCTCGGCAGCTGCGGCAGAAGTCGCTACGGCCCCCGACGTAGCGGCAACAACCACGAGGCCTGGACTTCGGTCCGGGCCTCGCGTGTCTCTTGCGCTTGTCTCTTGCGCGTGTCTCTTGCGCCTACTTCGTCCGGCGCTGGCGAGCGATCGCTGCGCCGGGCTTGCGGGGCGCGAGGTAGTGGAATCGCAGCGTCGGGCGCATGGTCGGGCGGGTCTATGTGCGCGCGCGTGCTGAGGTCTCGCGCGTCCAGCGGGGGAGGGTGACGTCGTCGATGGTCTCGAAGACCACGTGCACCGGCTCGCCAATCGTGATTGTTGCCGGATCGACGGAGTTGATCGCGGCGCCCTCGGCCGCGACGAGGTTGGACACCATGCGAATCGTCGGATCCTCGTCGAGCGCAACCACGATGACGGGGTAGGGCGCCAGTTCGGCGTATGTGGGCAGCAGCGGTGGGTGCGCCACGACGAACGACCAGATCGTGGCCCGGCCACTGGTCACCATCCATCCGCGCCGCAGCGAACGACAATGCGGGCACATCGGCCGCGGCGGATGCACCAGGGTCGCGCAGTCGTCGCAGCGTTGCACCAGCAACTCGCCCCGCGCGCAGCCGTCCCAGAACGGTCGCGCGTTCTCGTCGTCGAGATCGGGCAAGAGCGGATCAGACGCCTCTACCCCCGCTCGCCTTCGGCTCGCGCCCCGAGGGCCTCCCTCCACCCCCGCTCGCCTGCGGCTCGCGCCCCGAGGGGCTCTTGGCTCAGGCATCGTTCGTGAAGAGGATCGCGGATGTGGGAACACCTTCACCGCTCGTCACGAGCGACACGTCGGCGTCGGGAACCTGGCTCGTCGAGGTGCCTCGGATCTGGCGAACACCTTCGAGGATCAAGTTGAAACCATGCACGTACGCCTCACTCATGCCTGCGCCGCTCGTGTTGACCGGCAGCCGCCCGTCGGGCCACTCAATCGCTCCGTCGTCGGTGAAGGGCCCGCCCTCGCCACGTGCGCAGAACCCGTAGCCCTCGAGGCTGAGCGGAATGAGCGGGCTGAACGCGTCGTAGAGCTGGGCAACCTTGACGTCCGCGACCGTGACGTCGGCGCGCGACCACAGCGCCTGTGCCGTGGTCCACGCCGGTCCGCGTAGTGGGTCGGCGTTGTAGAAGTTCGTCATCGTCTGGTGTTGTGGCGGCAGGCCTTGTGCGAACGCGTGCACGAACGCAGGTGGCTGGCGCAAATCGCGGGCCCGTTCGGCTGATGTGACCACCACGGCGAGCGCGCCGTCGGTCTCGAGGCAATTGTCGAACAAGCACAACGGCTCGCTGATCCAGCGGGCAGCCATGTACTGCTCGCGCGACAGCGTTCGCTCGTACATCGTCGCGACCGGATTGCGGTTCGCATGCTTGCGGGCTGCGATCGCCACGTTGGCGAGGTGATCGCGCGTCGTGCCGTATTCGTGCATGTGCCGGCGTGTGAGCATGGCGATCTCGTCGACCGGACGTAACAGACCGAACGGTCGGCTCCACATCGACGTGTCGGAGAGCCGCGTGTCGGTCTGCGCCCAGGGCCGGCTCGACTTGGCCGCGCGTTTGCGTGCTCGCCACGCCACGGCCACGTTGCACTGCCCGCTTGCCACTGCCATCGCGGCTTGGCCGACCACGCCACACGCGGCGCCACCGCCGTAGCCGACCTGGCTGAAGAACGTGATGGCGCCCAAACCCACGTTCTTGGCGACGTCGACCTCGCGGTTCGGCTCCATCGTGAAACTCGCGAGGCCGTCGACCTCGCTCGGCGCGATACCGGCGTCGTCGAGCGCGGCGCTGATGGCCTGGCACGCGAGCGACAGTTCGGAGTCCGGGAGTCCCTTACCGAACGCGGTCTGGCCGATCCCGACGACGGCCGTGCGCCCTTTGATCACGCCCTCACCAGCCCGTGAACTGCACCGGACGCTTCTCGCGGTAGCTGTTGACACCCTCGGCGCCATCGTGGGTGTTGGCGTTCAGCTCGACGAGCATCGCTTCGGTTTCGAGCAATTGGCGGCGGTCGACCTCCATCGCGTCGTGCAACAGCTTCTTCGACCAGCCGATCGCCTTCGTCGGTCCAGCCGCGAGGCGCTCGGCCCACTCGCGCGTGGCGTCGAGCAACTCGGCGGCCGGTACGACCTTGTTCGCGATGCCGAGTTCGAGCATTCCGGCGGCGTCGAGGTCGTCGCCGAAAAAGACCAGTTCTTTGGCCTTGTGCATGCCGACCACGCGGGGCAGCAAGTAGGCGACGCCACCGTCGGGCACGAGGCCGCGGCGCACGAACACCTGGATGAGGCGCGCATTGTCGGCGGCGATCACGAGGTCGGCCGCAAGCGTGAACATCGAACCGCCACCGGCCGCGGTGCCGTTTAGAGCCACGATCACCGGCTTTTCGCAGTCCTGGATCGTTTGCATGAGCGTCTGGAAGCCACGCCGCATCATGTCGATGCCGGTGCCGACGACGCGCTCGGGCGCACCTTCGGGCAACGGCGCCGGGTCGGGGCGCACGGTGAGGTCGGCGCCGGTGCAGAAATGCTTCTGACCTGCGGCGGTGAGCACGACGCAGCGCACGGCAAGGTCGGTGTGCGCGTCGCGAAACCAACGGATGAGTCGGTCGCGCACGTAGTACGGGATTGCATTGCCGGACGTCTCGCGGTTGATTGTCAGCCACAGCACGCCGTTGTCGAGGCGGGCGAGCAGCTCTTCGTCGGCGCGGGGATCGTTGTCGGAGGTCATGGTGGAGGCAGTATTGCGCGAGCCGTTGGTCGTCACACAATCTCGGATGCGAGGATGCACAACACGCGAACGTCGTGCGCGGAGGAGGACCACGCCATGCCCCGTCTCGGTCAGGTGCCACGCGCGGAGGCGGCGCCGTCGGTGCTGCCGCTGTACGAACTGCTCTTCGGTGACCGCGATCCAGTGGCCGAGCCCGGCACTGCCACCGGCGCGCCCGGCGACTGGTGGACGGTGTTTGCCCAGGTTCCCGCGGTCTTCGACCACGCGGTTGGCGGCTTCGCGCTGTACCAGAGCTCGAAGCGGCACCTGAGCCCGAAGCTGCGCGAGCTCGGCCAGACCCGCGCCGGCTGGGCGAACGGCAGCCAGTTCGTGTTCTCCCAGCACTGCAAGTCGATGCGCAGCGCGGGCTTCGACGAGGAACACGTTGCGGCGATACCGCACTGGCAGACCGCAGACTGTTTCGACGCGGCCGAACGGGCCGTCCTCGCCTATACCGATGCGCTCGTCTACGACCATGGTCGCGTGCCCGACGGACTGTTCGCGGCGTTGCAGGAACATCTCTCGGAAGTCGAGATCATCGAGCTCACGTACACGACGTGTCTCTACGACATGCACGCCCGCATGTCGCGAGCGCTGCGCACCGAGTTCGACGATCGCGACGAGCCCTGCGTCGAGATCCCCGCACCCGGCGACGACCAGACGTTTCGCACATGAAGACGATCGCGATTGTCGGGATGTCGCTGGCCGGGTTGCGGGCGGCCGAGACCCTGCGCCGGCTCGAGTACGACGGGCGGATCGTCGCGATTTCTGGTGAGCTGCACCATCCCTACGACCGACCTCCGTTGTCGAAGGAGCTGCTCGCAGGAGATCGAGAGCCGGCTGACATCGTGCTGCGGCGCGACGGCGTCGACGACCTCAATCTCGATTGGCGCCGCGGCGTGCGCGCGCGGTCGCTCGATGTCGCGTCGCGCACGCTCACCCTCGACGACGGCGCGACCGTCGACTTCGACGGGCTCGTGCTCGCGACGGGGGCAACACCGCGGCGCCTCCCCGCGTCGGTGTGCGATCCGAGCCTCGGTGGTGTGCACGTGTTGCGCACGCTCGATGACGCGCTTTCGTTGCGCGCCGTACTCGATGCCGGGCCGAGTCGCGTCTGCGTCATTGGCGCGGGTTTCATTGGTGCCGAGGTCGCCGCGACGTGTCGCGGCCGCGGCCTCGACGTCACGGTGATCGAAGCATTGGCGCAGCCCATGGTGCGGGGCCTCGGTGAGGAGATCGGCGCGGTCTGTGCGCAGCTCCACCGTGATCACGGCGTCGACCTGCGCCTCGGCGTGCAGCTCGAACGCATTGAGGGCCAGTCGGGGACCGGCGGTCGCGTCGAGCGGGCCGTGTTGGCGGATGGGAACGTGATCGACTGCGACGTGGTGCTCGTCGGAATCGGCGTGGCGCCGGAGGTGGGCTGGCTCGAGGGCAGCGGGCTCATGCTCGACAACGGTGTTGTATGTGACCAAACATGTCTCGCCGCTGATGCTGTCGTTGCCTGTGGCGATGTCGCGCGCTGGCCGAACGCGTTGTTCGACGGTGAGCTCATGCGGCTCGAGCACTGGACCAATGCGACCGAGCAAGCGTTACATGCCGCCGAGCGACTCGTGACCGGCGTTGCGACGCCGTTTGCCCCCGTTCCGTTTGTGTGGAGTGATCAGTACGACTGCAAGATCCAGAGTGTGGGTCGTTTCGACGCCGCGGACCGCGTCGAGATCACTCACGGCGATCTCGAACACCGCAAGTTCGTCGCGTTGTTCGAGCGACACGGCCGCATCAGCGGTGCGCTTGGGTTCAACCAGGCCCGTCACGTGATGCGGTACCGGGCCATGATCGGCCGTCAGGCATCATTCGACGAAGCCCTCGACTATTCGCGCACCTGAATTCCCCAAAGCCCTGAAGCCCAAAGCCCTGAAGCCCCCGGGGGCGCGAGCCGCAGGCGAGCGGGGGTGGAGTTGCGCGGGGGTGGAGGTGCAATTGCCTGCGGATGGTAAAGGTGGCGCGACAACGCACGTCGCGACGCGCGTGTACCCCTAGCATCGCCGTGATGCCATCGTTGCTGGTGACGAACGACTTCCCACCGAAGCACGGTGGGATCCAGTCGGTGCTGTGGGAAATGTGGCGGCGTCTGCCAGCGGCCGACACCACGGTGCTCACGACCGCGTTTCGCGGCAGCGAGGCGTGGGACGCCGAGCAACCGTTCCGTGTGGTGCGCGTTCGCGAGAAGGTGCTCTTGCCCACGCCTTGGTTGCGAAGCACGATCGAAACGCTCGCGACTGACATCGGCGCGGGTGTGATCTTCGTCGATCCAATGCTGCCGCTCGGTGCCATCGGGCCGGCGCTGAAGAGCGCGCCGTATGTCGTGTTGGCGCACGGTGCTGAGATCACGGGCTACGCCCGGGTACCGCCCGCGAACCTGCTCGCGCGGCGCGTGTTGCGCCATGCGGCCGGCGTGGTTGGCTTCGGCGGGTATCCGATGCGCGAATGCGTGCGAGCGGCGGGTGGTCCGTTGCCAGGGGTCGTCGTGCCGCCCGGCGTCGACACCGAGCGCTTTCGGCCCCTCGATGCCGAGGGTCGCATTGTCGCTCGGCGGCGTTTCGCGCTCGATCCCGATCGGCCGCTCGTACTCGGCCTGTCGCGCCTCGTGCCGAGGAAGGGCTTCGACGTGTTGATTACCGCCATGTCCGGTTTGCGCCGCAACGCGCAGCTGGCGATTGCGGGTGCTGGACGCGACCGCGAACGGCTGCGCCGGCTCGCAGATGATCATGGCGTGGCGGTTGAGTTCTTGGGCCGGATCGACGATGCCGACCTCCCGGCGCTGTACGGCTGTGCCGACGTGTTCGCGATGTTGTGTCGCGCCGATCGCTGGGCCGGGCTGGAGGCCGAGGGTTTCGGCGTCGTCTTCCTCGAGGCGGCCGCGTGTGGTGTGCCGCAGATCGCGGGACGCAGCGGTGGTTCGCACGAGGCGGTCATCGATGAGAGCACCGGTTTCGTGGTCGAGCCTCGCGATGTCCCGTCGGTGCGGGTTGCGTTGGCGCGTCTCCTCGACGATGAGGCCTTGCGAGCGCGGATGGGCGCGGCGGCGCGTCGGCGCGCCGTTGAGGAGTTCGGCTACGACGACCTCGTACGGCGGCTCGAACCGATCGCCGCGGGCAAGCTGGGGGCCTTCACCGATCAGGGGCCAGGGGCGACGCTGGAGTGACAATGTCGTTCTTCGCGCTCGACGATGCACCGGGGCGCGGCATCGTGATCGCAACGTGGCTGTCGTCAGCTGTCGTCGTGGTCGTGGTCGTGCCGCTCGCGCTCGGCGTCGACGCCCTCGATTCGACGGTGGTCGCCGTGTGCCTGGCGTCGTTCGCCGCAGGGTTCGTGGTGTGGATCGTCGCGTTCGCGGCGGCGTTGGCGCGCACGGCACGGGGCGATGAGATCGCAGTCAGCTCGTGGGTATTCCTGGCCGGATCGGCGCCCACAGCCGTCCGGAACAACTTCCTGGCCGCCGCGTTGCTGACGCTGGCTGTCTCGATCGTGACGACGGGCGCAAGCCCGTTTGTGTGGCTCGCGAACCTCCTGCCCCTCGCGCTCTCCGCGTGGTGGGGCGCGCGGCACGGTACCTTCCCGGCACGCGCGTCGAGACCAGGAGGAGTCGCTCGTGGCCGATCAGGCAAGTGAACGCATCCGGATCGGCGCATCACCGCAGCGCTGTTTCGAGATCGCGTCCGATTTCGAGCGCTATCCGGAATGGGCCCGCGACGTCAAGCGCGCAACGGTGACCGCGCGCGATTCGCTTGGTCGTCCGCTCTTGGTGGCATTCCGTGCGGCCGCACTGGGCAAGAGCATCGAATACACACTCGAGTACGACTTCAGCGCCGCGCCACGCCGCTTCTCCTGGCAGCTCGCTGAAGGCGGGATGCTGTTGCGGCGTCTCGACGGTGCGTACCGCTTCGAGCCCGATGGGCCCGTGGGCGTGGGCGCCATTCCCGACGCCACACGCGTCCATTACGAGCTCGCCGTCGAGCTGAAGGCGCCGTTGCCGAAGATGGTGAAGCACCGCGCCGCTGTCCTCATCATGGGGAACGCGCTCCGTGAACTGAAACGCCACATCGAGGCCATCGCCTAACGCTTCGCCGCTAGTGTCCAGACCTCATGCGGATCGTGCTGTGCACCGGGAAGGGCGGCGTCGGCAAGACGACGGTCGCGGCCTCCACCGCGTTGCGATGCGCACGACGGGGCCTGCGCACCATCGTGTTGTCGACCGACCCGGCCCACTCGTTGGCCGATGTGTTCGATGTGCCGCTCGGCGACGACGTACGCGAAGTCGCGCCCGGTCTCGATGCGCAACAGCTTGACGCCCGGAACCGCTTCGAACTGGCGTGGGCCGAGGTGCGCGACTACGCGGTCGACGTGCTCGGATGGATGGGTGCCGATGCCGTTGAATCCGAGGAGCTCGCGGTCATCCCCGGGCTCGACGAGGTATTTGCGCTCGCCGATATCAAGGCCCACGCGCTCGGAGGCCACTACGACGTCGTCGTCGTCGATTGCGCGCCGACCGCGGAGACGCTGCGCCTGCTGACGTTGCCCGACGTGTTTGGGTGGTACATGGGCAAAGTGTTCGAGCGCCAGCGGCGCGTCGCTCGCTTCGCGCGGCCGATCGTGGCGCGGCTCACGTCGATGCCGGTCGCCGGCGATGACGTGTTCGGTGCACTGGCGCGCTTCTACGAGCGACTCGACGGTGTGCGTGATCTGCTCGTCGACGGCGACGTCACGAGCGCGAGGATCGTTGTGAACCCCGAGCGCCTCGTGGTGGCCGAGGCCCGCCGCACCTATACCTACTTGTCGTTGTTCGGCTATCACGTTGACGCCATCGCGGTGAACAAGATCCTGCCCGATGACGTCGACGACCCGTGGTTCAGCGAGTGGCGCACCGTGCAGAAGGCCCAGCTCGAACAGATCAAGGAATCGTTCGACCCGTTGCCGTTGCTCCGCGCGCCGTTGGCGCCGCGCGAAGTGGTCGGCGTCGATGAACTCGCGGCATACGGCGAAGGTCTCTACGGCGACCTTCCCTGCCAAGCGCGGCTCTCCGACGTAGAACCGTTGCGCGTCGAGGCCGTCGACGGTCGGTTCGTCCTGTCGATCCATCTTCCGCACGTGGAACGCCACGAGGTCGAGTTGGCGCGCTCGGGCGACGACCTGCTCGTCGCCGTCGGCCCGTATCGCCGCGCGGTCGCGCTGCCGGACAGTCTTCGCGGCCGCGACGTCGCCGGCGCGCGGTTCGCCGACGGTCGGCTCTCGGTCGAGTTCGTGAGGGCCACACCCTCAGCGCACGCGGCGCCGCCATCATGACGAGCGCCGGACACGGACATGTCCAGGGGCACGACGAGTGCTACGCCTGCCCCGTGGGATCGTTCTTCGCGGGCGTGCAATCAGCACAACCCGAAGCCCTCGACCATCTCCTCAACGCGGCCTACGAGCTGCTCGAGGTCGCTCGCGCGGCCATCGATGCCGCCGAAGGCGCGATCGATCAACAGCGTGCCGCACGCAACGATCGCGACCCGGCGCGCGGCGACCAGCGCGAACGGGTTGATCGCCCAGAACGCGCCACGACGACCAGTCGTGCGGCAGCGGGTGCGCGGCGCCGCGTGCACCGCATCGACATCGCTTGACGATCCGGCCGCGCGTGTTGACGATCGTGCAGAGATGATGCAGCGCCACACGATTGGTATCGATGTTGGAGGCACGAAAGTGCTCGGCGTGGCGCTCGACGGTGACGGCGGGGTGCTCGCCGAGCACCGAATCGCGAGCCCTCAGGGCCTCACTGGAGTTGCCCGCGCGATCGACGCAGTGTTCGACGAACTCGACGCGCGCGTCCCAGGCGCCGGCGCGGTGGGCGTCGGGATTGCCGGCTTGGTCGACTTCGACGGTCGCATGCGCTACGGCCCGAACCTGCCCGATGTGATCGCGCTCCCAATTCGCGAACGCATGGAGGCAACGACGGGTGCACCCGTGCATGTCGACAACGACGCCAACGCGGCAGGATTCGGCGAAGCGCGCTATGGCGCGGCGCGCGGTTCCAGCCACGTACTGCTCGTGACGCTCGGTACGGGTATCGGCGGCGCGATCATCGCGGGCGGCGACGTCTACCGGGGCGCGAATGGTTTTGCCGCCGAGGTCGGTCACTTCACGGTCGACCGATCAGGTCCGATGTGCGCATGCGGTGAGCGGGGGCATTGGGAGGCGATCGCGTCGGGTACCGCGCTCGCACGCATGGGCGCCGAAGCTGTCACCGAAGGCAAGGGTGCCGGAATCGCATTCGCGGCGGCCGGAGCGTCCGTCACCGGCCACCACGTGGCCGATGCCGCGCGCGCCGGCGACCACGACGCCGCCGAAGTGCTCCGAGCATTCGCCGACAACGTGGCACTCGGGCTCGCGGGACTCGCGAACATCGTCGACCCCGAACTGATCGTCATCGCCGGCGGGCTGGTGGAGCTGGGTGCGCTGTTGTTCGACCCGCTGCGCGCGGCGTTCGCGGCGCATCTCGAAGGACTCGACTATCGGCCCGCGATCCGCGTCGTTCCGGCCGCGTTGGGCGAGCGGGCCGGTGCCGTCGGTGCCGCCGCGCAAGCGCGGGCGCTCCTGCGGTGACGGCCGGCGCGGCGCAGGGCCGTCCGCGTGTCCGGGTCGGGCTGACGCTGCCGTCGTTCACGACCGACCCCGCGGTCGTGCTCGCGATCGCCGAATCGGCCGACCGCGCCGGGCTCGACGCGGTCTTCGCCTACGACCACCTCTTCCGCTTGGCGCGCGATGGCGCGCATCGCCCTGCGCTCGAATGTTTCGGGTTGCTCGCCGACGTCGCCACGCACACCACGCGCATCGCCGTCGGCTCGCTTGTCGTGCGCACCTCGTTGCGTCCGCCCGCGGTCGCGGCCGCCGCGCTCGCGACGCTCGAGCGCCTCGCTCCCGGCCGGATGATCGCGGGCCTCGGCGCGGGTGATCACGAAAGCGAGATCGAGCACCAGGAGTACGGGATCGCGTTCCCGACGTTGCCCCAGCGGATTGCGGCGTTGCGGGCGACGGCGGTGGCCGTGCGCGACCGCACGCCGAATACGCCAGTGTGGATAGGTGGCCGGCATCGGTTGGTGCGCGGCGTCGTCGCCGCGGCGGATGCATGGAACTTGTGGGGCGCGACGCCCCGACTGTTCGCCACGCTCGCGGCCGACGTGCGTGTGCAGGCGCCGAGCGCGGAGCTCACATGGGGCGGTCTCGTCGTGCTCGGCGACACCGATGCCGAGGCCGCCCGTCGCGCCGACACCCTCGGCGCGCCCTCGGGTTCGATCATCGGCGATCCCGACACTGCGGCGCGCCTGTTGCGCGCCTACGTCGACGCGGGCGCGACGACGCTCGTCCTCGGACCGGTCGACTCCGCGAACCCCGCCAACGTGGCGCTCGCGGCCGCAGTCCGCGCGCTACTCCAGCAGTAATAGGGCCGCGTTAGCCAGACGGTCGGCCATCGCGGTGCCGTCGGTGAGGCCGTTCGCCCAGAACGCAATCGCCGCGAACCACACGTGACCGAGCACATCGACCACGCCGTCAAGGCTTGGCGCATCGTCGCCAATCGCCGACTCGATGATGCCGCGCAGCTGTGCTTGCACGTCGCGTTTCATGTCGACGACGTCGGGCTCGGCCGCGAACATGGCGCGCACCATCGCCCCGGTCACAAGCGGGTCTCGCTCGAGACCTTTGCACGCGCGGCGCAAGACGTCGGCGACCCTGACGGCCGGAGTCGCGCCACGCGGCGGTTGGAGTTCGAGCTGGCGCCGCAGGGTCTCGGTCTGGTCCAACTGCACCGCGAGCAGCAACTGATCCTTGGACGTGTAATGCCGGTACAACGTGCCGAGTGCGACTTCGGCGGCGGCCGCGACGTCGCGCATCTGCACCGCTTCGTAACCACCTCGGCGCGCCAATGTCGCCGCAGCCGCGAGGATGCGCCGTTTGCGAGCGGCCGTTTCGGCAGCACGCGTCCCCGTGCGGCCGGCGCCGGCTGCGGTTGCGCTGGCCATCGGCGCAGCGTAAACCAAGTCCGAGAACGCGTTCCATGTGCGCGCTCGGGTCAGCGATCGGTGGCGATCGCCGTCCAACCCGACGTCGGCGCGGCCGCGGCCGAACACGAAATCACGACGTCGCTGTGGCGTACCACCTGCGGACCGGCGCCGAGGTCGCGCACCCACGAGCAGCCGGCGTCGTCGCGGGCCGCGAGGAACACCCGATCGGCCGACGCGGGGAGGAACGACACCACGTGGTCGTTGGTTGACGCCGCATCACCGGCCATGATGCTGATACCGGGCAGGAGTCGAGCGAGGACCGGCAGCGACACGCCGCGGTACGAATGGCCGATCGTGTAGACCCGGTGCAGGGCCACGTACGTGGTCGTGAGCACTCGCTGGGCCGGGGTCTGCGGGCCCGATGCGCCCACAACGGCGGGGACGGTCGACGACGCGAGTCCGACGAACGTGGGTTTGGCTTCGCGCGAACTCGTCGCCCACCAGGTCAGACCGATGCCGGCCGCCAGCGCGAGCACGACGCCGAACACAATCTCGCGAACAAAACGCGCTCGGCGCGGCCGCACCGCGCTGGTCCTCGACAGCGCAGGGGCCGCCGCCGGCTGCGCCGTCGGCCCGGGCGAGGTTGTCATCGGGGTTGGCGTGGGGGGAACGGGGGGCGCGATGGTCGGGGTGATCGACCGCGTCGGGGTTGTCGGGGGTGTTGTCGTGGGGCGCGTCGGCTCGACGACATCGCGACTGGGCGCTACGTCCGTGGTGGCGGCGGGCGCGGTGCGTTGCGTGCGGGTTCGCCCTTTTGATCTCGGCAGCAGGTCGTCGGTCACCACCACCATGATGGCCCACGCGTGGCCAGGCGTTCAGCTCAGGCTGTGTCGCTCAGGTGTCGTCGCCGTCGCCGAAGTACGCCCGGCGCAGCTCCTCGCGGGGTTGGACGAAGACGCCGTCGGCCTCGGCGCACAACACGTCGCCGTGGTGCACCTGGCCTCGGGACCGCACACGTCGGCCGTGGACCTCTTCGACCCACGCTTCCCATCGCAGCGATGCATACAGCGGTGTCGGATGGCGATAACGAATTGTCAGCGAACCGGTCATGCCGGGGCAGCCGCTCGCGATGTTCGCGATGCCGAGGATCTCGTCGAACACGAGCGCGATGATCCCGCCGTGGACGAAGCGCGGTGGCCCTTCGTAGGCCGCAGTCATCGTGCCGGTCGCTCGGCAGCGCTTGCGACCGGGGTGGTCGGGATCGTCGATGATCTCCCAATCGATGGAACCGGGCGCGATCGGCGATGCCTGACCGACCACGGGGGAGCGCGGCAGATAGTCGCCGTGCGTTCGGGGCGTGTACTGCCGGCCGGCCGTGCGGTCGACATGGCCCACCAACGACACGTTGACCGCCTCGATCCGCGCCGCGGCATCGTTGAGCGACTCGGGCGTGGCATCGGGTGTCGTCATCACCGCGTCGATCAAACCCCGCGCCGCTTCGGCCAGCCGCGCTCGCTCGGGCGTCACATACGCAATCGGATCCGGATACCCCGGCGCTGCTTCGCTCATGTCTATTGCGCCTACTTCGTCCGGCGCGGCGAGCGGCCGCTGGAACCGGTCGGACGTGCACGATGTTGTGCGGTCGCCGCGCGTGAACTGGTTGGCCTGCCGCTCATCCCGCCTGCTTCGCTTTGCTGGCGAGCTCCCTGCGCACCTGGGTCACTCGTTCCTCGCTCCCAGGCTGCTCCGGTCGCCGCATGTGTTTCGAGTTCGATCGGCGGTGCGTCATCGGCTCACTTGCCCTGGAAGATCGGGGGGCGCTTTTCGGCGAAGGCTTTGGGGCCCTCTTGGGCATCGGCGCTGGCGAACACTTCCCAGCCGATCTTGTCCTGATGCGCCATGGCGTCGGCGTCGCTCATGTGCTCGGTCTCGCGCCACGCACGCAAGATGGCCATCGTCGACAGTGGCGCGCAGGCGGCGACCTGCTCGGCGAGTTCGCGTGCCTTGGCGAGTGCGTGGCCTTCGGGCACGACGCTGCCGATGAGCCCGATGTCCTTGGCTTGCTGCGCCGTCACCGGCGGGCACGCAAGGAGGATTTCCATCGCGACGGTGTAGGGAATCTGGCGGGGGAGCCGGCACGCCGACCCGCCGAGCGGGAACAAACCGCGTTTTGCTTCCCATACGCCGAAGATCGCAGTCTCGCCCGCGACTCGGATGTCGGTGCCCTGCAGGATTTCGGTGCCACCCGCGACGGCGTACCCCTCGACCGCAGCGATCAGCGGCTTCGACAGCCGGTAGTCGCGCAGCAACGCCTTCCAATGCGGGTTGTTGCCCCGGCTCATCACCGCCTGGACGCGCGGGTCGTCGGGCTGCTGGCCCATCGATACGAGGTCCATACCGGAGCAGAACGTGCCACCCGCGCCGGTGAGGATGGCGCAGCGCACTTCCGGCGTCTCGTCGATGTATTCGTAGGCGAGCACGAGGCCCGCGAGCATGTCGGACGACAGCGCGTTGCGCTTCTCGGGCCGATTCATCGTCATCGTCACGATGGCGCCGTCTTGTTCGACCGTGCAGTGTTTCGTAGTGAGTTCCTCGAGGATGGCCATGACGGGCGAGGCTAGAACACGGTCTCTTGCGCCTACTTCGTCCGGCGCTGGCGAGCGTCTTGCCACCCGTGTCGCTCGTTCCTCGCTCCCGGGCTGGCTTCGTCGCCGCGTCGGGCGCGCCTTGTGCGCCTCCTCCGTCCGGCGCCGACGCGGGCACGCCTTGCGCACTTCACTAGAACGTGTTCTATATTCGGGGGATGCCCGGATTCTGGAAGTACGCAGAGGAAGACCCGTCGTTCCTGGCGGTCGTCGACCCCGACGGCACCGAACACAGTGCCGGCGACGTGCTGGCGCGCTGCAATCAGCTCGTGGGCGCGTTGCGCGCGCTGGGTATGGAGAAGGGCGACACCGTCGCAGCCGTGTTGCCGAACGGCGCGCTGCCGTTCACCGTCCTGCTGGCAGCTCAGCAAGCCGGTTTCTATTACGTGCCGATCAACTACCGGCTCGCCCCGCCCGAGGTCGCCTACATCCTGCGCGACTCCGAAGCCAAGGTGCTGATCTCGCACGAGCGGGTTGGCGACATGATTGTGGCGGCCGCCGACGAGGCCGGCATTCCGGCGTCGCAGCGACTCGCGGTTGGCTCGGTCCCGGGTTTCGCGTCGCTGGAAGAAGCGCTCGCCGCGCAGCCCACATCGCGTCCCGATGACCGAGCCGCGGGTGCGGCGATGCACTACACGTCAGGGACCACTGGCTTCCCCAAGGGCGTGAAGCGCTCGTTGCCGCCGCTCGACCCCGACACGATGGCCGAGCTGGGCACGATGTTTTTCGGGTTGTTCGGCATCCCGCAGGCCGACGGCAACGTGCACCTTTCGACGTCGCCGAACTACCACACCGCGGTCACGACGTTCGCGGGCAACTCGATCCACGCCAAGCACACGATCGTGTGCATGGACAAGTGGGACCCGCAGGAAACGTTGCGGTTGATCGAACGGTATGGCTGTACGCACACGCACATGGTGCCCACGCAGTTCCACCGCATGCTCCAACTTCCCGACGACGTGAAGTCGAAGTACGACGTCTCGGCCATGCGGTGGGCGATCCACGCGGCGGCGCCGTGCCCGATCGACACGAAACGCAAGATGCTCGACTGGTGGGGCCCGGTGATTTGGGAGTACTACGGGGCGACCGAAGGCGGCGGCACCACGGCGTCACCCGAAAACTGGCTGAAGTATCCCGGCACGGTTGGCAACGCCTGGCCGATCTCGGAGCTGAAGATCACCGACGACGACGGCAACCTGTTACCGATCGGTGAGCCGGGCACCGTCTGGATCAAGATGGGTTCGGGCGACTTCGAGTACAAGGGCGACAAGTCGAAGACCGACAAGAGCCACGACGCAGAAGGCTTCTTCACGGTCGGTGACATGGGGTATTTCAACGACGACGGCTTCTTGTTCCTGTGCGACCGCAAGGCCGACATGATCATTGCTGGCGGCGTCAATATCTACCCGGCCGAGATTGAAGCTGCCTTGCTCGAGCACCCGCAGGTGGGCGACGCCGCGGTATTCGGTATCCCCGATGACGACATGGGTGAACAGATCAAGGCCGTCATCGAGCCGGTCGCGGGAGTGGCGGGCGACGACGCATTGCGCGCGTCGATCATGGAGCACGTGCGCGGTCGTGTCGCGAAGTTCAAGTGGCCGCGCACGCTCGACTTCGTCGAGGAACTCCCGCGTGAGCCGACCGGCAAGTTGTTGAAACGCAAACTGCGCGACCCGTACTGGGAAGGCCGCGACCGCGCCATCTGACCCAACCACCAGATGCGTCGGTTTTACGCCGTATAGATGGGTCAAACGACGCCACCGGGCATGATAGGGGGGTGATCGTAATTGTGAAGACCACCTTAGAGTCA
>JBBREP010000057.1:0-23125 GCA_038202885.1 Acidimicrobiia bacterium | reverse complement strand
CTGGGTGAAGTAGATCGGTGCGAAAGGATCGCCGGTGAATATGACGGTCGACGCGTCGATGGCTTTGAGTTTCTGTACCAGCGCTTGGGCATCGGCCTGCACGGTTGGGATGTTCAACTGGTAGCTGACCCGACCCTTGATGGTCACGCCGGCCTTTTGGAGTTCGGACACCCACGTGTCCCACACCGGCTTGAAGTCACCCTCGGCCGTGTCGTAATTGAGCACCGCAAACGTGCGGGGCTTGTCCTTGAATTTGGCGTCGCCCGCGTACGTGGCGTTCTTGCCGACGAGTTGCTTCTTCACGAGCTCAACGTTGAGGGTCGAGGTCTGATCGGGTTCGATGCCGGGCCAGATGTAGGGGGAGTGCTCCTTGTAGAACGATGCGGGCCTGGCGATGAGGCACGAGCCAATGCACAGAATGCCTTCGTCGGACAAGGTGCTCGAGAACGACTTCGTCTGGGCTGGGCCGCCGAGCACCGCGAACACCTTCATGTCCTTGGCCGTGACGGCGTCGGCCTGCGCGGCCTTTTCGTCGCTCGACAGGCCGGTGCCCTGGAGTTTGACGAGGTCGATCTTGCGACCGTAGAGCTCGACGCGCTTCGAAAAGGCGTCGATGTAGCCCTTGTCGGTCGCGCCGATCTGTGCGGGGGAGTCGTAGGCGCCGACGCTCTTGCTGAGCGCGTCGGCTTGCACGTCCGGCGGCGCCGAGTAGTACGCAATTCGGATGGTGTCCTTTGTGATGCCGTGCGCGGGATCGAGATCGCCGCCGTTGTCGCCGGTGAACTTGGGAACGCACGGCGGCGCGTTGTAGGCGGGCAGCTTCACGAGGCCGCTCGACGTGTCGCAGTTGTCGCTCCACGTGTAGTCGCCGAGCGTGCCCGCAGCTTTGGCCTCGGCGTACGAAGGCACCGGTGCCTTCGACTTGGCCGCGGTGTCGCCGCTGGTCGAATTGGTCGTCGTGGTCTTGTCGCTACCGCTCGTGCTCACGAGAATCACGACGACGATCGCGATGACCGCGATCACGGCGATGAACGGCGTGTAGCGCTTCAGTGCTGAGCTGCTGCTCGGCCCGGTCTGTGCTGCCATGTTGTGACCCCCCGGTCGTGGTGCTGGTTCGTGGTGCTGGTTCGTGGAGTTGGTGGCCTGTCGGGACTTTTGAGATTCCTTGAGTTGCTGAAATCGGAGTATGCGCCTGTTGTTCTAGCGGGTGATGGTGGTCCCTGAGCGCGCGACCGCGATACCCGACGAACCGAGATACGACGCCACGACGCGGGGATCGTTCACGACGTCGGTCGGAGCGCCGTCAGCGACGACGGCGCCGAGATCGAGCGCGACGAGCCGATCGGCGATCGCGAGCAGCAACGGCACGTCGTGCTCGATGACGAGCAAACTCGCACCCGTCTCCGCCCGGATGCGGAGGAGCAGCGGACCGAGAGCCTCGGCTTCGCGTTGGGCAATGCCGCTCGACGGTTCGTCGAGCAGCAGCACCGTTGGCTCGTGCGCGAGGACGCACGCCAGGTCGACGATGCGCTTGCTGCCCGTCGACAGCTCGCGCATGAGCTTGTCGCGGAAGTCTCCGATGCCGGTGAGCTCCAAGAGTTCGTCGACGCGCCTGGCCAGCTTCGACTCCGATGCTTTCACAGCGGGAAGCCACATCGCGGCCGCGAACGGATCGCGCACCTCGACCTTGCGTTCGAGTGCGATCATGAGCGTTTCTGCGACCGTCATGCTTGGGAACAGCCGTCCGTCTTGGAACGAACGGCCGAGGCCGAGCCAGGCCCGTTTGTGCGGCGCCAGGTTCGTGACGTCGCGGCGATCGTCGCCCGACCCGAGCACGACGGTGCCGCCCTCGAGTTCGAGGAAGCCACCAATGGCGTCGAAGAGGGTCGTCTTGCCGGCACCGTTGGGTCCGAGGAACCCGACGACCTCGCCGCCGAGGATTTCGAAGCCCACGTCGTCGAGCGCGACGACGCCACCGAAGCGCTTCGTCACGCCGCGTACCTCGAGCCGCACCTCGCCGAGCGTGGGCACGACGTCGGCCCGCAATGAGCCGTTGGACGTGCTCGTTGCGCTCGTTGGCGCTTCGACCGTGTCGGGTGCGCTTGTTTCAGTGACCATCCCCGATCCCGTGTCGATGCTCGCGGCGCCTTCGAGGAACACCGATCGCAAGATGTCGGGCCGTTCCAGCAACTCGCGGGTGGGGCCATGGAAACGGATCTCGCCCTTTTCCATGAAGTAGGCCGTCTCGGCCAACTCCAGCGCGAGGTTCACCGACTGTTCCACGAGGATGATGGTGGTGCCCTGCGCCCTGATGTCAGCGACGATTCCGAGGAGCTGTTCGACCACGGCGGGCGCCAGACCGAGCGACAGTTCGTCGATCATCAACAACCGCGGCTTCATGATGAACGACATGCCCAGCGACAGCATTTGCTGCTGGCCGCCCGACAGGTTGCCCGCGGGTTCATCCCACCGATCGCGCAATACCGGAAAGATGTCGAGCACGCGCTCGGTCGACGCGGCGATCCCCGCCTTGTCGCGCCGTTGGGTCCAGCCGGCGAGCTGGAGGTTCTCGGCGACGGTGAGGCTCGGGAACGTGCCCTGTCCACCCGGCATGAGCACCACGCCGCGCGCCGCGATCTCGTCGGGCGGGGCATAGGTGGCGTCGCGGCCGTCGAACACGACAGCACCATTGGTCGCTTCCACGAGACCGCAGATCGTCTTCAGCAGCGTCGACTTTCCGGCGCCGTTCGTGCCGAGCAGCGCGACGATCTCGCCCTCGTCGACCTCGAAGTTGACGCCGAACAACACCTGCACGTTGTCGTAGTGCACGTCGATATTGCGTACGAGCAGCAGCTTGGCGAGCCCGGCTCGCCGTTGGAACATCACCTCGGCCTGGGCCGCGGTCGACGTCCACACGCGATTGATGTCGCTCTTCACGTAGAACGACGCGCTCGCAATGATCCAGGAACCGATGAGGAAGATCGGTGCCATGATCAACAGGCCGGTGCGGATATTCCATGTATCGGCGATCCACGTGACGAGGTAGATGCCGGCGAAGCCAGGAATGATGAACAGCGACGCCATCGCGAACCCGAGCGAGCGGACCTTCGGTGGGATCGCCAGCGACAGTGCCGCGAAGATGCCGGGCGTGAGCAGCGCGATGATCGCAGCCACGAACACGTTCATCGTGATCGCGAGCCAGAGGTAGGGCGTGAGCGCAAACAGGGCGAAGGCGCCGGCCACGAACACGCCGACCACCGCGAGGAGGCGCAGACCGATACCGGGGTCCTGGATCATGAGGCGTGACGCGAGCGGGATACCGATCATGATGCCAATCAGGGCGCCCGGTTGCGTGCCGGCATTCACGAGACCGCGCTGGGCCACGTTGAGGTGGAACACCCTGTCGTAGTAGAGCGACGTCAGCACCGTGAGGCCGATGAACGCGGTTGCGAGGAACGGCAGCGAGTACCAAATGCGGCGCAGCGTGCCGATCGCCCACAGGATGCGTACCGATTCGGCGAAGCTGGGTGGGATTTCATCGGTCGACACGGTGTCGGCCGACGCGCCCATAGCGATGCGCTCCCAGCGGCCGCGCTGCGGCTCGCGCATCCGCAGCCCGAGCACGACGAACACAAGGGTGGGAATCACGAAGATGAGGAACGGTGCTTTCCAGCCCCACAAGTACGCGAACAATCCTCCGAAGGCCGAACCGAGAAACGCACCGGCCGGCACCGACATGCTGTGGAATCCGTACGTGTCGGTGCGCGCCTCGACCGGGTAGTAGTCGGCGATGAGTGAGTTGTGCGTGGGCGTCACGACGGCCCGACCAATGTTGGCGCCGCTGCGCGCGACGACGAGGAACCACAACACCGAAGCGAGCCCGGTCACGAACCCGAAAATCGCCCAGACCGCGGCGCCGACGACGGCGAGGCGGACGCGGCGCAACCGGTCGGAGTAGTACGCGAGCGGGATCTCGATCAGCAATGATGCGAAGGCGGTGAGCGCAATAATCGCGCCGAGACCTTTGGTGGAAAGGTGGAACGCTCGTTGGATGTCGGGCGCGAGCACGCCGAACGCGTTCTGATCGAGCTGTTCGACGGTACGAAGCCCGAACAAGATGATGAGTGGGTAGAGCTCCTGGCCGTGGGTGATCTCGCTGAAGTAGCGGCGCGGCGAACGGGGCCGGCGTGGCCGCATCGGACCGAGATCGACGCCTAAAATCTTCACGGCTGGACTCCGACCGATTCGGCCTGGGCGATGTCGGCGGGCGCGTGCGCGTCGATCACGGTCTCTTCGACGACGAGTGTGTCGGCGAGCAACGATGGCACCCGGATCCCGCGCCTTCGTGCCACCCATCGCAGCGCGCCATTGCGCAGATCGCCGGCGGCGGCGCCGATGCCGCCCGGCAGCAGCATGAGCACGAGCAGCACGCCGAGGCCGCTCGCGAGGTACTTCGCCCACTGTGCCGAGGCAGGAACGAAGTAGTCGATCCCCCAGATGTAGACCGAACCTGCGATAGCGCCGCCGATCGAACCGAGGCCACCGAGCACCACGATCGAGAACACGCTGAGCCCTCGGTAGAAGTTGAACTCATTGAGGATGAAGAAGTTGCGGGACTGGATCACCGTGAGTGCACCGGCGACACCAGCCATGATTCCCGACGTGGTCAACGCCATCACGTACGACGAGCGGGTACCGACACCGAAGGCCTGCGCGTTGCGTTCGTTCTCTCGCAGTCCGATCAGCACGCGCCCGGCGCGCGCCCGGCGCAAGCCCTTGGCTGCGAAGATCGCCAGCGCGAGCATCGTCAGCACGAAGAAGTAGTACCGGATGTCGCTGTCGAGCGTGATGCGGCCGAACAGATGTGGGCGGAATTTCGACGCGTCGCCCTCGAACAAGGGCAGTTTGTCCTTCAAGAACCAGGGCGCGAGGTTCGCGGTCAACAAGTACGGCGCCCCCAACATCAACGCCAGCGTGGTGATGCCGAGCGCGAGCCCGCCAGCTCGGATCGCCGGGAGCCCGACGATGAGCAGGGCCAGCGCGCTCACGGCGGCCGCGGCGACCAGCGCGAGCGACAGGTCCCAGTGGTAACGCGTGGTGACAGTGCCCGCAGCGGCGCCGCCGAGCATCACGAGCGCGAGATGCCCAAGGCTCACCTGCCCGGCCCAACCCGTGAGGATCACGAGCGAGATCGCGACGATCGAGTAGATCGCGATTGTCGTCGCGAGGATCAGCTTGGGCTGTGAGAACCAGAACGGCAGGATCACGAGAAACCCGGCGAGCGCGGCGAGGAGCCCCGTGCGCGTCCAGCGCACTTCCGGGAGGTGCCGTAGTTCGTGCGGCACCGGGCGCACCTCACGCGTCGCCTGCCACGACGTGACGATGCCGGCGCGGGTGCCACGCGACTGGCGTACCACGAGTACCGCGACAATCGTGATCAACGCGAGCCCGAAGTCGCGTTGCGAAGCGGCGGGCCACTCGTAGCGAATCGAAGCGTTCACCACACCGAGCGCGATCGACGTGAGCACGACGGTGGGAATGTGATCAAAGCGTCCGATCACCGACGCGGCCAGCGTCATGAGCAGGATCTCGGCTCCGAGCGGGTAGCCGCGCGCCAAACCGGCGTTGCCGATGTACAGCATCATCGCCACGAACGACATCAGCGACGCCACGACCCACACGAAACTCTGGAGCCGTTTCACCGGGATGCCGAGCAGCGACGCTCGGTCGGCGCGCTGCGCGGCCGCGCGAATGCCCTTGCCGAACGATCCGAACCGCAGGAACAGGGCCAGCGCCGCGAGCACGATCGGCGCCACCAGAATGATGAGCACGTCGTCGCCGGCGAAGTTCGTGGGCCCGATCGTGAACGTGGTCGAGATCGGTGGGTCGAAGAAGGTCTTGTTCCCCGCAACGCCGCTGCCGAACGCCACGTTCAGGGCGAGGGCACCAGCCAACAGGAGCTGCTGGATCCCAGTGGTGGCGACCGTGAGGATGAGTCGCGGCGAGTTCGCGAAGCGCCGGATGAACACGAACTCGACGACGAAGCCGACGACGATGGCGGCGAGCAGCCCGATGAACACGGCGAGGTAGTAGTTCCAGCGCTCATTGAGGATCAGGAGGCTGGTGAGCGTCGCTGATACGAAGCCGAGTTCGGCCTGCGCGAAGTTGATGATGTTGTTCGTGCGGTAGATGAGCGTCATACCGACCGCGAGCAGAGCGATGATGAGACCGCGGTCGGCGCCCTGGAGCATCACGCCGGGTGCGGTGATGAAACCCGTGTATCCGGGCTGACCGTGCAGCGGCGCGGCGAGATGCTGCGCCACGACCACGCCCATGAGCAGCGCGACCGGCACCAGGGGTGCTCCGAGGCGGCGCAGGGTTGGGGTCATCGAGCGTCCATCATCTGCTCACCGCGGGGCGAGCAGTCGGTGCAGGCCGTGTCGGAGCGCGGCGCTGGCCGCCTCGACACTGTGGCCTTGGTGGTGACGCCAGTGGTCCCACGATGCACCGGATCCGAGCGCGTCGCACGCGGCGACGGTGGTGGCGAGCGTGTCGGCGTCGAGCGCAGCGAGCTCGGGCGCGAACACGGTCTCGAACTCGATCAATGTGCGGCGGCGCCCTTCGGCCAGCAACGCCGCGAGCGTCGGCGAGAAGGGTTCCTGCAACATGGCGGCATGGCGCACCTCGCCGAGGCCTTCGTAGATGCGCGCTCGCTGCGCGACGAACGCGTCGAGACGCTCGTCGAGTGCTCCGGTCGGGCCCAGCACCGCCGCGAGCGCGGCGATCCTGGTCACGGCCCTGCTGGCGGCCGCGCAGAAGAGGTCTTCGAGGTCGTCGAAATGCACGTACACCGAGCGCAACGAAGTGCCGGCTCGTTCGGCGATTTCCTTGGCCGTCGGACGCAGGTTGCCGTCGCGCAGCAGGTCGAGCAGCGCGTCGACGACCGCGGCGCGGGTGCGCTGGGATCGCGCGCTGCGACCGGGCGGGGGAGCGCTCGATTCCGACTGCGGAGACGTCGTCGGCGGCACCATGTCGGGAACGTGTCGGCTCGTGATTGGCGGAACGCTACGAGTACGTGCACACGTCGTGCAAGACACGGTGACCGCGGCGTGGTCGCGGCGTGTCCGCGATGGGACGATCCGGCGGTGCCGGTCGCGCACGGTGGCCTCGCGACCGCCCGACAGGCTCATGGTCGGGGGTGCGATTGCGCCCTGTACGGCGACATCGCTACATTCAGCGCCCAGTAGGTAGGGGGCCTCGTGGGTGTCAAGAAGGTTGCCGTGCTCGGCGGTGGCGTGGGCGGTATCACGACCGCATTCGCGCTCACGAGCACGCCGGAGTTGCGAGACCGATTCGAGGTCACCGTCTATCAGCGCGGCTGGAGGATCGGGGGCAAGGGGGCCAGCGGCCGCAACGCCGGGCTGGGCAACCGCATCGAGGAGCATGGCCTCCACGTGTGGTTTGGCTTCTACGACAACGCCTTCCGGCTGATGGACGACTGCTACCGCGAGCTCAACCGGCCCAGCGATCACCCGCTCGCGACGCTGAGCCACGCGTTCACCCCGTGCGACACCACCGTGCTGTACGACCATTACGGCGGTGGGTGGTACCCGTGGACGTCGGTGTCGCCTCGCAACCCGTACAACGTCGGTGACGAGGGCGGACTCACGCTGTTCTGGGACTTGTTCGGCGCCTTCGCCAATTGGGTCGGCGACGAATGGCACGCGCTGCGAGGTCACGTCGGCCCGCCGCTGCGCCACGACTACCCGCCGTGGGTCACCACGCTCGCCAACGAACTCGACGACGTGGCCGAACCCCTCGGGCAGTTCGCCGAAGGCGTGTTCGATTACCTGATCGCGATGATCGATCGGGTCGCGCAGCACCGCCATCGCCACCGTACGTCGATGACCGCGAAGCTGCTCGCCTTCGTACGCGACGAGCTGTGGGACCGCGTCGTCTGCACGCGGGTGCACGACGACCGCGTGCGTGTCTTCTACACCGGCTTCGACGCCGTCGCGACGGCAGCAATCGGCATCATCAACGACAACGTGCTCGAGAACGGTTTCACGTCGATCGACCAATGGGATCTCGCCGAGTGGTTACACAACCACGGTCTGCACGACATCACGATCGGCGCAACGCTCGAGGAACGCGCTCCGGTGTTGCGCGCGATCTACGACATGGCGTTCTGCTTCGCGGGCGGCGACGCCAACCACCCTTCGGTGGCGGCCGGTACATCGTTGCGGAACATGATCCGCCTCGGAGGCGCGCACAACCGGGCGCTCTACTTCAAGATGCAGGCGGGCATGGGCGACGCGGTGTTTGGCCCGTATTACGAGGTGCTCGCAGCCCGCGGCGTGAAGTTCGAGTTCTTCCACTGGGTCGACCAACTCCGTACCGACGGCGGCGAGATCACCGCCATCGAGATGGTGCGCCAAGCCGCGCTCGTCGGCGACGGCTATGACCCACTCGTCGACGTGCAGGGCCTCCCGTGCTGGCCGAGCGAGCCGCGGTGGGAACAACTGGCCGACGGCGAGGCCTTGCGCACGTCGGGGTTGAACCTCGAATTCGTCGCCCGTCCACCAGGACACACCGAGCGGGTGCTCGAACGTGGCCGCGACTTCGACTCCGTGGTGCTCGCGATTCCCGTCGGCGCGCTTCCAGCGATCTGCGGCGATCTCGCGGCCGCCAACGAGCGGTTCGCGCTGATGCTCGAGAGCAGCCGCACCACGATCACCCAGGCCTTCCAAGTATGGATGCGGGCCGACCTCGCCGAGCTCGGCTTCACTGCCGGCGGCGCGTCGCTCGTCGGATGCCACGTCGAGCCGCTCGACACCTATGCCGACATGTCCCACTTGCTCGCGCGTGAGGACTGGCCCGGCGAGGCTCCGCGCAGCATCGGTTATTTCTGCGGCGTGCTCCCGGATCACGACGGTGAGTCGCTGGAGCAGGCAACGCAGCGCGCAAAGGAATCGGCGTTGCATCACCTGCGCACCGCAATCAGTGTTCCCTGGCCGAACGCGGTCGACGAACACGGCGCGCTGCGGTGGGAACTGCTGCACGATCCCCAAGACCGCGTGGGAGAGGCGCGGTTCGACGCGCAGTATTGGCGCGCCAACGCCGACGCGAGCGAGCGCTACGTGCTGTCGCCGCCCGGATTGGTGCTGGATCGCCTGGCGGCCGACGAATCGGGTTTCGCGAACCTCGTGCTGGCCGGTGACTGGACCCGCAACGGGCTCGACGCCGGGTGCGTAGAAGCGGCGACGATCTCGGGTCTCCAAGCCGCGCGCGCGGTGAGTGCGTTCCCGTTCCACATCGTGGCCGAAGACGACCGGTGGTTGACGACCAGGTGATGGCCGGATCAGAGGTGGGGACGGTTGTGTTCGGATCGCAGGCATGGGTGCCGCCGCCGTACCGCTGCCGCGACATCGAATTGATGGCGTACCTCGCAGTCGCGGGCCGTGACGAGCTCCACGCCTTGTGCGACAAGGTGTTCACTCGTCCCACGAACGGTGCCGTGGCGTACGCGCCGTGGGGCCATCATGTCGTGATCACGTTCGGGCGCATCGGACGACTCGAGTCGGCGGCGCCGCAGTTCGAAGGCGAAGGTTCGACGAGCGAAGCGCACTGTGGGATCTGGGTGCTGCTGCGGCGCAAGAAAGGGTCGCTGGGACCACCCTTTGCGGTCTTCAACCCGTACATGTGGGTCGACAATCCAATGTCGCTCGTCGCCGGTCGCGACGTGTTCGGCTACGCCAAGAGTTGGGGATGGCCTGCAGCAATCGCACGGACCGAGACATCCAACTACCGCGGTCACACCTTGGACGTGCTCGGTGGCAACTTCCGAGCCGGCGAGGTTCGCAGCCGCCGCGAGCTCATCTCGGTGCGTTCCAAGGTGCAACGTCAAGGCGATGTCGATGTCGACGTGGGTGGAGCCGAACGCATCGAGGGTTTCGAGCGCTTCATCTCGCATTGGATCCGCGGCTCGTTTGCTGAGGTGTTTTTGAAGCAGGTGCCCGACGTCTCGGGACGCGGCATCGCCCTGCAACAGGTCTGCACGGCGCGGATCAAGGTCGAACATTTCTGTGGCACACCAGTGCTGCGTCGGTACGACCTTGGTGTCGAGCGCCTCGACTCCGACCCCGTCGAGGCCGAGCTCGGCCTCGGTGCACAAGAGATCTACGGGGGTTTCCGGGTGGACGCAATGGACATGACGCTGGAGCCGGGAGAGGTGGTGTGGGATGCGCGGGGGTGACCCGACGTCGCCGGCGCGCCGCAAGGCCGAAGCGCAGATGCGCGCCGCGCGCGACGATCCATTCGAGCGGCTCGCGTTGGCCAAAGCGTTCTTCGAGGCCGTGGAGCGCGAGCCCGAGCATCGCTATGGGCGCTCCGAAATCGAGTTCATGGAGTGGGAGATCGATCGCGGCGTGCTGCATCCCGAGTCGGTCGGCGTTGATGGACGACAGGGCGGGAGCCCGTGGTGGCGCGCGGTCAACGAGCATCTCCTGTGTGATGCGCTGGAGGCACAACTGCTCGTCGGTGACCCCACGCCGCCGTCGTCGATCGCGGTCGAGCACTGGCAGAAGTTCCTGCACCGGCCCGACCCCGTTGCCTTCTACCGCGCGCACAACACGAGCGTGGTGTCGGCGTATCTCGCCGCGGCAGATCTCGCGGCCGCCGAAAACGTCGCCGAGCAAACGTTGATGAATCTTGTACTCAGCCGGCTGTTCTACGTCCACGCGCTCAACCTCCGCCCGCAACTCGCGGGCGGGCTGTTCAGGTTGGGCCTCGCGGCGCGGCTTGGACCGGTCATCGGGTCGCCGGGTTCGCGGCTCGTCGGCCTCGCTGTGCACTGTTCTGACCTGTACCCCGACCGGTATCCGTTGGGTGAACACGACGATGCGCGTCATCAGGTGCTGCTGCGAGCGCGCACCGTCGCGACGAACGCGGCGGAAGCGGCGCGACCGCGGCGAGCGCTGCGCTCGCGCGCGCTTGAGCGCGTCATCGACGACTGGCTGCTCCGCCCGAGGCTGGCCGGCCTGTACGCCTTTGCGGCCCAGGACCTCAACATCCAACGCATCGCCGAGCTGATTCGAGGCGGCTATCCCTCGTATCCACGGGGCATCGCCCACCGCGGCACGCACGCCGGGCCGCGGCCCTGGCCGCGGCGTGCGGTGCCCGCACGCCGTGCCGGCGCCGTCGCCGCGAGTGGGTGCGCCACATGACCGCTTCGGGCGGCCGCCTCGGTGAACGCACGATCGCGAGGCTCACGCCGCGCCGCCCGTGGGTCATGGAGCAGCACTGGCAGGATGTGCTCTTCGTCCACTGGCCGTACCGGCCGGAGGTGCTGCGCCCACTCGTGCCCGCGATGCTCGACATCGAAGAGCGCGAGGGCAGCGCCTGGATCAGCGTCGTCGCGCTACGCATGGCGCACCTACGCCTTCGAGGGTTGTCGCGGTTGGCGGTGCTGCACGACTTCGCCGAACTCAACCTGCGGACCTACGTGTCGCACCAAGGCAATCCCGGGGTGTGGTTCCTCCGTATCGACGCCGCGAGCGAGCTGGCGACGCAGGTGGGCCGCCGTTGTTTTCACGCGCCGTATCACCACGTCGACGCGACGATCTCGCGGGGGAGTCATCCGATCGACTTCGCCGAACATGCGGCGCGGGGACCGGGACCCGAAACGATGCTTCGGTACGAGCCAACGGGGGATCCGATCGCGTGCGGCGAGGATTCGTTGGTCGACTTCCTGACCGCGCGCGACTGCCTGTACACGGTTGGGCGGCGCAAGGTCGACGTGCTGCAATGCGACGTCGATCATCAACCGTGGACGCTCTACCACGCCGATGCGCACATGGAGCTCGACGCGTTCTTGCGTTCTGGCCATGTCCCACCACCGGTGACCCGTCCGATGATGCACTGGGCTCACGAGACGACGTCGAAGGTCATGTGGCCGCGTCGACTCACCCCGGGCTGAGCGCCGCCGTGGCGTCGATCAAGTCGGGGGTGTCGCGCCCCTCGGTGAGCTCGTCGTACAGCCGCACGAGCTCGTCACGGTTCTTTCGCCCGGCGTCGTTGGGGCCAGCGATCCGCAACAACGTCAGCCGGGCGCGCAGCTCGAACATCTTGCTCTGGCTCGCTCGTGCCATCGCGACCGCCTCGTGCGCGCACGCCTGGGCCGCATCGCTGTCGCGCGCTTCGGCGCGCAACTCGGCCTCGACGCGCCACAGCTCCGGCGCCTCGCGTCGTTCGCCGGTCGTCGTGGCGATGTCCTGACCGGCGCGCAGCGCGCGCAGTGCGCCGGGCCCGTCGCCGAGCCGGCGAAGCACGTCGGCGTGCACGAGGTGACCGCGAGCGTGGGCACGAAACCCGATGCGCTCGGCCCCGGCCTGCGCCTCGGTCACGATGCCGAGGGCATCCTCGGGAGCACCGAGCGCTCCGACGGCCCACGCCAACGTCCACTGCGCCATAATCGCGAGCAGATCGATCTCGTGTTCATGCGCCAACGCCAGCGCTCGCGTCGATGCCGTGCGTGTCGTTTCGGGATCTCGCCGCAGCCAGGCAAAGACGCCGAGGTTGACTGCCGCGAAACCGACCATGAACGGCTGCACGGGTTCGGGGATGTCGGCCGTGGCGCTGCATGCGATGTCCCATGCTTCGTCGATGTGCCCGCGATGCCAGCGGCACCACGCGAGTTCACCGCGCGCCGCAATGCCGGGGTCGAAGCTCCCGATCGCCGCATACACACGGTGGAACGTTGGGTCGTAGACCTCGAGGGCGCGGTACGCGGCGGCCTCGGCGGCGGCGACGTCGCCCTGATACAGCGCTACCGAGGCGAGGTACTGATGGGCGAGCACGAGCAAGTGTGGGTCGGAGAGTTCCTCGGCGCAGTGCCGCAACTCCGTCGCGGCTTGCTCGAGCTGGCCCAGGTCGCCGAGCGCCGTTGCGCGGCCCCACGACATGCTCATCGCCCGCGCGCGCTCGGCCGGTCCGCCGACGCGCTCGGCGAGCACGAGTGCACGTTCGGTTGCCTTCCCGAACGCGTCGTCACCCGCGCCGTCGCGGCGATGCAGCAGCGGCGCGAGCTGGAACAGGATGCGCATCTCGTCGGTCTGTGCTTGCGCGGAGATTGGGGCGTCGCGCACGAGCCGGAGCGCTCGGTATAGCGCCGCGATCGACTCGGTGAGGGCCGAGCGCGCTTCGGCCCGACGCGCCGCGCGCCGCCAAAAGCGCACCGCGTCACTGACCTCACCGGCGCCCTCGAAGTGCCGGGCGAGCACCTCGGGTTCAGTGTGCGCGATGTCGTCTCTCGTCGCGGCGAGCTCGCGCGCGACGGCGCGGTGAAGTTCGCGGCGATCAGCGAGCAACAGTGACTCGTATGCGGCATCCTGGATGAGTGCGTGACGGAACCGATAGGCCGGGGCGTCGCGCCGATTGCGTCGTTGGAGCACCCCCGCGTCAACAAGGTCGTCGAGGCTGCGACACATGGCCTCGGTGTCGCCACCGGTTGCCGCTGCGAGCAGGGGTACGTCGATATCGCGACCGAGCACCGCAGCCTGTTGTGCGATCGCCCGCGCCGATCCGAGCGAGTCGAGGCGAGCCATCAGCGAGTCGTGCAATGTCGCGGGAATCCCTGTGTTGTCGATGGCGCCCTGGTGTACGTCGAGCGCCCACCGCGTGAGTTCCTCGACATGCAGCGGCACGCCGTCGCTCTGGGCCGCGAGATGCCGCGCCGCGGTGTTCGAGAGCGAACGGCCTCGGGCGACCCCGGCGATCAGCTCCCTCGTCTCGTGGTCGGAGAGTCGATTGACGACGAGCTGGGTCACGTAGGAATGCCGCAGCCATGGCATGGCGAACTCGGGGCGCGCGATGACGAGCACGACAAGGCCGGGGACTGGCTCGGAGTCGACGAGCATCGTGAGCAGGTCGAGGGTCGTGGCGTCGGCCCATTGCACGTCGTCGAACACGACGATGCCCGGTTCGTCAGCGACGAGCGACGCGATCCATGTACGGAACACCTCGAGCAACCGCGCGAGGCGGCGGTGCGGTGCGGTCGTGACCGGGCCGGTGTTCGTGCCGAGGAACTCGTCGACCAGGTCGCGCGCGTCGTGGTCGTCGGCCGTGTTGGCGAGGGCGTCGAGTGCCTCCGTGCCGGCGGCCTCAAGGTGATGCGCGATTGGCGCGAGGGGAGTCGTCGTGTGGTCAGGGCTGCAACGCAGCGAGAGTTGCGCACCACGGCGCGCTTCGGTGTCGTCGAGGAACGAGCGCACAAGGCGTGTCTTGCCGACCCCGGCCTCGCCGGTCACGACCACCACGGCCGGTTCGTGCCCCGCCGCGCGCCGCCATCGCGTCGCGAGCAATTCGAGCTCGTCGTGCCGCCCGACGAGGGGGAACAAGCCGCGCAGCGCTGAGGCCTCGAAGCGCCCGCCGTCGGTGGTGGTCGACAGCAGGAGATGTGCGTTGATGGGACGACTCGCTCCCTCCATCGCGATATCGCGCCGTGGCGCACAATCGGCCCATCCCTCGAGGAGTCGGGCGGTCGTGTCGGAGACGAGCACGCTGCCGGCGTCTGCTGCCACACGCAGTGCGGCCGCGACGGTGGGCGTCGGTCCGATGACGTCGATGAGGCGGTCGTCGACGCTCGGTGACGCACCGAATGCACTCGAGCCATCCGCGGTCGGACCGACGACGACGACGCCGGTCGCGACGCCGACGCGCGCCAGGAGCGGCAAACCCTCGGCCGTATGAATCGTGTTGATGGCATCGGCGAGTTCGAGTGCACACCGCGCGGCGCGCCGCACGTCGTCTTCGCGCGCCCGCGGGTATCCGAAGTAGGCGAGGAGGGTACCGGCTGTGTGGTGCAGCACGGTGCCGTCGGCCGCAGTGATCAGCTCGCCCGTCACCCGTCGGTACGCGCGCAGCAACGCGCGGTACTCCTCGGGGTCCAACGCGGTCGCGAGGCCGGCTTCGTCGAGTATCTCGCACGATACGACGGTGAGTTGGCGGCGCTCACCGTCGCCTCCCGGCGGCGCGACCGCGCTGTTGCTGTTGCTGTCGTTGGCGCGGCTGTCGTCGCCGCGCCGTGTCGGCTGTTCTGTGCCGGCGGTCTCGGTCCGTTCGTGGGGCGCGGCAGGCACACGGGCAGGTAATTGCATGCGTGCGGGTGCGTCGATCAGCAGCGTGCGGTCCTGTGTGCACACCGCCCGATCGAGTTCGCGCAATTCGGCCGAGGGTTCGAGGCCGGCCTCGGCGAGCGCGTCGTTGAGCTCCTGGAAGCTCCTGAGCGCGTCGGCCTGGCGACCATTGCGATACTGCGCCAACATCAGCTGGGCCCAGAAGCGCTCGTGCAACGGCCATGCCGCAACCGCGGTCTTGGCGACGACGACGGCCCGGGCATGATCGCCGAGCGCGAGCAACGCGTCGAGCTGCAGTTCGGTCGCCTCGGCGCGCAGCTCGCCGAGGCGGGCGATCTCGTTGATCGCCCACATCGCGCCGTGCGCATCCTGGAACGGGTCGCTCCGCCAGAGTGCGAGTGCAGCGGTGGAACGCTGGAGCGTCGCCGACGTGTCGCTGGCGGCCATGGCGTGGCGCGCCGCGTCGATCTCCGTGCGAAAACATGTGGCGTCGAGTTCGCCGGTCTCCACGACAATCCGGTACGAGCCGGCGCCGGTGATGATCCTGTGTCCGAGGGCCGTTTTTCGGAGCTGCGAGATGTGGCTTGCAAGCGTTGTGGGGTTCAGGTCGTCGCCGCGCTCGTGCCATACGTCGAGCAAGCGGTCGATCGGCACGGGGTGGTTGGCGTCGACGAGCAAGCGCGCGACCAGGGCGCGCCGCTTGGCCCCGCCGAGCCGGACCTCGGCGCCACGCGCCCGGACCACGATCGGCCCGAGCACACCGAACTCCATCGCGCTCCCTTGACACCGCGTTGCGTTGGCCCCGCCGGCTCCCCAGGCCGACATCGTCGCGTTACCGGGACATCGTGGCGCAGGCCGCCACCCCAACACGAACTTGGCGCCAGTCTCGCACGCGTGCACGCCCCCGTTGTCCGTCGCCCGGCGTGTTGCCCGCGTGTTACCCGCGTGGAGCCCGGCGTGTCGCTCTGCGTCTCGACTGCGGGCGCCAAGGCCGTTGTCCAGGCCATTCGCGGCCTTGCAACTGGCGTGCATCCAGCGTGCAGGTCCATGTCGTTCACTGCGTGTCGTGGGGGCCCACCGGTCACGACGGGTTCGGCAACTGCCCGGTGTGGGGCCGGGCGAGCCGGTAGGTGCGGTGTGAGTCGACCTCGTAGCGGACGGCCTAGGTGGGGGCGAGCGCTGCGGGGCGGCTCGGACCAACCTCGTCTGGTGTGCCCGACGCGTCGCTGCTGATGCCGGGGCAAGCCCGACCCCGGTGAGCGTCTCGGTCGTAACCTCTCGGAGTGACCGAACGCGTGACGATCATCGCCCGCAGCGCCAAGGTGACGGTACGCGCCGCGAGCGTCAGCGAGGTATCGGCGAAGGGCGGTTCGCTCACGCGCGGTCCGAGCGGCCTCGTCGTCGGTGGCGGCGCCGCTGCCATTACGGTCGTCGTGCCCGACCACACCGACATCGTCGTCGGCGCCGTATCAGGCAAGGTCGTATGTGAGGGATTGCTCGGAGCCGTCACGGTCACCGCGAGTTCGAGCAACATCTCGATCGAGATGGCCGAGCGCATCGACGCCCGGTCCGCGTCCGGCCGCATCGACGTGGGAACGTGCCAAGGCGAGTGCAACGCGCTCTCAAAGAGCGGCGCCATTCGCATCGGCCGGGTCGGTTCCGCCGATGTGTCGGCAGTCTCGGGCAAGGTGACCGTCGGCGACGCCGAGCACGCGAACGTGCGCTGCGTGTCGGGGTCGGTGTCGGTGGCGACAACCTCCGAGAATCCCGACATCAAGGTGCGCACCGTTTCGGGTGGCGTCGAGGTGGTCGTGCCGCGCGACGCGAGCCCGCGCACGAACCTGCGGGCGAAGATCCGCAGCGTTGATTGCGAATGCGAGTCGGGCGACAAGGGTTTCGTCGACGTCGAGTCGCTCAGCGGGCGTATCCGCGTCGTGTGCGCGAGGTGACCGCCACGACCGCGCAGCCCACCACCACCGGTGCGATCGCGTTTTGCGACATCGTCGGTTTCACCGAACTCACCGCCGACCACGGCGACGAGCTGGCGTTGGCCCTCGTGGAGCGCCACGAAACACTGACCCGAGCGTTGCTGCCAGGCGGCGCGAGGATCGTGAAGCAACTCGGCGACGGCCTGCTGCTGTTCTTCCGCGACGCCGATGGTGCCGTCGACGCGCTCATCCAGCTGCATGACGACACTCGATCCGTCTCCGTCGACGGCGTGCCGCTGTGGGTGCGAACCGGTCTGCATTGGGGTTCGCCGCGGGTGCGTGGCGACGATCTGATCGGTCACGACGTCAATCTGGCGTCACGGGTTGTTGCGTTGGCGGCCCCGGGCGAACTGCTCGTGACCGATGCCTACGTTGCCGCCTGCCCGTCCGCGCGCAAGCGCCTCGTCGAGCTCGGACCTGTGTTCGTGAAGGGTGTCAGCGACCCAATTGGGGTGTGGCGCGTAGCAGGGTGAAGCCGGTCGGAGTGCGCTGTTAGTGCCCGCCCAGCGCGAGTAGGAAGTCGACGATCTTCGTGGCGACGCGAGTGGCGTCGGGGGCGGGCAGCACATATTTCGCCTCGACCCGGTGCAGCACGGCGAACTCACTCGGGGTCCATACGTCGGTATAAGTGACCGCATTGCCGTGCGGCGGCGCCGCCACCGGCGTCGGCGACTGCGGGCCGAGACCGAGGATGAAGCCGACCACGTACACGCATTTTTTCTGCACCTGCGCTGCCGGAATATTGCCGAGCGAGTGTCCCATCTGCGCGAGGCGCGACGACTCGGCGGCCGACCACCGCAATGTGACAGTGAGGTTCGGACTCGCGTTGTACGGCTTCTGTCCGGTGATGTTGCCGGCCGGCACATAGTCGCAGTACCACACGGTCCAGGTGCCTTGGCTGGCCTCGCCGCAGCCAACGCCCGTCGTGTTCGCCCACACGACCTGCGTGTAGTGCCCGCACACCTTGCCGGCCGCGCAACTGTTGGTGTCGTATGTGTAGTTGGGTCGTTCACCTGCCCAGAACTGCACCGCGCGCTTCGCGTCGACGTTGGGAAATCCGAACTCGGCGTAGGAATTCTCGCCGTAGCCAAGCGACGAGAGGTTCGGGTTGTGCAGCACCGGCCCACCGCTTGCGATGCTCGCAATCTGCGAGTCGGCCCACGTCTGCGCGTTGCTCGCGGCGGCGGCACTCCACGTGAGGTTCGGGATGCTGACGTCGAGTCCGAGACGCGCCGACTCGCTCTGGGCAACTGTGGCGCGGACCGAGTTATGTTCATTGAGCAACGTCTGTTGCTGGCCCGAACTCACACTCGCAGACATCGGCGCGGCAGTAGCGACGATCGCTGAGACCACGAGCGCCGCGCCCAGCCCAACGCCAAGCAAATTCTGTCGCATGGCGTACACCCTTCCATCCATCGACCTACGCCGGGCACCGTACCTGGACTCGACTACCCGTCGGGTCACCGCCGAGGGTCAGCCGATGAGGGAGCCGCCGTCGCAGGCGATCGTCTCACCGACGACGTAGGCACCGGCGCGCGACGCGAGGAAGATCGCCAAGCCGGCGATATCCTGTGCATTGCCGACGCGCCCGCTCGGGTTGCCGCGGCCAACGAGGCCCCAGTCGGTGCCCTCGACATCGCCGCCCGTGCCGACGCCCGTGGAGAGCATCCACGTCGGGAACGGGCCCGGCGCGATGGCGTTCACGATGACGTTGCGGCGCACGAGATGCGCCGCGAGCTGGCGGGTCAAGTGGTGCACGGCCGCCTTCGACGCGCCGTACGAGAAGGTGTCGAACACCGGAGTCTGGATGCCGTCGATCGATCCGATGTTGATCACGCGCGAGGGGTTCTCGGCGGTCGCGCGCGCCTCCAGCTGAGTGAGCAACTTCTGGGTCAAGAAGAACACGCCTTTGACATTCGTGTTCATGACCTTGTCCCAGCCGACTTCGGGGAACTCGTCGAGCGGCGCGCCCCACGATGCACCGGCATTGTTGACGAGGATGTCGACATGATCGGTGTGTTCGCGCAGCCGCGCGACGAAGGCATCGATGCCGTCGATGGTCGACACGTCGCCAGGAATGGAGACGCACCTGCCTCCGTATTGTTCGGCGAGGCGCGCCGCGGTGGCATCGCACACCCCGGCCTTGCGCGCCGACACGAATACCTCGGCGCCATGCGCGAGGAATCCGGCCGCAATCATCTCCCCAATGCCACGCGATCCCCCGGTGACGACGGCCACCTTGCCGTCGATCGAGAAGAGCCCGTCAAAGTCGACCACGTTGTCAGCCATCGGAGGGGGAGGCTACCGGCGAGACCGTCACGACGGGCGCGAGCCTCCGCCCGCCGAACCAGGCATCACGCCCGCGGTGAGGGGTGTGGAATGGCGTCGCCAGACGCGCCACTCACCGTCGCGGAGCCGCCAGCAATCGCTGAGCACAAAAAGCCCGCTTCGGTCTTCACCCTGGACCGTGGCCGACATGTGCACGCGTTGGAGGATCGCTGCGCAGTCGCCGTCGATGTCGGTGGTGCGTGTCTGCACTTCGTAATCATGAACGACGTAGTCACCGAGCGTCGCGAGCCACCGTTCCCTCGGCACGATTGCAGCAGCCGGGTACACGAGCACCGTCGGGCCATTCGCACCAGGGCGTGGTCGGGCGAACACGCCATGTTGCGGGGTGACGTGCCTGGCGGCTGAAATAGCGCTGGGCGCGGTCCTTTCGCAGGATGCCCATCCGACTCGAAGGGACGTGCATGCACAAGCCATCGAAGAAGGGCGTCGCGATCGCAGCGTGCGTGGGCGGCGCTTTACTTGCCACGGCGGGAGTCGCATGGGCTGCGATCCCCGATTCCGGCAGCGGACTCATCACCGGCTGCTACAAGACGGCCGCCCCGGGTCAGGGCGCGCTGCGCGTTGTCGACGCCCAAGCCGCCAAGACCTGCGCGGTGGGTGAAACGAAGCTCACCTGGAACCAACGCGGCGTCACGTTCAAAGGCGCGTGGTCCAGCGCCGCCGCGTATCTCAAGAACGACCTCGTCACATTCGCGAGCACCGTGTACATCGCCAAAACCAACAATGCAGGCCTAGCGCCTCCGAACCAAGCGAACTGGAGTGTCTTCGCGGCGGGTGGCGCGCGCGGACCGCAAGGACTCCAAGGACCCCAGGGATTACAAGGAGTCCAGGGATTGCAAGGCATCCAGGGACCGAGCGGTATTTCCGGATACGAGCGCGTGTCGGGCGCATCAGTGTCGGTGCCCCGCGGCACACAACGCCAAGCAGGTGTTACCTGTCCGGCTGGCAAGGTGCCGCTCGGGGGCGGCGCAACCAACGGCGGCGGCTACAACACGATCGTGCTCACCGACTCGTTCCCCGAAACGGATGGGTGGACAGTTTTTGTGAACAACTACGGCATCACTGACTACTCGGTGCACCCATACGTCGTGTGCGCATACGCGAGCTGAACGAACCGACACGAGAACGGACAAGGGAGGCGCGATGCGGCGCGGAGTTGGTGTGTGTGTGGTGATCATCGCGGTGAGCGCCGGCTTGTCGCGGTCGGCGGTTGCGACGGCACCGCGCTGGCGGATCCAGCCAGCCCCGAATCCGGCGGCGCGGTACGACTGGTTCGGTCTCAACGCGGTCGCGTGTCCGAGCACGACAAGCTGTGTCGCTGGCGGCTACTACTACCCACCTGGCGTGGGCGTGCCGCCGATCCCCTATATCGAACGCTGGAACGGCACGAAGTGGTCGATCGAGAAACCGCCGGTTCCGAGCAACGACGAGTTCAACGCCGTCGCCTGTCCGAGCGCAAGCTTTTGCATCGCGATCGCCGGCAGCTCGGCCGCGAAGTGGAACGGGCACACCTGGTCGGCCATCCCGCAGCTCCGCTATATCGGGGGCAATGGTGTTGCGTGCACGTCAGCGACCTTCTGCGTCACCGTCGGCTTCGGTGCCCCAATGCGCTGGAACGGCACCAAGTGGTTCAAGTCCAACAACCCGCTTGGCGTCGACGACATCCTCAACGGCGTCGCGTGCGTATCGCCGACTGACTGCACGGCGGTCGGCTACAAGGCGACGAGTCCGGTCGACGGATACGCAGTGGCCGCGCACTGGAACGGTTCGACCTGGACGCGCCAGGCCGTCGCGCCCGTTCCCCACCGACCGGACTCGTCGCTCGCACGAGTCTCGTGTCCGTCGGTGCACAACTGCTGGGCGGTCGGCACCTCGTTGCGCACCTACGACGACGTCACCCGCCACCTCGTGGAGCACTGGAACGGAACGAAGTGGTCGATCGTCGTCACGCCAGCACCGCCACCCACGTCTGGCGACGTGTCGTTGCGCGACATCAGCTGCGTTGGGTCGACGTGTGTCGCCGTCGGTGACAGCGGCCACAACGCGACACCGTGGATCGATCGCTGGAACGGGTCGACGTGGCGCATCGACACGACGACGACACCACCCAAGTCCGACGAAACGACGCTCCATGGCGTGGCCTGCGTCACGCCAGCAACGTGCGTCACGGTCGGCGACTATTTCTCGACCGACACGGGCGACATGCTTCTCATCGAGCGCTCCGGCTGAGCCTTCCCGATCGGTTACGGACGCGCAGACCGACCGTCGAGCTGTCCACGAGGTTCGCAGGCGAGCCCGCGCCCGCGCTCGCGCTCGCGTCGCCACCTCCTCGGTGGCCGCGACGCTGCGCGCGTTGCACCTTGTCGGCGTTGGTCGTTAGCCCGCGACGGTCGGGTCGGTGCCCGCCATCACACCAAGGTGACGGTTGATCGACCCGTTCGTTGCGTCGTAGGTGTGCAGGACGCGGTCCTGCGCGTCGTAGGCAATCTCGAACGTGCCGTTGCGCAGCGCGGCAATGCTCGGGCTCGACCCGGCGTAGGGATTGATGTGTGTGTTGACCGACTCGGACGTCGTCACAATGAGTAGCGATCCGGAACTGCCGATCGCCGCGACTTCGTATCCGGCCGTTGTGGCCGCGATGCTCGGCCTCGTCGCCGCGCGCAGACTCGTACTGAGGTCTTGCGCACCGACACCGCTCACCCAGGTCCACAGATCGTTGCGGACCGACTCAATCGCGATCGCGAACCCACCGGAGGGCAGCGCCGCGATCGCCGGGCTCGTCGACGCATTCATGGCGAGGTGGAGACTCGATGCCACGTTGGTGATCGACGAGTACACGTGGAGCGATCCGTCGGTCCCGTGGTACGCGATCTCGTACCCGCCGGCCGCGAGGCCGACGATGGCCGGATTCGTTCCAGCCTTCAACGCGATGTGGAGGTTCTGCGAGGCGCTTGTTGTCGACCACGTCCACAGGACGCCCGTGTTCGCCTGGATCGCAATCGCCGCGCTATCGGTACCCACGAGACGCGTATACGACGGGCTGGTACCCGGCATCATCCCGAGGTGCACGTTGGCCGAAGTGTTGCTGCGCGAGTCGTAGGTGCGTAACGAGGAGTCTGATCCCGCATACGCGACGCCGTAACCGCCGTTGAGCATCGTGATGCTCGGGCTCGAACCAGGTCGCATCGCGAGGTGCAGCTGCTGCACACCGCTACCGGTCGAGACGGTCCAGAGGTTGTTGTCGTTGGCCTGGATCGCGATCGCCCACGGGGCACTCGCGAGCGGGCGAACACGCCGAGCGGCCGCATGCGCCGCGGTTGGCGCGCCAACGGCGACCACCGCGGCAATCATGCCAGAAACAGTCGAAAGAAGTAAGCGTCGAGGTGTGCGATGCATCGGTTCTCCGATCGCGATGATTCGGTGATGGGAGGAGTTCGTCGGCGCTTGGGAGCGAACTCGCATTGCGCCGAGTGCCCGGCCGCGGCGGGCCAGTCACCTCGAACCGCACGAGCTGAGGGTATCGCCGCCGATGCGTTGCGCACCATCGTCCGCTTGGATGAAATGAGCCGGTGCGATGGCGGCGAGGAAGTCTGAGGCGACGGGCCTGGAGGGTCGCCTCAGTGACCGCCCAGGGCAAGGAGATAGTCGATGAGT
>JBBREP010000056.1:0-23164 GCA_038202885.1 Acidimicrobiia bacterium | reverse complement strand
GGCGCACCGGCGCCGAAGGCGCTTCGCTCGAGGCGCGTGCTTCTTCGGCCGCGTGCGCGTCGGCTGCGGTGATGAGATCGCCGTATTGCGACAGTTGCATCCCGGTCGTCGCGCGCGCCTGGCCGCGCGTGTGCTTCGATGCTGTCGCGCCCGCGCTCGTCGCCGCGAGGACCATGGCGACCGACCCGCACACCATCGACGCACGTACTGCCGACCGAAACTTCGCGCCTTGGTTCATGAGATCCCGCCTGGTTGCAAACCTATTTGTGTTGCGTGTACGAAACGATTCGAACGTCGTCGAGCCGGCGCTCTGTTGCCCGCGGCGTCGGCGAACTCAGCTGACCATCACCCAACTCGCGACCGACGGCGTGTTGTTCGAGTCGAGGACGAAGAGCATGTACGGGCCCGGGGGAACGGTGCCGTCCGCTGGGATCGTTGCCGTGAGGCCGGTGCCGCTCGCGAGCGGCACCGAGGCCAGTTCCACCATCCGCTGGTGCATGTTCGTGGCGTGGGTGGTGGCTCCGGGCGAGATGAGTACGGCCTTGCTGACCGCAACGTTGGTCTTGACGCTGATGTTGACGGCCGTCGACTTGGTGATCTTGGTCCCTGCCGACCGCTTGAACCGTGCCGTCGCGGGCGCCGCGGTGATCGCCGGACGGGTGCCTTGGAACATGTACGGCGGTGAGTAGATCTCGAGATTGTTGCGTCCGCCGGGGACCGGACCGTTGTCGCCCGCCGACAGCACCCGGCCGTCGGCCAACAAGATCGCGGTCGAGTGGTAGCCACGGCGCAGTGTCTGCGACGCGAGTGGGGTCCACGTGTCGTTGGCGGGGTTGTAGAGCAACGACTGGAGCGTGGGTGTCGTGAACTGATCGACCTGGTTGCCACCGACGACGAGGATGGTGCCGTCGGGGAGCAGCACCGAGTTCATGTTCGTGCGGGGCTGCGGCATCGGACGCAGCGCCGTGAAGGTTGGCGTTGCGGCCGAGAGGTCGATCTTCGACGAGACCGATGTGGTGGTACCGGCGAACTTGTTCTTGCCGCCGTAGACGACCATCTGGATGTGGCCACCGGGCGTGATCGGCAAGACGACCGCGTTGGGATAGTTGAACTGCGGCGCGAGCGGTACCGGACCCTTGTTGATGCGCCACGTGCTCGGGTCGAGGTAGTCGGTGCGGTTGCCTGCGAACGTGAACACCTGGCCGGTTGGTAGCAGGAACTGGTTTGGGTAGAGACCCTGCTGGTAGTCCAGCTTGTATTGGGCAACGACCTGTGGGGTCGTCGATGGCAGCGGGCCGATGTGTTCCACGTTGTAGTTCGGCTTGTGCAACTTGTTACGCCCACCGACAATCACGGCGCTGCCGTCGGCGAGTTCGGTCACTGTGGGGTACCAGCGACCGTCGATCATCGGTGGCGCTTCGGACCACGTCTCGGTAATGGGATCGAACAGCACCACGACCGGGTTGCCGATCGACGACCACCCGAAGTACGGGTCGAGTCCGCCGACCGCGAGCACCGTGCCATCGCCGAGAATCGTTGCTCCACCGCAGAAGACATTGGCGTCCTCGGGCGGGTCGACGCGCTTTGTTTTGCCCGTCGCCGGATCAAACAGCGATGCCATCGTCTGGATCTCGTAGGCGCCGCCCGCGGCCACGCTGTGCGGACCCCACAACAAGACCTTGCCGGTGGACAGCAGCACCGAGCTGATGCCGATGACGCCGGATTTGTCCTTGATCGCTGGGGCCCACGAACCGATCACGCTCGGCGACGGGTTCGCGATCTTCAGGGGCGTTGCCGCGCGCGATGGCTTTTCGGCCGCGGCGGCTGCGTGTTCGCTGACGTGCGCGTTGGCGATGGCGAACTCGTCGTTCGCCACGGTGACCGCGGCCGGCTTGGCGCCAGCACGAGGCGTGAGCGACGCGGTCTGCGCCGCCGACGTACCAACCGCGGCCGCGCAGGTGAGCGCCACGATCGCGCCACCGACCCACACGCGCTGCTCGCGCTTGGTGCGCTGCGTGCGGTGTCGGTGTGCCGCGCGCCTCGAACTGTTGGGCGACCCAACGATCGACCCGTGACCCAATCTGACGTGGCGCGTCGCGTGTACACGTCTACCAGCCCACCCACTCATGATCTGATCGACCTCCGCCTTGCCCGCTGCGCTCCGCGCGCCCCCAGCGTCGGCATTGTCCCAGACCGCGACTCGTCGCGGCAAGCCCAGCTGATCCCCATTCAGGGAATCAGCTGGGCTCTCGCGTCAGAGGACGATGACCGAGGTCGATGCCGAGCGGTTGCCCGTGGCGTCGATCGCTCGCACGAAGTAGCGACCCGGACCGGGCACCGTGATCTTGCGGCTGGTCGTGCTGATCACCACTCGGTCGTCGCGCAGCACCTCGTACGTGGGAGCGACACCCGAATCGTCGGTCGACGACGTCCATAGGAGCTGTCCGCCCGACGCCTTCAGGTTCGTCGGCACGCCGGGCGCCGTCGTGTCACGAGGACAGAAGCGAGCGAACCCACCGAGCCAGTCGTAGACACCGTTGTGGAGCGCGCCCCGGTTCATGTCACCCGCGGCCCACACACAGTCGTAGTTGTCGATCGTCTGACCCCATGTACCTTCGCCGCTGCTGGCCATCGCCCACACCGGGTCGAAGTCGGTCTCTTTGACCAGACCATTGGCGTCGTACGCGTTGAACCAGTTGGAGCTCTCGACCCGGTCGAAGTTCGTCGGCGTCGGCCACGTGTCGGTGTTGGCGTAGTCGTAGAAGTAGCAGTGGCATCCTCCGAACACGACACCGTGGTAGGCGCGTGCGGTTTGGAAGTCGCCGCCCCACTGGGTGATGTGGGAGGCCAGCAGGGAGTAGTCGTTGTAGGAATACTCCTGGAGGTCGTGCTGGGACCCGCCCTGGTAGATGTTGCCGTTGTACTCGAAGGCCGCGTACTGGTACCAGTACCGCGAGTTGCCCTGGTCGAACTGGGGCCGGTTCATGCCGGGCACGAGCGCACCGGTTGTGGTGTCGAGCACGGCGACCGCGTCGATCCCGGGCGTGTTGTTGACGTTGTGGAAGAAGCCCGCGATGTAGACGCGGTTGCCGTCGTCAGAAGCGAAGACGTCGATCGGCGTGAGGTCGACGGTGGCCTTCCACTTGTAGTCGGGCGTGCCGTCGGTGAGCGAGACCCGTCCGACGCCGAGCGCATAGACGGTCTTGGACGTTGGTCCACCGACGATCCGGTTGAAACCGCCGACGACGTAGAGCCAATTGTCGTGTACGTACACCTTGCGAACGTGGGCGCGCGCTGCGCCGAATCGTGGGTTGGTGACGTGGGCGTTGAAGCTGCTGACCACCTCGCCGGTGATCGGATCGAGCTCGGCGAGGCCGGAGGTGTTCGGCGCACCGTTGATGTTTGTGAAGTTGCCGGCCACGATCAGGTTGCCGTCCGGCGACGCGGCAAGCGAGAACACGGTGCCGTCGAGCTGCGGATGGAAGCTGGGGATCCAGACGCCGGTTTGCACATCGAACCCTGCGAGCCACGGCTGGTTGTATTTCGCGCCCCCGGCGCCGTTCTGCACGTTGGCGAACTTGCCGCCGACGAACATCGTGTTGCCGACCTGCTGGAGGGCCTGAGCCGGTGCGTCGTTGTGGCTGTCGGGGTCGGCAACCTTCTGCGGGTCGACGACACCCCACGTGAAGGTCTGCGGGTCGCTCTTTGGTAGCCACGACAACGTCGATTCGGGGGTGCCGCTGTCGCTCACGGTGGTGAATCCGGACGTCGCGTCGTCGACCCGCGGACGGATCCACACCTGCGTGAAGGGAACGGCGCCACTGCCGCTGATGCCCGGATACAGGTACGAGGTCGAACTCGAGCTGCCACTGACCCAGGTGCCGTACGCGAAGCCCTTGGTCTGCTTGTGGTTGACGTCGAGCGTGGCGCGCAGGTAGCCGTTGTCGAATCCGCTGTTCGCGGTCGACAGTCCGTTGTGCCCGTCGGTGTAGCTGCTCGATCCGTAGACCATCGTGGTCATCGGCTCGCCACCGGAGAACGCCCATGACCAGGTCTTCGTGGACGCGACGTACCAGCGACCTTCTTGCCAGCTCGTACCCGACGTGTTGGTGGCGCGCACGAGGCGAATGCCATCGTTGAGTGCGTCGGGACGTTGCCCGCCGAGCAGGCCGTCGACGACCTTGTCGGCCAGCACCGCGGGCCAGAAAGCGCTGGGACCGTTGACGAAGTTGCGCAAGTTCGCGGCCGAGCTCTGACCGACATTGTGGAACCGCCAACCGTTACGGCCGCGGCCCACGAGGACCCAGCCACCACCGTCAGTAGTCATGTCGCAATAGAACTGTTGCGGCGCGATCAGCGCTGCGGTGTTCAGCCAGTAGATCCCATCGTTGCTCGACGGGAAGCTCTGTTTGATCGCCCAGCACGATGGGCCGGCATCGTCGCTGGTGAGACCGGCGTGCACGGTGGGGCCGGTGGCCCGGGCGGGCGACGAGGTGACGGCGCCGACGCCGATCGTGGCGACGCCGAGCGTCAAAGCAGCCGAAATTACGCGGCGCAACATGTGTTCCTCCTGGTCACGCGGGGTGGTCGCGTTGCTACAGGGTAACAGAACTCCCCGAACCGTCTCAATGGCCACAATCCGACCGGGTCGCGTTGGTGACGGATGTCGTGTGGCTCAACTCGGGCGGGAACCTCGGAATCGGTGTGACGAGCGTCGCATCGGCGCAGTTACGCTCGCCGACCATGGTGCGAGTCGGTGTGTGCGGAGCAGGCGGGCGAATGGGTGTGACCGTCTGTCGGGCGGTCACCGAGGCCGACGACCTCGAGCTCGTGGCCGCGATCGACCCCCATCACGCGGGGGAGCGCGTCGCGGGTGTGAACACGATCATTGCGAGCGACGTCGACGCGCTCGTCGACGCCGGCGTCGAGGTGGCCGTCGACTTCACCGTGATCGACGCGGCGCGCGCACACGTGCCGTGGTTCGCCGAACACGGTATCCACGCCGTCGTCGGCACCACGGGATTCACCGACGACGATCTGACCGGCTTTGCGAGCGTCATCGAAGCGAGCAAGGTCAACGCGGTGATCGCGCCGAACTTCACGATCGGCGCCGTGCTGATGATGCGGTTCGCCGAAATCGCTGCGCCATGGTTCGAGACGGCCGAGATCCTCGAACTCCATCACGACCGCAAGATCGATGCACCGTCGGGTACCGCGATGCTGACCGCGCAGCGGATGGCTGCGGCAAGTTCGACGTGGGGTGCCGACCCGACGACCAAGGTCGTTGTGCCCGGCGCTCGCGGCGGGGTGGTCGACGGCATCTCGGTGCACTCGGTCCGTTTGCGGGGCGTGTTCGCACACCAAGAGGTCATGCTCGGCACGGCCGGACAGACGCTCACCATCCGCCACGACAGTTACGACCGGGACGCGTACATGCCGGGCGTGCTGCTCGCGGTACGTGAGGTGGCGAAGCGCCCTGGTCTTACGCTCGGGCTTGACCCGCTGCTTGGCGTGTGAGGACCACGGCGAGCGCCTCGACATCGGTCACGACCTCGAAACCATCGCGCGCCCGCAGCCACAGCAGGTTCGCGCGCTGTACCGAATCGCTCTCGTCGTAGCGATTGAGCACCACGACGGCCGGCCATGGTTGCAGCTGCGCCAACGTCAGGCGCACGTCGTTGATGGCGCCGAGGCCGGGCTGGGCGACAACGACCACTGCGTCGGGCTGCAACGCGCCGCACAACGACAGTGTGTCGCCGTCGTCGGCGAGCGGTGAACACAATCCGCCGGCCCCTTCGACGAACACGAAGTCAGATGCCGGCTCGCGCTTGAACTCTGTCGCGAGCGTTGCGATGGTGAACGGCGGCCCGTCGAGGGCTGCGTTGGCGATGGGCGGTGCCATCGCCATGGGGAGCCAACGGTGCCGGGGGCAGATCTCGTGCGGCTTGCGCCCGACCGAACGAGCGAGCACCTCGGCGTCGGTGTTCCCGAGTTCATCACCCGTGTAGCTCTGCACTGGTTTCCACGCCTGTACCTGTGCGCCGGCGGCACGCAGCACGGCGATCGTCGCGGCGGTCACGAACGTCTTGCCGACGTCGGTGCCCGTGCCGGTCACGATGGCAAGCATGTCAACACCATCCTGGAAGCGTGGCGTCGAGCGCGTCGCGCAGCGCGTCGACCTGGGCTGTGGTGTGGCGCGCGCTGCACGCTATGCGCAGTCGGGCGGTGCCGACCGGCACCGTGGGCGGTCGGATCGCCGGCACGAGCAGCCCACGGTCGAGCAACGCCGCCGCGGCCGCGAGCGCGTCGGCGTCGTCGCCGCACATGACGGGCACGATCGGTGATGGCGCCGACGGCGCGAGGCGCGCGACGTTCTCAGCCAAGCTCGCAACGAGGGCCGCGCCTTCGCCCGATCGAAGGATCCGCACAGCCGCGAGCGCCGCGGCAGTATCGGCCGGGGTGGGCGCGGTGGTGAAGATGTACGAGCGCGCCATGTTGACGAGCAGGTCGGTGTAGCGACGCGGCCCGGCGACGAAACCGCCGAGCGTGCCGAGCGTCTTCGACAGCGTTCCGACGCGGAGGTGTTCGACCCCGTCGAGCGCGGGATGCGGTCCGAGCACCGCGTGCGCCTCATCGAGCACGACCAATGCGTCGTTGTCGGCGCACATCGCCGCGATCGCATCGACATCGGCGAGATCACCGTCCATCGAAAAGACCGTGTCGCTGACCACGATCGCACGGCGCGAGCCGCGGCCGGCCAACAGCGTGGCAAGTTCGTCGAGGTCGCGGTGGCGAAACACCGCGACGTCGGATCGTGAGATGCGGCAACCGTCGATGATCGAGGCATGGTTCAACGCATCGGAACAGATGAGCGTGCCCGGTCCGCCGAACGCTGCGAGCACGCCGAGGTTTGTGGCGAACCCGGTGGGAAACACGACGGCCGCTTCTTCGCCGCGCCATTGCGCGAGTTCGGACTCCAACTCGTCGTGCACGTCTCGGGCGCCCACGATGAGGCGCGCCGATCCACTGCCGGCGCCGTAGCGATCGAGCGCATCGTGCGCGGCCGCGATCACACTCGGGTGCCGGGTCAGGCCGAGGTAGTCGTTCGACGCGAACGACGTGACGGGGCGACCCTCGTACGTGCCGACGATGCCGTCGTCGCTGTCGAAGGTGCGCGGCGTGCGCCAACGGTTCGCTCCGTGGAGCCGGCACGCAATCGCGTCGGCCCACGCGGCCCAAGGCGTGCTCGTGGCGGTGGCTGTGCTCGTTGTGCTCGTTGTGCTCGGGGCGGTCGGGCGTGTGGTCATCGGCACACCTCGTCGATGGCGTCGCGCAGCGCGACCACGATCGTGGCCAGCTCCTGTGACGTGACGGTGAGCGGTGGCATCAACACCACGACATCGCCCAGGGGCCGTAGCAACACGCCGCGCTCGACCGCGGCCGCGCACACCTTGCGGCCCCACCGCAGACCGTCGCCCGGCGGCGCGAGTTCCACACCGCCCATGAGGCCGCGCAGGCGCACCTCGCGCACCGCGGGATGCGACGCGACGCGGTCGTGGAGCAGGCCTTGGAGTTCGTCGGAACGCTCACGCACGTTCGCGAGCACGTCGTGCGCTTCGATCAGTTCGAGATGGCGCAACGCCACCGCGGCACCGAGCGCGTTGCCGCTGTAGGAGTGGCCGTGATACAGCGTGTTCGGCCCGAGGTCGGCACCGAGGAACGCGTCGAACACACGCCCGCTCGCCACGGTCGCAGACATCGGCAGGTAGCCGGCCGTGAGCCCTTTGCCGAGGCACAGCACGTCGGGTCGGATCTCGCAGATGTCGGATGCGAACAGGGCGCCGGTGCGCCCGAAGCCGGTGGCGACCTCGTCGCAGATCAGCAGCACGTCGTGCTCGTCGCATGCCGCACGGAGTTGTGCGATATCGGCGGGGTCGGCCAGCTGCATCCCGGCCGCGCCCTGCACGAGCGGTTCGACGATCACTGCGGCCAGCGTCGCTGCGTGTTCGGCGATGAGCGCGCACGCGATGTCGAAGCAGCGCGGGTCGGCAAAATTGGGTGCGCGCACCACGGGGAACGTGAGCGGGTCGAAGATGTCGGTGCCGAAGCCCCGATCGCCCACCGACAAAGCGCCGATCGTGTCGCCGTGGTACGCGCCGCCGAATGCGAGAAACGTCGATCGCGGTTGGCCTCGGTTGACCCAGTACTGGAAGGCGATTTTGAGCGCCTGTTCCACCGCGCACGCGCCGTCGGAGGCGTAGAGGAAATGCGGGTCGTCGACGGGAACGAGGGGAGCGAGGCGCTCCGACAGTTCGATCACGATCCGGTTGCCGTTGCCGAGCATCGTCGTGTGGGCGCCGCGATCGAGTTGGGTGCGGATCGCGTCGTCGAGTTCGGGCACGCAGTGGCCGAGCGTGGTGACCCAGAGCGAGGAGATGGCGTCGAGGTAGCGCCGGCCGTCGACGTCGATGACGTCGTGGCCCTCGGCCCGATCGACGATGACCGGCCGGTTGGTGGTGTAGGTCGACATCTGGGTGAACCCGTGCCACACCACGGCCGCATCGCGCTCGGCCCAGTCGGGGGCGCGAGGCCCAGCCGAGCGGGGGGAGTCGGCGTCGCTCACAGGCGGCCACCGTAGTGGCGATAATGGAGCCGATGACCCTGCGAGCGGCGCGATGACGAGCGGCGGCGATCCGCTGTCGGCGCGCGACCGATTACTCGCCGCCACGTACGCGTGCGTGGCGCGCTACGGCCTCGGTAAGACGACGATCGAAGACGTCGTCAAGGAGTCGGGGGTGTCGCGCGCTTCGATCTATCGCCATTTTCCTGGTGGGCGCGACGAGCTGGTGCGCGAGACCGTCGGGTGGGAGATCGCGCACTTCCTCACGCGCCTTGGCGACCATGTGCGCGACGAGCCCGATCTCACGATGCTCGTGGCCGAGGGACTGCGGTTTGCCCGACGGTCGATGCTGTCGCACGAACTGCTCCAAAAGATCCTCGAGACCGAGCCGGAACGCCTCCTCGGACTGCTCACCACGGAGTCGGCCAGGACGGTGCCGTTCATCGCCGCGTTCCTCTATCCGTACCTCGAGCGAGAGCGGGCGTCGGGGCGGTTGCAAGCAGGCGTCGACGTCGCCCGGGCAGCCGACTACCTCGCACGCATGATCCTGTCGCTGATCGGCTCGCCCGGACGGTGGGACTTCGAAGCCCCCGAGATGCTCGAAGAGCTCGTCCGGCGCGAACTGCTCGGCGGCATCGTCGCCTGAACCCCGAACCCTGAAACTCGGGGCATTCGGGGCGGTCTGCTTGCAGACGCGAGCGCGGGAGTGACGCGTGACACCTTGACAGTGAGACACTCAGCGAGTAACTGTCTCATGGTGACTTTGACACCTGCGGGGCTACCGAGCGCTGCCGCGGCAGCGCGCGACGACTCGGTCGCTGGCCGGATCCTCGATGGCGCGCTCGCGTGCATCGGGCGGGTCGGGATCACCAAGACGACCTTCGACGATGTCGCTCGCGACGCCGGGTGCAGCCGGGCGACGCTCTACCGCTATTTCGCAGGCCGACCGGCGCTGCTGCAGGCGCTCGTCGATCGCGAGGCCCGGCGCCTCGAGGCCGCGGTCCGCAGCGCGGTCGCGTCGGCCGCATCGCTGACCGACGCGCTCGCGTCGGCCGCGGGGAGCGCGGTCGAGCACCTCGAGTCGATCGATGCGCTGCGATTCGTGCTCGAACACGAACCCGACACCGTGATGCCGTTCCTCGCGTTCGAGCGTGCCGATGCCGTATTCGCGGTTGCCGCGGCATTCGGTGTCGATGTCCTCGCGCCGTGGCTCGAGCCCGACGCGGCAGCACGCGCAGGGGAGTGGCTCGCTCGCCTCGTCACCGCCTACCTCGTGTCGCTCGACGACACCGAAGCCGCACCTACCTCGCTCGCTGACCCAGATGCCGTTCGCTCGCTCGTTGCCGACTTCGTCGTCCCCGGGCTCGCCGGAATCCCAACCCACAAGGGGTAATGCAATGACCGACGTCGAACTCCAGTCCTTGATCGGCCGTACCGAGATCAACGACCTCGAGGCGATCCTCGCGGTGAGCAACACCGACGTGAACGCGAAGGATCACACCGTCGGGGCGAAGGTCGATTCCATCTTCACGTGGGACTACGAGCGCAGCCGTCCGGCGCTGAGCAAGTTGTACGAGAAGGCCAAGACGTCGCAATGGAACGTCACGACCGACCTCGACTGGTCGACCGACGTCGACATCGAGAAGGTCGTGCTCGCGAACATGGCGCAGAACACCGCCAACGGCACGAGCTTTTTCGGCAACGCCGACCTCAGCGGCACGTCGTTCGCGAACTGGACCGAAAAGGAATGGATCCAGCTCGCCATCGAGGGCAACAACTGGACGATGAGCCAGTTCCTGCACGGAGAACAGGGCGCCTTGCTGTGCACGGCGCGCATCGTCGAGACGGTGCCGTGGATTGACGCCAAGTACTACGCGTCGACGCAGGTGATGGACGAGGCGCGCCACGTCGAGGTGTTCAGCCGCTATCTCAACGAGAAGCTCGACGGCCACTACCCGATCAATGCGCACCTCGGGATGTTGCTCGACGACATCCTGATCGACTCGCGCTGGGACATGACGTACCTCGGCATGCAGATCATGGTCGAGGGCCTCGCGCTTGCAGCGTTCGGCTTCATGCACCAGATGACGACCGAGCCGCTGCTGAAGAAGCTGCTCCGCTACGTGATGAGCGACGAGGCGCGCCACGTCGCCTTCGGCGTGTTGTCGCTGCAGGAGTTCTATACCGAGCTGAGCGGTTCGGAGATTCGCGAACGCCAGGAGTTCGCGTTCGAGGCCGCCGTGCGCATGCGTGACCGGTTCCTCCAGCAGGAGGTCTGGGACCGCATGGGTGTCAACGTCAAAGAGGCGCTCGAGCTCGTCCTGCTCGACGAGAGCCGCGGCATGTTCCAGGCACTGCTGTTCTCCAAGATCGTGCCGAACTGCAAGAAGCTCGGTCTCCTCGACGCCGGCGACGGTTGGCTGCGCGAGAAGTTCACCGAGCTCGGCGTCATCCAGTTCGAGGACTGGGCCGACACCGGCGAGGAGTACGAGGCCCTCGACGAAGTCGCCAAGGACCGCGCCGTCGCGTAATTCCTGGGCTGCTCCCGTCGTCGCCCGGGCGCGAGTGACATGCGGGGCTTGACTGTTTGCCGCGATAGCGGGTGTATGCGCCGCTGGAGCGGCAAACGGTCGGGTAGAACAGTCCGCATGCGCGCCGCGGACATCGTTGCTCGTTTCCCCGGCGATGAGTACGTCGGGTTCCACTCGAAGCGGTACGCGCTCGTACTCGAGCTCTTGGCGCAGTACGCCCCGCCGAACCCGTCGGTGCTCGACGTCGGCCCGTCAGTGTTGACCGCGCTCGTCTCGGATGCGGTCGGCCGGCCGGTCGACAGCGCCGGCTTCGAGGCGTTCGGCGCCAACCCCACCGGCGGGACGCACCACGACTTCGACCTGAACGGGCTGCCAGGCGACCGTGGTCCCGCTGCACTCGGGCGTTACGACGTGGTGTTGTTCTGTGAGGTGCTTGAGCATCTCTACGTAGCGCCCGAACACGTGCTCGCGTGGCTTCGTGACCACCTCGTTGATGGCGGCATCCTCATCGTCCAGACGCCGAACGCGGCGGCGTTCGACCGGCGCGTCAAGCTGCTCTCGGGACGCCAGCCCTACGACTCGCTCGACCCCGATCGCAGCGGCGCGCGCCATGTGCGCGAGTGCACCTACGCCGAATTGCGGGCCTATGCCGCAACCGCCGGAATGCGCATCGAACGCGCGAGTCGCCACGCGTACTTCGACAATCGCTACGCGGCCGGTGCCCAGTCTGCAGGGACTGTGCGCCGCGCCCGACACGTACTGCAGAACGTGCTCGACCACGCACTCCCGCCGGGTTTGCGCAGCGGAATCACATTGGTATTGGTGCGCACATGAGTCTTGAGATCGATCTCGCGGGGCGCCGGGCGCTCATCACCGGCGGCGGCAACGGCATCGGTGCCGAAATCGGCAAGGCGTTCGTGCGCGCCGGCGCGCACGTGTGGGTGAATGACATCAGCGAGGAGCGTGCGGCAGCCGTCGCGCAGTCGCTCACCGACGTCGGCCCGGGCACCGCGTCGCCCGTCAAGGCCGACGTCACCAGCCCCGAGAAGGTGCTGCGCATGCGCCAGGAGACCGGACCGGTCGACATCGTGGTGAACAACGTCGGCATCCCGACCGGGGGCTTCCAGCTGCAGAAGTTCGTCGACTCCCAGCCGTCGGATTGGGACCTCACGGTGTGGCTCAACTTCGGTGCAGTGCTGCACGTGACGCACGCCTACGTGGCCTCGATGGTCGAAGCCGGTTGGGGCCGGGTCGTCACGATCGTGTCCGACGCCGGGCGGCGGGGCGAGCGCTACCAGGTGGTGTACGGCGCGTCGAAGGCGGCGGCGATGGGCTTTTCGCGTGGCCTCGCCGCCGAGGTCGGCCGTTCCGGCGTGACGGTCAACTGCGTGGCCCTCGGCGCGATGCGCACCGGCGCCCTCATCGAGGCGATCGAGCGCGACCCCGAACTCGAACGCACCCTCGCCAAGCCCTACGCCGTCCCCAGAGTCGGTCGACCCGAAGACCCCGCCCCGCTCGTGGCCTTCCTTGCGTCCGACCACGCCGCCTGGATCACCGGCCAGGTCTACCCAGTCGACGGCGGCTACGTGATGGCGCTCTAGGTCTGCGCCTACTTCGTCCGGCGCGGGCGAGCGATCGCCTCTTGCCAGGCTGGCAGGGCGCGAGGTCGTGCAATCGCCGCGCAGGTACTGGTCCAGCCCCGAGCCCGGCCCCCAAACCGTTTTCCTCTGCACCTGACGGCGTGTAGCGCCGCCTGGTGCAATCAGACCGCGTCTGGCCTGTGACGAAACGGGTCCGGTGTGGGCAGTGTGGCCGGTGTTACGGTGAGCGGCGATGGTGGCCACGACAACGAAGCGGCGTCCCCCGACGCGCGCCACACGCAAGGCGAAGCCGGCCCGGCGACGGTCTCGTGCGCCCAAGCGGGCGCCCCGATTCGTTGGCACCCGTGAAGCCCTCGCCGAACAGCTCGCCGCTCACTCCTCGGACGCCGCCGCGATCGGAGCGGCTGTCGCCGGCGTGCTCGTCGCCCTGGGCGTCTACACGACCGCCGCAGGACCCCTCGGACACGGCCTCGACGTCGCCCTCGGCGCGGCCCTCGGTCGCGGTCGCTTCCTCGTGCCCATCGCGTGCTTCGCGGCCACCGCGGCATTGGTGCTGCGCCGCGGCGACGAGGAACGCGAGCGGCACGGGCTGCGCGTCGGGCTGGGCGCGGTCCTCACCGTCGTCGCGGTCACCGGTTTGTGGCACCTTGCCGCCGGCCAGCCGACGTCGTTCGACGGCCTCAACGACCTGAAGCGAGCCGGCGGTGTGCTTGGCGCACTCACCGGCGGATCGATTGCCGCACTGGCCGGCGTCATCGGCGCCACGATCGTGCTCGTCGGCATCACCGCCATCGGGCTGCTGCTCGTCACCGGACTCACGTTGCGCACGCTCGTCGCGGGCGTCATCACCGGTTGTCGCTGGATCATGGTGCAGGCCAGCGAACTGCTCGACCTCCGCCACGACGACGAAGACGACCTGCTACTCGACGATGAACTCGACCTCACCGAACACGCGCCGCCGGCGAAGCGCGCCAAGCGCGCGGTGCTCTACGACGTGATGTCGGACGGCTCGTACTTCGACGACGACGACGTCGACCTGGCCGCCGAAGAGATCGTGGAAGTCGACGACGACGTCGAGTACGAAGAAGAAGAGGAAGAAGAAGACGACGACGACGTCGAGTACGAAGAAGATGAGGAAGACGTCGATGCGGAGTACGAAGACGAAGAAGACGAAGAAGAAGGCGACGAGGAGTACGAGGACGACGACGCGGTCGACGCTGAGCCCGTGCTCGTGGAGGCCGATGCCGAAGGGCAACGGTCGCTCGATCTTGGTCCTGGATACCGGCGCAACGACTGGAAGCTGCCCGCAGCATCGCTCCTGAAGCGCGGGAGCGGCAAACAGGTCGATGAGCGCATGATCGACGCCGGGGGCGCGGTGCTCGAGGCGACACTGCAGGAGTTCGGCGTCGATGCGCGGCTCATCGGGCGCGCGATTGGCCCCACAGTGAGCCGTTACGAACTCGAGCTCGCACCGGGCGTGAAGGTCAGCAAAGTCACGAACCTCGCCAAGGAAATCGCGTACGCGATGGCCAGCCACGACGTGCGCATTTTGGCGCCCATCCCCGGCCGCAGCGCGATCGGCGTCGAGGTTCCCAACAAGGTCCGCCCGATCATCACCCTCGGCGACATCCTCGCGAGCGACGACGCGCGCCAAGCCACCCATCCGCTCCAGGTTGGTCTCGGGCGCGACATCTCGGGCCGCTCCGTCATGGCGAACCTCGCCACCTTCCCGCACGTGTTGATCGCAGGCCAGACCGGCGCCGGCAAGTCGAGCTGTATCAACAGCATCGTGACCTCGATCCTGATGCGCACGACGCCCGAACAAGTGCGGCTGATCCTCGTCGACCCGAAGCGTGTCGAACTCGGTCAATACAACAACGTGCCCCACTTGCTCACCGAGGTCGTCGTCAATCCGAAGAAGGCCGCGAACGCGCTCGAGTGGGCCGTGCGCGAGATGGAGATGCGCTACGACCTGCTCGCAGAAGTCGGTGTGCGCGACATCACTGGATACAACGCGCTCTGGGATCGTGGCGAACTGCCGACCGAGGCCGAACCCGATCCGACCGGTGGCAAGAATTACGAGCGTCTCCCGTTCATCGTGATCGTCGTTGACGAGCTCGCCGACTTGATGATGGTCGCCGCCCGCGACGTCGAGAGCAGCATCGCCCGCCTTGCGCAGATGGCGCGTGCGGTGGGAATCCACCTCGTGATCGCCACGCAACGTCCGTCGGTCGACGTCATCACGGGCGTGATCAAGGCGAACATTCCGAGCCGTCTCGCGTTCGCGGTGAGCAGCCTCACCGACTCGCGGGTCATCCTCGACCAGCCCGGAGCAGAAAAGCTCGTAGGCAAGGGCGACATGCTGCTGCTGAGCGCGTCGTCGTCGCGTACCGAACGTATCCAGGGTGCGTGGGTCGACGAGGACTGCGTGCGCAAGATCGTGGCGCATTGGCGCCGCCAGACCCTGACCCCTGCGTACGTCGAAGGCGTGCAGGGCGAGGAGAGTCAGGCGGGAGCCTTCTTCGACGGCGATGACGGCGACGATCTACTCGAACAGGCAATGGATCTCGTGGTGCGAGGCGGCCTGGGCAGCACGTCGATGCTCCAGCGCAAGCTGCGCGTCGGTTTTGCCCGAGCAGGCCGGATCATGGACCTGCTCGAGACCCGTGGCATCGTCGGGCCGTCCGAAGGATCCAAGCCGCGAGCGGTGCTGATGAGCGTCGAAGAATTGGACGCGCTTCAGGTGTGAGTCGGGGTTCGCACGTCGATCCATCGCGCCTACTTCGTGGGGGCGATGCGCGCGGCTCGTGACACTGATCGCCCGCAACTGTTGGTCGCTGTCGCTTCCGGCCGTGTGGATTCGCGGGCGGGCTCCGCCGCGCTCCGCCGCGCTCCGTCGCTGCCGGGAGGTGCGCGGTGCGTTCAGCTGAGTCGTTCCTTACTGGCTGCGGGACTTTGTGCCCTGTACCGCAAGATTCGGTCGGCTGTATATTTCTCTAATAGTGCAGAAATACTCGGAGGTGCGCGATGGATCAGCCCGTTCCCGTGGTGACGGCCCCACCCGAATCAACGTCGACGACGGCGTTCCTGCTCGGCGCCGTCGCGATATGTGTGTCGCTGCTCGCCGGCGGGCTGGCGCTCGTCTCGGCGGCGCGCGGCACATCCGGCGGCACCGCAGCGGCGAGTACGGCCGACACCGTCACGTCGGCGAAGGTGTCGCTCGGCGACCTGTTCGTGTCGCCGGCTGAGATCAGCATCCCAACCGGTCACAAGATCACGCTCGACGTGGTCAACCAGGGTGCGTTGACGCACGACCTGCGCCTGGCCGACGGCAGCGGCACCAAGATGCTCGGGCCCGGCAAGCGCCAGGCGATTGTGGTCGGGCCGTTCAGCGCGACCACGCAACTGTGGTGCACGGTGCCTGGCCACAAAGCAGCCGGGATGGTGCTCACGCTGAACGTTGGAGGCACGACCGCTGCGGGCGGCGGCAGCAATTCTGCCGCGTCGGGGTTCGATCCGAACGACGCCAAGATCGACTTTACGAAGAGCCCGGCCCCGGCGTGGAAGCCGTTCGATCCGACGCTCGCGCCGGCACCGGGTGCAACGGTGCACTCGATCGATTTCCACGTCGTAGAGAAGTCGATCGAGGTCGCGCCAGGGGTGCGCCAGCAGCTGTGGACGTTCAACGGCCAGGTCCCGGGCCCGATCCTGCGCGGTCACATCGGCGACCTTTTCAACGTGACGTTGATCAACGACGGCAAGATCGAGCATTCGATCGATTTCCACGCCAGCAAGGTCGCCTGGAACGTCGAAATGCGTTCGATCAAGCCAGGAGAACGCCTCGTCTATCAGTACCGTGCCAACTTCGCGGGGATCTGGATGTACCACTGCGGCACCGCGCCCGCGCTGCATCACATCGGCAACGGCATGTTCGGTGCGGTCATCATCGATCCGCCGACGCTCGCTCCAGTCGACCATGAGTACGTCGTCGTGCAGAGCGAGCTCTACCTCGGAGCGCAGGACCAGCCGGGCGACCTCGCGAAGATGCAGCAGGCGAAGTGGGACGCGGTCGTATTCAACGAGTACGTGAACCAGTACAAGTTCCACCCGATCCGCGTCGAGCCGAACCAACGTGTCCGGGTGTGGGTACTCGACGCCGGTCCGAACGAAAATTCGGCGTTCCACATCGTCGGGACCATCTTCGATACTGTCTTCAGGGAGGGCTCGTACCTGCTCCAACCCGACGCACGCAGGGGCGGTTCGCAAGTGCTCGACCTGCAACCGGCGCAGGGCGGCTTCGTCGAGTTCAGCCTCGCCGAGAAGGGCCTGTATCCGATGGTGACGCACAAGTTCGCCAACGTGGGGCTCGGTGCCCTGGGTTTGTTCCAAGCGGGTGACGTCCCGACCGCCGGATCGCCCGGGCACTAATCATGGCGGAGCGCCGCGGCCTCGACGACACATCGACACGCGGTCGGATTCACCGCTACCTGTTCGACGTCGGCCGGCCGGCCGACGTCGAACAGGTAGTCGCCGCTGTCGGCGTACACCACAACTCGGTGCGGCGCCATCTCGAGCGTCTGTGCGAACAAGGACTGGTCCGAAAGGTCAGCGAAGCGCGAGTTGCGCCAGGACGGCCGCGACACCTTTACATCGGTATCGCGTCCGAAGCTGACGCCGTCGAACTCACGGCCCGACTGCTCGCCGAAGCAGTTCGCCGGCATCTCACTCCACGAGAGGTCGGCCGATCGGCCGGCGCACGCACCGCGACCGAACACGCTGGCGAGTTGACCGGCAGCGAGGCAATCGCACACGAGGCGATGCGGCTCGGATTCGAACCCTGTATCGAACAAGCGACGGGCGATACACGCCTGGTGTTACGGCATTGCCCACTCCATGCGATTGCCAGTGCCGAGCCGTCGGCGGTCTGCGCCCTGCATCTCGGGCTGCTCGAGGGCGTTGCTGCGGCGCACCCCGGCACCACCGTCACCGGCCTCGACGTCTTCGACCCCGACAACGCCGGCTGCGTCGTCCACGTCACCCTCGACGGTGCACCAACCACCTAGGCGCGGGATCCGTTCCGCTGCGGCAGGCCGTGCTGTCGGCGAGGTCCCACGCGGCTCACACACTCCATGCCCTTGTAGCCTGAGGGTTGTGACGGCACGTAGCTATTGGGTCGAGACGCTCGGCTGTCCGAAGAACGCCGTCGACTCCGACAAGCTCACCGCGCAGCTGCGCGCCGACGGCCTCGATGCCGCCGAGAGTGCGGCCGACGCCGATGTCGTGGTGGTGAACACGTGCGCGTTCATCGAAGCGGCGCGCGAAGAGTCGATCGAGGTGCTCCTGGCCCTTGGTGGCGCGCGCAAGACCGGCGCCAAGCTCGTGGCGACGGGCTGCATGGCCGAGCGCTACGGCGACGAACTCAAAGCTGCACTGCCTGAGGCCGACGCCGTCGTGGGCTTCGCAGGCCAGGCCGCGATCGCCGCTCGCGTCGGTCTGGCGTCGCCCAGCAGTGCTGGCGTTGCGGTGTCGCTGTCGACGAAGCCGACATCTCTGCTCGACCTGCCGCGCGCGGTGCCGGAAATGCCGTGGGCGTATCTCAAAGTTGCCGAGGGCTGCGATCGTTCGTGCGCGTTCTGTGCCATCCCGACGTTCCGCGGTCCGCAGCGTTCCCGCCAGCCCGAATCCATTGAAGTTGAAGCGGCGGCGCTCGTCGACGGCGGGGTCCGTGAACTCGTCCTCGTGGCCCAAGACCTTGCGTGGTACGGCCGTGACGTCGGCGCGCCCGGCTCGTTGGCGCCGCTCCTGCGGCGCCTCGATCAGCTCCGTGCCCGCGGCCTCGAACGCATCCGTCTGCTCTACCTGTATCCGTCCGAGGTGCACGATCCGCTGGTGGCCACGATGCTCGAGCTGCCTTCCGTCGTGCCGTATTTCGATCTGTCGCTCCAACACGCGTCGCGCCCGTTGCTGCGCAGGATGCGGCGCTGGGGGAGCGGCGACCAGTTCCTCACACTGATCGACCGCATCCGTCGCGACGCGCCCGACGCCGCGTTCCGATCGTCGTTCATCAGCGGCTTTCCTGGTGAAACCGAATCGATGCACGATGAAATGCTCAGTTTCCTCGACGCCGCGCAGCTCGACTGGGCGGGTTTCTTCGCCTATTCCAGTGAAGAGGGCACGTCGGCGGCGATACTCGACGGTGTGATCGACCCCGCGGTGGTGCGCGAACGGCTTGGTGAGCTTCACGACGTGCAGGAGCCCATCACCGCCGCCGCGCGAGCAGCGCTCGTGGGCGCTTCGATCGATGTGCTTGTCGACGGCGTCGATGCCGATGGGGGCGCCACAGGGCGTACCTATCGCGAGGCGCCCGAGATCGACGGGCTCGTGCACCTCGATGCTTCGCAGGCAACCGCGTCGGCGAACCCGTTGCGCAAGGGTGCCATCGTCGCTGCCATCGTCACCGGGTGCGACGGGACCGACGTGACGGCCGCCCCGTCGGTGCTGGCCGGGGCGCCATGATCACCACGTCACAGACCAGCGCGCGCAAGCGCTTCGGCCAGAACGCGCTCGCGACACCGGCCAACGCCGTCACGATGGCGCGCATCGCGGTCGTGATCCCCACGCTGATCCTCATGTATCAGCGTGGCTCGGGTTGGCTCATTGTTGGACTGTGGTTCGCGGTGACGGCAAGTGACAGCCTCGATGGTTGGATGGCGCGCCGCGACGGCGCCACTCGGAGCGGCGCGTTCCTCGACCCGCTCGCCGACAAGACGATTGTGCTCGGTGGCCTCAGCGCGCTGGCCGCTCGCGGCGACATCTGGTGGTGGCCCGTCGGGCTGATCGCGCTGCGTGAGCTCGGTATCTCGTTGTACCGCTCGATCGCCGGGCGCCGCGGGGTGGTGCTGCCGGCCCAGCGACTCGGCAAATACAAGGCGTTCACCCAGTACAGCGCGGTCGGCCTCGTCGTGCTGCCGGTCACCGAGAAGTGGATCGGCGTGCAACAGTTCTGCCTGATGCTTGCGGTGTTCCTCACCGTCGTGTCGGGTCTGCAAATCGTGCAACGCGGCTACGTCGACTGGCGCCGCGAGTAGCTCTGTCTATTGCTCCGCTTCGCTTCGCAGCGAGCGAACGCGTGCGCCGGTCTTGCGTGCTGGAGGTTGGGCGTTCGCCGTGCCTGTGCGGCTTCGAGCAGATGTGACGCGCCTCACCTGTAGATTTCGGCGATGCGCTGCGAAGTACTTGCGATTGGCACGGAGTTATTGCTCGGCCAGATCGTCGACACGAACTCTGCATGGATCGGCGAGCGGCTCGCCGAGCACGGCATCGATAGCTTCGAACATCGAGTGGTCGGCGACAACCAGCCGCGGATGGTCGCGGCGATGCGGGACCTGCTCGAGCGTTCCGATGCGCTCATCGTGTGCGGTGGGCTCGGACCCACCCAGGACGACGTGACCCGTGAGGCGATCGCCGAGCTGATGGGGGTGCCGCTCGAGCGCCACGATGAGCTCGCCGAGCAGATCGCGACCATGTTCAAAGTGCGTCTGCGCGACATGCCGCAGAACAACCTGCGCCAAGCCGACATTCCCAAAGGCGGCGACGCGATACCAAACCCGATTGGTACCGCGCCCGGCGTGCGGTGTGCGTTCACACTCGGCGCCGACTCAGCGGTCAAGGTGATCTACGCCGTGCCCGGCGTGCCCTATGAGATGCAGCGCATGATCAACGAGCAGGTGTTGCCCGATCTGCTCGCACGCAGCGGCGAGACGTCGGTGATTGTGTCGCGGTCGTTGAAGACGTGGGGCACGAGTGAATCGGCGCTGGCCGAGATGGTGGCGCATCGCGTTGACGCGCTCGAAGCTGCGGGCAATCCCACGATCGCATTCCTGGCCCGCGGGATCGAGGGGCTCGTCGTACGAGTGACGGCCAAGGGCGATACCGCAGACAGCGCCGCCGCGATTGCGCACGCTGAGGAACGCGAGTTGCGCGCCATTCTCGGCGATCTCGTGTTCGGCGTAGACGACGAGACGATGGAATTCGCGGTACTCGATCGGCTGCGCGGGCGCGGCTGGTCGCTGGGCGTGGCCGAGTCGCTCACCGGCGGTCTGATCAGCTCGCGGATCGTGAATGTGGCCGGCGCGAGCGAGGTCTTCAAGGGCGCGGTCGTGTCGTACGCCACCGAGGTGAAGCGTGACGTGCTCGATGTGGTCGCACCGTCGGTCGTGAGCGAGCAGGCCGCGCGGGAGATGGCCGACGGTGCGCGCCGCCTGTTGCAGTGTGACGTGGCGGTGGCGGCCACGGGTGTGGCGGGCCCGGCCGAGCAGGAGGGCATGTCGGTGGGCACCGTGTGTTTTGCGATCGCGCTTCCTGGGCACGCCACCGAGACGGTCACGACGCGACTGCCGGGCGATCGAGACCGCATCCGTCAGTTCGCAACGATCTCGCTGCTCAACCTGCTCCGGCTCCGCCTCGACACCCTCTGATGGTGCGCAGCCAGGACAGGCTCACGCGGTCGCTCGCCGCGGTAGGCGAAGCCGTCGCGCTGGTCACGTGCGGCGACCGCCCAACCTCGTGCGCGCAAGACAGGCTCACGCGGTCGCTCGCCGCGGTAGGCGAAGCCGTCGCACTGGTCACGCGCGGCGACCGCCCAACCTCCAGCGCGCAAGACAGGCTCACGCGGTCGCTCGCCGCGGTAGGCGAAGCCGTCGCAATAGACAGGACCCCATGATGTGGATCACTCTGAATTTCGATGTGGCTGACCTCGACCGCATGGCCGAGTTCTGGTGCGCCGCGCTCGGCTATCGACCCGAGGGCGCGGTCAATCAGTACCGGTCGTTCGTGCCGAAGTGGGGTTTCGGTCCGAAGCTGATCCTGCAACAGGTTGCCGAACCCAAGACCGCCAAGAACCGCTTGCATCTCGACCTCGAACACGAGCCCGGCTTCGATGCCGAAGCCGAGGTGGCGCGCCTTGTTGCCCTCGGAGCGACGCGGTTGAGCGACATGGTGACCGAGCTCGGCGAAGACGGCGGTTGGATCGTGATGGCCGACCCCGAAGGCAACGAGTTCTGCATCTGCGTCGACGATTAGAGCCGATTGCGTTTGGTGTTGCGGCGCACCTCCTTACTGAAGCGGCGGACCTGGCTCCGGAACTCTGCGGCCGCGCGCGGATCGGTGCGGCGCTCATGGGCCGCGAGCTCACGTTGCAGCTTGCGCCAATTGCCGAGTCGATCAGGGTCGAGCGTGCCCATCTCGACGGCGTGACGCACCGCGCAGCCGGGCTCGCGGTCGTGACGGCAGTCGTCGAAGCGGCAACGCATGGCGATCTCGTCGATATCGCTGAACGCCACGCTCATGCCGTCACCGTCGCCGGCGAGGCCCACGCTGCGAATGCCAGGGGAGTCGATGAGCACACCACCGGTGGGCACTGGAAGCAGTTGGCGCGCTGTCGTCGTGTGTCGCCCGCGATTGTCGAGACGACGAACGCCGCCGGTTTCGAGACGCGCTTCGCCGAGGAGCGCGTTCGTGAGCGTCGACTTGCCGGCACCCGAAGCGCCGAGCAGGAGCCCGGTGAGGTTCGGTTGCAAGATGGCAGCGACGTCGTCGATACCGCTGCCGTCGACCGCAGCGGTCACGAGCACATCGGTACCTACGAGCCGGAGTGCCAGATCGTCGGCAATCATTCGGGCGTTGTCGCTGCGGTCGGCTTTGGTGAGCACGACCACGGGGCGCGCGCCGGCGTCCCACGCGATCACCGTCTCGCGCTCGATGCGCCGTTCACTCAGCGGGCGATCGAGTGGCGCGGCGATGCAGACGACGTCGATGTTCGCGGCGAGCACTTGCGTCACGTCGATCGTGTGAGAGTGCGAGGTGGGATCGAGGCGCGTGATTGCAGACCAGCGTGGCATGGTGAAGTCGATCGACCACGCGCCGTCGGATCGTTGGGTTGCGTCAACGGCGATCCAGTCGCCGACCGCGGGGAGGGGGTGACCGACGACGGTGATCTCGCCGTACTCACTGATGGCAGTCGCACGATCGCGATCGACGCGGCTTACCCGCGCTGGTGTGGTGGAGTCGGGGAAGTGGACGGCGACGCGTTCGTGCCAGCCGAATGCGTCGAGGGGGTGGTGCTGTTGTTGGGTGCCGGACACGGCAGTGCTCCTCGGTGAGGAGCGCGCCGGTGGGGTAGACGAGGGCTACTCGGGCGACCGGCGCGCGACGGATGGGTGGGCGCGGAGAACCGAGCCTGCAGGGATCGCTCGCATGTCGCCCTCCTCTCGCGTCGTGCACCGGATGGCCACCTTGGGCCGGGATGCAGAACTCTAATCAGGCAGTGCCGCGCGCCCAAGTACGTTTTCGCGCAATGTGGCCGCTGCAGGATCTGGTCGCTCGGTCGCTCGGTCGCTCGGTCGCTCGGTCGC
>JBBREP010000055.1:0-24335 GCA_038202885.1 Acidimicrobiia bacterium | reverse complement strand
GCGTCATCGTCGTCGTCCGCGTCATCGACGTCGGCGCCGACCGGGTCGTCGCCGCCAGGCGCGCCAGGCGTGGCGCCCGCAGGGCGCTTGTTGCGGTTGCGGCCCCCGCGCTTGCCCCGCCGCCGCTTCTTCTTCGCGACGCCCGGCGTGCCGTCGGCTGTTACCGCGCCGCCGACCGGCGCGTCGGCGTCGTCCGCATCCTCGGCGTCGTCCTCGAAATCGTCATCGTCATCCGCGTCGACTTCGTCGGCCATGGTCTCGACTTCGTCGGCCATGGTCTCGACTTCGTCGGCAACGGTGTCGACTTCGTCGTCAAACTCGTCGATTTCGTCGGGCCCACTCGCGGGCCTAGGAGCGGGCCCCGTCGTGTCGGTCACTGTCGTGTCGACCGCCGTTTGGGCACCGGCCGGCGTGGGCTCGGTGTCGGGCGTGTTCTCGAACATTGCGAACCTTCCTCATGACGCGCGCGCCATAACGACGCGCCGGCGCGTATCGGCGTCGAGCGGGCTCACCCGCGCGCCGTCGCGCTCAATCCATTGGTGTGTACGGACCACACGTCGTTCCATGAGTGGACCCACCGCAGGTGTGACCTGCATGAGCGCACCGAGCACATCGTGTGGTTTGGCGCCGCGCGGTTGCGTGCTGGTTTCGAGCTCGCACACGACGCCGCCGTCGTTGTCGCTATCGGTCGTGTCGACGATGACGCACTGGCGGATCGCGCCGCGCACGTCGTCTTGCACGAACCGACCCTTGCGTGACCGTGTGATCGTGACCTCGTCGCGCTCGAGTAGAGCGTCGACGCCGGCGCGAAAGTCGGCGGCGGTAAGCGCCACCTCGTCCTTGCGCCCGACCGCAACCGTCCATGTCACAACGGTCACGATCTCTTGTAGCGCGGGAGCACGTTCATCGAGCTCCGCCACTCCCGTGACGGCGAGGCCCGTGGGCAACGCGGCGCACAGACGCGCCGGGAGCTTGTCGAGGTCGAGCGTTTCGGAGAACGACACGTCGAGGTATTCCTCGTCGCTCTCGTAACCAGTCGACAGCGCCAGGCCGAAGCTGACCTTCGGCCTCGGTGAAAAGCCCTGCGTGAACGTGAGCGGCAGGGCCTCGATGCGAAACGCCCGCTCGAACGCACGAGCGGTGTCGCGGTGTGAGATCCAACGAATCTTGCCGGTCTTGGCGAACTGCAACCGCACCGGGTACGACGCTCCGCCCCTCATGACGATCGCCCCACGGCGAGCTTCATTGCACACCTGCAGGCTTGCGGCCAAGAAAGCGCACCGCGGTGGCGCCGGCGTCGACATCAACCAACTGTTGGCCCGTGCCCTGGCTGCCCCCCGCCGGCGGTATCGGCGACGCCACCACGTGCTCGAGCGCCAGGTCGGTGCACACCCCGCAGTCGTAGCACGGTGTCCAGCGGCAATCGGGGAGCCCATGTTCGGCGAGCGCCTCCTGCCAGTCGTCCCACAGGAAGTCTTTGTGCAGACCGGCTTCGATGTGGTCCCACGGCAGAATCTCGTCGCGCGAGCGATGCCGCGTGACATACCAGTCGGCGTCGATGCCCTCGGCTGCGCACGCCTCCATCCAACGGTCGAGCGCGAAACGCTCCGACCACTCTTGGAACGTGCCGCCCGCGCGCCACACCCGTTCGATCACGCGACCGACGCGCCGGTCGCCGCGTGAGCACAGGCCTTCGGCGAAGCTCGCCTCGGCGTCGTGCCACTTCAACTGGATCGGTCCGGTACCGCCGCGGCGGGGCCGCACGTCGTCGCGCAGCAGGCTGATCTTGCGCTGCATCTCGTCGACGCCGTTCTGGCCGAACCACTGGAACGGCGTGTGCGGCTTGGGCACGAAGCCACCGACGCTGACCGTGACCGACGCTTGCTTGGTGTGTTTGCGACCCACCTCGACCACGTTGCGGGCGAGTTCGGCGATGCCGAGTGTGTCGACATCCATTTCGGTAGGCAGCCCAGTGAGGAAATACAACTTCACCCGGCGCCAACCGTTGGCGTAGGCGGAGTCGACCGCGGCGTAGAGATCCTCTTCGAGGATCAGCTTGTTGATGACCTGGCGCAGGCGCCACGAGCCGGCTTCGGGTGCGAACGTGAGCCCGGTGCGGCGCACCTTTTGGATCTCCGTGGCAATCCCGACGGTGAACGCGTCGACGCGCAGCGACGGCAGGCTCACCGACACCTGGCCCGTGCCCACCTGATCGGTCACAAGGTCGCCAACGACATCGCCGATGCCCGAGAAGTCGGCCGACGACAGCGAGGTGAGCGCTACCGAGTCGTAACCGCTGCGAGCAATGCCCTCGCGCACCATCGTGCGCACCGATTCGGCGCTGCGTTCGCGCACCGGACGGGTGATCATGCCGGCCTGGCAGAACCGACAGCCGCGCGTGCAGCCTCGGAAGACCTCGACGTTGAGGCGGTCGTGCACGACCTCGATCAGCGGGACGAGCTGTTGCTTGGGGTACGGCCAGTCGTCCAGGTCGGCGACCGTGCGCTTGGCCACCTTCGCCGGCACCTCGGGGTAGCGGGGCGTGACCGCAGCGATGTGCGGGCCGTCGTAGCTGACCTCGTACATCGACGGCACGTAGACGCCGGTGATCGACGCCAGCTCGCGCAGCATCTGCTCGCGGGCCTCGCGACCGCGGCGCGCGCCGGGCAGGGTCGCCGCCCGCTTGTGGGCGGCGACGACCTCGGTGATCTCGCTGACGACCTCTTCGCCCTCACCGATGACGAAGGCGTCGATGTACTCGGCCAGCGGTTCAGGGTTGAAGGCGCAATGCCCGCCGGCCAGCACGATGGGGTGCTCGAAGGTCCGATCCTCGCTGCGCACGGGGACGCCGGCAAGGTCGACGAGATCGAGCACGTTCGTGAAGACGAGTTCGGCCGACAGGTTGAACGCGAGGATGTCGAAGTAGGCGGCGGAGCGGTGGGTGTCGACGCTGAACAGCGGAATGCCGCGGGCGCGCAACGAGGTGGCGAGATCGACCCAGGGCGCGTAGGCACGCTCGGCGACCGCATCGCCACGTTCGTTGAGGATTTCGTAGAGGATCTGGAGCCCCTGGTTGGGGAGGCCGATCTCGTAGGTGTCGGGATAGATCAGGAGCCAGGCAACCTTGTGTGGCGCCCATGCAGGCTGCCGGCTGCCCCGCTCCATGCCGATGTAGCGAGCGGGCTTCTCCACCTCGGCCAGGAGCGGTTCGATCCGCGGCCACAGGTCGGACATTTCCCGGCCAGCCTAGCCGGGCGCACCGGTGCGGCGGCGCAGGCCGCGACGGCTCCGTCGGGGCACCGTCAGCGTGTCGATCGCACAAAAGGCATGGCCGACCTCGCCACACGATTCACATTCGAGTTCGAGGGTGACGTGGGCAATCCCGAACTGGGCTGCCAGCGCCTCTTTCACGCGAATCCCGACCAATTGGGCGTCTTCGAGCGTTGGGTGACCCCCGACCATCACGTGGGCCGAGAGGGCCCGCAGCTCGCTGGACAGGCTCCACACGTGCAGATCGTGGGCGTCGTCGACACCGTCGATGGCCGTGATCACGCCCAGCAGCGCCTCGATGTCGAGGCCGGACGGGGTGGATTCCAGCAGCACCTCGAAGGCCTCGCGCAGCAGGCCCCAGGCCTGGACGGCCACGAGTGCCGCGATGCCGAGCGACACGGCGGGGTCGAGCCGGTACCAGCCACCGGTCACCACGATGACCACGCCGGCCAGCGCCACGCCCGCGGAGGCCACGGCGTCGGCACCGAGGTGCAAGAACGCGGCCCGCATGTTGAGGCTCACGAGCCCGGGTCCCTGGTCGGTGTGTGCACCCCGATCGTCGCCGTCGCCGTCGCCGTGGCTGTGCGTGTGGGTGACCGTGTCGCGCAGCGCCAGGGCGGCGGCCAGGTTCGCAACCGCGGCTGCGGCCGCCACTACCACCACGATCGCGCCGTGCACTCGAACCGGGTGCAGCAGCCGCCCGACCGCGGCATAGGCGATCCATGCCGTCACGACGAGCAGGGACACGGCGTTGGCTTGGGCCGCGAGGATCTCGGCTCGGTGCATGCCGAACGAGCGTTGCGACGTGGGCGCCCGACGGGCGAGGCGCACGGCGATGAGCGCGATCGCGAGGGCGGCGACGTCGCTGATGTTGTGGCCCGCGTCGGCGAGCAGGCCGAGAGAGTGGGCGGCGAACCCGAACACGACTTGGGCGGCGATGATGATGAGGTTCAGACCGATCGCGACCCAGAGCCGCCGCTCACGAGATCCCGTCGCCATGACGTAAGGCTACGACGATCGAATCCGCGGTCTGATTGCACCCCACGGCGCTACACGCCGTGGGGTGCAGAGGAAAACCTTGTTGGGGGTGGTGATTAGAAGGCGAGGACGCCGTTCGGGGTGCCGAGGCCGGTCGGGCCGTCGTAGCCCGGCTTGCCGGTGCAGCGGTATGTGCCACCGCAGGAACCGTTGCTGCCCGAGTTGACGTCGAACAGGTGCCCGGCCGCGTGGGCGTAGACGTACGCGGCGTCGGACATCGAAGCCGCGTTGCCTGCGAGCGCGTAGACGCCGGCGATGATCGGCGCCGAGGCGCTCGTGCCGCCGAAGACGAGCCAGCCGCCCACACCGAAGGTGTCGTACACCGACACGCCGGTTGCGGGGTCAGCGACCGCTGAGACATCGGAGACCATGCGCTTGTTGCACAGCGTGTCGTGCTGGAACGCCGGTTTGGCGACTGCGAACGAGCAACCGCTGCCTGCGCCACGCCAGGCCGACTCGGTGAACCCACGAGCATTGGCAGCCTTGTGGAGCGCAGTACCGCCGACGGACGTCACCGTCTTGAACACCGCAGGCACCTGGGGACCCGCGGCGAAGCCGCTGTCACCGGAGCTCACCGTCTGCACGACACCAGGGTGCGCGTAGTGCGATGCGAGAGTGTTCGAGCCCGAGAACTCACCGCCGCCGTAGCTGTTCGACACAATGTGGGCACGCTTCGACGCGGTGTCGACGGCCTTGACGATGCTGGCGAACGAGTTGCTCGACGCCTCAACGAGGATGATCTTGCACTTCGGGCACGTCGCCGACACCATGTCGAGGTCGAGCGCGATTTCCTCGCCCCAGCCGACGTTCGTCGGCGGCAACGGCGATGCCGCGCCATTCTGGTTGAGCTTGCGGAAGCATCCGTTTGCGGTCGTGCACGGCGGCAGCCCGAACTGCTTGCGGTACACCGCGAGGTCGGCTTCGGCCGTCGGGTTGTCGAACGCATCGACGATGGCGACCGTTCCGGTCTTACCGAGCGACGGCGTGAGCTTGTAGGCCTTCTGGAGATCCAGCGGGTGGTACCCAGCCGGGTTGACGTTCGCGCGCACGTTGCGGCTCACGAAGTCGTTGCCGACGGTATCGACCTTCACGAGCGCGTGGCACGACACGTAGCCCGCGGGTGCGGCGTTACACGCGCGGTGCGCGACTGCCGTGGCCTTGACCGTGGTCGACGCGTCGGCGCTGGCGCCGGCCATCGAGCCAATAACGACGCCCGCCGCAGCCGCGGCGAGTCCTGCACGGAATGTTCGACGCACTGTGTGTAGCCCCTGACTCTGTAACCATGAATTGACGGTCGTGGCGCGCCGCGCCACAACCCTGGCGGTCGGCTTCCCTGGCGAAAGTTTCCCATAGCGGTCATAGGTGTGCAAACGGTGAGGTCAGAGAGGGTGCCGTGGCGACATACGCCACTCGAGTCGTGCGCAACGACGCCAGCCCGTGGGCGGCGACCGAAGCAGCCCGAGAGCGAGGGACGAGCGACGCGGGTGCGAAGGGAGCTCGCAGCGCCCGACGTTGTCGGCGCAATTAACGGCGATAGCGGATGCCGAGGATGAGGCCGAGCGCGGCCCAGTAGGCGATCATGGCCGAGCCGCCGTAGCTCATGAACGGCAAGGGGATGCCGGTGATCGGCATCATCCCCATCGTCATGCCCATGTTCTCGAATACCTGGAACGCGAACATCGCGACCAACCCGATCGCGACGAGCGAGCCGAAATAGTCGTCGGCGTTGCGCGCGATTCGCCAGGTGCGCCACACCACGATCGCGAACAGGCCAAGCAACAGCGCGCCGCCACCAAACCCGAGTTCCTCGCCGACCGCGGTGAAGATGAAGTCGGTGTGCTGCTCAGGTACGAACGCAAGCTGGGTGAGCTGACCTTTGTAGAGGCCCTGCCCTTCGAGGCCCCCATGGGCGATCGCGGTCTGCGACTGACGCAGGCTGTACTCGGAGTCCGAGAGATCCTGGGTTCGCTTCGACGCGTCCTGATGCAAAAAGCCGGTAAGCCGGTCGAGTCGATAGCTCTCGAAGGTGCCGCTCACCAACAGCACACCGAGTACCGACGACGACACCAGGAACAACACGAGCAGATGCACCGGCCGCAGGCCCGCGACGACGAGCACGGCGATCACGCACACACCCATCACGAGCATGGTGCCGAGGTCGTTCTGCGCGAGCACGAGCCCCATCGGTAGCGCCGCGAGAGCGAGCGCGACACCGAGCCGCCACGCGTCGAGTTCGCCGACGTGTTGATGGCAGTAACCCGCGATCGAGATCACAAGCACGAGCTTGGCCAGTTCCGACGGCTGGAACTGGAACGGGCCGATGTTGAACCATGCGGTGGTGCCACCGCGGCCCTGGCCGGCAAAACGCACCAGCAAGAGCAGCGGCAGCGTCGCCGCGTACGCAAACGGCCAGAGTTCGCGCAGGCGTCGATAGTCGACGGCCATCGCGATCGCCGCGGCGCCCAGCCCGATCGCGAACGCGAGACCTTGGCGGCGCACGTAGTACGCGCCGATCACGCTGCCGTTGGGGAAGACGTGCGCCTTGGTCGACGAATACACCATGAGCATGCCGAGCGCGCTGATCCCAGCCGCGGCGAAGAGCAGCAACCAGTCGACGCGCGCAACAAAGGAACTCCGCAGCCCGACGGCGCGGGTCGGGCGGGGCGTGACAACCGCGGTCATCTAAGGGTGCACCCCGCCCGTTGCCACCTGCGTAATCGGGGTGAGCGGTGTGATTCGCATCACCTTCTCGATGATTTGACGGGCGATTGGCGCGGCGATGCGCCCACCGCGGCCACCTTGTTCGACGTTGACGACGACTACGTACTTCGGATGCTGCGGGTCGCTGCCACCGAACATGCCGACGAACCACGATGTGTCACCGATGCACTTGTCGAAGTTCGCCACGCCGGCAGTGACGCGCACACAGTTCTTCTTGTTGACACCGACCTGCGCGGTCCCGGTCTTCCCATTGACGTTGTACTGCGAGAACGGAAAGCCTTGGAACGCCTGCGCGGCCGTGCCTTTCGAATCGGTGACAACACCGTGAAACCCAGCGAGCATCGCGTTGCGCACATCGGCGGGGATCGTCGCTTTGCCGAGCACCTGCGGCGCAACCTCGCGGGCCGAACCGTCGCGGGGGTCGATCACCTTGGACACGAGCCGCGGTCGCCACACGGTGCCGCCGTTCGCGAACGCGGCGTAGGCGTCGGCGAGCTGCAACGGCGTCACGAGTAGATCGCCTTGGCCGACACCGAGCAGGATGTTGTCGCCCGGCTGCCAACCTTTGTACGCGGCCTCGTGCGACTTGTACGGTTCGATCCCGGCCTTGGCCTGTGCGTGCACGAAGTCGGCTCGCCACTTGGCGTCGGGCACCACACCACGCGCTTCGTCGACGTCGACCTTGGTCTTGGCGCCGAAGCCAAAGGCCCGAGCAACGTTTTGAATCGCGTAACCGGCCGCGAGGTCGTTCGCGTTCCAGCGCTGCCAGAGCGCGTCACCGATGCCGTAGAAGTAGACGTCGCTCGAACGCGTGAGCGCGGATTGCAGGTCGACGGTCCCGGCGCCTCCACCCGGGCTCGCGAACCGCTGCTTGTCACGCGAGTTCGCGATGTACACACCGTTGTCGTTGATCGTCGTGTAAATGCCACGCGTGCCGGTTTCGATGGCGGCTTGCGCGGTGATCAGCTTGAACGTCGATCCGGGCGCATAGAGACCCGACGTGGCGCGGTTGATCAACGGATAGTGCAGCGACGCACTGGCGAGCTGGTCGTAATTGGCGCCCAGATTGGCTGAGTTGTCGTAGGTGGGATACGACGCCATCGCGACGACGTCGCCGTTCGTGGCGTCGAGCACGACGGCGCTGCCCGCGGGCGCACGGTATTTCACCGTGTACTTGGAGAGGTCTTCGTCGTTCTCGGAGCGGGCCACGAGGATTCCCGCATAGAGCGACTGCTGCACCGACTTCTGGATGCTGGAGTCGATGGTGAGCTGCACGTTGTGACCCGGCTTGCCCGCGACGCGATGCACCGGCGGCCCGACCACCACGCCCGCGGGGTTCACGTTCACATCGACGAGCGACGGTGTGCCGCGCAGCTGCGAGTCGTAGACGCCCTCAATGCCGGACCGACCGATCGTGTCGTTACGGCCTAAGTCGGGATGGCGGAGCAAGTCTTCCTTGGTGACCGGCCCCGTGTAGCCGAGCACCTGCGGTGCGAAATCGAGCTGGAACGGATACGAACGTTCCGAAATGGCCTGCAACGCGATGTGGGGGTAGTCACGCCCACGTTCGGCGAGCGTCGTGCGCACCGACGGCGACACATCTTCGGCGAGCACGACCGTTTCGAGCGGACCGTTGCGTCGACTGTCGAGATCGTGGGTCACCTTCGCGGGCGCCTCGCCGAGCAACGCGGCGATCTTGGGCACGAGCGTCTTGCGCAACGCCGACTTTTGATCGGCGGCCCGCAGCGTCGGGTCGGCGACAACGATCCACACGAGACGGTTACCAGCCAGCACGACCGCACCCGACCGGTCGAGGATCTGTCCGCGGGGCGAGTCGGTGCGGACCGTGCGCACGGTCTCGCTGTTGATTTGCACGTCGGTCGTGCTGTCGCGCACTTGCAGGAACCACAGACGCGCGAGGAGCGAGCAGAACAGCGCCATGACGACGACACCAACGATGGAGACGCGAACGCGTGATGTGTCAGGCATGAGGACTGGCCGAGGCGGGCGTCCCTAGTCTTACACCCTTCTCCTGCGCCTACTTCGTCCGGCGCTGCGAGCGATCGCTGTGGCCGGGCTGACGGCGCGCGAGTTCCTGCGATCGCCCCTCGTGAACACGTCCTGCAATTGGACGGCCCTGCCTGAGGAGCTTCTCAGGCGAGCACACGCATCAGTGGAACCGCGACGGGGTGGGTGTGATTAGGGCGACAAGACCAAACAGCGCTGGCGCGAGCAGCGCGTCGTAGATCGCGGCGTTGACGATGATGGCGAATGTGTGCAAGCGCTGCAGATCGTCGGCCCCGGTCAGAATGGCAAACACCGCGAACAAGGTGCCGCTGACCAACCCACCAGCCAGGCCGAACGCGAGGGTGAGCGCTCCGATGCGGCCGTCGAACATCGGTCGCAGCGACCCGAGTGCGTAGGCCACGAGCGCGTACGACAAGGCCGAGATCCCGAGCGGGGTCGCCAAGAAGAGATCGAAGCCGAGCCCAACGGCAAAGCCGAACCAGGCGCCAGCCTCAGGACCATCGTGCCACGCAACTGCGAGCGCCGCAACGAGCCCGAGATCGGGCACAACGTCGAAGAGCCGCAATTGCGGGAACAGCGCCACCTGGGTCACCACCACCGCAAGCGCCAGCGGTACGAGGCGAAGCAGGCGCGGACCGTCAGCCACCGTTCGCCCTCGTCGTAGTCGTCGTCGTCCCGACGGGCCGCGTCGTCGTGGTGCGCGGTGGTGCGAGTTGCTGGGTCACCTTCGCCGGCGTCGTGTCACCGGGACGCCACAGGATCACTTTGACGTGTTCGAGACTCTTGCGATCGAGCGTGGGCATCACGGCCACGCGCACGTACGCGCCGTCAAACGACCTCGATGATTCGGTGACCGCCCCCACCGGAATACCGGCAGGAAACGCGCTGTGATTACAACCACACGTCACGATGCGGTCGCCGACCTTGATCACAATGTCGGGATGCTTCGGTTGCCCGTTGCCTTGGAACAGCAATCGCAGTACACCCTCGGCGTCGGTCTGCGCCGTCGTGACGCGGCTGTCGACCAGCGTGCGTACAGCCACACCGAACGACGGGTCGGTGATGAGCGTCACCTTGGAGCCGCCGTGCCACACATCCGCGATGGCACCGATCATGCCGGCCGGCCCCACCACGGCCATACCAGTGCGGATACCGCTCTCGCTCCCCCGGTTGATCGTCACCGTCGTCTCGTTGTTGCCCGGCGAAGCGTCGGTCACAGTCGCGCCGGTACTGCGGTAATCGCTCCAGTAGGTCGTGTTGAAGAACTTGTCGTACTGCTTCAACAACAAGATCGCATCGTCACCCTGTTGCTGGTCAGCCAAACGATTCTCGAGTTCGCTTCGGAGCTTGCGGTTCTCGGCAACGATGTCGCCGTGGTGCCAAAAGCCGTGCCACCAGTCGTGCACAGGCGAAAACACCGTGCTGGCGCCATTGGCGATCGGTTGCACGATGGAATGCGCGGCGCGTCCCGCCGCGCCGATCGGACCAGAGTCGCCACTGCGCTGGTCGAGCGTCGCAAGCGTCAACGCCGTGAGCGCCATGAGCACGAGGATGTAGCGGCGGCGGCCACCGCGCATGAGATCGGCCATCAGATCGGTGGGCTATCCGCCGTTGCTCGAAGAAAGAACGCCCTTCAACACCTTGCGGTTCTCGAGGCAGAGGCCCGAGCCGATCGCAACCGAGAACAGTGGGTTGTCGGCCACCGCGATCGGCATACCCGTCTCGGAGTGCAGCCGTTCGGGAAGGCCGTGCAGCATGGCGCCGCCACCGGTGAGCACGATGCCGCGGCCCATGATGTCGGCGGCGAGTTCGGGTGGCGTCTTGTCGAGCGTGACCTTCACCGCATCGACGATCGCGGCGACGGGTTCTTCGATCGCTTCGCGGATTTCCTCGGTCGATACCACGACGGTCTTCGGCAATCCGCTCACGAGATCGCGGCCACGGATTTCCGCGTACAACTCTTCTTCGAGCGGGTAGGCGCTGCCGAGCGCGATCTTGATCTCTTCCGACGTGCGTTCGCCGAGTGCGAGCGAATACTCGCGCTTGACGAACGCGACGATCGCTTCGTCGAGCTCGTCGCCCGCGATGCGGATCGATTCGCTCGCGACGATGCCGCCGAGCGAGATGACCGCAACCTCGGTCGTGCCGCCACCGATATCGACGATCATGTTGCCGGCCGGTTCGTGCACGGGGAGCCCGGCGCCGATCGCGGCGGCCATCGGCTCCTCGATGATGTCGGCGGGCCGGCGCGCACCTGCGTTTTCGGCGGCCTCTTGCACCGCGCGTTGCTCCACCCCGGTGACACCCGACGGTACGCAGATCACCATGCGCGGTTTCGAGAATCGACGTTGATGCACGCGCTGGATGAAGTACCGGATCATCTTCTCGCACACATCGAAGTCGTTGATCACACCGTCCTTGAGCGGGCGGATCGCCTGGATGTGTCCGGGCGTGCGGCCGATCATCCGTTTCGCCTCCATACCGACCGCGAGCGGCCGCCCGTCGCGCGCGTTGACGGCCACGACGGACGGTTCGTTCAGCACGACCCCACGCCCGCGGAGATACACGAGTGTGTTGGCTGTGCCGAGATCGATCGCCATGTCGCGACCAATGAACGGCGCGTACCAGGGTTCGGACACGAGGAATGGACTTTCAGGACGAAGGCTGGATCGCCATCAGGCTAGAAGACGGTTGCCTTCAGGTCCACAAGGGGCGTTTTGGTCAGCTGGGAAATGGCGCCGCGGCCGCTTCGGCGAGGACAGCGGGCACATCGGCGCCCATGACGAAACCCTTCGATACTGCATCGGCGGCAGCCGCGAAGTAACGACGTTGGAATTTCACTTTCGTCCCGTACACGACCGCAAGCTGCGTTGGCGTGAACGCTGTCGTCGTCCCGAACAGTCCGCAGAAACCAGCCGGCGTATTGCCGAATCCTGAGAGCGTGGCCACGGCCACGTCGAGTTCTGGCGTTCGGATGCCGCCGGTGGCATTGCCCACGGCGTCGCGAACCACGTCAGGCGTGGCGTTGACGTCGATCCGTGGTGCGGACGGAGGCGTGCGCTTGCTCCGCACCCATTCCCACAGATCACGAACGACCGTATGCATCACGTAGTGCTCCGGACCGGAGTTCACGGGAAGATCGCAGTTGAGGAACGCGATCGCCAGCTCGCCCAGCGCATACCGGTCGACGTGCGACGTTCCCGCGATCTCCCAGAGCCGATAGTGCGCCGAGTCGGCCTGGCGGGCACTGAGGTGGCCCAAGACATCGGTCTCTGACTCGACGACCATCACCGGCACCGAAGTATCGGTGCGGATGAACGTCGGGCTCGGCACCTGGCTCCCAAGGCCGTCGGTCGCCAGACCGGAAGCGCCCGCGGATCGACTGTGGATCAAGTAGCCCGCGAACACGCGCGAACGGGGCGCGATGGCATTGACGTACGTCGTCATCCGCGAGGCCGACTGCGATTCGCCGTCGGCAATGAGATGCACCGCGCGGAGTGGCCCGAGCGGTTTCACCGCGCCGCGACGGCGCAGCGCGACCGCGGCTTGCGTGAAGATGTCGTACGAGTAGATGTCGCCAGGGTGGCTCAGCGTGCCGTACCGCGCGGGGTCGGTCACCTTCAGCCCACCGATACCGAGCGGACCGAGGGCGCCCTCAACACCCACGTACTGCGCGGAGATACCGACCCACGCAAAACCTTGACGCATCAGTTCGATGCGGTTGAACGACCAGTCGGGTGACGTATCGAAACCCGCGCTCACGTTGAGCCACTCCACGAACACGGTCCCGTTGAACTTGACGCCGCTCGACGGCCGACGCACGACCATGCGTGTCTTGTAGGCCGCCGTCGATACCGGGGCGACATTCCATCGCCCGTCCGCGGTGAGCGGCGTCGACGTGTCGAACGCCTGCGCTACGCCGTTGAAGAAATACTCCTGCTGCACGTACCCATAGGTCGCGAGCTGCGACAAGTCGGCTTGGATGTCGAACGGTGTCCCTGGGATCGGACCGACCACGGTTGGGCGCGTCGCGGCCGACGCGCGTTGTGGCGTCACTACCGCGGTGAGTCCGACGGTCGCGGTGACGAGCGTGAGCACGACCATCGTCCGGGCGTTGCGCAGGCTCCGGGTGCTCCGGGTGTTCCGAATGCGCTGGATCGGGTGCACCACCATGGCCGAACTCCTGTCCGCAGCGACGAGCGCGCGGCACGCTAACGGGCACAGACGGCGCTCACAAGCGGGTCGGTGCGGGGGGCCGCGATGGCGGGCGAGCTGCGGGTGGTGGGTCGGATCAGCCGAAAAAGATTGCGATTTCGCGCTCGGCCGACTCGGGGCCGTCGCTGCCGTGCACGAGGTTCTCGGTGAGTTCGATGGCGAGATCGCCGCGGATCGTGCCGGGAGCCGACTCGCGCGGGTTCGTGGCGCCCATCATGGCGCGCACCACCTTCCACGCCTCGGGGCCCTCCACGACCATCGCCACAAGCGGACCACCGGTGATGAAGTCGACCAGGTCGCCGAAGAAGGGCTTGCCGTCGTGCTCCGCGTAATGACGCTTCGCGGTTGCTGCATCGAGCGTGCGCATCTGCATCGCAGTGATCGTGAGCTGCTTGGCTTCGAGCCGCCGGACGATTTCGCCCACCAGACGGCGCCGCACGGCGTCGGGCTTGCACAACACGAGGGTTCGAGTGTCACTCATCGGTCGCCGACGGTAGCCAGTCACACCGGACCTCATCGAATAGCCAGAAAACGGGCGACGACCGGAGCGGCCCGAGAGAGAGGGACGAGCGACGCGGGGGCCCAGGGAGTTCGCAGCGCCCGACGTTGTAGGCGCGAAGGACAGTCACTTGATGAAGATGGAGCGGGCTTCGCCGACGACGTAGAGGCTGCCGGTGATGACCAGTTGTCCGGTTTCGGGGGTCTCGAGCAGGGCCGTGCCGACCGCGGCCTTCACGTCGTCGATGACGTCGATGTTGCCGACATCGAATCCGAGCGCTTCGGCGGCGTCGGCGACCGTCTGCGGGTCGTGCGCTCGCGGTGACGGCGGTCGACACACCACGAGCCGTTGCGTGTCATCGAGACCGAGCGCCGTCAACATCTCCGCGGGGTCTTTTTCCTGCAGCAACCCGACGAGCAGCGTGCGCGGCATTGCGCCCAACTCCTCGTCGAGCGCGTCGCGCAAGGCTCGGGCACCGGCAACGTTGTGCGCGCCATCGAGGATCACCACCGGATGACGACCGACCACCTCCATGCGACCGGGCGAAGTGACGGTCGCGAACGCTTCGCGCACGACGCCGTCGGGAAGCGGCTCACCCACGTAGAGCTCAGCGGCGGTCAGGGCCACTGCGGCGTTGTCTGCTTGGTGCGCGCCGTGCAGCGAGAGGTACACGTCGTCATAGCGCGCGGTGGGCGTGACGAGATCAACGACGCGACCACCAACCGCAAGTCGGTTCGCCAGCGCGTCGAAGTCGCGGCCGCGCAACATCGTCTGTTGTGGTTCGCGTGCGGTGAACAATGGGACGAGATCGGGATCGGTCTCACCGAGCACGAGGCTGCTCATCGGCGTGATGATGCCGGCCTTGTCGCGGGCGATGGCCTCTCTGGTCGATCCGAGGTACTCCGTGTGGTCGAGCGCCACGTTCGTGACCACCGCGACATCGGCGTCGATCACATTCGTTGCGTCCCACGTGCCGCCGAGCCCCACTTCGATGACGGCCACATCAACGGCCTCGTCGCTGAACCAGTACAAGGCGGCCGCGGTGAGGATCTCGAAGTAGCTCGGCGGCTCCGACATGTGCGGTTCGGCGCGCTGCACCGTGCGCAGCAACTCGTCGAGGGTGGCGTCGGCGACCTCGATGCCGTCGATCGCCATGCGATCATTGATGCGCTCGAGGTTCGGGCTCGTATACGTGCCGACCTTGTAGCCGCGCGCCCGCACGAGCGCCGCCGTCAGGCGAGCCGTCGACGTCTTGCCGTTCGTGCCGGTGATGTGGATCGCGGGCACGTCGAGTTGTGGTGAGCCGAGCAGCGTGGTGAGTTCGTGGATGCGCGCAAGCGTTGGGGCCTCGGCCCTCGCCACATGGGCCGGTCGACCGATGCCGCGTTCGAGGTTGACGTGCGCTTCGAGCCACGCGCGCAGCTCGGCGTCATATGTCGGTCGTGATCGTGACACCATCGCGATACAAACTTCAGGCGTCGGTATCGATGGTGGCGGTTACCGAGAATTCGTCGGCCGCTTCGGTCACGAGAACGTCGATCTTGCCGGCGGCGCACACGTCGTCGGTCGCCTCGGCGAGCGCGCCGAGGCGGTCGGGTGTATCGCGCACGGCGACGCGCGCCACAGGCGTGTTGAGCGACAACTTTTTCTCGCTCTTGGCCTTACGCACCTCGGCCAGCACCTCCGCGGCGACGTCGAGCACGAGCGGATCACCGGCACCCGCCGCGGCGGCGAAAGCCGAGCGCGAGGGCCAGGCGGCACCGTGCACCGAACCGTCTTGCCACCACGACCAGGCCTCCTCGGTCGCGTAACACACAAACGGCGCGAACATCCGTTGGAGGTTGTGGAGAGCGAGTTGCAATGTGCTCGTGGCCGACCACCGGTCGAAGGTCTCGCCTGAATACGCGCGCGTCTTCACGAGTTCGACGTAGTCGTCACAGAACCGCCAGAAGAACGCCTCGGTGCGTTCGAGCGCGCGTGCGTAATCGAGCGCCTCGAATGCCGCGGTCGCTTCGTCGATGACGCTCGCCAGTTGGGACAGGAGCGAGAGATCGAGCGCGGCGAACTCCGCGTCGGGTCGACCGCCGGGTTCGAGCGTGCCGGTCGCCTCGTCGTCAACGAGCCCGAGCACGAACTTCGTCACGTTGAGGATCTTGATCGCGAGCTTGCGCCCGATCTTCAGTTGCGCTTCTTCGAAGGCCGTGTCGGTGCCGGGCCGCGCGCTGGCAGCCCAGTAGCGCAAGGAGTCGGCCCCGTACTTCTCGATCCAATCCATCGGACCGACGACATTGCCCTTGCTCTTCGACATCTTCTTGCGGTCGGGATCGAGCACCCAACCCGAAATCGCCGCGTGTTTCCACGGCAGCGCGTCGGTCTCGTAGTGCGAGCGCACAACGGTCGAGAACAGCCACGTGCGAATGATCTCGTACGCCTGGGGGCGCATGTCCATCGGGTAGGTGCGCGCGAACAGGTCGTGGTCGTCTTCCCACGCGCATGCGATCAACGGCGTGAGCGACGACGTCGCCCAGGTGTCCATCACGTCGCTGTCGCCGACGAAGCCGTTCGCCTGCCCCCGCTGGGTTTCGTCGAACCCGGGTGCGGGCTCGGCCGACGGATCGACCGGCAACGTCGACTCGTCGGGCACGATCCTGGCGTCGTGGTCGACGACGCCGTCAGCGTCGACCCGGTACCAGACTGGGATCGGCACACCGAAGTAGCGCTGGCGGCTGATCAACCAGTCGCCCGTGAGGCCTTCGACCCACGTGTCGTAGCGCGTCTTCATATACGGCGGGATCCAGTTGAGTTCGGTACCCCGCCGCAAGAACGCGTCGCGGCGATCCTGATCGCGTCCACCGTTGCGGATGTACCACTGCCGCGACGCCACGATCTCGAGCGGGCGCTTGCCGCGCTCGTAGAACTTCACCGGGTGCGTGATCGCCCGAGGCTCCCCGAGCATCTCGCCGCTCGCCGCCAGCTGTTCGACGACGCGTGTCTGCGCCTGTTTGACGTTCTTGCCCGCGATCTCGGCGTAGTGCGCCAGTGCTTGCGGCGAGTTCATCCACTCGGGCGGCGCGGCCTTGATACGGCCGTCGTGACCGATGATGGCGCGCGTCGGGAGCTGAAGTTCGCGCCACCACGTGACGTCGGTGGTGTCGCCGAACGTGCAGATCATGGCGATGCCGCTCCCCTTTTCGGGGTCGGCGAGACGGTGCGCCACCACGGGCACCTCGACGTCGTACAAGGGAGTGCGCACGGACTGGCCGAAGAGCGGCTTGTAGCGATCGTCTTCGGGGTGGGCCACGAGCGCCACACACGCGGCGAGCAACTCGGGGCGAGTCGTTTCAATGTGCACATCGGCGCTGCCATCGGATCGGTGGAACGCGAGACGGTGATAGGCGCCGGGCGTCTCCTTGTCCTCCATCTCGGCCTGCGCGATCGCAGTCTGGTCGTCGACGTCCCACAATGTGGGGGCATCGGCTTGGTAGGCCTCTCCGCGCGCAAGGTTGCGTAGGAACGCACGCTGACTCGTGCGGCGCGCCCCTTCACCGATCGTCGTGTAGGTGTGCGACCAGTCGACCGACAGGCCGAGCGCTCGCCACAGCTCCTCGAACTTCACTTCGTCCTCGGCCACGAGCCGCTCGCAGAGCTCGAGGAACATGCGGCGCGAAATCGGCACGGCCCGGTGGCCCGATGGCAGGCGTCCGGCCCGCTCGGGAACCTCGAACGTGCCCTCGTACGGCAGGGTCGGGTCGCAGCGCACGCCGAAGTAGTTCTGGACCCGCCGCTCGGTGGGCAAGCCGTTGTCGTCCCAGCCCATTGGGTAGAAGACGGCTTTGCCCGCCATCCGCTGATAGCGAGCCACCGTGTCGGTGTGGGTGTACGAGCACGCCGAACCCACGTGCAGCGAACCGCTCACCGTCGGCGGCGGGGTGTCGATCGAGAACACGCCCTCGCGGGGCTGCGTGCGGTCGAACCGGTAGGTGCCATCGGCATCCCAACGCTTCGACCATGTGGCCTCGAGCCCCTCGAGGCCAGGTTTGTCGGGGATCGTCGCCGGCATGGGCGCGAAGGATAGTTGCGGCCCTCGCGACACCGACGACGGTGCGTACGGCGTGCGTCGATTGGGCGGCGCGGGCGGGCGGCGGTGACACTGGCGCTGTGGATCGTGTGGTCGAACTCGACGACGTGTCGCTGTACTACGAGGGCGACGCCCCCGTGCTGTCGAATGTGTCGTGGGTCGTCGAGCCCGGCCAGCGGTGGGTCATCGTCGGGCCGAACGGCGCGGGCAAGACCACGCTGTTGCGGATCGCGTCGCTGCACCAGCACCCGTCGTCGGGCTCGTTGCGCGTGTTGGGCGAACAGCTGGGGCGGTGCGACGTGCGATCGGTGCGGACCCGCATCGGCTTGTCGTCACCGACGATGGCGGCGCGCCTCGAAGCGTCGATGACCGCGCTCGAAGTGGTGATGACCGCCCGCTACGGCGCGCTCGCGCCGTGGTGGCACACCTACACCGACGACGATCGCGCTCGCGCACTGTCGCTCCTCGAGCGGTTCGGGATCGGAGCGTTGGCCGCCCACGCGTTCAGCACGTTGTCGGCTGGCGAAACGCAGCGCTCGTTGCTGGCGCGCGCGTTGATGCGAGAGCCGGAATTGCTGCTGCTCGACGAGCCAACTGCCGGTCTCGACATCGGCGCGCGCGAACAAGTGCTCGGCGATCTCGCCGCGCTCGCAAGCGACGTCGAAGCGCCGCCGATGGTGATCGTCACCCACCATCTCGAAGAGATCCCCGCGGGCTGCACCCACGCGCTCGCGCTACGAGATGGTCGAGTGCTCGCGCAAGGCGCGATCCTCGACGTACTGACGAGCAAGGTGTTGAGCGCCTGTTTCGACGTCGCGCTCCAGGTCGACCACCACGCGGTCACGATTGCCAACCCCAACGCTGCCCCGAACACGACCGGCCGCTTCACCGCCCGCCTCGCCTGACCCCGCGCGCCGTGGTCCCATCAACAGCCAGAAAGCACCGGATCGGTGGGACCACGGACATGAACGGCGCGCCGGGCGTCGTTTGCCACGTCTATATGTGGGTCAAACGACGCATCAGGGAGTTTGTTTCAGGCGGAGCGGCGGCGTTCTTCCTCGGTGACGAGGGTGGGCGCGGTGCGCTGCTGGACGGTGTCGGAGTCGACGATGCACTGCACGACGTCGGTACGCGACGGCAGTTCGTACATGACTTCGAGCAACGTGTCTTCGAGGATGGCGCGCAGGCCTCGGGCGCCGGTGCCGCGCTTGAGGGCTTCCTCGGCGACGATCTCGATGGCGTCGTCGGTAAACGTGAGGTCGACACCGTCGAAGTGGAAGAACTTCTGATACTGGCGCACCAGCGCGTTCTTGGGCTCGACAAGGATGCGAACCAACGCCTCTTTGTCGAGGTTGTGCACGATGCCGTTGATCGGCAGACGCCCGATGAACTCGGGGATCAACCCGAACTTCATCAGGTCTTCGGGCAGCACACCCGACAGCAGTTCGCCGAGGTTCTTCTCCTCGGCCTTGCGCACATCGGCGATGAAACCAACACCACGCCGACCGATGCGGCTCTCGATCACCTTTTCGAGACCGGCGAACGCACCACCACAGATGAACAAGATGTTCGTCGTGTCGATCTGGATGAACTCCTGGTGCGGGTGCTTGCGACCGCCCTGGGGCGGGACCGACGCGGTCGTGCCCTCGAGGATCTTCAGCAGGGCCTGTTGCACACCCTCGCCCGATACGTCACGCGTGATCGAGGGGTTCTCGGCCTTGCGCGCGATCTTGTCGATCTCGTCGATGTAGATGATGCCGGTCTCGGCCTTTTTGACGTCGTAGTCGGCCGCTTGGATCAGCTTCAACAAGATGTTCTCGACGTCTTCGCCGACGTAGCCGGCTTCGGTGAGCGCCGTGGCATCTGCGATCGCGAATGGCACCTTCAGCAGGCGCGCGAGCGTCTGCGCCAGCATCGTCTTGCCGCAACCCGTTGGACCGACGAGCAAGATATTGCTCTTCTGGAGCTCAACGTCGGGGTCGCCGTAGGCGCCGGCTTGCACACGCTTGTAGTGGTTGTAGACCGCGACCGACAGGATCTTCTTGGCCGTCTCCTGGCCAATGATGTAGTCGTTGAGGTACTCGTAGATCTCGACCGGCTTCGGCAGGTCGTCGAAACGGACCTCGCTCGTCTGCGCGAGTTCCTCTTCGATGATCTCATTGCACAGGTCGATGCACTCGTCGCAGATGTACACGCCCGGACCGGCAATCAGCTTTTTGACCTGCTTCTGACTCTTTCCGCAGAAAGAGCACTTGAGCAGATCGCCACCGTCTCCGAACTTGGCCACCGCGATCCCCCGTTCCGATCCTGTTTCGTACGGTTAATTCGTGCCTGCGGCGGCCGGGACCGATGCGAGTTCCCGGCTCGAGATCACATCGTCGACGATGCCGTATTCCTTGGCCTCGAGACCGCTCATGATGAAGTCGCGGTCGGTGTCCTTCTCGACCCGCTCGAGGGTCTGGCCCGTGTGGTGGGCGAGCATCTCGTCGAGGAGATGGCGCATCCGCACGATCTCTTTCGCCTGGAGCTCGATGTCGACCGACTGCCCACCGGCTGAGCCGTGCGGCTGGTGGATCAACACACGCGAGTGGGGCAACGTGAAGCGCTTGCCGGGCTCACCGGCGGCAAGCAGCACCGCGGCCGCCGACGCGGCCTGGCCGACACAGATCGTCGACACATCGGCCTTGATGAACTGCATGGTGTCGTAGATCGCGAAGAGCCCGATCACGTCGCCACCCGGCGAGTTGATGTACATCATGATGTCTTTGTCGGGGTCTTCGCTCTCGAGGTGCAGGAGCTGGGCCACGATCAGGTTCGCCACCATGTCGTTCACGGCGGTGCCGAGGAACACGATGCGGTCCTTGAGAAGCCGGCTCCAAATGTCGTAGTCGCGCGACCCCCGGCTGGTGTTCTCGGTGACGAACGGCGTGTACATCTGCGTGGGCTCCATCATTCGCTTTTCGTTCAGGCGCTGGCGCCGGCTGGGTCAGCGGGTCCGGGTCTCTGCGTGCCCGAATACTTGGTGTTACGAAGCTTCCTCTGCATCGTGTTCGGAGGCTTCTTGCGATTGCGGGGTGTCGAGTTCTTCGGCGTCGGGGTCGGCGAGCGAACCTTCCGGCAACGCGATGTCGATCTCGTTGCCATCCTCATCGACCGCCACAGCGTGGTCGACCAGGAACTGGAGTGCCTTCCCTTTGGCTAGATCCGAGCGTACCGCCTCCAGCATGTCGGCCTTGGCGAGATCGCGCCGAACCTTTTCGACCTTCTGTCCCATCCTGGTGGCCAGCCGGACGATCTCATCTTCGAGTTCGCCGTCACCCACGCTGATCTCTTCTTGGGTCACCACCGCACGTAAGGCCAGGTCGGCGAGCACGGCGCCCGCGGCCTCCTCACGCAGCGTGGCAATGAAGGCATCGGGTTCCTGGCCAGTTGCGGCGAGATATTGATCGATCGACGCGCCCTGCTGCGCGAGTCGCTGTTGGATGTCGCTGAGGCGGTTGCGCATCTCCTGGTCGACGAGCGACTCGGGCGCAACGACGCCCACGAGATCGGCCGCGGCGTTCAGCACGGCTTCGCGCTTGGCCATGTTCGCCTGGGCGCGGCTCAACAGGTCGGTGCGACGGCGCACGTCGTCGCGCATTGCCGCAACATCGTCGTACTCGGTGTTCTCGTCGACCCACTCGTCGGTGAGATCGGGGATCTGCTTTTCCTGCGTGTTCTTCACCAACACACGGAAGTGCATCGACTCTCCGGCGCGAGGACCGAAACGCTCGGGCAGCACCGCGTCGAACTCGATGATCTCGCCGGTTTTCACGCCCCGCAACAACTCGTCGAGCTCGGCGACGATCATCTCGGAGCCCACTGAATACGAGAAATCCTGCACACTCAAGCCGCCGACCTCTTCACCGTCTTGGGTGGTGGCGACATCGATGGTGGCGAAATCTTCGAGCGCCAGCGGACGGTTCGAGTCGACCAGCTCAGCGAACTGGTCGCGGATGCGGTTCACCTCGACATCGACCGCGGCGTCGTCGACCGGCCGGTACGGCAGGTTCACGCGCAGCTCGTCGTAGCCGGTAAGGCGCACGACGGGACGCACTTCGACGACGGCGTCGAACTCGACGTCGCCATCTTCCTCGCCCGCCGTGATCGTGATTTCCGGCGCTGCGATCACGTCGACGTCATGCTCGATGACCGCGTCGGCGTAATAGCTCGGCAGCGCGTCCTGCAACGCCTGCTGGCGGCCGGCCTCGGCGCCAACCCGCGCCTCCAGCACCTTGCGGGGCGCCTTGCCGGGCCGGAACCCCGGAAGGCGTACCTCCCGGGCGATCTTGCGGAATGCGGCGTCGATCGCCGACTCGAATTCGGGCGCGGGTACCGCAATATGCAGCTTGACCCGATTGTTCTCGAGGGGTTCGACGGTCGTGTCCATGAGGGGCCGCAGTGTACCGGCGCGCCCCGTACCAAGACTGCTAGAAGGTCAGACGATGGATGCCGTCCCGATCCACGCCGAGCCGCCGTACGTGGCGGTGATCTTCTCGTCGCAACGTACGGGTGCGGGTGTCGGTCCTGGGAGTGCCGACGACGGGTACGACGCAGCGTCGGACGCCATGGACGAGCTTGCGGCGCGCCAACCGGGCTATGTGGGCATCGAGGCTGTTCGCGGTAGTGACGGGTTTGGGATCACGGTGTCGTACTGGCTGACCGAGTCCGACGCGCAGGCATGGAAGGCCGTCGCCGAACATCGAGCAGTTCAAGAACTCGGGCGCACCCGTTGGTATGTGAGTTACACGGTGCGGGTCGCCACGGTGACGCGCTCGTACGGCTTCGACCGAGCTGCGCCTGCGCCGTGACGACGTGCGTCGCCCTTCTTATGGCGCTCAGTTCCCTATGAGGGAATGGAACGCCATAAGAAGAGCCGGGAGTCCGTTACGGGACGAGGACGATCTTGCCAGCGGCGCGCCGTTCGAGCAGGTCGGCGACCGCCGTCGAGGCCGACTCGAGCGGTCGTTCTTCGGGCGCGATCGGGTGCAGCTCGCCTGCGTCGACCCGCTGGAGTACCTCGCGCACGAGTTCGGCATTGGCGTCGAGGTTGCGCAGTGCCCAACCGCCCCATTCCACGCCGACGACGGTGCGGTTGTTGAGCAGCACGAGGTTGAGCGGTATGCGCGGGATGCCGCCGGTGAAGCCGATCACGCAAAAGCGGCCATCGAAGCGCAACGCCCGCAGGGCGGCTTCGGCAACATCGCCACCGACGACGTCATACACGAGGTCGACACCAGCGCCGTCGGTGAGCTCGCGGGCGCGCGTCTTGACGTCGTCGGCCGAGTCGATGGCCGCGTCGGCACCCATCGTCATCGCGAGGGCGCGCTTTTCCGCCGTCGACGCGACGGCGATCACGCGCGCGCCGAGCGCCCGGGCCACGTCGATGGCCGCGAGACCAACCCCGCCTCCAGCACCTGTGACCAACATCGTTTCGCCTGGGCGGACCACCGTCCGGTGCACGAGTGCGAACCAGGCGGTGCAATACGACTGATGGAACGACGCGGCGCGCGGGAAGTCGAGCGACGCGGGAAGCTTGACGAGCGCCCCGGGTCGGGCGATGACCTGTTCGGCAAATGCGCCGGTACCCAGCGTGGCGAACACGCGATCACCAACGCCAAAACCGGCAACGCCGTCGCCGATCGCTGCGATTTCGCCAGCCAGCTCCGAGCCGGGCGTGAACGGCGGAGGGATGCGGATCTGGTAGCGACCAGCGGCGATCAACCCGTCGACGTAGTTGACGCCTGCGGCGCGCACAGCGATGCGCACTTCGCCCGGCCCGGGAGAAGGAACGGGGCGCTCCTCGACCACGAGCGCTTCGGGCGGACCGAGTTCCTTGCAGACAACTACACGCATCGTGTCGACCATGGCCGCCACGCTACCGAGCGCTTTCGGCCGATACGCTGGGACCGTGAGCACCAGGCACCCCGACGAGGGTGACGACGCCAACAACGCTGGCAACGACGCTGGCAACGACGCTGCCAACAACGGGGGCGACAACGCCAAGGACCAGCCGGCCGAGTCCGAGCCGCAGGCATCGCCGCTCGACGAGCTGTTCGTGGTCGGCGCCAAGTATCACGAGCCCAGCGCGGCCGAGCGAGAGGCCGCTGCGAAGGCGGCCGAGCGCGACAACAAGAAAGCCGCCAAGGCTCGGGAGAAAGAGATCGAGCGCACGCGCCGAGTGCTCGAGGGCGGCAACCGCCACCCCGGTCGGCGTGAACGCGCCGAACCCACCGTTGCGAGCCACGACCGCCGGGTCGCGGCCATCGGCTTCTCGGTGATGGTCGCGCTGAGCGTGGTGCTGAGCTTCACCGCGTTCGGCCACTGAGTACTACGACGGTCCCCGGTACGATGACGGCTTCGGCGGTCAACGACCGTCGAGCGCCGGGGAGTGGCGCAGCTCGGTAGCGCACCGGCTTTGGGAGCCGGTGGTCGGGGGTTCAAATC
>JBBREP010000054.1:0-24461 GCA_038202885.1 Acidimicrobiia bacterium | reverse complement strand
CAAGCACCTCGAAATCGATCACATCGACCCCTACGCCGACACCAAACGCACCAGCATCGAGGCACTCGGATACAAATGCCGCCACCACCACGACCTCAAGTCCTACAAAGGCTGGACCGACGGACCACTCCAACCCAACGGCCGCCGCACACTCAACCCACCCAGGCCACCACCCGACACCGGATGAGCACGTTGGCCCGTGGTCGGCCTGCCTCGGGCATCCTTGGTAAGTGCTCGCAGGTCAGTAAGCCGGGTGGAGCAGCTGGCCACTCAGTCGAAGGACGCGATGCGGGCGTGGAGTTCGGTGACCGCTTCGGGGATCCACGTGCGGCGTGCATCGCCCGCCGCAGCCGCGACAGCAGCACTGTCGATCCCGTAGAGCTCGCACGCGTTCGTGCCGAGGATCATGTCTTTGATGTCGTCGGTGAGGGCCGGGTAGCCGAACTGCTCCTGGAACCGTTCGGGGATCGTGAACGCACGGAACGCGTCGATCAGCGGCTGCGGCGATCCGTACCACGTCGAATCGGTGCCCCACACGATGCGCTTCGGCCCGAGCGCGACGAGCAACTTGCCGAGCACGTGCGCGGCTTCCTCGGGCCGACGCGCCATCAAGAACCACGTGCTGCCGAGCTCCGCGTACACATTGGCGTCGGGTCCGATGCCAGCATCGGCGCAGCTCGCGATGAGCCGGTCGACGCCGCGCGGCGGGACATTTTCGTCTACATGCGCCGCGTACGGCCCTTCGGCACCGAACGGATCACGCTCGTAGCCGGAGTGATACACGACGAAGGAGATATCGGGGAACATCGCAGCCGCGGGCCCGATGTCGCGCGGTGACGCGGCCGCAACCGATGCGTCGGGAATCGGTCCGCCGAGACCTTTGTGCGCCGCCACGACCGGGCGCACACCATGTGCCGACAATGCGCCTACTCGTTCGAGGAACAAGATGCCCACCGTGGGGTCGTCGAGGAACCATCCGCCCGACGGCGACTGCTCGGTCGGCGGACCGTACAGCGTGTACACCTTCCACCCCGACGGCGCGAGCGTGTCGGCCCAGCCCGCCATGGCGTCGAGTTCGCCGTCGATGTTGGGGTGCACGATCGCGTGCGTGAGCACGCGACCCGAACCCGCGTAGCGATCGACGACCTCGCGCGCCGCCGCAATCTGATCGTTCGACAGCAGTCCGTCGGGCGGCGGGCCGGGCGTCGACGTGAGCAGCGCAACCGCCGTCTCGCTCTCGCCGAACACATGCGTTGCCCACGCGGCGGCGTCGATCAGGCTTGCGTCGACGCGCGGCCCCCATCGGTCGGGGTCGACCATGTGCAGGAACCCGCCAAGCGCACCGGCGCTCGCGCCCGTGAAACGACGCGCATCGACGAGGTGCGTTTGCACGTCGACGACCGGCGCACGCGCCGCGAACAGGGCGTCGGCGACCGCACGATCATGTTCCGCGTCGACGGGAACGCGGTAGAAGCCACCGCCGTGCGCGCCGTCGATCGAGCGCAACACTGCCGCGGTCGTGCGGCGATCGCCAGAATCGACGACATCGGACGCCGAGATCGACGCTTGGCGACGCCGCGTCAACGATTCGCGGTGTGCTCCGACACGTTCGAGCGCGATCTGATCTCGTGCGCTGACCGGGAGCGGCGCGAACTCGTCGGTAGAACACGCGCCGAGCAACGGCCAGCCGAGTTCGCCCGTGCGCACGCTCGAGTTCTACCGCGTCGGCTTGGTCGCTGTCTCGTGGTCGAGCAGCCACTCCTTCACGGGCAGGCCCCAGCCGTAGTGATGCGGGGCACCATCTGCGGCCACGACGCGGTGACACGGCACGAACAGCGACGCCGCGTTGCGCGCACAGATCTGCCCGGCCGCGCGCGCACCACGGGGCCGGTCGATCCGCTTCGCCAACTCGCCGTAGCTGATCGGCTCGCCCGGCGCGATCTGGCGCAGGGCTTCCCACCCCCGTTCGCGAATCGCGGTCGAGCGCTGGGCTACTGCGATCGAATCGATGGCGTCGAGGGAACCAGAGAAGTATGCATCGACGGCGTCGGAGATCGCGCCAAGCGACGAGCGACGGTCCAACGTCGTAGGCCGCAGCAATGGCGAGATGAGCCCGAGGAGATGGTCGGCGTCGTCAGTGAAGCCGGCCGCAAGCACGGTGTCGCCGTCGGCCACGATCGTCAAGACGCCGACGGGCGTGGGTTGGGCGGCAATGAACGCGACGCGATCGGTGGAAACCGTGGGAACGGTCATCGAAGGGCTCCTGTTGCTGTTGGGGAAAGCGTGGACCAGAGGTACATGACGGCGTAGCTGCGCCAGGGCCGCCAGCGCGTCGAGCGTTCGGTGAGCGCACGCACGTCGTCAGCGATACCGAGCAGCGCGGCGCCTTTGCGCACGCCGAGGTCGGTGGGCAGGAAGGCGTCGGGATCGCCGAGCGCGCGCATCGTGAGATAGTCAGCCGTCCACGGTCCGATTCCGGCGACCCCGAGCAGCGCGGCACGAGTCGCCTCGCGATCGCTGCCGCCATCGAGCACGATCACCTCGTCGGCGATGGCCCGTGCGATGGCCTGCACGGTCCGAATCCGCGACGTCGGCATACCGATCCCGTCGAGATCGGCATCGGCAATCGCGGCCGCGGTCGGAAACACGTGCGTGAGTTCGAGTTCGTCGAACGCGAGCGCGTCGCCGCACCGCTGGACGATCCGCCCGACGATCGTGCGCGCGCCGGCCACCGAGACTTGCTGACCGACCACCGCGCGCACGGCCATTTCCGTGCCGTCGACACTGCCGGGCACACGCAGGCCAGGCTGCATCGACACGGCCGGTCGCAGCAACGGGTCGCGACGCAGCACCGAGGCCACGGCCACCGGATCGGCGTCGAGATCGAAGAGGCGCCGGACCCGAGCCACTGCGGGTGCGAGATCCTGAATGTCGTGAAGCCGAAGCGAGGCGTCGACCGCACCGTCGCCAACCGACGCCGTCACCACGCCGGGTCCGTGCGGGAGGCGCAACGTGCGTCGATACGTCGAGCCGTCGAACGCCTCGACGCCGGCGAGCGCACGCGTCCCGAGGAACGCAAGGAGCGCCGTACCCGCGAACGGTGTGCGGCACGCAAGACGCACACGCACTGCCCCGGGCGCAGCCACGGCATGGCGCGCACCGCGCCGCAATTCGGTTGGGGTGGCCGCGTACACCTCGCGCACGGTGTCGTTGAACTGACGGATGCTCGCGAAGCCGGCCGCGAACGCGACGTCGGCGAGGCGCAGGCCGGTCGTCTCGATCAGGATGCGCGCCGTCTGTGCGCGCTGCGCGCGTGCGAGCGCGAGCGGCCCGGCGCCGAGCTGCTCGTGCAGCACTCGGGTCAGGTGACGCTCGCTGTACGCGAGCCGGAGCGCGAGGCCTCCGACGCCATCGCGGTCAACCACACCATCAGCGATGAGGCGAACGGCACGGGCGGCGACGTCGCTGCGAGCCTGCCATTCGGGTGAGCCCGGCACCGCGTCGGGCCGGCAACGTTTGCACGCGCGAAAGCCCCCGAGTTGGGCGGCCGCGGCACTTGGGAAATACCGGCAGTGCTTGGCGGTCGGCGTGGTCGCCGGACAGCTCGGCCGGCAATAGATGTGCGTGCTCGTGACACCGACGTAAAAGACGCCATCGAAACGAGCATCGCGGCTCGCAATGGCTCGATAACACAGCTCGGCGTCGTGGTGCATGCCGCCATCCTGGCACGTTCGCCGTGTCCGATCTAGCGGCTTTCGGACATCGGGACCAGAGCCAGAACTGCGGGCGCCCGCTCACGAACGTTCCGGGATACGGCGCGCGACGTCGGCCGCGATCGCGTCGCGCGCAACGCGTGCGTCGATCGCGAACGACGTCGCGTCGAGCAGCTCGAACGCGAGCAGCGCCGCGCCGACGACTGGCGGCGTCTCCAACGTGACGAACCGAGCGCCGGGCACCGACGCTCGAACGGCGTCGCGGAACGTGTCACGAAACAGTGGGTCGTCGCCGCGATGCACGCCGCCGGCGCACACGACGTCGAACGCGTCGGCGAGCATCCCGAGGTGGCGCGCGACGCCCACGACATCGGCGCCGTGCTGCAGGGCTGCGGCACGCACCACACGCTGCGCGGCGTCGTCGCCGTCGCGGACGCATTGGCTCACGATCGGAGCGAGATCGGGTGATGCCGCTCGCCGATCACCGCGCGACAGCGCTTCGAAGAACGTGCTCGCGTCTTCGGCACCGAGCGCGCCACACCAACGTTCGGTCAGCAGCGTCGCGGGAATCTGACCATGGTAGGCACGGGCCATTTCGTGCAGCGCAGCGCGCACGATGCCCGACGCACCACGCCCTTCGCCGAACGAGATGGCGAACGTACGGAACGTGATGCCGTGACGGTTCCTGCCGGTGGTCGAACCACCCGTGCCTGCGACCGACACGATGCCGTCGCGCTCGTGCGTGCCCGCGCGCAACGCCGCGACGGCGTCGTTGGCGAGTAGCACCTCACCGCGCAGGCCCAGCGCGGCGAGCGAGGGCATGATGCGGGCGTGGTCGCTCGGCCAGTCACAGCCTGCGAGCGCGAACGCCGCGGCGTCGACATCACCCGCGTCGAGGCCGGCCACATCGAGCGCGCCGCGCACCGCCGCACCAACCGCGGCGGCCATGCCCTCGATGCCGACGATCTCCCAGTTGCTCGGGCCCGCGGCCCCGATACCCAGTACGCGGCCCGCGGCATCGACCACGAGCGCATCGGTCTTCGTGCCGCCGCCGTCGACACCGACGAGAACGCCCCGGCCCGGCTCGCCTCGCCTTGGTTCAGTCACGACGTTCGAGCCGACCGAGATATCCACGGTGGACGTCCTGGAGCCGCTGCCATACGCGCGTCACGTCACCCGCGCCCGGGCCGAGCGGGTTCGTGAGCAAGGCGAGCATCGCCGCGTCCTCGTCGCCGTCGACGGCGGCGCGCACCGTGAGCAACTCGAAGTCCTTCACGGTGCGGACAAGCGCATCCACGTCGGGCCGCAACGGCGTCGTCGCGATCGCATGCGCACCGGCCCGAGTGACCCGAGCGCACGTCTCGACGACGACGTCGTCGCCAAGCCCAGGGATCGCACCGTCGTTGCGCACGTTGACCACGTGCACGGTGCCAGCGTCGCTCCAGATGTCTGCCATGAGCGCGGCCGCGGTCTCCGAGTAGTACGCGCCGCCGCGCTGTTCGAGCTCTTTGGGCTTCGTCGTCAGCGCCGGGTCGCGGTATTGATCGAGCAACGCCGCTTCGATCGCCATGACCTGTGACGCCCGGGTGGCGTGCGTTGCGTGGTAGCGCTCCCACGCGTGCGTTTCGAGGTAGTAGAGCAGGTAATAGTTCGGGATCGCACCGAGGAGCCGCACCGTGTCGGACGGCCAGGTCGGTTCACCGTCGGCCGCAGGCGGGTGCCGCTCGGCGTGTGCGGCCATACCTTCGACGAGCCCGGCGATGTGGTCGACACCGTCGGGGGTGCGCACGCTGCGAACCCAACTCAAATGGTTGAGGCCCACATAGTCGAACTCGAGCTCATGCGACTCGACGCCGAGCCCGCGTGCGAAGTATTTCGAGAACGACCACGGCACGTTGCACAGGCCGATTGTGGTGATCGGCGAGTGGCGGCACAGCGCCTCGGTCACGAGCCCGGCTGGATTCGTGAAGTTCAACAGAATCGCGTCGGGCGCGTGTGCTTCGATGTCGCGAGCGATCGACAACGCCACCGGAACGGTCCGCAGCGCGTTCGCGAACCCACCCACACCAACCGTCTCCTGACCGATGAGCCCGAATTCGCGCCCGAGCAGCTCGTCGCGCTCGCGAGCGTGCATCCCCCCGACGCGCATCTGGCTGACCACGAACGCGGCGCCTCGGATGGCGTCGACGCGGTCGGTCCCCCAACGCACGGTGCAACCGGCGCCCGCGGCGTCGGCCATGCGCTGCGCGAGCGGCCCCAACACGGCAAGTCGCGCGGCGTCGATGTCGACGAGATGCAATTCGGTGATCGGCAGCCGGTCACGGCGGCGCAGTATGCCATCGACGAGCTCGGGCGTATACGTCGACCCCCCGCCCACCACGCACACCTTCACGGCGTCGCCGCCACGGTCTCGCCACCAACCGCGGCCACGATGCTCGCGGCGTGTTGCTGTATCCGTTCGATGGCGCGGGCAATGTCGAGCACCTGTGCTTTGTCAGCCAACAACACGCGATGCTCGATCCACACCGTCGACGACGCGGCGAGTTCCGCTCGCGGGCACGGCGTGAGGCGCACGGCCGACTGATCGGCGCGCGCTCTCGGGCCAAGCCGTCCCTCACCGAAGAGCGCGAGCGTTGTCAGGCTCGGATAGCTCACGCCGAGCGGCACACCCTCGGCGTCGAGCGCAGCCTCGAACGACGCGAGCGCCAGACCGCCGAACTCGTCCGCGTCGTAGTCGAACACGAAGTAGTAGTACCCCTGCGCATCGAGACGTGGGTCGCGCCGTTGCACGCGCACACCCGGGATGGGTGCGAGCCCAGCACCCAGCGCGGCGGCACGCTCGTTGCGCAGCGCGAGTTGCGACGGGTAGCGCGCGAGTTGGGCTGCCAGCACCGCACCTTGCCACTCGGTCATGCGCAGGTTCGAGCCGTACGCGGCGTGGTGATACCAGTGTTCGCCCGCGACGCGCCCGCAGTTCGCGTAGCTCTGGGCCCGCGCGGCCAGGATCGGATCGTTGCAGAGCAACACGCCGCCTTCGCCCGCCGTCATCAACTTCGATTGTTGGAACGAGAAGCTGCCGAACGAACCAAAGCTGCCCACACCGCGGCCCCGCCAACGGCTGCCGTGCGCATGCGCACAATCCTCGATGAGGTGCAATCCAAGATCGGCACAGAGCGCGACGAGCGCGTCGATGTCGGTCGTCGCGCCCGCAACATGCACGACGACGACCGCCTTCGTGCGTTCGGTGACGGCGGCCGCTACCGCGCCGATGTCGATGCACAGTGTGTCGGCGTCGATGTCGACCACCACGGGTACCGCGTTGGCCGCCAACACCGCGGTCGCGGTCGCCACGAACGTGAACGCCGGCACGATGACCTCGTCGCCTTCGCCGATGTCGCAGGCCGCGAGTGCGGCTTCGATCGTGTGCGTGCCGTTCGTGAGCGCGAGCCCGAACGCGGCGTCGTGCAACGCCGCGAAGTCAGCGGCGAACATCGACGCGGCGTTGCCATCACCACTCCACCACGCGCCTGCGTCGAGCGCGGCCACGAGACGGTCGCGCTCGTCGTCGTCCCACTGCGGCCAGCGGGGCCATACCGAGCGATCGCACATGGGCTCACCCCCGAGCACCGCCGGTGCGTCATCCATCGGCGAGCATTTCGTTGGTGACCATCCCTGCACTCCAACCGCGAACGCCGTTCGAGCTTCGTTGGCCCTGACGGCATCACACATGCGACGCTGCCAGTATGGACCAGGAGTTCTCCACCATCGAAGTCGCCGCCGACGGCCCTACAGGTCGGATCACACTGAATCGCGCCGACAAGCTCAATCCGCTCGGCACGACGACGCTGCTCGAACTGGCCGGGGCTGCGCAATGGTTCGACGACCGTTCCGATGTCAAGGTCGTCGTCGTCGCCGGGCGGGGACGCGCGTTCAGCGCCGGCGCCGATGTCGGTGCGTTCAGCGACCCATCGCCGGGACCCGTGACACAACGCGCTTCGGCCGACGCCGGTCGCCAGATGGCTGTCGCCATTGAAGGCATGCGTGCGGTCACGATCGCACGCGTGCACGGACATTGCGTGGGTGGCGGCGTCGTGCTCGCGGCGGCGTGCGACCTACGAGTCGCAGCCGACTCGACCCGGTTCTCGATCCCCGAGGTTGCGCTCGGGATCCCCTTGGCCTGGGGTGGTATTCCACGATTGGTACGCACGATCGGTGCGGCGATGACGAAAGAGCTCGTGATGACGTGCCGCCCGTTCATGGCCGACGAGGCCCGCGCGATCGGTTTCGTCAACCGAGTCGTGCCCGCCGACGATCTCGACGACTGCGTCGCCGAACTGGTGAGCGCGCTCGTCGCGAAGTCGAGCCTCACGCTGACGGCGACCAAACAGGCGGTGAACGCCGCGGCCGACGCGATGGTGCCGACGGCCGGGTCGTGGAGCGACGCCGACGCGCTCGTCACCGCGCTGCGCGACCCCGAATCACTCGGCGTCGGCCGGGCCTACCTCGAACAGCTGCAGCGCCGGTAGGGTCCGAAGCCATGTCGTATCGAGTCATTCAATGGAGTACCGGCAACGTCGGCCGCCACGCGGTTCGCCTCATCGCACATCACCCCGATCTCGAGCTTGTCGGGCTGTGGGTGCACGACGAAGCGAAAGTGGGGCGCGACGCCGGCGAGCTCGTGGGCATCGAGCACCTGGGCGTTGCCGCCACGAACGACGTCGACGCCCTGCTCGCACTCGACGCTGACTGCGTCTGCTACACGGCGACGGCCGATCTCCGTCCGTTGGAAGCGATTGCCGACATGGCCCGCATTGCGGCGTCGGGCAAGAGCATCGTGTCGAGTTCGGTCGTGCCGCTCGTGTACCCGCCCCACGTTGGCGCGGGGATGCGCCGGCCGCTCGAGGAGGCGTGCGCCGCCGCGGGCGTGGCGTGCTTCACGTCGGGTATCGACCCTGGATGGGCCAACGACCTGCTCCCGCTCGTACTCACCGGCCAATGCGAGTCCATCGAGTCGGTGCGCATGATGGAGATCGTCAACTACGCGACGTATGCGCAACCGACGGTGCTGTTCGAGACGATGGGCTTCGGCACGCCGCTCGACCACACGCCGCTGCTGCTCACCCCGGGCGTGCTCACGTTTGCGTGGGGCGGCGTCGTGAAGCAGATCGCGGCCGGACTCGGCGCGCAGATCGACGACATCGTCGAGGTCGTCGAGAAGGAGGCCGCGCCGCGTGACATCGACTTGGGCTTCGGTATCGTGCGCGAAGGCACGATGGCCGCGATGCGCTTCGAGGTGCAGGGCTTGGTCAACGGCGTCGCACGCATCGTGCTCGAGCACGTGACCCGACTCGCTGACGACCTCGCGCCGCAGTGGCCGCAACCGGTCGGCCATAGCGGGTACCGCGTGATCGTGAGCGGCTCACCCACCTACACGCTCGACGTGCAGATGATGGGCGCCGACGGCGACCACAACACGGCGGGCCTTGTGGGCACCGCGGCGCGGCTCGTGAACGCGATCCCCGCCGTATGTTCGGCCGCACCCGGTCTCCTGTGCGCGCTCGATCTGCCGCTCGTGTCAGGACGCGGCCTCTTGCAGCACTAGGTCCTGTGCGCGGCGGCGCTGCTCACCAGACCAATGGAAGCGCATTCGCCTGTCGAATCGCTGGGGAGTAGCTGAGGGTTGTGCCTTCGGCGAGCGAGTACTCGGGAATTCGCTTGTGAAACTCCTCGAGTGCAACCCTGAGTTCGAGACGTGCAAGGTGTGAACCGAGGCAGCGGTGTGGGCCGGCGCCGAACGCGACGTGGCGGTTCTCGGTGCGTTCGAACGACACGCCGTGCGGATCGTCGAACTCGCGCTCGTCGAGATTCGCGGCGCCAAGCAGCGGCGTGAGCGAGTCGCCCTTGCGCATCTGACAGCCGCCGATCTCCACGTCCTGCACGACCGAACGTGCCACCATCATCACCGGCGTCTCGTGCCGGAGTAGCTCCTCCACCGCGGCATCAATGAGTTCGGGCCGCGCGACGATCTGGCGCCGCCGGTCGGGGTGCTGCGCGAGATACGCAATCATGCAGTCGAGGGTGGCGGTCACCGTGTCGAGGCCGGCAAGCAGCAACAAATGGCACATACCGAGCAGTTCGTCATCGGTGACGTCGCGTCCTTCGACCTTGCCGTGGACGAGCCGCGAGAGCAGCGCGTCGTCGGGCTGCGCGCGCTTGGTCGCGATGGCCTGTTTGAAGTAATCGGTGATGGCGTGCCCGGTTTCGTCGCGGATGCGTTGCGCGCCCTCGAAGTCGCCCGGTTCCACATCGGGTCGGATCGTGTTGTCCCGCCACTGCAGGAGCAGCGTGAGATCGTCCTGCGACATCCCCATGAGCCGGAGAAACACTGTCGACGGCAGCGGCGTGGCGAAATCCTCGTGGAAGTCACACGAGCCCTTGTCGGCGAAGCGATCGACGATCGGGCCTACCAGCGCACGCACATCGGATTCGAGTTCGGCCATCTTGCGCGGCGAGAACTCGGGGTCGAGCAAGCGCCGGTATTTCAGGTGCTCGGGCGGGTCGACTTGCAACGGGATCAGCCGCTGTTCCTGGCCGATGCTGACCGCCTCGGGCCCAGACGAGAACACTTCGGGGTGGCGCAGTGCCCACATCACGTCCTCGTAGCGCGACACCGCCCAGCCGGTACCGTCGCCCATCAGCGCACCGCTGCTCGCCACCGGACACTCGTCGCGCAGACGGCGGTAGGCCTCGCGCGGATCGTTCGCCGTTTCCGGCGCGAACACCAACATGATCGGGTCGATCGCCGCCTCCGACGCTTCGCCGCCCACCCCCGCAGCATCGGTGCCGGGTGCCGAAACGTCGGAATGGGTGCCGTAGCTCATGGGCCGCCACATTACTGACACTCGTGTCAGCTGTCACCGGGACCGGGCGCGACAATGGTGGCCATGGCCGAATTCCAGTATCAGGACGTGCTCGCGCCCGACCCCGCACGCCGCGACGGCGCAGGACCCGACGCGGCGCCGTACGCGCTGCTGAGCACTGACGGCGTCACGCCTGTTGATGTGGATGGCGAACGGTTCCTGCGAGTCGAGCCCGAGGTGCTCACCCAGCTCACCGCACGGGCCATGCACGACATCGCGCACCTCCTGCGGCCCGGACATCTCGGCCAGCTCCGCACGATCGTCGACGATCCTGAGGCCTCGGCGAACGACAAGTTCGTCGCACTCGATCTGCTGAAGAACGCCGCCATTGCCGCGGGCGGCATCCTGCCCGGCTGCCAAGACACTGGCACCGCGATCATCAAGGCCAAGAAGGGCGGTCGCGTCATCACCCCTGGCGGCGACCGCGAGGCGATCGCTCGCGGCGTGTTCGACACCTACCAGCACGACAACCTGCGCTACTCGCAGATGGCCCCGCTGACCGTGTGGGACGAGGTGAACACGGCGACGAACCTGCCGGCCGAGATCAAGATCGAGGCCGTCGACGGCGACCGCTACACGTTCTTGTTCATGGCGAAGGGGGGCGGCTCGGCAAACAAGAGCCTGCTGTTCCAAGAGACGAAGGCCTTGCTGAACCCAAAGAGCTTCGCGACATGGATCGACGAGAAACTGCGGACGCTCGGCACCTCGGCCTGCCCGCCGTATCACCTCTCCGTCGTGCTCGGAGGCACGAGCGCCGAATACGCGCTCGAGGTGGCCAAGCTGGCGTCGACGCGCTACCTCGACGCGCTCCCCACCGAGGGCACCGCGCTCGGCCAAGGCATCCGTGTCCCCGAACTCGAAGCCGAAGTCTTGAAGATCGCGCAGGGAACCGGCATCGGCGCGCAGTTCGGAGGCAAGTACTTCTGCCACGACGTGCGCGTGATCCGCCTCCCGCGCCACGGTGCGAGCTGCCCCGCCGCAATCGCACTGTCGTGTTCGGCCGACCGCCAACAGCTCGCGAAGATCACGAGCGACGGCGTGTTCCTCGAAGAACTCGAAACCGACCCAGCCCGATTTCTCCCCGATGTCACCGACGGCATGCTCGGCGGCGATGTCGTGCCGATCAGCCTCGATCGACCGATGTCGGAGATCCGCAGTGAACTCTCGCGTTACCCGGTGACGACGCGGCTGTCGCTCACCGGCAAGCTCGTCGTCGCTCGCGACATCGCACACGCGAAGCTGAAAGAACGCCTCGACGCGGGCGAGGCGCTGCCGCCCTACATGCTCGATCACGCGGTGTACTACGCCGGTCCGGCGAAGACCCCGGCCGGCTACGCGAGTGGTTCGTTCGGGCCGACCACGGCCGGACGCATGGACGGTTACGTGGCGCAGTTCCAAGCCGCCGGCGGTTCGCTCGTGATGCTCGCCAAGGGCAACCGCTCGCGCGCCGTCACCGACGCGTGCAAGCAATACGGCGGCTTCTACCTCGGATCGATCGGCGGCCCCGCCGCGCGCCTCGCACAGGAGTGCATCACCCACGTCGACGTGGTCGAGTATGCCGAACTCGGCATGGAGGCGATCTGGATGATCGACGTCGTCGACTTCCCGGCGTTCATCGTCGTCGACGACAAAGGCAACGACTTCTTCGAACAGGTCGGACGCCCCGTCGACCTCGCGACGACCAAGCGCTAGCTGTTGTAGCCGGACGTCACGCTCCACCGCGCAGCAAGCGACCCGCCAACGCGCCCGCGTGTTCGCCTGATTCCATGAACACCTGGCCGTTCACCACCGTCGCGTCGATGCCCCGGCAACGCTGCACGTAGCGCGGCGCGCCACCGGGGAAGTCGTGGACGATTTCGGGCAGCTCGAGATGGAGCGCATCGATGTCGATCACGTTCACGTCGCCGTACGCGCCGGGGCGCAGCACACCCCGGTCGTGCAGTCCGATGAAGCTTGCGGTGTCGCTCGTGATCCGGCGCACGCCCTCTTCCACACTGAATCGCCCGAGCTCACGCACCCAATGCTGGAGGAAGTACGTCGCCTGACTGGCATCCATGATCTGGGTGGCGTGCGCACCCGCGTCGGCAAGCCCCATGATGATGTTCGGGTCGGCCAGCATTGCGTCGATGGCCTCGAAGTCGGCGTTCTGTACGGGCCAATTGAGCAAGACCGCGCCATCGTGGGCACGAGCGAGGGCAACGAACTCGCCCGCCGGGGACCGCCCGCTGCGCGCGGCTCGCGCGGCGAGCGTGTTCGTGGGGTCGAGCTCGTAGCGTGCGCCGCGTTCGGGCGTCATCACGTAGAGCTCGTCGATGCCGCGGCCGTCTTCGTCGGCTTCGGCTACGAGTTCGGCGGATCGCTCGTCATTGCGCAGGACCGCGAGGCGCTCGCCGAACGTGAGGTCCTGGAGCGCGCGCCACGCAGGCAGGCGATCCCACGGCGTACTCGCGGCGAGCGAGAACAACACACCGATCGCACGCGGTGTGGTCTGCGGGCGCAGGCGCGCACCCGCCGCATTGGCGGCGGACGTTCCGCCAAGCACGTCCCGCCAGTGCCCTGGGAGCGATCCCAGCGTCGACAGGTTGAATGTGGTCGAGTGCCCGCTGAGGCGGCTGACCATCGCGAACAGTTCCAGTTCCTCGGCGATCCGTGGCGTTACACCGTCGGCGTGCGACCAGCGCGGCGCGCCTTCAAAGACGCCGTGGTGTCGGCGACCGAGCACTTCGGCCAGCGCGGCGAGCTCGCGGGCGTCGGCCCATGTACCCGGCACGTGACGACCGTCGGGCACGCGGTGCACGAGCGAACGCGACGTCGAAATACCAATGGCGCCGCGGGCGAGTGCATCGTCGGCAAGGGCTTGCATCGCAGTGAGTTCGTCGTCGGACGGCACGGAGTCGGGCTCGATACTGCGCTCGCCCATCGCGTGGTACCGCAGCGCAACATGGCCGACCATGCCGCCCACGTTGACGCCCTTCGCCATGGTGTCGACCGCGTCGAGATAATCGCCGTAGGTGTGCCATGACCACGGCAACCCGGCAATGATGCTGTCGGCCGGGATGTCTTCGACCGACTCCATCATGCGGGCGAGCGTCGGCCCGTCACCCTCACGCAGCGGCGCGAACGACATGCCGCAGTTGCCCATCAGCACCGTTGTCACGCCGTGCCAGCACGACGACGACAGCAACGGGTCCCACCCGATCTGGGCGTCGAAATGCGAATGGAGATCGACGAAACCCGGCGTGACGATCCGGCCTTCGGCGTCGAGTTCCCGGCGGGCCGCCACACCACCGAGATCACCGACCTCAACGATCCGATCGCCGTCGATGGCCACGTCGGCGGGTCGCGCCGGCGCGCCGGTGCCGTCGACGACCGTTCCACCGCGGATGACGAGATCGTGCGTCATGGCGTCGTCACCTCACGCAGCGCGCGCCATACGCGTTCGGGCGTACACGGCATGTCGAGGTGCCGCACGCCCACGTGCGACAGCGCGTCGATCACCGCGTTGTGCACGGCGGGCGTCGCGCCGATCGTGCCGGCCTCACCCACGCCCTTCGCGCCGAGCGGATTCAACGGTGACGGCGTCTCCTGGACCACGCGTTCGAAGCTCGGGAACTCGCTCGCGGCCGGGAACGTGTAGTCGATGAAGTTCGCGGTGAGCGGGTTGCCGTCGGCGTCGTACCTGACCTCTTCGAACAGCGCCTGGCCGATCCCCGACGCCACACCGCCGTGCACCTGACCGTCGAACAACATCGGGTTGATGATCGTGCCGGCGTCGTCGCACGCAACGTGGCGCAGGAGCGTGACCGCACCGGTGTCGCTGTCGATCTCGACCACCGCGATGTGCGTGCCGAACGGGAACGAACCGGCCGTCTCCTCGAAGTCCTGCGCGGCGCGCAACACGCCTTCGTTCAGTTGCGTCGATGCCGCGGTCGCCAACTCCTCCCACGTGTGGCCAATCGTTGGCGTGCCGACCACATGGAACACACCGCGCTCGCGGTCGAGCACGAGATCGGCCGGGTCGGCCTCGAGCAACTCGGCCGCGAGTGTGCGGGCCTCTTCGACCAACGCCTCCGACGCACGCCACACCGCGCTGCCGCCGGCTTGCAGCGACCGTGATCCGCCCGTGCCGCCGCCTCGCGGCACCACGTCGGTATCGCCGTGGCGAACCTCGATGCGCTCGAACGGGATGCCCGTGAGGTCGGAGGCAATCATCGCGAATGCGGTGTGATGACCCTGGCCGTGCGGACTCGTGCCGGTGTGCACCACCGCGCCGCCAGCCGCGGTCACTTCGATCGAACCGAACTCACCCGACCCGTCACCGTTCGTGATCTCGACATAACTCGCGATCCCGATACCGAGCAATGCGCGTTCGCCAGCGGCGCGGCGCCGGCGTTGCTCGTCACGCAGGTCGTCGTATCCAGCGGCCGCGAGCACCTTGTCGAGGGCACCTTCATAATCGCCGCTGTCGTACGTTGCACGGGTCTTGGTCGTGTACGGGAACGCATCGGGCGCGATGAAGTTCGCGCGCCGCACGTCGCCGGGATCCACGCCGATCTCGTCGGCGAACACGTCGACCATGCGCTCGATACCCGCGGTCGCCTCGGGCCGGCCGGCGCCTCGAAACGCACCGATCGGCGTGGTGTTCGTGACCGCAGCCACGATCTCGACGTCGACGCGATCGAACGCGTACACACCACCGGCCATCAGCCGAGTGAGATACGGCAGCATGACGCCGTCGAAGGGATACGCACCGCAATCCGCGAGTATGCGGAGGCGGTAGGCGACGAGCGAGCCGTCGCGGGTTCCGCCGAGCTCGCACTCATGAATCTGCGCGCGCCCGTGGTACATGCCGAGCATGTTCTGCGAACGCGTCTCGACCCACCGCACCGGTCGGCCGAGCTCGCGAGCGAACCAACCGAGGAGCAGCTCCTCGGGGTAGTCGCCGCTCTTGCCGCCGAAACCGCCGCCCACATCGGGCGCAATCACCTGTACCTGATCACGCTCCAAGCCGTACGTACTCGCCAGGCTGTTGCGGGTGCCGTGCGCACCCTGCGTGCACGCGTACTGATGCAAACGCGGTGCGTCACCGTCGTCCCACCACGCCGCCGCCGCACGCACTTCCATCGGCGCGACCGCGACCCGCTGGTTCACGATCCGTTCGCGCACCACCACGTCGCAGCCGTCGAAGAAATCGTCGCCGGCACGAAACGCCGCCCGCAGCGCCACGTTCGTACCGGCATCGGGGAACAACAGCGGCGCATCGTCGGCGATGGCCGCGTCGAGATCGACAACGGTGGGCAGCGGGTCGTAGTCGACAATGACGGCCTCGGCGGCGTCGACGGCCTCGGTGCGCGTCTCGGCGACGACCGCCGCGACGAGCTCGCCGACGAAGCGGACCCGGTCAACGGCGAGCAGCGGCAGCACCATGGACTCGGGAACGTGGGCCATGCTGACGCGCTTCGGCGGCAATCCGATGTCGGCCGCCGTGTAGACCGCGAGCACACCGGGCATCGCGGCCGCGTCGGCGGTGTCGATCCCGGTGATCAGCGCGTGCGCGACCGTCGAATACACGTACACGACGTGCGCCGCGCCTTCGATCGGGAGGTTGTCGATGTAGCGGTCGCCGCCGGTCAGAAAGCGCGGATCCTCAGCGGAGCGCAACACCCGCGTACCCAAAATGCTCATGGGGAATGTCTACCGTGTCTCTTGCGCCTACTCCGTCCGGCGCTGCGAGCTCCGTCGCACCCATCTCGCTCGTTCCTCGCTCCTGGGCTGCTTCGGTCGCCGCGTGGTGTCTAGGGCGCCTACTCCGTCCGGCGCTGCGAGCTTCCTACGCACCCATCTCGCTCGTCTCCACTGGTCGCTCTCGCTCCCCTCGCTCCTGGGCTGCTCCGGTCGCCGCGTGGTGTCTGAGGCGCCTACTCCGTCCGGCGCTGCGAGCGTGCGACGGTACGGATCGTGGCGCGCCAGTGGTCGAGGTCGGCGACGATGGCGCCGGGCACCTTGGCGCCTTCGTCGGCCATGCGCAACTCGACCATCGACTCCCAGTCGTCCTGCGCCTCGAACGCCCGGACCTCGTCGCTCGACATCGGACCGCCTTGTGCGCCAAGCGTCATCACGCTGTCGGGCGACAGCATCGCCATGTAGTCGGCGTTGACGGCGACCAGGTAGCGCTTCGCCGGAACGTGCCCTCGAATCAGCGCCGCCACGCGGCCACCGAGGAGACCGGCCACGGCTGTCGCGCCCATCGCCGCGTGGCGCGGCTGGCCCGGACCGTCCCAGGGGTGCGCCAGGTCGTGTACGAGCCCTGCGACCTGGAGCGCGGCGTCGTCGGGCCGAGCTCGTTCCAGCAGCGCCGCGCACTGCAAACCGTGATCGAGCTCCGTACCACCGTCAACGTCGGCCGACGGCAGGGTCGCGAGCAACTCGAGATGGGCCAGCAAGCCCGCAACGTCGCCGAACGTGTGCTGCGACGCCACGATTCAGCACGATCCCACGGCGTTGGGCTGTGATGCGATGCGCACGGTCGCCACGGCGCGCAGTCTCGCGCGAAATGCCCAGGTCACCCCGCCCACGCCGCAACTCGGCCGACGTTCGCAGCCGTGTCGTCCCCGGTCACGCTGCCGCGCTTGACTCGGCCTCAGAACGCGTGTTCGATGGCGAGTCCGAACAGTCGTTCGGTACAGGTTCGGGCGTCACCGACGCCGCAGCGGCGCTCGCAGGCCCCCAGAACCAGCCCGAACACCAGCCCCCCAATTCAAGAACCCCAATTCAAGACCCCCAATTTAAGACCTGACGAGAGAGGACCCACCTATGGCAGTGCTGCGCATTCTCGATGCCTCCGGCGATACCGCAATCGACTTCACCCGCGACGACGAGGCCGTGCTCGAGCAGGTGCGCGCCGTGTTCGACGATCTCGTGCACCGCGAGAAGCGCCTCGCGTTCGCACGTCGCGGCGATCACGGCGACGCGGTCCTCGTCCGCGACTTCGACCCCGCCGCGCAGGAGATCGTGATCACGCGACCGCTCATGGGCGGTTGAGACACGGTGTTCTCGCCGCCCGACACCGTCGTCGAGGCCATCCCGTTCGACGGGCGCGGCTGGTTGGTCCTCGACGACGGCGGCGACGAGTACTTCGTGCTCGACCGCACCGTCGGCGCTGGCGCATCGACCTATCGCCGGGACGAGGCCCGCGGGCCGCGCCCGCGTACCCGACCGGCGACGTCGCGCCCGCGCGCCGCGGCCCGCTACAGCGCACCGCTCGCGTACGGCGACGCGACGTCGGATGCCCGGCGCGCGGCCGACGTCCGCGCCGACGCGCTCTTGCACTCGTTCCTCGACGCCGGTCAGCTCGCGCAGCGCCAGCGCGGCGGCACGTTCTGGGTCACGACCCGGGGCGGCACCGTGCGGCTCGGCGAGATGTACAAGCTCATGCACATCGAGTTCGCCGATCCGTGCCGCTGGCGCATGCTGTGTGTGGTGACCCACGATCACGGCCGCGTTCCCGTGGGCGACGAGTGGACGGCGATGTTGCTCGCGCTGCGAACGACCCCCGAGTCGTTCTTTTCGGTTGCGGCCGTGCGCCAGGCCGATGTGTGGAACGCCGCTCGGGCCCGGCGCTCGCCGGCCGCGATGGCGGCCGACCTCGACCTGTGGCGCCAGGACGCGCTGCACCACGGGCGCACGCTCGACGCCGCGTACGCCGCGATGGCGCTGGCCAAGGTCGAAGCTCGCCGGCGACGGTTCGGCGCCGCGCTCGCGCTCGCCGACGAGGCCGCGGCGGTGATCACGTCCGAGGCCGACCACACGTCGGATCCCGCGGCATGGCTACGCCACCATGCACCCCTGCTGGCGATCGAGTCCGATGTCGCCCGCCGCCACGAAGCCTCATGCTCGTGAGCGATTTGGGACAATCCTTAAGCTTTGGACGGATTTCGCCCGATACAGCCCCAGCAGGCTGGGAAATCTGCCGGGAGAACGCATGCACGCACGGCTCACTGGTACCGCGCGCCGTCGATGGGTCGCCACCGCAGTCGCGCTCGCCGTCGTCGGTGGGCTCGCGCCGGCCGCCATGGCCCAGAGCACCGTCCGCAAAGCCACCGTGCATAAGGCCACCGTGCACAAGGCCACTGTCCGCAAAGCCGGCGTTCCCGTGCGCACCGGCCTGATCGTGTCGCACTGCGAGTACTCACATCGAGCGCCCGATGACCCGATCGTCCATCCCGGCGTGAGCGGAGCGTCGCACAGCCACGATTTCTTCGGCAACAACACGACGAACGCCCACTCCACCGTCGACTCGCTCAGAGGGCACACCACGACGTGCCACACCGCGGGTGACACCGCCGCCTACTGGACACCGACGATGTTGGTGAACGCCAAGCCGGTGAGCCCAGCTGGGATCCTGGCGTACTACTCGGTGTTCGACAAGGTGACGAACCACCAGCTTCCGATCGGCTTGAAGATCGTTGCCGGTGGGCCAGCGAACGTGCGGTTCACCTGCTTCCGCCACGGCATGCCGACGGCCGCGTTCGTGCACATGCCCGCATGTCGCACGACCGACTACATGGCGATCGGCATCAACTTTCCCAACTGCTGGAACGGCACCGACCTCGACAGCCCCGACCACCGTTCGCACATGGCGTACGCGGTGAAGGGCGTGTGCCCCTCGACGCACCCGGTCCGGGTACCGCGCCTGGCGATCTGGGTGCTCTACCGCTCGGTACCGAAACAGTCGGTGATCACGTTGGCGTCGGGCGGTCTCGAGACCGCGCACGCCGACTTCTTCAACGCTTGGGACCCAAAAACACTCGCCGCGCTCCATCACTTCTGCCTCGACGGCAACCGTGAGTGCTACAAGCTGATGCCCCGCGTCCTGAAGGCGCTGCACCTCAAGCGCAATCGCTGATCCGTGACCAGACGTAGTCGAGGGCTGGATTGTCGTCGCCGGCCACGCCCGGGTACCGCGTGCCGGCCTTGGCGGCGAGGCGGGCCTGGCAGTCGTTGACCGCGATCGATCGCACCAGGGCGAACACCTCATGCCATTCGAGGTGCGCGACCCGGCGACCGAGCGCGGCCTCGTAGCACTCGATGGCGCCGGCGCGGTCGAGGAAGCCCGGCACCGTGCGTTGGACGAAGTGCGTGGTCAAGGCATCGAGCGCGAGATACCACGCGAGATCGAGTTCGGGCGGACCGATCGTGGCCAACTCCCAGTCGAGCAGCGCAGTGATGGCACCGTCGTCGTCATACATCACGTTGCCGAGCCGAGCGTCGCCCCAGAGCAACGCAAGCGCGGCCTCCCCACCTGTATCCCCACCTGTATGGCTGTCGGGCATCGTCTGACGGCACCAATCGAGTGCGTCGGCAAGGCGTCGCGGCGGATCACCGGCGGAGTACCAACCGACGTAGTCGATCCAGTACGCGATCTCGTGGGCGACGCCGATCCTGAGCGTGGCGTCGAGCCCGGTCGAACGCCACTCGACTCGATGCAACGCCGCGAGCGTGCCAAGAAACGTTTCGTGGATCTCGCGTTGGCGTTCGACCGACGAGGCAAGCAACCAACGATCGAGGCCGGGGACCTCGCCCACGGGACGACCCGACACGCATGACATCACGATGAACGGCGCGCCGAGCCACGCGGCGTCATCTTCGACCGCAACCACGTCGGGCACGGGGATCGGTCCGCCCGCCAAGGCGCGCAGCACGGCGGCCTGATCGTCGAGCGCGTAGTGCGGGAACGACGGCACGATCGGCGGGAGGCGCACCACGATTGTGTCGGCGTGTCGCGTCGGACTCCCCGGCGCGCCGCCCGAAGCCACCCACGACAGGTCGGCCAGCACCGTCTCGTTCGTCCAGCCCGCCTTCGGCCGTCGCACCGCGTCGACGTGCCCATCGAGTCGATCGGGGAAACGATGCGCGAGCCACGACTCGAGCGCGCGCCCGAGCTCGTCGTCGTCGCGCACACTTCCGGCGGCCATCGCCGGGCACGGTACAACGACGGGCACCGAACGCGTAACGTCGCGGCCATGGGAGCAGACGATCACGGCGGCGTGGCGCGGCACCTCGCTGCGCGCGCTGCGATGGCAGTGTTCCCGATCGAAGACACGTTCCTTGGCGCGATGCATCCCGACATCGTCGAGCACGACGACGGCCGACTCACGTGCACGCTCGAGGTGGGGGTGCACTTGCTGCAGCCCATGGGCATCGTGCACGGCGGCGTGTACGCGTCGATCGCCGAGACGCTGGCGAGCATGGGGTCGGCCTTGTTCGTCGGCATCGATTCGGGAATGGTCGTGATGGGCCAATCGAACAACACCACGTTCCTCCGCGCGGTGCGCAGCGGCCACATTCGCGCCACCGCGACACCACGCCACAAGGGCCGCACCACGATGGTGTGGCAGATCGACATGCTCGACGACGATGACCGCCTGTGCGCGATCTCGCAAGTCACGATCGCGGTGCGCCCGATGCGCGCGCCGACACCTTCGGACTGAGTTCGGCCGATGGTCTCGTTCGACGACCGCGAGTTGCGGGTGCAGCGGTCGTTACGCATCCCGCTCGCCGAACTCACCTGGCGTTTCACCGGCTCGGGTGGCCCAGGAGGCCAGCACGCCAACACGGCCAATACGCGCGTGGAGCTCATGTTCGATGTCGCCGGTTCGCAGAGCTTGTCGGCACGCCAGCGCGATCGCCTGCTGCGCGAACTCGGTCCGACGGTGCGGGTGGTTGCCTCCGATACACGGTCACAGACCCGCAACCGCGAACTCGCGCTCGAGCGGCTCCAGCGCCGCCTTGCCCTCGCCATGCGCGACACCGTGTTGCGCCGGCCCACCAAGCCCACCCGCTCCTCGCAGCACCGCCGGGTCGAGCACAAACGCGCGCACAGCAAGACCAAACAACAACGCCGCCGCCCCGGCGACGACGACTAACACCCACCCACCACCCACTCACCCGTCGCCGTACACCCGATGCGTCGTTTCGGGGGTCTACATGACCCCCAAACGACGCATCGGGGGGTGCGCGAGACTGCGGCGATGTCGATCGACGCGCCTCCCGATGATGCAGAAGATGCAGTGCTCGCGCAGTTTCCTGGCGCACGGGGCGAGTGGGCCCGATTCGACGGCCCCGCCGGCACGCAGATGCACACCACCGCGATCGACGCCATGCGCGCATGGTCGGCCGGCGGCGACAACGCCAACGGCGGCGGGTACTTTGCGGCCAGCATTGCCACCGACGCGCTCATGGCTGCGACGCGCGCCACGGCGACACAGTTTCTCGGCGCACCAAGCGACAGCGTGTGGTTCGGACCGAACATGACCACTATGACGTTCGCGTTCACGCGGGCGTTGGCGCGCGAATGGAAGGCGGGTGATCGGATCGTCGGTACTCGTCTCGACCATGATGCCAACGTCTCGACGTGGCGCGCCGCGGCTGACGACCGGGGCGCGGAACTCGTGCTCGCCGACTTTGACGCCGACACCGGACTCCTCGATCCCGCCACCGTCGGCGCGCTCCTCAACGAACGGACGCGTTGGGTGGCAGTCACAGGCGCGTCGAACCTGCTCGGCACGATGCCGGACCTTCCCGCGATCATCGAGCTCGCCCACGCGGCCGGCGCGCGCGTGTTCGTCGATGCCGTACACCTCGCGCCACACCAGCGCCTCGACGTGGCTGCGCTTGGCTGCGACGCGCTCGTGACGAGTTCGTACAAGTGGTACGGGCCCCACGCCGCGTTGATGTGGGTCGAACCCGAACTGGCGGCGCGCATCGCGGCGTACAAGGTGCGTCCGTCGTCGAACGAGGGCGTGCGCAAATTCGAGACCGGCACCGCGAGCTACGAGGCAATCGCCGGGCTCGGCGCCGCGGCCGAGATGATGATCGCCCATGGCGCCGAAATCGCGGCCTACGAACGGGCATGCTTCGCGCCGCTGCTCGAAGGTTTGCGCGCCATCGACGGCGTGCGGATCCTCGGGCCGACCGACATCGACGCGCGCACGCCAACCGTCTCGTTCCTCATCGACGGGCATCATCCCGACGAGGTCGCCCGGGCGCTCGCCGGAGAACACATCGCGGTGTGGAGCGGTGACAGCTACGCCACCGAGGTCGCGGCACGGCTCGGGGTCGCCGACACCGGCGGTGTGATCCGCGCCGGCATCGTGCGCTACGTGAACTCCGACGACGTTGGTCGCCTCCTCGACGCCGTCGCACGGATCGCTGAGGCATAGGCCCGCGCTATCCCCCACTTGCGGCGCGCACGCCGTTACGATGCGCCGTCGCACGCAAGGAGCAGGGATGGCCTGGTCAGCCACAGTCGGCCCGATGATGGCCTCGGTACGAACGGCGACCGTCGGGGCGCTGCTCGCGACGGTTCCCAGGGCAGCCTGGTTCGGCGTTGGAGCGCTTGGTCTGGCCATCGTCGCAGTGCTGCTGCGCTTCCGCGTGCTCGACCGGATTGGCTCGCGACTCGCCGGTGAAGCCAAGGCGCGCCGCGAGGCGCTGGCTCGTACCGGCACCACCGACGGCGTCACCAAGGTCGCTCGCTTCGCGGCCATGCTCGCCGATCCCGTCGAAGTGCGGCTGATCCGTTGGACCCCCGCCCGCACCACCGAAGGCATGCGCATCGCGCTTGGAGCCTCGCCGGCCGCCTGGTACCTCTGGCTCCCCGAACCCGCCGTGCTACTGCGCATCCCCGACAGCCTGGTCGCCAAGGCCGAGCACGTCGACAAGGGCAACGGTGTCGCCGAACTCCATTGTGAGGCCCGCGCTGGTGCTGGGTTCGTGACCGCCACCGATGGCCTCACGGTCGAAGAAGCCGACGAGTCGCCGTCACTGGCGCGGTCGTTGCTGCACGGCCTTGTGTTCGTCGATCCTCGTCACCGGCCCGAAGCCACGCCCAGCCGGGCCGCGACTGCTTCGACCGCCGAGCCCACCGGTGCGCACGAAGCCAAGGCCAACACGAAGGTTGGCTCGGTCAGCCTCGCAAGCTGATGGCTTCGCTGCGCCGCACGCTGTCGGAGCTCACGCTCCCGATTCGCCGCTTGATCGGGGTGCGGCTGCCGCCACGCGAACTGTTGCTGCGGCGCTTACCGCGCAACGCCGTCGGTGCCGAGATCGGTGTGTGGAAGGGCGATTTCGCGGCTGACCTGCTGCGCGCGCTGGCGCCGAGTCGGCTGCACCTCATCGACCCATGGCGCTTCGTCCCGGCCCGGCCCGGCTCCCTGTACGGCGGGCTTGTCGCCCAGAATCAGGCCGACATGGACACGATCTACGACGATGTCGCTCGCCGATTCCAGGCTGACATCACACGCGACGTCGTGCGACTGCATCGCAGTGGTTCGATCGAACTCGCGCCAGAGTTCGACGCCAACTACTTCGACTGGATCTACATCGACGGAGACCACTCCTACCAAGGCGTGCAGGCGGATCTCGCCACCTACATCGACAAGGTCCGACCCGGTGGCATCGTTGCCGGCGACGACTACGACCACCCGAATCACCCCGGCGTGACCCGGGCCGTCGATGAAATGGTGGCTACAGGGGCCCTCGCCTTCGAGTGGCGCGCCGGGCACCAATACTTGTTACGACGACCCAGCGCCTGACCGCTCGCCCTCGGCGATCGTTACCTGCTGCCGACGGTCACGATCGCGAACGCGACGGTGCGCGCATCGGCGCCGTCATCGAAAATCTCGACGCGCGTCACGACCCCGTCGGGCCGTTCCCCGAGCACGGTTCCGACGGCCCGGACCGGACCGATACGAGCGGGCGACAGGTAGTGGATCGCCATGTCGTTGACGTGACGCGCACCACGTCGATCGCCTGCGTCGACAGCCAC
>JBBREP010000053.1:0-24868 GCA_038202885.1 Acidimicrobiia bacterium | reverse complement strand
GACCGTTCAACGCTTCGGGCGGCAGCCTCTACGACGGCATCGGCATCGCATCGGGCGTAGCGCTCTTCTCGTTCATCGGCGTCGAGTGCGCGTCGATCGCGGCCGGTCGAGTCAAGAACCCCCGTCGCAACGTCGGGCGCGCGTCGGTCTACGGCACTGCGGCCAGCGGCCTGCTCTACGTCTTGGTGACCGCAGCGGTCATGGGTCTCGTGCCTCACGACAAGCTCGTGGACGACGGTGCGCCGTTCGTAGCTGCCTTCCACACGATCTTCGGCAGCGCCGGATGGATCGGGAAAGTCATTGCGCTCACGGCGGTGATCTCGGGTATCGGTGCGCTCAACGGTTGGACACTCGTCACCGCGGAGATGCCGTACGCCGCGGCCAAGGACGGGCTTTTTCTCAACGCATTCGCCAAGGTGAACAAGAACAACGTGCCGTGGTTCGGCATCATCGTGTCGACGATCGTCGCTTCGGTACTGATGGGTTGGAGCTACAGCGGCAAGACCGGGTTGAAGGTGTTCACGTATCTCGTGTACCTGTCGGTCGTGACCGTGGCCATCCCTTACTTCCTGTCGGCCTGCGCGCAGTTGTCGTACCTCGTATCCCGGCGCCGCAAGGTGCAGGGATGGGTGTTGGCCCGTGACCTCTCCATCTCGGTGACGAGCCTGCTGTTCTCGCTCTGGGTCACCTTCGCCTCCGGCTACCAAGCCGTGTACCAGGCCATGGTGCTCTTCCTTGTCGGTATCCCCCTGTACGCCTTCTTGAAAGCTCGTCGGGAACGCCTCGGCCAGGTGGCCGAGCCCGTCGAACTCACCGACGAACAGACTGCCGCCAACCTCATCGAGGCGAAGTAGCTGGTCATGCACATCGGAACCGCACTGATCCGGCGCCCCGGCCCGAGGCTGATCGATGGCCTGGTCACCCACATCGACCGCGTCGCGGTCGACCATCGCCTCGCCTGCGCGCAGTGGGAGCGCTATGTCGAGGCGATGGAGGGCGCCGGTTGGCACACCGTCGAAGTGCCGCCGGCCGATGACTGCCCCGATGCCGTGTTCATCGAAGACACGGTGGTGATGTTCAAGAACGTCGCCGTGATCACCCGGCCCGGTGCCGACTCTCGCAAACCCGAGATCTTCGATGTCGAAAAGGTCGTCGAAGACCTCGGCTGCTCGATCAACCGCATCCACGCACCGGGCACGCTCGATGGAGGCGACGTGCTCAAGGTTGGTGAGCTTGTGTACGTCGGGCGCGGTGGGCGCACCAACGCCGAGGGAATCCGCCAGCTGCGCGTGATCCTCGAACCGCTGGGCGCGACCGTCGTCGCGGTGCCGCTGACCAAGGTTCTCCACCTGAAGTCGGCCGTCACGGCGCTCCCCGACGGTGCGATCATCGGGTATCCACCGCTCGTCGATGACCCTTCGGTGTTTGCACGCTTCGTGTCGGTACCCGAGGAGTCGGGCGCCCACGTCGTGCTGCTCGGCGGCGCGAAGCTGCTCATGGCGGCCGACTGCCCGCGCAGCGCCGAACTGTTCACCGAACTCGGCTACGAGCCCGTGATTGTTGACATCAGCGAGTTCGAAAAGCTCGAAGGCTGCGTTACCTGCCTGTCCGTTCGGTTGAGGGAGATCACGCGATGACCACGACGCTCGGCGTGCACTCGGAGGTAGGACAGCTTCGCCAAGCGATCCTGCATCGTCCCGGCTTGGAGCTCACCCGCCTCACGCCGAACAACATCAAGGATCTGCTGTTCGACGACATCATGTGGGCCAAGCGCGCTCGCGAAGAACACGACGCGTTCGCTGACTCGCTGCGCGACAAGGGCGTGCAGGTGCACTACTTCGGTGATCTGCTCGCGCAAACGGTCGAGCTACCTGAGGGTCGGACCTACGTCCTCGACCACGTGTGCACGCCCGAAGTCGTCGGGCCTGCGCTCGTCGGGCCGCTACGCAAGCTGTTCGACGACGCCGACGCGCACACACTCGTCGAATATCTGATCGGTGGGGTGCTCAAGGCCGACCTGCATCCCGCGCACGTGCACAGCCTCACGTGGAGCATGCTCAACGCCGACGACTTCGTCCTGCCGCCCTTACCGAACCACCTGTTCCAGCGCGACAACTCGTGCTGGGTTTACGGCGGCGTGTCGATCAACCCGATGGCCAAGCCGGCTCGTCAGCGCGAGACGCTGCACAGCCGGGCGATCTATCGCCACCACCCACTCTTCGCCGACAAGAACTTTGACATCTGGTACGGAGGTGACGATCACAACCACCTTCCTGCGACGATCGAGGGCGGCGACGTCCACGTGATCGGACATGGCACCGTGCTGATCGGCATGGGTGAGCGCACCACTCCCATGGGCGTCGAGATCCTCGCGCGGGCGCTGTTCGATCGCGGCGCGGCCGAGCGCATTCTTGCCATCGAGTTGCCCCGGTCGCACGCCTTCATGCACCTCGACACACTCATGAGCATGGTCGATCGCGACACCTTCGTCGTCTATCCGTATCTCGACCACCATCTCCGTTCCTGGACCGTGACCGACGGTCAAGGCCCGGGGGGCAAGGCTTCACACGGCTTGCGCGTCGCGCAGAACGCCGACTTGTGGCCGGCCATCGCCGCGGCGCTCGAAGTCGACAAGGTCACCGTGCTCAAGGCCGACGAGGACATTCGTGCGGCCGAGCGCGAACAGTGGGACGACGGCACCAACTTCCTCGCCGTCGCCCCCGGGGTCGTCTTCGGCTACGAGCGCAACGTCACGACGAACACGATGCTGCGCCGCCACGGGATCGAAGTAGTGAGTGTGCGCGGCAGCGAACTCGGTCGAGGGCGTGGCGGTCCGCGCTGCATGACGTGTCCGATCAGCCGCGATCCGGCGTGAGCCATGACCAGTACAGACCTGCGTGGCCGCAACTTTTTGAAGGAACTCGATTTCACGGGCGACGAGATCGTCGCGCTGTTGGACCTCGCGTCGGAGCTGAAAGCGGCCAAGCGCGCCGGTAGCGAGCAACCGCGCCTCACGGGCCGCAACATCGCGTTGATCTTCGAGAAGGCCTCGACGCGCACGCGATGCGCGTTCGAAGTGGCCTCATACGACCAAGGCGCACACGTCACGTATCTCGGTCCTGACGGGTCGCAACTCGGCAAGAAGGAAACCATCCAGGACACCGCGCGCGTCCTCGGGCGCATGTATGACGGGATCGAATATCGCGGTTTCGACCAGGAGCGGGTCGAAGCGCTCGGTCGTTACGCTGGCGTGCCGGTGTGGAACGGACTCACCGACCAATGGCATCCCACGCAGATGCTCGCCGACATGTTGACGATGCGCGAGCACTCGGCAAAGTCGCTGCACGAGATCTCGTACTGCTACCTCGGCGACGCCCGCAACAACACCGCCCGATCCTTGCTCGTCACCGGAGCGCTCCTCGGTATGGACGTTCGCATCGCAGCCCCACCGAGCCTGTGGCCCGACGATGCGCTGCGCAACACCGCCGACAAGATCGCAGACGAGACCACGGCCAAGGTCCTTGTCACCACGGACATCGGAACCGCCGTGGCCGGCGTTGACTTCGTGTACACCGACGTGTGGGTATCGATGGGTGAACCGCCCGATACGTGGGGCGAGCGGATCAGATTGCTGCTGCCGTACCAGGTGAATGCCGAAGTCCTCAGGCTCACAGGAAACCCCGACGTCGCCTTCATGCATTGCTTGCCCGCGCTCCACAATCGCGACACCGATCTGGGCGAGAAGCTCTATCGCCAGACGGCCCTCGACGGGCTCGAAGTGACCGACGACGTGTTCGAATCGCGTCACTCGATCGTGTTCGACCAGGCCGAGAACCGCATGCACACCATCAAGGCCGTGCTCGTCGCGACTCTCGCCGATTGACCATGCGCATCGTCGTCGCGCTCGGAGGCAACGCCCTGCTGTTGCGCGGCGACCCGCCAGACGCGGATCTGCAACAACACCACATCGATGCGGCCGTCGAAGCGCTGGCACCGGTCGCTCGAGTGCACGATCTTGTCGTGACGCACGGCAACGGGCCGCAAGTCGGCCTCCTCGCAATCGAAAGCGCGGACGACACGACGTTGACGCGTCCCTATCCGCTGGATGTGCTCGGCGCACAGACCCAAGGCATGATTGGCTACTGGTTGGTGCAGGCGCTGCAGAACGCGCTGGCCGACCGCGATGTCGCAGGTCTCATCACCCAGACGCTTGTCTCGGTGGACGATCCTGCGTTCGCGACACCGACCAAGTTCGTCGGCGCCGTCTACGGCCACGATCAGGCGCAGCGGCTCGCAATCGCCCGAGGCTGGACCATTGCGCTCGACGGAGACAAGTGGCGCCGGGTCGTGCCGTCACCTGCTCCCCAGCGCCTCATCGAGGCTGACCTCATTGCTCGGCTCGTCGCTCTGCATGTGGTCGTGGTGTGCGCTGGTGGCGGCGGCGTTCCCGTCGTCGAGGACACCGGCGGTGCGCGCCACGGCGTTGAGGCTGTCGTCGACAAGGACGCGACCGCGGCATTGCTCGCGATCGCGCTCAATGCCGACGTGCTGTTACTGCTCACCGACGTACCCGCGGTCGAGATTGACCACGGACTCCCCAGTGCCCGCCCGATCCGGCACACGACACCTGCCGAGTTAGCGGGCCTGCGGTTCCCTGCGGGTTCGATGGGACCCAAGGTCGACGCGGCATGCGGTTTCGTGGAGGCCACCGGTAAGACTGGTGCGATCGGCGCGCTGGGCGACACGCAAGCCATCCTCGCCGGTGCCGCGGGCACCATCATCACGAATGGAGGTTGCTGATGAACCCACAGGTCGATCCCACGACCGGACTCGAAGTGCTTGACGATCACGAGTGCTTCGGTCTGCTCGAGCGCAGCGCGCTCGGGCGCCTCGCGGTCGTCCTCGACGGCCAACCGTTGATCTTTCCCGTGAACTTCACCGTGGACGGAAATACAATCGTGCTGCGCACCGATGTCGGCACCAAGCTGCACGGCGCGCGCAACGGCCCGGTCGCGTTCGAGTGCGATGGCTCCGACGCGGTGTATCACACCGGTTGGAGCGTGTTGGCGACTGGCGTGGCCGAGGAAGTCCGCGACCGCGCCGAGGTCGAGCATCTCGAACACCTGCCGCTCGGACCATGGTGTCCAGGGCCGCATTCGACATGGTTGCGCATCCGGCCGACGACGTTGACCGGTCGCCGTATCCCACTCCATGGCCATGTGCGAGTCCACCGCGGCTGAACGCCTGGGCACACGCCTCGCCGTCACACAAGCAGCGACGCAACTACGGCGTTGCGATGATGCGATACAGCAGCGAGCGGGCCGCGAGGGCGACGATCACGCGATCGTGCGCGATCGCGTACTCGTAGCGACGATCCGCATCGGGTCCGTCGTCACCGAGGTCGCGAGCGATCAGTGCCGACGCGTGGTGCGGGGTAAGCACTGTGACCGTCCATTCGCCCGCGAGTCGATCATCGGGTGCAAATGAGCCACCACGCACGCCGGGGGCCGGCGTGGCGTCGAGGCCGAACCCGATCGCGCCGACAAACACGCATGACGCCGCGAGGCGTTCATAACGGCGTCGCGTCGCGCTCGTGAAGCGGGGCGCGGTTTGAAACGCACCAAGGATTACAGGCCCGTCGCCGGCCGAGCGGAGCGCTTGATTCTCGAGGTCGTGCGAGATCGCCAGGAGGAGCCGTTTCGTGGCGACCAGCGGCGCTCCGGCGTACTCGACGAGATCGAACGGCGTCTCGGGGACGGCGTCGGTCGGCGCGCGGCTGACGACAACTCCGGTGCCGCGGTCAGGTCGGCGCGCAAGTACCGGACCGGGTCGTCCGTAGAGCCAACCTTGCCCGAGCGTCGCACCCATCGAGCGGGCAAGCGTCGCGTGGGCCTCGGTCTCGATGCCTTCGGCCAGGATTGCTGCCCCGGAACGCTCGCTTTGTGCGAAGACCGCGTTGAGGAGGCGTCCCGTCTCAGCGGTCGGTGACTCCTGCACCACCGAGATGTCGAGCTTGATGACGTCGGGATCGATGAACGGCATCAGGCTCAGGCTCTCGGGATTCACACCGACATCATCGAGCGCAATCCCCCAGCCGTTGGCACGCGCTCGACGCACGAGATCGAGCAACTGTTTGGGGCGCTGCAGTACGGCGCGCTCACTCACTTCCAGTACGACTCCGAGCGTCTGCTCCGCTCGAGCGAACGCTGCCGCGACCGATCGCGGACGCTCGTTGTCGAGCGCTCCCGGTTCGACGTTGACGAACAGACGTGTGTCGCGGCCAAGTTCGGCGTAGAGGGCACCCGTCAGTGCCGCCCGCTGGCACTCCCAGTCGAGCTCACGCGTTCGCCCGGCGAGTGCTGCTGCGCCGAACAACGCGTCAGGTGTCTCGAGGCCGCTGCCGGCGGGCCCGCGGGCCAGCGCCTCGAACGCAACGGTGTCTCCTGAGTCAAGCTCAACGATGGGCTGGTAGACCGAGCACACGAGCTCGTGACGGATGATGTCGTCCAGATCGGTGACGACTTTCGCGTTGGCACGGGTTGCATTGCTGATGTGGTGTCCTGACGTTGGGACCAGCCCAGGTGTCCTCGTAGCGTCATCGACCCAGACGAACGCCAGCATGAGCGCTTTTGAGTTCGACGGTGCCTCAGGGGCTGTGCGGCGTCGGGGTAGTGGGCGCTACAAGACCACGACGTTGCGGCGCAGCCTCGAAAGCATGCGCTTGCGCGGGCGTCCCCCATGCAGGACGGCCTCAACCACGGTCGCTTTGACCCGATCGTCCAGCTTGGCGCCGTGGCGATCCGTGAGGTCGAAGTAGTCGGTGACGCGAGGACCGTCGGTCGTGATGCGCGCCGCATGCACGCTCACCTCAGCGACTGCGAACGCCGCCGCGAGCGCGTGGAGTAGCCCGGGTCGGTCGAGCGCCGTCACCGTGCAGCGCGTATGCCATGGTGAGCTTTCGTCGTCGAAGGCCAGCGCCACATCACTGACAGGCTTGGCTTCGAGTGGGGAGTCGAGCGCCGTCACGAGCGCGGCTCTGACCGTGTCTGGCGAAGGCAGGTCTGCCGGATCGAGCTCGTAGCACCCGAGGGCGGTGCCATCACCCCACGTGGTTGCGACTGCTTGGGTCACCGAAAAGCCTGCGTCCGACAGAACTTGGGTAAACCGTGCGAGGAGACCGACCCGGTCGCGCGCGACCACCTCAACGCGAGCACGACCCCCAGTTGCTCGGACCACAACGCGAATTTCATCCGGCCCGGGCGGCGGCTCGCACATACCAGCGTGTCGGGCTAAGTCGCTGGGCCTCTGCGTGAGCACGTAGGCGCGCGGCGCCGCGGCCAGTCGGGCACGAAGCGTTTCGTCAACGACCAGTTCCTGCGCTCGCGCTCGTCGGCGTTCGACTTCGTTGGCAACTTCGCGCCCACCGATTTCGGACGGGTCGAGGGCGGCCCGAACAAGTTGGTAGAGCGCCGCGAGTCGCTCACGGTCGATACGGCCATCCTCATCATCGGCCCGCGTCAGCAGATACAAGGCGTCGAGTTGTTCGACCGAACCCAGATGCACCGCGATCTGCAGGACGGACTCCTCCCACAACGCATCAAGGCGCCGAGCCGCCGCGCGCAACAGAACGGCATCGGTCACCAACGACGTCACCGCTTCCTCGGTGTGCACGCCGAGGTCGAGTCGTTGCGCCGTACGGCGCGCCACGCCGACACCGGCGTCGGTGTCGTCGTCGCACGCGTCGAGGGCAAGGGCGGCTAGGAGCACGGCGTGCACGTACTTGGGTTCGAGCTCGAACTCGAGGTCGAGGAGTTCACACACCCGCGCGAGGCGTTCGAAACGCAAGGCCGACAACGGATCGACGTCGAGGGCGTGCTGGCGTTGCTCGAGCGCGTCGTCGAGTTCGGGAAGCGCCTGCTGGAGCACCGACGAGGCCGTGAGCATCCGCCACGACCGGGCGTCGCCTTCACGAAGCAGCGCGAACAGCTCGCCGCGCGCCCCGTCATCCCACCGTCGCGGTCCGGGCGGGAAGTTGTCGAGCCACTCGAGCAGCTCTGGGCTGGGCCGGTGACCAGCACTCAAGCGCGCGGCCCGGATCGCGACCACGAGTGCGTCGTTCGCGATGGGTTCGGCGTCGAGCACGACCACACCGTCGTCGTCGAGGCGCGCCAAGCCGACGCCGGCAGTCGACGCCACCGCGTCGCTCCCGGCCCGCTTGGCGCGCAACGCGAGCAATCGCCACCGCAACGCCGGCGGTGTCGCAACGGTTGTGACCAGCACGACCAGCAACAGCGACGCATAGATGTCTTGGCCAAAGACGCCTTGCTTCAACCCGAGCGTCGCGAAGATGAGGCCGACCTCACCGCGTGGAATCATCCCGATGCCGACGAGCAACCGATCGCCGGGCGAGCCGGCCAAGCCGACGGCCGAAACGAGCTTGCCCAAGATGGCAACCACGAGCAACACCGCGGCGGTGCCGAACACCGCCGGTCGAGCGAACTGGTCGACCTGGGCATCGATGCCGATCTGGAGGAAGAAGACCGGCACCAACAAGTGCGCGACCGGCGCAAGTTCGCGCCGCACCCGTCCCGACGCTGAACTTCGGGCCAGCGCCAGCCCGGCGACGAATGCGCCGACGATGGGCGCCAACTTGGCCGCGTGGGCCAACTCCGACACCGCGAGCGTGAACGCCAACGCGATGGCCACGAGCGTTCCGGCCGAGCGACTGTGCCGACGAACGAGCGCGAAGAGCGGCGGTACGAACCGCACACCGATCGCAGTGGTCAGCACCACAAACCCGACGGCCACGAGCACGACCGAGATCACTCCCCACGCCGATACCGAACCCTGCGTCACGACGCGCACGACGACGGTGAGAATGACAAGGCCGAGAATGTCGTCGGCGACGGCCGCTCCGAGCACAGTGCGCGCTTCCACCGTTGCGAGTGCACGTAGGTCGCCGAACACGCGCGCGGTGATACCCACGCTCGTCGCCGTGAGCGCGGCACCAACAAAGACTGCTTCCTTGCCATTCATTCCCATCGCGAGGCCGGCCAGGGCACCCGTGAGGAACGGCACGGCAACACCCACGATTGCGACCGACAAGGCGGCGCGACCCACACTGCTCAACTCGCCGAGATCCATCTCGAGTCCGACCTCGAGCAACAACAGGATCACGCCGAGTTCGGCAAGCGTTGACAGCGCTTCGCTGCCGTGCACCCACCCGAGGACCGACGGTCCGATGAGCACACCAGCCGCGATTTCACCAACGACCGCGGGCACGTTCACGCGGTCAGCGAGCTCGGCGGCGACCTTGGCCGCGAGCAGCACAATCAGAATGTCGAGCAGAATTCGATTGACGTCCATGCGCGTCTACTGGCCGTCGTCGGTCCGGCGCGTCGCCGGCTCGTCGGTGGCGTGCATGCGGTAGCCGACGTTCCTGATCACCGAGATCTCGAGCCCCAGCGGTGCGAGCCGTTTGCGCAATCCTGAGATGTGGACCCTCAGTTTGGGCTGTGCGTCAGACGCCGCCCACACCTGGGCGAGGATCTCGGCGGCCGGCACGACATCGCCGAACGATCCGATCAACAGCTTGGCGATGTTCTCGTCGACTGGTGAAAGCTGCACGCGCAGGCCGTGGTGCTGCACGACGCCGAAGAAGTCGATCTGGGGCACGGTTGGGTGCCGAGTCGCTCGGTCGGCGAGCGCAACAAGGCGCGCCCGCACATCGGCGTCGTCGGCCGGGAGTCGAATCCAGTCGGCCAGACACCCTCGGATCTGGGGCGGGGCGGCCCCGGGCTCGACGAGGAGCAGGTGCGGGCGATCGAGGCGAGTCAAGCGCGCCGCGTCATCGCTCTGTTCGGGCCAGCGCAACACGACAACATCATCCTGCGCGGTGGCAAACACGTTCGAAGCGTGCATAAGGAATCTGAGGTACGCATGTGTGGGTCCGGGGGCGCGGCGCGCCCCCGGACCAAGCACACTACGGGCTCTCAGCGAGAGTGCTCCTGGCCCGCCGGGACGGGTTCGGGAAGCTCGACGAGTGCGTCGTGATCGGGCATCTGGACGTGGCGCGACGACCCGTAGAACTCGGGGTACGCCAGCACACCCATCTCGGGGAGGTCGACGCCCTCGAGCTCGATCTCCCGCGTCGGGCGGATGCCACCCTTCATCAGCTTGTTCTGGATGAAGAAGAAGGCGTAGGCCATGCCGCCCATGACGAACAGGATGGTCGCGGTACCTACTGCCTGTGCGGCGAGCTGACCACCTCCACCATGTCCATACAACAGACCGCTCACACCGAACTTGCTGTCGGCGCCAGTGCCATTCCAACCAACGCCGTACGAGCCGTCGGCGAACAGACCGACTGCGAGCACGCCCCAGGCACCGCAGACACCGTGCACTGAGATCGCACCGACCGGGTCGTCGATGCCGCGCTTTTCGAAGAACCACACGGACTCGACCACCACAACCGCAGCGATGGTTCCGATCACAGCGGCCGCATACGGCTGCACGAACGCACACGGGGCGGTGATCGCCACGAGTCCGGCGAGCATGCCGTTGACCATCATGCCCGGATCGGGCTTGTGATCAGGCCCTCGGAACTGCACCCAGAACATCGCGATCACGGCGCCGAACGCCGCCGCGATGGCCGTGTTGGCAGCCACGATGGCAAACCGGTGGTCGGTAGCCGCGAACGTCGAGGCGGCGTTGAAGCCGAACCAACCGAACAGCAGGATGAACGTACCGAGCATCGCCATCGGAATGTGGTGCGCGGCAAGTACCCGAGGCTTGCCGTCGGGCCCAAATTTCCCGATCCGAGGCCCGAGGATCATCGCGCCGGCCAAACCGGCAACGCCTCCCATCATGTGCACCACGCCGGATCCGGCGAAGTCCACATAACCGTGGCCCATACTTGCTGTCTCACCAAGCTTCGCGAGCCAGCCGCCCCCCCATGTCCATGCGCCGAACAGCGGGTAGTAGATGGCGCCGCAGAACAAGCCCCACCCGACGAACGCGGACCACTTCCAACGTTCGGCCATCGCGCCGGTCGGGATCGTGGCGGTGGTGTCCATGAACGCCACCATGTAGAGGAACAGCGCCGCGATCGCAACGTCGTAGCCATGCCCTTGGAGGAAGAACCCTCCCTTCCACAGGAACACCCAGTTGCCCGATCCGATGAGCGCTTCGCCTACCGGCTTGTTCACGCCCATGACCGGCGCGGTGAAGCCGCCGAACATGAACGAGAAACCGACGCAGTAGAAGGCAACGAAACCGAGCCCGAAGATGGCGAAGTTCGTCGACACCACGTGCGCCGCATGTTTCGCGCGACAGAAGCCAGTCTCCACGAGTGCGAAACCGGCCTGCATGAAGATGACCAGCACCGCGCCGATCACGACCCACAGCATGTTCAAGGAAATGTCAGTATGGGTGAGTTTGGTAGCTGGGTCGGGAAGCGCGTCGGTCGAGCTGGCCCAAGCACCGCTCGCCGATAGCGCCACAACCACGCCGACGATTCCCGTCAACGTGATTATGCCCATCAATCTCCGATGTCGCACTGCTTGCCTCCCCTGAGGTTTTCGAACTGGTCCGGGGCAACGTACGCAGCAACAGTTACGGTGAAGTGATCACAGTGTTTCGGTCAGCGATCAATAACATGACTGGATGCTGACGGACACTCTTGAGCCGCGCTTCGTTCGTGAACGGTTCGTTACAACGCTCCGCCCAGGCCTTCCTCGAGCGACCCGCGTGCGCGACGATCTGGCTATGCCCGACACCTACGAATCGACCTCATCTGACGCAATCACCGACGAAGCCGCGTTCGCTGAGGCGTGGAACCGCCTCGAACGACGCGAGCGCTCGCATCTGCGTCGGCTCGTGAGAATGGGCCGCTCGATCGACGAGCCGCACCTTGCGTCGCTCGCCGTTGCCTACGCGCGTCATCAGGTCGCTCGCCCGTGGATCCGGCTGTTCTGGTTCTGGTTCGTGCCCGGGATCATCGTGATCCTCGGCATCGCGGCGAAGATCCACCCGCTGTTCATCGGCGTCACGCTCGCCCTGGCCGGCCAAGCCCTCTGGGCCTACATCAGTCTGGGCCGCACGGCGCGCACTGCGGTGTAAACGGACGCGGTTCGCCCGCCCTGGCGCAATGCGTCAACCGAGGTCGGTCACCACGAGATTGTCGTAGAGCCAGATCGGTTGGTTCGTCGCGTTCGCACCGAGGAACGCACGCACGCCGGGGCTCCCCGCCGCCTGCAGCGATGCCTCGCTGTCGGTCTGCGTCACGTTCCACGCCGCAGGCTCAGCCGTTCCCGCCACCCACACCCTGGCTCGCAATGTCGCCGGGTTGGTGCCGGTCACGTCGAAGCGCAGCGAGTACGCCTGGCCGGCCACGTAGGGCACGCCGACGACGGCCGCCTCGCTGCCGATCACAACCTCGGTCGTGCTCGCGACCGTCTTCACGAACGACAGCTTCACGCCACCACCTGGAACAAACCGCAGCCGTACGCGGTACTCGGTATTCGCAGCGACACGACGGGCCGTCAAGTAGGCGACCTGTCCCCACGTCCCGCCGGTCGGCGCCGCGCTCGTCGACACATCGACGAGAACATCGGTGTTCAACGCGGTTGCCGACGGCAGGTACACGCCGCCGCCCGAGCCGGCAGACGTGAACTTGAAGGACCCTGCACTCCCGTTCACCGCCGCCATGCCACCACCCGCTGCTGCTGCGTATGCACCCCCGACATTCGCAGTTCCCCATCCCGATGCCACCGATCGACCGAATGTGTCCGACGCGACGACCGTGGGACCTGGCGCTGTCACCACGAACGAGTGGCTCACCGATGCACTGCCGCCCTTGCCGTCGTCGACGGTCAAGGTGACCATGTAGGAGTTGGGGACCGCGTACGTGTGATCGACCAACATGGCTGAACCTGACGTGGTGTCAGCGAAGTCCCAGGCGTACGAGGCGATCCCGTTGTCGGGATCCGACGACGACGACCCGTCGAAACTGCAGGCGAGGAACGTGCAGTTTCCTGTGAACGCAGCCGTCGGCGGAAGGTTGGCCGCGTTGAGGTTCGTGACCGCAAGGTTGTCGAACGACCAGGCCGGCTGGTTCGTCGCGCCCGCGCCGAGGAACCCGCGCACACCGGGGTTACCCGCCGCCTGCAACGCCGCTTCACCGTCGGTCTGGGTCACTTTCCACGCCGCGGGTTCAGTCGTCCCGGCGACCCAAACCTTGGCCTGCAACGTGGTGGGGTTCGTTCCGGTGACGTCGAAGCGCACCGTGTACGCCTGTCCCGCGACGTAGGCGAGACCCGTGACGAGCGCCTCAGGCCCGATCGCCACCTCGGTGGTGTTGCCCACGGTCTTGACGAACATGAGGCGGACGCCGCCGCCGGGAACGAACCGGAGACGGGCGCGGTATTCGGTGTTCGCCGACACGCGCCGCGCCGTGAGGTACGCCGCTTGGCCCCACGTGCCACCGGTCGGTGCCACGTTGGTCGAGACGTCGATCGTGGAATCGGAGTCGAGCACCGACACGCCGGAGAGGTAGAACCCTCGGCCGCTCGGCGTGACAGTCAATTGGACAACGCCCGCGCCACCGTTCACGGCAACCGAGCCGGTCGCCGCGGCCGTGGCCAGCGCATAGGCACCCCCGATATCGGCGCTCCCCCACCCCGACGCCACCGTCCGACCGAACGAGTCGGACGCCACGAGGCTCGACGACGGTACGGTCGTCGCGAACACCTGACTCACCGTCGACGTGGCACCGGCGCCGTCGTCGACGGTCAGGGTGACCGTGTACGAGTTTGCGACCGCGTAGGTGTGGGTGGGGGTCATGTCGACGCCCGACGTGGTGTCGCCGAAGCTCCAGGTGTACGTACTGATCCCGTTGTCGGGATCCGACGACGACGAGCCGTCAAAAGTGCACGCCAAGAAGGAGCAACTGCCCGTGAATGCAGCAGTTGGCGGTAGATCCACGACCGCTACAGCCGTGGTCAAAGGTGTTGCCGCGCCACCGTTGTCGGTGACGGTCAGCGTCACGCTGTAGCTGTTCGTGGTGGCGAAGGTGTGTTGGACGGTGGCGCCCGTAGCGACCGGCGTACCGTCACCGAAGTTCCACGAGTAGCTGACGATGGTGCCGTCGGAGTCTGTGGACGCGCTGGCGTCGAACGTGCACGCGAGGCCGTTGCAGGTCGGAGTGAACTGCGCCACGGGCGCAACGTTTCCGGCCGTCGACCCGGGGATCAGCACATTGCGCGAGAACTCCGACGTGCTGCCGGCTGTGTTCGTAGCTGTCGCAGTCACGGTGTGACTCTTGGCGACGTCGGGGAGCGCGACCGTGGCGTGGCCAGCCCCGTCAGCGGTTGCGGTCGCGAGATACGTGACGCCCGAGCCGAATGCCCCGGCGGGTTGGTTCGCGAGAAACACCTCAACGACGCAGCCAGCGCACGTCGTGGCATCGATGGTCACCGGCGTCGGGTTCGACAGGGTCGGCGCGATCATCGCGTCGTTCACGTTCGACGCGCTGTTCGCGACGGTGTTCACTGTGCCGAACGGCGCGAGGTCGATGCCGAGTGCGACGATTCCACCAACCCCATTGTCGTGAATCGAGTTTTGCGTGATCGTGTTCTGATTCGTCAGCGACGACGCGCTGTTCGGCGGCTCCACGCCGTCGGATTCCATCTGGAGGCCGTTGTCGTTGTACGCGATTTCGTTCCCCGGCCCGACAGTGATGCGCACCGAACCGGCCTGGATATTCATGCCAAACAGCTTGTTGCCGGCGGGGCTGCCGTCGGCCGTCACGCCGATCTTGTTCCGTGCGATCAACGAGTCGTGCACACCTTTGTCGACGAGGAATCCGCCGCGGGCTGCGTTCACGATGACGTTGTCGGTCACCGTGTTGAAACCCGCGTCAAGCGGGCACACCGCGTTGTTGCAGTTCGGAAAGCCCTCGAGGTGCATGCTCCACTGACCGTTGACCGCGTAGCTCGGTGCATTGTTCCCGGTGAGGTCGGTTCCCAGGAAGTTGCCGACCACTGAGTTGTAGAGCGTCAGTGGATTGTGCGAAATCTCAACACCCTCTTGCCCGTTGCCCGACGATACGTTGCGCTCGCCGACGCCGAGGCCACCGATCACGGTGTGTTGGGTCCCGGTGTTGATGTCGATGCCATGCGATTTGGCACCGCGCCGCAGCGTGCCAGTGGGGTCGAGTCCGGTGATGTTGTTCTGGATCGTCGTGTACTGCGTCGGCCAGTCGTAGGTGGCGATGTCCTGATGGTCGCAACCCGACACGACGTTGCGATTCGCGTCGCCGGGCGCGCCGATCTGGTTGTGCGCGGCACCCTGCTGCACGACGATGCACGTCGCAGAGTTCACGAGCGCGTATGTCGGGTCGAAGTCACCGCTCGGCGTGAGGCCGAGCATGTTGCCTTCGACAAGATTGTTGGTGGCGCTCGTGCCGTAGACCCATATCGCTCGGTTGAAGCCGTGCATGTTGAGGCCGCGGATCACATTGTTGGCCTGCGTCACGAACAGCCCGTCGATCCCGGTGCCGCCCGTTCCCTTGAGTTCGATGCCGTACACGGCGTTGTCGGCAAGCGGGTCTGTGTTTGGCGACGAACCGGGTTGGGTGAACCCGTCGATCGTGATGCCGTTCGGGTTGTTCATCGCAGGCAGCCTCGTGCCCGGCGCGATCGTGCGGATGCCAGCACCAGGGATGTTGAACGCGATGCTGATCGGCACACTGGCCCGATTCGCCTCTTGGAGGGCGGCCCGAAGCGTGCACTCGCCCACCGTTGCGGTCTGGCACAGCCCGTTCGCGGTCGCATCGGCGCCATCGCCGGTCGAGTTCACGGTGAACGTCGTGATCGCCGCGGCGCGAACGATCAGCGCCGATGGCCTCACCGGCGTCGACGTGATTGCACCCGCGACGGTTTGTAGATCGGCGATCGTCATGCACCCGTCGCCGTTGACGTCGGTGCCCGGATCGGGCGCCGGGCAGTTCGCCCCGAGCTCGGCCCCATGGACCCACACAGCGGTGAGTGCGCTCACGTCGAGCGGCGTCACCCGCCCGTCACCGTTGATGTCCACGCGAGCGTGTGCGCCGCGAGCGGCCCGGCTCGCGATGGAGAACGTCGAACGACCTGGCGCGCGGTACGAACGACCATTGTTGGCGCTCCCGAGCACCGTGCGCGCCGACGCGTTGCCGATCGCAGCACCAGCGCGGTCGACGATCACGGCGCCGTCGATCCGCAGCTCGACTGCGCCGGCACGCACCATCTCGATGTCGATCGTGGCAAGCAGTACGTGATGGCGGGCCACGGCCGACGCCGCACCGCACACCTGGCCGCCGCAGGTCCAACCGGCGAGCACGGTGCGATCGGGCGTCTCGACGGCCGAGAGGGCCGTGAGCCGGCCCGAGCCAGGCAGCGTCTTCGGAGATCGCACGCGCACGACTTCGAGCGCGCGATGGTCGTAGCGGAGGTTCGCCTGAAATGCGCCGATGGCGCGCGGCGCGTCAGCGAGCAACTGCACGGACACGACATGACCCACCGCGGCGCGGCTCGGGCCGTCGAGGTGCAGCGCCGTTCGTGGCGCCGTCGCTGTGGCCGTCGGTACCGCGCCGGCGACCGATGTGCCCACGATCGTGACGATGGAGACGCCAGCGAGGATGGCGCGCCCGACCACGCTGCGTGGTCGGGCCTGAATCCGGCCCGACGAGGCTGTGCAGATCAAAGTATTCGTTCCCATCCCCAAAAGGCCGCGAACCGCCTCGCGACAGTGTGAAGCACAAGGATCGCTGACGCCCGCTGAAAAGACAACGCACCGCCCGTTGATATTGGCCTCAACGCCCCCCACTCTGTGACCGACTCCACCCCGTTTCGGCCGTGGAGCCCAGATCCGCTACCCGCCAGGGGCTGGTGGGTAGCGCTCGCGGCGCGTCCCACCCTCGTGGCGAGCAAGCTCGATGGCGCTCGATCGATCAGGAACTTCGAGCTTGCGCAAGATCGCAGCAATATGGCTTCGTATCGTGACTTGGCCAACGAAGAGCCGCTCGGCCATCTGCGCGGTCGTGAGGCCTTCTTCGAGCAACCCCAAGACTTCGCGTTCACGGACCGTCAGCGCGTCGGACTTACGCCGCCGTTTTGTCTGACCGCCGGTCTGTGCATTGGCGCGAAACGCCGCGAGGACCCGACGCACCAATGCCGGAGGGAGTACGGACTCGCCGTCGAGCACGGTCCGCAACGAGGCGGACAGTTCATCGTGCGACAGGCCTTTCAGCAGGTAGCCAACCGCCCCGGCGGTGATCGAAGCGAAGAGATCTGCGTCATCATTCGACACGGTCAGCATGACCACCGCCGTTCGCGGATGGACCATCGAGATCTCGGCCGCGGCCGCAATGCCACCTCCTGGCATTCGCACATCGAGCAAGGCGACGTCGGCATCGTGCTCGACCACGGCGCGCACGGCGCCGGCAGCATCGTGCGCATCGGCGCAGACTTCGAAGCCGGCGTCCTCCAGACTGCCGCGGACGAGTTGCCGAGTGGGCGCGTGATCATCGGCAATCACCACTCGTGACGCGGCCATCGATGTCACCTCCAGATCATTTCGATCGTCGTGCCGCCACCTGGTTTCGAATCGATACGCAACGAGCCGCCGATCGCTTCCGCCCGCTCGCGCATCGACCGCATCCCGAACCGCGACGCCGAGATCTCAGCGTCTGGATCGAAGCCAACCCCATCGTCGTGGATCCGCAGACGATACTCGTGTGCACTCTCGGTGAGGCTCACGGCAATCGACGTGGCGTGCCCGTGACGACACGCGTTGGCGACGGCTTCTCGCCCGACCCGTACCACTTCCTCGCGCACGCCAATAGGGACGTCGATCTCGGCCGCGGCGTCGATCCGAATCGCGACTTGGTGGCGCAACGCCACGGTTTCGACGGCCCGACGTAACGCGGAGTCGAGCCCGTCGTCGGTATCGGCCAGCGCATCGATCGCGCGCCGCGCTTCGCCGAGGGCCCGATCCGCGGCTGACGCGACCGAGTATCGGCCTTCGGATGGCGGGAATGACTGGAGTTGCGACACAACGAAGGCCAACTCCTGCGCAAGCCCATCATGAAGATCGCGCGCCAACCGACTCCGCTCTCGCGTCACCGCGCTCGCAGCAAGACCCTCCCAGTACGACGCAATCTCCACCGCCGCGCCAATGAGCCAGCACACATATGCGGCAAGCCGGATGACGTCGCCCGTGTACAGCCAACGAGAGAACAGCGATGGGAACAACGCGAAGTTGATGCGTGCGACGGCGCTCAGCCCGCAGCCCGCTGCGAGCCACTCGGCGAATCGATCGTGATGGCGCTCCGATCGAGCGACGAACCCGATCGCCGCCAACGCAAACACCACCGCGGTAAACAAATACACAAGGGCAACGACCGGCTCGCGATTGAACTGCGGATGCAAAGCCGATGACAGCGGCAATCGCCTCGTCGTGTCCGCGGGAAGCCTGACGTATGCCGCGACAAAGAGCGCACCGACGATCGGAGCGGCCGCGATCGCGGCGAGACGCCGCGACGAAGCATTCGTCACACGCTCACTCGCTGCTCCCGACGCAGCGATCGCGAGGCAGAGCGCGCCGATCACCTGACAGAACAGCGGCATCCATGTCGCGATTCGCAACCCGACGGCTTGGATGTCCGGCGCGTCGGGTGACCACACCAACAACAAGTTGCTGAACGCAAGGACGCCAAGCCCATATGCGATCAGGCCATCACTGCGATAGCGCCGGACGCGGAACCGTCCGGCCACGAGGTAGCACCCCAGTGCGACGACGAGCGCCGATGCCGTTTCCAGCGAGACCTTGAGCACCTCGTTCTGGTATGCGAAACGGAAATCGTCGATCGCGACGACGAGCACCGTTGCACCGACGGCGGACGCGACCACGGCACCGACCCGGGTCGCGGGCCGCGTCCAACGCACTCCCGTCACCCGTTCACGATCGGCGCCATTGCCGCTCACCGTACGGCCAGCTCGAGGTGGAGCGCGTCTCCACCCAGCGCGTCTCCACCCAGTGTCGGTAGGCGCGCCGCGCCGCCGCGATGAATTTGGATTTCATCGCGCCGACGCCGCGACCCGCGCCGTCGCGGGCCGACGTGCACGCGAGACTGCGCCGCCGTGAGTCCTGGGGCGGCACCGAAGGTCGTCGAAAGGTATGGAGATGCGCACGGATCACGCGAGTCGGTGGGGCTGTGGCCGGCGAACGACCACAGCGATATCGGTCGTCATCGTCGCTGGGCTGATGGCTGCGCCGAGCGACGCGTTCGGGGCGGCTCGCGTTCCTCTCAGTGTGGGGCAGCCATCGGTCCGGGTGACTGGTCCGGGCGCGGCGGCGTTGGGCGCCATCACGCGTCTGTCGGTCACGGTGGTCGGCGCACCGACGCTCGGCGCGTTTGAGGGCGCGCTGCGATACGACGACCGGGCCTTGGAGATCGCCCGTATCGTGTGGGCCCCGCGGACACCCTCCGGTGGGCGTTTGCAAGGACTCCAGACCGCGGATCTGACGAATCGGACTTCGATCGGCGCATGGTCGTGCACCGGCACGGCGTGCGGGGCGCGCGCGACGTCGCGCCCAAGCGCGCGCGCGGCCGAGATCGCCGCGATCGACGTCGTGGGCTTGCGCCCGGGCGCGGTACACCTGCGCATCGACACGGCTCGCCTCGTTGCCGCCGACGGTTCGTTGCTCGCGACACCACCGGCAATTGACCTCACACTGCACGTCGGATCGGGGGGCCCACAGTGGCGTGCGCCGACCGCTGCGCCCCTCGGGCACCAGCAACATGGCCACCGGGCGTCCACCGACATCGACGCCGACGGCGTCGTGTCTCCACGCGATCCCGGCGCGCTCACGGGCGACTGGATGGTATCGAAGGACCACGACAGCCAATGCTCGGCACCGCGGCCAGGCACCGATGTCGATGGTGACGGTTGTTTCACGATCGCCGATATCCAGACGGTAGCCGGGAAGGTTGCGGTGCCCGATCGCACGCGGACCGCATCCGTGGCCCTGGGCCACGCCAACCCGGGCATCACAACGACGTTCGTCGTGAATTCCACCGGTGATGGCGCCGACGTCGCCAACGATGGGAGCTGCGAGACCGCGACCTCGGGCGAATGCACGTTGCGAGCCGCGCTCCAGGAAGCAAACCGTTCGGCCGACCCGGTCGAGATCGATTTCAACATCCCCGGCGGCGGCGTGCGCACGATCGCGCCACAACCAGCACTGCCGCAGTTGAACAATCCGAACGGCATCACGATCGATGGCTTCACCCAACCAGGCGCAAGCGCGAATACCGATGCGTTGGCCGTGAACGCCGTCTATACGATCGAGATCGTCGGAAACGGAGCGAATTCATTCAATGGATTTGTCGTGGCGACCGCCCACAACGTGTTTCGTGGGCTCGACATCCACGGCTTCAATCGCGCGTTCTGGCTCAACACGTCGAGCTCGAACTCCAACACGATCGTCGGCAACATGATCGGGCTCCTCCCCAACGGCAATTTCGACCCGGGATTCACCTACGTGCCGTCGTCGACCTGCATCGTGTTGCAGGCTGGAGCGAGCCACAACCAGATCGGCGCGCCCGGCGCTGCGAGCCGCAACGTGATCAGCGGCTGCGACCACATCGGTGTCGCGACATATCTCTGGCCGACGAAGTACAACAACATCCAGAACAACATCGTCGGCCTCGACCCCACTGGAACCCAGAATCGCGGCTCAATTTCACACGGGATCGACATCAACACCGGCACTCAGTTCACGATGATCGGCGGGCCGAACGCCGGCGAAGGCAACGTCTCGTCCGGCAACAGCCAGGAGGGCGTCGAGATCTCGCACAACCCGCTCACGCTCAACAACTCGGTCATCAACAACCTCATCGGCACCGATCTCACCGGCAACGCGGCACCGACATACGCCGCGGACAAGCAGTGGGGTATCCACCTCGAAGGGTTCCCGAACTGCGGAACCTCGGCGTGCCCACTCGATGCCGGATTCAACACCGTCACTGGCAACGTGGTGGTAGGCGCGGTCAGGGGCGGGATCCTCGTCGACAAGGGCGTGCACGACTCGGTGATCGCCAACAACAAGGTCGGCGTGACGAAGAACGGCACGGCGGGCGGCAACTTGCTGTTCGGCGTGCACATCGAAGCCGGCAGTGTTCGCAACACCGTTGGGCCCGGCAACGAAATCGCCTACAACGCAACCGGGATTCAACTGCGACCCGACGGCCTCGAGCCACCGAATGCAACGCCATCACTCACCAACGCCAATCGAATCACGCAGAACTCGATCCACGACAACAACCTCACGGGCCAGCAAGCGCTCGGTATCGACTTGGCCCCGCTCGGTGCGGTCAACACTGCGGCCAACGCCGATCCCAACATCAACGACAAGATGCTCGCCCCGACACTGTCCAACGCCCAACCGACGTCAATCACGGCCGCGACGTGCGCCGGGTGCACCGTGGAGGTATTCCTTGCCGACCGTGCCGCGGGTCTCTACGGTTCCGGCGCGACTTACCTCGCCTCCGCGGCCGCCGACTCCTCAGGGGTCGCGTTAGTCAGTCTGCCCGGCGGAGCCGCTGGTTCGGTGGTCACGGCTACTGCGACCAATGCCAACGCCAGCACGTCGGAGTTCTCCAAGAACGTGCTGGTACCGACCACGGGCGGCGGCAACCAGCCGCCCGTCGCGCGCTTCAGCCAGTCATGTTCGCAACTGACCTGCACGTTCGACGGCAGCGCATCGAGCGACTCCGACGGCACCGTCGTGTCGTACTCATGGGATTTCGGCGACGGGTCGACCGCGACCGGCGCGAAGGCGACGCACACGTATGCGACCGCGGGCAGCTACGGCGTTCGGCTGACGGTCACCGACAACCAGGGCGCGACGGGCACACAGCTCACCTCGATCAGTCCGAAGAAGCTCCCACCAGTCGCCGCGTTCACGTGGAAGTGTGTGCAGCACGATTGCGCTTTCGACGGAGGAGTATCGGTCGACGGCGGCGGCACCATCATCAGCTACCTCTGGACCCTCGGTGACGGCGCCACTGCCGCGGGCCGGCGCGTGCGACACATCTACGCATCCGCGGGCGTCCGAACGGTCACACTGAGCATCGCCGATGATGGCGGCACCACGAACCAGGAGTCGGCGCCCGTCACGGTCACCAGCACGACCACGACCACTGGCAATTCGGTGTTTCGGTTCGGCCCGCGCTTCGCGGTGGCAGGGACGTATACGCCGATCGCCGGCGACTTCAACGGCGACCACAGCACCGACATTCTCTGGTACGCACCCGGGCCCGACCAAGACTCGCTCTGGTACGCGACCGCGACCGGCTTTGCCCTCCAGGCCCATCCGGTGATCAACGGCGAGTACCGACCACTCGTCGGCGACTTCAACGGCGACGGCTTCGCTGACATCCTCTGGTACGCGCCCGGACGCGCAGCCGACCACCTCTGGTACGGCACGACGACCGGCTTTACGACCGGTCCCGACCCGGTGATCAACGGCACGTACCGTCCCGCGGTGGGTGACTTCAACGGCGACGGCTTCGCCGACATCGTGTGGGCGGGGCCGAGCGCCAGCGTCCAGCCGCTCTGGAACGGCAGCTCGAGCGGTTTCCTCGCGACGCACCTCGCGCTCGCGGCACGCGGCGTGCCCGTCGTGGGGGACTTCAACGGCGACGGCTACAAAGACGTCTTGTGGTATCTCGCCGGGCCGGGCGATGAAGCGATGTGGACCGGTAGCCCCAGCGGACTCTCGATCGGATCCCATCCGACGATCAACGGCACCTACTTCCCGATCGTCGGCGACTTCAACGGCGATGGTTCCGACGACGTGCTGTGGTACGCGCCAGGGCCGGCCGCCGATTCGGTCTGGTTCGGAGCACACGCCGGGCTCCAGCCCGGACCGCACGTCCTCGTGAACGGCGCCTACCTGCCGATCCAAGGCGATTTCAACGGCGACCACAAGGGTGACGTGTTCTGGTACGCCGGCGGATCCGTGATCGACTCGCTGTGGTACGGCAACTGAGTGAACTCGCAACACCCGCCACTGTGACATCGCCAATCCGCCGATGTCGTGGCGCGAATATCAGCGGTACGATTACGTCGTCACCCGAATCTGCACGGAAAACTTTAGAAAGGAAGGGCGAAATGGACGTCGGCCCGCCCGAACTACTCATCATCCTGCTGGTCGTGCTCGTGCTGTTCGGCGGCGCGAAGCTCCCCAAACTGGCGCGTTCGATCGGTCAAGCGAGCAGCGAGTTCAAAGCCGGTATGCGCGATGGCGCGACGAATACGAAGCCCGACGCGACCACTACAGACGGCACGGCCCGATCTAGCGCTGAATCCGACTCGGCGTAGTTGAGGAGTGGAGGCGCCAGAGCCATGTGGCTCCGACGGTTCCACTCACGACTGATGCGGCGATGATCCCGATCTTCGCGTCGGTCAAGGCTGCGCCGTGGGAAGCAAGGTCGGCAACGAACAGCGACACCGTGAAGCCGATCCCGGCGACCAATCCGGCGCCGACCACGTGACGGACCGTGAGGTCGTCCGGTAGTCGCCCGAGCCCGAACCGCGCCCCCGTGACCGTGGCGATCACGATGCCGAGCGGTTTGCCGATGACGAGCCCGACGATCACGCCCCATGTGATCCGGCTCGTGGCCGCGTGGTCGAGACTCAGTCGATCGAGATGCATTCCTGCGTTCGCCAGCGCGAAGACGGGCACGACGAGCAAGCTCGACCAAGGATGGAGCCGCCGCTCGAGGCCGTCGATCACCTCGTTGCCCTGGAACGGTTGTGCGGGTGTCAGGAGGCCGAGGACAACCCCGGCGATCGTGGCGTGGATGCCCGACTGCTGCGTACACACCCAGAGGAAGATTCCGGGAACGACATACCAGGCCGGGTTCGCAACACCGAGCTGTTGCAGCAGCTTGATCGCGAGCACGACGCCAACGGCACCGAACAGCCACGCCGGTGCGATGCCCTTGGAGTAGAAGAACGCGATCACCAGGACCGCTCCAACGTCGTCGACAATCGCCAGCGTGAGCAAGAACAGCTTCAATCCATCCGGGACGCGCGAGCCCACGGCCGAAAGCACGACGACCGCGAACGCGATATCGGTCGCCATCGGAATGGCCCATCCGCCACTCCCCGACCCGCCCACGTTCACCAAGAAATAGAGCAGGGCAGGCACGGCCATCCCACCGAACGCCGCCAGCACCGGGAGCGTCGCGTTGCGACGGTCCCGCAGCTCGCCGCGCACGAGCTCGCGTTTGATTTCCATGCCGACGACGAAGAAGAACAACGTCATCAGGCCGTCGTTGACCCAGTGGCGAAGATCCTCGGTGATCGCGAACCGTCCCCATCCGACGGTGAGATGATGGTCCCAGAGCGTGTTGTACGAGCTAGCGGCGACGTTGGCCCACACAAACGCGGCGACCGTCGCGCTCAGCAAGACCGCACCGCCGAGGGCTTCCACCGAGACGAATTCGCTCCCGACCGGTGCCAAGGCGCGGCCCACGACGGGAATGCGGATGTGACGAGTCAAGGGCGAAGCCTCTGCGTTCGGCGGACAGTCAGCGCCGACCAGACTTCCCGGCTCACCAGCAACGATTGTACTGCGTGACCGCGGACGCGCAGGCGAGGGTACGCATCGGGTTCCTCGCGGGATCGTCACGCCCGCGATGTCGACACTCTCGGTGGCCGTCCGAAACATCATTTGCGCCGGCGCATCACGGCGCAGGGACTCCTCGACGACGCCGGGAACAAGACCGTGGTCGTCTCGAACGATCGTCATCATCGCT
>JBBREP010000052.1:0-24979 GCA_038202885.1 Acidimicrobiia bacterium | reverse complement strand
CGCCCGGGCCCCCCCCCCCCCCCACGCCAAACCCCCCCCCCCAACCCCTTTGTGTCTTTTCCCCCCGTAACCGGGGGCAAAAACGACGCATCTGGTGGTTGGGCTAGGTGCGGTTGTTGATCATCTGCTCGACGAGGCTCTGGCCCTCGGCTGAACCCGAGGCCACGTCGTCCAGCAGCTTGTGGAACTCGTCGCTCTCCATCCGGTCCGCCATCATGCGCGGGAACGCCGGATAGCTGTAGTCGGCGCTGGGCAACGGCGGGTGGTCCTCGGCGGGTTTGCGGGCCATGACCGCGTCGACGACGGGACGCATCCGCTGCTCCTTCGCCACCTGGTGAGCGGGATCTCGATCGGCGAACTCTGGCAGCACGTCGCGACCGAACAGCTCGAGCGCTTCCATGATGTGTTCATGGCGGTTGTTGCCAGACTGATAACAGAAGATCACCTGGTCAACGCCACACTCCTCGTAACGCCGGAGGTACTCACGCAACTGGTCGGGCGTCCCGATCGACCCCCGCAGGCCCCCGAAGCCGTCACCGACGACCTTGGCACCGAGCACATCGGTGTTGCGTGAGGCCAGCTCGACGGCGATGGGATCGAAGCCGTGCTCGGCGCGACGCGCCTCGTACTCGTCCCACACACTCGTGATCCCGGGGCGGTGCCGACCGAACACGTAGTAATGCGCGAGCGAATAACCGAAGAAGTTCGCCCCATCGAGGCCTCGCTCGAGCGCGACTGCTTCATCTTCGTGACACATGAACGTACTCACGACCGCCACGTTGGCATTCACCGCGTCGCCGATCGGCACACCTTCGGTCTCGAGCGTCGTGTAATAGTCGTCGACCCAGTGGCGCGCCTCTTCGGGGTCGACGAACGCGAACGCGAGCGCGCCGATCGCCTTTTGGGCCGCGAGGTGGATCGTGTCACGGCGGCTGCACGCCACCCATAACGGCGGATGCGGACGCTGGTAGGGCTTGGGTACCACGTCACGCGGCGGCATCGTCACGAACTCGCCGGAGTGTCCGGTGAACGGCGATTCCGACATGCAACGCACCGCGACGCGCAGACCTTCCTCCCACATTTCGCGCTTGCGCAACGGGTCGATACCGAAGCCGCCGAGTTCGGCTTCCGACGACGACTCACCGGTGCCGAAATCGACGCGCCCGCCCGATACGAGGTCGAGCGTGCTGATGCGTTCCGCGATTCGTGCCGGATGATTGAAGCCAGGTGGCGTCTGCACGATCCCGTGGCCGAGACGGATGCGCTTCGTGCGTTGCGACGCCGCCGCGAGGAAGACCTCGGGCGCGCTGGAGTGCGAGTACTCCTCGAGAAAATGGTGCTCGACTTCCCACACGTAGTCGATACCGATCCGGTCGCACAGTTCGACCTGGTCGAGCGCGTCCTGGATGAGTTGATATTCGCTGCGCTCGTGCCACGGCCGCGGGAGCTGATGCTCGTAGAACACGCCGAACTTCATTGGTGCGCCTCGACGCTCGGCGTGGAGGGAGCCGACGGTGCAATGTCGCTGAGCGCGTGGAACTCCTGGAGAATGTCGGCCCCACCCGCAACCTGTTCGAGTGCACGGGCGATCTCGCGGTTCGTAGCCTCGATGAACAGCGCCCGGCGCGGGCCCAGCGATTCGGCCATCCCGCGCTCCCAGATGCGCGCCACGAACGTGGCGCCGGGAATGTGCTGGCCGTCGCGATCGATCACGGTGCGGTCGCGCACCTCGGTGATCGCGGTGCGGAGATATTCGACGTGTGGCGTCTCATCGGCGCTGATGTAACGGATGATGTTCGCGGCTTCGCCGTCGCCGGCACACAACTCGGGATCGTCGAGCAGGGCCTCGGCCCACGCGAAGGTATGGAACGCCGATACCTCGATGAACATGAGCCCGACCATGAACCGCAACATCGATTCGAATCCCTGATCGACGCGCGCAAACAGCGGCTCAACCGGCGGCGGCGCGGCGCTACCAACTTGGCCACGCGACGGTGCGGCGGCCGCGCCGGCGGGAATACCCATGCGCGCCATCACCTCGGCCGTCTCGTCTTCGGAGTACGGACGGTCGAACGCGATGTCGCGCGCCGCAAACCACATCTCTTTGTGGCCGAGTTCGTTGCCGTGGCCGGTCTCATCGCGCGCGTGTGCTTCGAACAAGCCGCGTTCGAGGTGCGCCAGCGCGGTGCCCGTGATGGGTTCGTGCAGGTGTGGTTGCACCTCGCCGCAACCCACGACGCGGATCAACCCGCCGAAACCCTCGACCGTGCCGATACGCGTGAGGATGCTCGCGATCGGCGCGGTCACTCCGTGGCGCAGCAGTAAGCGGCCCTGGGCCACGTTGGGGTACGAACCCGGCCAGTCGGCGAGTGGCGCGTCGATGATGTCGGTACCGAAGACCGCGCGGTGCTTCGCCTGCCAATTGCCGATCGCGGGGACGCGACCCGCGGTGCGCGGCGAGATGTAGGTGCCCGACGCGTCGAAGCCGCCGTGGCAGCGCCGCCCGCCCGCGAACAGCGGCTCAGCCAACTCCGCGGTGGCAAGGAGTTCGGCTTCGGTCCAGTCCAGTTGTGCGCTCACACGAGCCAGCGTAGGTATTTTGCACACACCGTGCAACAACGCTGGCGGCGACCGCCCAGAGCGCCGCCGGGCGCGGCCGGTTCAGCTGGTGGTCGTGGCCGGCGCGGCCTTCTTCTTGGTCGCCTTGGCGTAACGCTTCTGGAAGCGCTCGACGCGCCCACCGGTGTCGACGAGCTTCTGCTTGCCTGTGTAGAAGGGGTGGCACTCGGCGCACAGCTCCACACGCAGGGACGACTCGGTCGAGCGGGTCGTGAACTCGTTGCCGCACGAGCAGTGGACCTTGCACTCGATGTACTCGGGGTGAATGTCAGTCTTCATAGCGATCGTCGATCCTAGTCGTAGCTCGGAATTCAGGCCCGCAGGCGGGTGGGAGCCCTCACACCGCGGGTGCGGGGGCCTTGGAGATCTCGTTGAGGAACTCGCTGTTCGTGCGGGTGGTGCGCAGCTTTTCGGTGAGCAATTCGAGCCCCTTACCGCTCGGGCCGTCGTTACCACGGTCGGCATCCAGCGCCGAAAGGACCCGGCGCAGCTTCCAGACCTGTTGCAGCTGGTGCCTGTCGAACAACAATTCCTCGTGCCGTGTTCCCGAACTCTGCACATCGATGGCCGGAAAGATCCGGCGGTCGGCGAGGCGACGGTCGAGCCGCAGCTCCATGTTGCCGGTCCCCTTGAACTCTTCGAAGATGTGCTCGTCCATCTTCGAGTTGGTCTCGACGAGCGCGGTCGCAAGAATCGTGAGTGAGCCACCCTCTTCGACGTTGCGGGCCGCACCGAAGAACTTCTTGGGCGGATACAACGCACCCGCGTCGATACCGCCCGACATGATCCGGCCTGTCGCCGGAGCAGCCAGGTTGTAGGCACGGGCCAGTCGGGTGATCCCGTCGAGGATGACGACGACGTCGCGGCCCATCTCCACGAGGCGCTTCGCCCGTTCGATGGCGAGCTCGGCCACATGGCAGTGCTCGTCGGAGGGCCGGTCGAACGTGCTGGACACGACCTCGGCGCGCAGCACGTGGCGCTTCATGTCGGTGACCTCTTCGGGCCGTTCGTCGACCTGAAGCACCATCACGTGGCACTCGGGGTGATTGCGTTCGATCGCGAACACGATCTGTTTGATGATCGTGGTCTTGCCTGCCTTTGGGGGCGACACGATCATGCCGCGTTGGCCCTTGCCGATCGGCGACACGAGATCGATGATGCGACCGGTGCGCTCGGTCGGGTTCTCCGGCAGCTCGAGGCGCAGCTGGGAGTCGGGGAACAAGGGCGTGAGGTCTTCGAAGCGGGGACGCGCACGGGCTTCGTCGGGCGTCATGTCGTTGACGGTGTCGACACGCACGAGCGCCGGATACTTCTCGTTGCTCGACGCGGGTCGGGTGGCGCCGGTGAGGTAGTCGCCTTTGCGCAACGCGAACTTGCGAACCTGCGATGCCGACACGTACGAGTCGTGGCGGCCCGCGAGGTAGCCAGTCGAACGCAAAAAGCCATAACCCTCGTCACGCAGGTCGAGCAATCCAGCGATATCGACGAGATCGCCTTGGTACTGGCCGGGTTCGACATCGGCCGGAAGTTGCTCACGCCCGTCACGGGCGCGACCGCGCCGACGGTTGCGGCGGCTGCGGCGACCCTCGCCATCGGTCGTCCAACCGTCTTGACCTGGCTGGCCCTGCTGGCCCTGGGCTGGCTGGCCCTGCTGGTCGTGCTGCGGTTGTTGGCTCGAAGTACCAGACGCACCGTGATCGTGCTGGGCGCCGTCACTGTGCGCAGCCGGTGACGGTGCCGCGTTTCCGTGGCCCTGGTCGTGGCCCTGGTCGTGGCGCCCGTTCGCGGAGTCGCGATCGCCGTTGCCGTCACGCGCCTCGATCGGTGATGTTCCCGATGGCTCACTCGCGCCGTTGCCCGAAGCAGGCTGGCGGCGGGGCCGGACGATGGGGAGCGAGTCATCGTCGGGCACCGCTCCGGCGCGGGCAATGGCCTCTTCTTCGGCTGCGATCTTCGAGATGGTGTCGAGCTGCGACGCCCGAGCCGAACGGATCGGGCGCTTCTCGCCAGCGTTGCCGTTCCCGTTGCTCGATGATCGTGCCGACGACGTCGATCCACTCGAGCGAGGGGCGCGTGGCGGCGACGGGGCCGAACTCACGATGGCCTCAACGAGGTCCGCTTTACGCATGCGGCTCACGCCTTTGACACCGACGGCCGACGCGATCGCTTGCAGCTGTTCACGGTCTTTACCGTCCAGCGTTGATCGCTCGAAGGTCTGGTCGCTCATGGTCGACTCCTGCGGCGACGGAAGGCCGCCGACTCGGTACTGGCTCCACCTGAACCCGGTACGGATGGGAAAGGGACGCCGGGCGTGGACTTCACCGGCGGCCGACCCGCTCGTTTCCGATCGTCAGCTCGCGGTGCTTGGACAAGCAGTCGCTAGGAGATTTTTCGGGAGTCGGCGCGCCGGGCCCGGGGAAACCGTCGGTTCGGAGATCCTGCGAAGGCGTTCCTGAAAAGGAGGCCCTGCGAAGGAAGCCCGGGACGGGTCCGTGCTGGCGGCCGCGAGGGGATCAACAGATACTACACCGCTGGCGTCGCGCCCTGCCCTGCTCCGGGTCGCTTCACGAGGCGATGCGTGCGAGCCCCGAGCCCCGAGCCCCGAGCCCCGGAGGCGAGGCAGCGCGGCGCGGCGCAACGTCACAAGCCGAGGGCCTCCAGGACCGCGTCGGCATGCGCATCGACGGTGACGCCCTCATCCACTTCGGCGATCGCTCGATTCGGGTCCTTCAACCCGTGGCCCGTCACTGTGCACACCACAGTTTCGCCGGGCTCGACGAGCTTGGCGTCGACGGCCTGGAGCAGCCCCGCGACCGATGCGGCCGACGCTGGCTCGACGAACACACCTTCGGCCGCGGCCAAGAAGCGATACGCCTCGAGGATCGCCATGTCGGTGACCGCGCCGATATGGCCGTCGGATTCGTCGCGCGCCGCGATGGCGAACTCCCACGAGGCCGGGTTGCCGATACGGATGGCCGTGGCAATCGTCTCGGGATGCAGCACGGGTTCGCCCGACACCAGCGGAGCGGAACCCGCGGCCTGCCAACCGAGCATGCGCGGCGTGTGCGAGGCGAGACCGTCGCGCGCGTACTCGGTGTAGCCCTTCCAGTAGGCGGTGATGTTGCCGGCGTTGCCGACGGGAATGCAGTGCACGTCGGGGGCATCGCCGCGAGCATCGACAATCTCGAATGCCGCCGTCTTCTGGCCTTCAATCCGGTACGGGTTGATTGAGTTGACGATCGTGACCTCGTCACGCGCGCCCAACTCACGCACGAGGTTCAGCGCGTCGTCGAAGTTGCCGCGGATCTGCACCGTGCGCGCACCGTAGATGAGCGCCTGCGCCAACTTGCCCAACGCAACGTGGCCGGCGGGCAGCAGCACGGCGCAGAGCACACCGGCTCGCGCCGCGTACGCGGCAGCTGACGCCGACGTGTTGCCCGTCGACGCGCACACCACGACCTTGGCGCCGTCCTCAATCGCCTTGGAGATCGCGACGGTCATCCCACGGTCTTTGAACGAACCGGTCGGGTTGGCCCCCTCGATCTTGAGCATCACGTCGCAACCCGTGCGCTCCGACAGGCGCGGCGCTGGCAGCAACGGCGTATTGCCTTCGTGCAGCGTGATCACCGGCGTGGCATCGCTTACAGGCAGTCGATCACGGTAGGCCTCGATCAGACCGGGCCATGGGTGGCTGCGCAGACCGTCGCTCATACCGTGGCGCCTATCACCCGGAGGACCGAACCGACGCGTTCGACCGTGTCGAGCGCACGAACCTCGTTGATCGTCGCCGCGAGCGAAGCCTCGCGCGCCAGATGCGTGACGAAGATGAGATGGGCTTCGCGGCCCTCACCGCGCTGGTGCATCGACTGGATCGACACGCCGTGTCGCCCGAACACGCCCGCGATCGCAGCGAGCACACCGGGACGATCGATGACATCGACCGTGAGGTAGAACTGCGAATCGACCTCGTCGATCGGCAGCACCGGCTTGCGCAGCAATTCGCCGAGCGTGGCACCACGCGCACCGCGGTGCAGGTTCATGGCCGCGTCGACGACGTCGCCCAGCACGGCAATGGCGGTGGGTGCGCCACCAGCGCCGCGGCCGTACAGCATCAGGTCGCCGACGGCCTCGCCCTGGATGAAGACTGCGTTGAACGAGCCGCGCACCGACGCAAGCGGATGCGCCACGGGCACCATTGCCGGATGCACACGTACGGCAAGCGTGCCGGCGCGTTCCTCAGCGATCGCGAGCAACTTGATCACGTAGCCGAGGTCACGCGCGGCCGCGATGTCGGCTCCGGTCACCCCTGAGATGCCTTCGCGGTACACGTCGCCTGCGACCACGCGCGCACCGAACGCGACGCTCGCGATGATCGCGGCCTTGGCCGCGGCGTCGAAGCCCTCGATGTCGGCGGTGGGGTCGCGCTCGGCGAAACCGAGGCTCTGCGCCTCCGAGAGCGCGTCGGCGAATGAGCACCCTTCATCGGTCATGCGGGTAAGCACGTAGTTCGTCGTGCCGTTGACGATGCCCATCACGCGCGTGATGCGCTCGCCCGAGAGGCTCTCGCGCAGCGGCCGGATCAGCGGGATGCCACCGGCCACCGAGGCCTCGAACAGCAGGTCGACACCTGCGGTGGCCGCAGCGTCGAACAGTTCCTTGCCAACGTTCGCGATTAATTCCTTGTTCGCGGTCACGACCGGCTTGCCGAGCTTGAGCGCCTCGAGGATCAGTGACCGGGCCGGCTCGATCCCACCGATCACCTCGACCACCACGTCGACGTCGGGTGACTGCACCACCTCCTCGGCATCGTGGGTGAGCACGTTGGCACCGAGTTCGACCGGGCGATCACGTGCGAGGTTGCGCACGGCGACCTTGGTGACCTCGATGCGCAGGCCGGAGTGGCGTCGGATCACATCAGCGTGATCGTCGATGAGCGCTACGAGCGACGCACCGACGTTGCCACAACCGAGGATGCCGACGCGAACGACGTCGTTGTCCATAGCCACAGTCTCGCGGACAGCGAGGGGTCCGACGAACCCACTTTGGTGCCACCTGCCCCAGGCCATCCGGCGGGCTCGGCGGCGTGACGCCACCGTTGCCCGCCGAGTCGGCCCTAGGTGCGCTCCGCCGCGCCTGGCGTCAGTGTCGCACCGCGGCGGGTCAGGGTTCCATGGCCCTGTGGTAGCCGTTGGCGCAGGGCGTGCGCGCCACGGCGTCGTGGCGGGTGAGCCCGTGGTCAGGCGTCACCTGGTCAGGCGTCAGGCGTCGAGGCGCAGCAGATCGTCGTCGGTTTCGCGCCGCACGACGACGCGGGCGTGTCCATCGGCCACGAATACGACGGCCGGGCGCGTCAATTTGTTGTAGTTACTCGCCATGGAATAGCCGTACGCGCCGGTGCACGGCGTGCAGACGATGTCGCCAATCGCAACGTCGCCCGGAAGGTGCGCGTCGCGGATCAGCACGTCGCCTTGCTCGCAGTGCTTACCCGCGAGCGTGACCACCTTGTTGCGCGCGGCCGCGGCGCGCTCGGGCACGAACGCCTCGTAGCGCGCGCCGTAGAGCGCCGGGCGCGGGTTGTCGCTGATCCCGCCGTCGACCGACACGTAGGTGGGCGCCGCCCCCGAGGCATCGACGGCGCCGGCCTGCGCTGGCAGCTGCTTGATCGTGCCGACGCGGTAGAGCGTGACGCCTGCAGGCCCGACGATCGAACGTCCCGGTTCGGTGGCCAGGCGCGGGAGCGAGCGCAAACCCGCGGCGGCCAGCGTGCCGGCAAAGTCTTCGTGCACGAGCGCAGAGTGTTGCGCGATCGACACCGGATCGTCGTCGGGCGTGTACCGCACGCCGAGCCCGCCGCCGAGGTTGATCTCGTCGACAGTCAGGCCGAGCTCGCGTTCGATCGACGCAACGAGTGCGACGACCCGGTCGATCGCGGCCGCGAAGCCGTCACGCCGAAAGATCTGCGAACCGATGTGCACGTGGAGGCCGTCGAACCGCGCCGCTCCCGTGGCCGCGATGCGAGCAACGGCCGCGAGTGCGGCGCCGTCGACGAGCGCCAGACCGAATTTCGAATCGACCGCGCCGGTGGCGAGGTATTCATGGGTGTGGGCATCGACACCCGGGTTCACGCGCACGAGCACCGACGGTGGGGCCAAGCCCTCGTCTCGCACGAGCGTCTCGAGCCGCTCGATTTCGTCGACGCTGTCGATGACCACGTGACGAATACCTACGGTCAAGGCCCGCCGTAATTCGTCGAGCGACTTGTTGTTGCCGTGCAACACGATCCGTTCCGGCGGAAACCCGGCCGCAAGCACCACGTGGAGCTCGCCACCCGACGCGACGTCGATGTCGAGGCCCTCTTCGGCCACGATACGAGCCATCGCCGTGCACAAGAACGCTTTGCTCGCGTACGCAACCGCACCCCGAAAGCACGTCGCGTATTCGCGACAGCGCGCCCGGATCTCGCCTTCGTCGTACACGAACAACGGCGTGCCGAATTGCTCGGCGAGTTCGGCAAGGTCGCAACCACCGATCGACATGCGGCCGTGTTCGTCGATCTGGGCTGAGCGAGGCAGCAAGGAGAGATCGATCGGCGCGTCAGCTGTCAATGCCGTCGACCTCATCGAGGCGAGCCATCGACTCGGGCGCGTTGACGCCGAGGATCGCGAGCGCGTTGGCGAGCCCGAGCTGACACGCGTGGATGAGCCACAGGCGCGCCTGGAGCAAGGGCGGCTCGGCGTCGAGGACACGGCACGCCCCGTAGAACGCGTGGAACGCCGACGCAAAGTCGTGTACCCAATGCGCGACTCGGTGGGGCGCACGCGACTGCGCCGCGTCGGCAAGCACCTCGGGATACCGAGCGAGCATGCGCAGCAGTTCGAGTTCGTGTTCCTCGGTCAAGCACCCGAGATCAACCGCATCGAGTGGGGCGCGCTCGATGCCGGCTTCGGTCGCCTTGCGCCCGATCGACGCGATGCGGGCATGCGCCATCTGCACGTAATAGACGGGGTTTTCCATCGACTGTGCGGTCACGATCGCGAGGTCGAAGGTCTGCTTGGTGTCGATGCTCTGCAGCAGGAAGGTCATACGCGTGACGTCACCGTCGACCCGATCGAGCACGTCGGCGAGCGACACAAATGTGCCGGCACGCTTCGACATCTTGAGCTCGATCTTCTCCCCCGTGTTCGGGTCGATGTCGAACAACTTGACGAACTGGCCGAGCACGATCTCAGGTTCTCCGACGAGACCGGTGAGCGCCTGCACTCCGGCCTGCAGCGACTTCACCTGGCCCTGATGATCCGCGCCCCAGATGTCGATGAGGTGGGTGAACCCGCGTGCGAGTTTGTCGCGGTGATACGCCAGGTCGTTGCACAGATACGTCGTCGTTCCAGTCGCAGTGTTGCGCAGCGCCCGATCGCGACTGTCACCGAGGTCTGTGGTGCGCAGCCACTCGATGTCGGCCTCGGCCTTGTCACCCCAACGCACGTCGATGAGCCCTTTGGCACGCAGAGTGTCGAGCACCTCGTCGACATCGCCGCGCTCGTGGAGCGTGCGTTCGGAGAACCACGTGTCGAAGTGGACGCCGATGCGCGCGAGGTCGCGTTGGATCCACGCGACGATTCGCTGCACCCCGAGCTCGCACAGCGCCGCGTCGTCGAGGTCATCGCCGTGCTCGGCGCGCAAGGTGTCGGCGATCTCGGTGACGTAGGTGCCCTGGTAGCCGTCGGCGGGGAGTTCCCGCCCGTGATAACGCGCCGCCAACGATTCGCGCAACGTCACGAGCTGATTGCCGGCATCGTTCAGGTAGTACTCACGATGCACCGCGGCGCCCTGGCTCGCGAGGAGGTTCGCGATGGCGTCGCCAACCGCGACCCAGCGGCCACCGCCCGCATGGATCGGCCCGGTGGGGTTCGACGACACGAACTCGAGGTTGATGCGTTGGCCATCGAGGACGGTGGCCGTGCCGTACGCGGCGCCGGCGGTCACGACCTCGCGCAGCACCTCGTGGAGCCAGGTTGGGCGCAAGTGGAAGTTGAGAAAACCCGGACCGGCGATCTCGACCCGCTCGAGGTGGGGCACCTCGGCGCGCACGAGCTCGGCGGCGATGGCTTCGGCGATCTCGCGAGGCTTACGCGACGCCGCCCGGGCCAGCTGGAGCGCCACGTTCGCGGCGAAGTCGCCGTGGGCCCGCTCGCGGGGCACCTCGAGCGCGACATCACCGGGGTCGGGGAGGCCCGCAGCGCCAATCGCAGCACGAAGGGAGGCGAGGAGCTGGTCGCGTATCACTGTCGGGTCACTGTCGGGTCACTGGCAGGTCACTGGCGGGTCACTGTCGGGCTCGGTCGCCTCGGGACGGCAGCGGCTGTGAACGGCCCAGCCTACCTAGGGTGCTGGCGCGCCCTCCGACGAGTTCGTCGCGCTCACTCGATGGGTGGCTCTCGACACCATCGCGCAAGAATGGTACGAATCCGACTATTCACCACTCACGGGGCGTTGTAGTGTGACCACGCACAGCAAGGAGCGGGTGCGGCGACAAAGTGCGGCGACCCACGCCAGGGAGGGCGGATGGTACGGCGGGCTTTGGGTCTTGGGCGAGGGCTGGCGGCCCTTCTCCCCGACATTGCCGGGTCTCAAGGTGAGGGCGGAGCGGGGTCGATGGTCAACCTGACGGGCGAGCTCGCCAATGAGCTCGCCACCAACGAATCGGGTCTGGCGATCATCTACCGCGCGCTCGATGCGCTCGTCGCGGCCCACGACCTCGAAGACGCCGCCATCGTGATCGACGAGCCGAACCTCGGACGTCAGGTCTTTCGCGCTGGGCGCAGGGTGCTCGACGAGGACGACGAAGCGTTGCTCGCGGCACCGGCCGGCCTCTATACCGAACCTCCCCTCGCCGACGACGACCTCGACCGCTCGATGATCACGTCGGTGTGTGTGCTTGCGCTGCGCATGGACGTGCTGCGCTACGACGCCTGGCACGATCCGCTCACCGGTCTCGACGACCGCCGCAGCTTCGACCGTCTGCTCGAGATGGCCGTCGCGCGCAGCACTCGATACGGCTGGTCGTTCGCGCTCGTGATGATCGACGTCGATCTGCTCAAGACGATCAACGACACGTTCGGGCACGCCGCCGGCGACCTCGCCCTGCGCGACCTGAGCGACCGGATGATGCACACCTTGCGCTACGGCGACAACGCGGCGCGCATCGGTGGCGACGAGTTCGCCATGATTCTCCCCAACACCGACGCCGACGCTGTCGCGCCCCTCCTCGAACGGATCCGCGCGACGCCGGGGCTGCGCGGTGAAGCACCTGAATTCTCCTTCGGCGTTGCGGTGTGCCCCAGCGAGGCCGACACTGTGCAAACGTTGTTCGAGCTCGCCGACGGTCGTCTGCGCGAGCACAAGTTGGCACGGAAGGCCCAGCGATGACCCTCGACGATCTGGAGTTCGAGCTGCGCAAGCTCCCCGGCGTGCGCGCGGCCGGGTTCGACGATCGCGGCGACGTGTTGATGGTGCAACTGCACCTCGCGCCCGAGGGCGGACACGGCGAAGAGCTCGAACTCCCGATGCCGGTGGCCGCCACCCGCATCGCGGCACGCCACAGCGACAAGCCCGTCGCCGTCGAAGTCGTGCGGTGGCGCCAGGCTCCGGCGCCGACAACTGAACCGGTTGCGGTCGGGGCGCAGGCAACCGTGACACCCATCAGTCCGGCGATTGGCAGCGACGCGGGTCCCGCAGCTACGGCTGGTTCGGTGGCGACGATCCCCGACACCGCCGCCGCGGAGCCCGAGCGCGGCGTTCGCCCCCGCCTGCTCGCCGTGCTGTCGTTTCCCGACACCGACGAGGTCGAAGTGCATCTCGTGCTGCACGGCCGCCGCACGATCGGGCGCGCCGCCGCGAGCGGTGGCCTAGTCGCCGTGGTTGCGGCGACGCTCGAAGCGATCCGCGGATTCGGCGTGGAACTGACGGTGCGACCGATGTGGGCGCGCCCGGTCGAAGGCGACGAGCCCGAGCACATCCTCGTTGCCGTCGGCATCGATGTCGACGACGACGATCGTCAACTCTTCGGACTGTCGGGTGGTACGAGCGCGATCGACGCCGGCGCACGCGCCACGCTCGACGCGCTCAACCGCCACCTCGCCCGCTCCGTCGCCGCAACTCGCTAGCCCCACCCCCCCACCCCCCACCGTTTGCCGCGCCAGCGGCACGGGCAACGGGTAGTTCGGCATACGGTTGGGCTACTTGTTGCGCAAGGCGCGGGCTGTGCCGGTGGCGATGGCCCAGCGGCGGCGCGACAGGGTGAGCGCGCCGGCGCCGCCGTACTTCACGAGCTGGTAGTAGGCCGCGAGGCGAGCAGCGCGCATCGACAGGCGGTCGTCGCGAGCGACGCGTCGCAACCGCATCGCGAGTTCGGCCTCCACTTGCGCGGCGCCGGCGATCCGATTCGTCTGCGATTCAAGGTGCACGCAACGAGCGAGCGGCGAGACAACGAGCCGCGCGTGACGGCGGATCCGGTACGACAACTCGACGTCTTCACCTTCGAACGGGAAGTTTTTCTCGTCGGGAGGTTCACGCTCCAACATCGCTCGCCGGTACGACATCGCCGCGCCCGACAGCCAATCCACGTCGATGGGTGCCTTGGGCTCGGTCACCACCGGGATGTTGCGACCCGAGGCCAACACCGTTCCCTCGGCATCGGAGTCAATCCCGAACCATCGGTCCACACTGCGCACCGTTCGCGCCGGAGCATTCGTGACAAACGCTCCGACGCCGCCGATCGACTCGGTCACGTCGGTCTCGAACAGCTGCATCACCGCGGCCACGTACATCGAGTCGAGGCGCACATCGTCGTCGACGAAGAGCACAATGTCGGAGGTCGTCTGCTCGATGCCGACGCGGCGTTGATGCGACAGCGACGGTTCACTCGTCACGTGGACGAGCGTCGAACGGCGCGGCCAGGCCGCCGCGTGGCGTTCCACGACCAGCCGAGTGCGATCGTCGCTGCTCGAGTCGATAACGGCCACACACGGCGGCATACGCGTCTGGGCCGCGATCGTGGAGAGCGCGCCATCGACGTCGTCGGGACGGTTCCGAGTGCACATCACGAGCGCGGCGGTGAGCGACATCACCGCAAGTCTCGCCCAAAGGAGCCGGGATGCAGCGCGATACGCTCCACCGTTCCCTGCCCTCGTAGCTCAGGGGATAGAGCATCGGCCTCCGGAGCCGTGTGCGCAGGTTCGAATCCTGCCGAGGGCGCTCGTTGGCTAGGCCCGGCTCGTGGCCGCAACCCATCGATACCATCGAGCGCGTCAAAGTCCGAGACCTGCTTCGGCTGCTCCGCGACGATGGCTGTTCCCTCGAACGCTCCCGTCAGTCGATCAAGGGAACGAGCGTGAGGTCGTACGCCGCAACGCGCTCGGTGTCTTCGTAGTCCTCCTGGCTGCGAATGCGTCCCCAGACGGTGTGCACGAACAGCACGGCACGGTTCGTGTACACATCGCGGCCGTCGGACCCTTCGATCCAGTGGTGGACCCGCGCGGCGGCGCGCGTGTTCCATGGCGGTCCGTTCACGAGAATGTCGTCGACCACCATGTGGATGCCCGACGCCACGTAACGCTGCATGAAGGCCTCGATCTCGGCCCGTCCCCGGTGGGTGGCGTAGGCCTGGCGCCCAGGCTCGGTCGGTCGACACTGGTGTGCCCACGAGTTGTCGCCCGGGAAACACAGGACCGCGTCGGGCGCGAACATCGCCAACGCGGGCCCGTAGTTGCCCTCGTTCAGCTTGGCGATCGACCGGCGCACCATCCAACGCACCGCGGCTTTGTACATGGTCGCACCCTCTCGTCGACGACTAGATAGATCACTCTACTGATACGATGGGCGCTATGCCAGCTGACGCCGAAGCCCCCGGTCGCGCCTCGACCCGAGACCGGATTCTCGAGGCCAGCACCGAGCTGTTCAGCCGCCAGGGCTATAGCGGGACAGGTCTCAAGGCAATCCTCGCGATGAGCAACGCCCCCTACGGGTCGCTGTATCACCACTTCCCCGGCGGCAAGGAAGAGCTCGGCGCCGCGGCGATCACGCTGGCCGGAACGGGCTACCGCGACCTCGTGGCCGCGATCTTTGCCCCCGATATCGACGTGGTGACGGCGACGTCGAACTTCGCCGAAGGCGCGGCCGCTGTGCTCGAGCTCACCGACTTCGCCGATGCCTGCCCCATCGCGACCATCGCGCTGGAGATCTCAAGCACCAGCGAGCCGATGCGTCGCGCGGCCGCGGCAGCGTTCGAGTCCTGGCTCGCCGTGCTCACCGATCGCTTCCACGACGTCGGGATCGGTGCGCCACGAGCGCGCGAGTTGGCGATCGAGCTGTTCTGCGCCGTGGAAGGCGCCTTCATCTTGTGCCGAGCAACCCGCGACGCGACACCGATGCGCACCATCGGCCGGGCGCAGGCCGCATCCGTCGCCGCAGCCCTCCCCCACCGTGTGCCGCGCTAGCGGCACCGGCGACGGTCAGATCGGCACACGGTGCGCTGGGTCAGGCGTGGGCGATGGCGTCGAGCACGTTCATCTTGGCGGCCCGGCGCGCCGGGAAGTAGGCGGCGAGCGTGCCAGCAATGATGCTCAGCAGGATGTAGCCCGCCAGCTGGCCGCCGGGCAGGGAGATCGTGGAGACGACACCCGACGGGAGCGCACTCGACACAACTGCGCCGAGCACGACGCCGAGCACGACGCCAAGTAGGGCACCGAACACCGCAACAAATACCGACTCCCAGCGCACCATCGACTTGGTCTGCGAGCGCTGCATGCCGACGGCGCGCATCAAGCCGAGCTCATGCGTCCGTTCGAACACCGACAATGCGAGCGTGTTGGCGATGCCGATCAAGGCGATGATCACGGCGAGGAGCAACAGCGCGTTAATCACGGCGAGGAGTTGGTTGACCTGGTCCTCTTGCGACTTCTGGAACTCCGCGCGGTCCTGCACGTCAACGTTCGGTGCGACCTTGAGCAGGTATGTCTTGACGTTGCTCTTCACCGTGTCGAGCGACGAGCCCGGCGCCACACGCGCCCCGATGAACTGGTCGAACGACGGACCGCTGAAGTTCTGCGCAAAGGTCGATGAGTCGAGTACCCAGTTGCCGAGGATGCTGGCGTCGCCGTAGACGCCGGCGACAGTCAATGTGCGCGATGCGCCCGACGGAAACACCGCTGTGAACGTGGATCCGACGTGGTAATCGTGCTCTTTCGCCGGGTCGCTGTAGACGAACACCTTGTCGAGCCCGAGGCCAGACCACGAGCCTGAGCCAAGTTTGATATCGACCAAATCGCCCGCCGTGCGATGGTCGGCGAACGACGCGCTCTTCACGCTGTTGCCCAGCTTGAACTCGTTGAACTTGAATCCGCTCACACCGCGAACCCCGGGCGTCTTCGCGATGCCGGCCGTCACGGTCGACGGCATGCCCTGGAACGACGTGTTGTCTTGGATGAACAGATCGGCGCGAATCGCGGTGTGGAGCTGGTTGCGCAGCGTCTGCTTCATCGACGCGCCGATCACCGACCCGGCCGCCACGAATGCCAGCCCGATCATGAGCGCAGCTGCTGCCGCCGATGTGCGTCTCGGCGTGCGACCGACGTTGTCGCGCGCCAACTGGCCGATGATTCGCTGACGCGCCCGACGGAACAGCGTGGCAAAGGGCCACGAGATCACGCGGGCGATCGGACGCAACACCGCGCTGACGACCGCGATCACCGGTCGGACGACCAGTCGCGCGAGGCCCGCGACGCCGAGGAACAACAGCGCCGCGCCAACGCCCGAGAGGGGCAGCCAGAACGAGGTATCGCCGGGGCGCTCGAACAGGCCGACGAGTAGGAGTGCCGCACCAAGCAACGCAGCAACCCCCGCGAGCAGCAGCCGTCGGCCGGCATGGTCGAGGTTGAAGGTTTGTTCGGATGACATCGCCGCAACCGGTGGGATGCGTCCGGCGCGAAACGCGGGCGAAATCGCAGATGCGAACGTCACGCCGATGCCGACGACGAGGCCGGCAATGATCGGCGTCGGCGTCAATACGAACCCGCCGGGCAGCCCGCCGCCGATCGCTGAGATGAGCGCTTTGATGCCGAGCGAAATGAGGACCCCGCCACCAACGCCCACGACCGACGCGAATACGCCCACGACCAACGCCTCGACCACCATGATCGTGCGGATTTGCCGCGTTGATCCGCCCATCGCTCGCAACAGCGCGAGCTCACGCAAGCGCTGGCTCGCCAGGATGGCGAACGTGTTGTTGATGATGAACCCACTCACGAACAAGGCAACGAGCGCGAACGCCAACAGGCCAGTCGAAATCGCATCGATGAAGCCAAACTGCTTCTTGGCATCTCGGTTCAGCGTCGCATTGTCGATCGCTTCGACGCCCTTTGGCAGCACTTTGCTGATCCGTGCCGCGAGGTCCGTGTCGCTGACGCCGGCAACGGCGCGGGCATCGATTGCCTGGTAGTCGCCACCAAAGCCAAGCAGGCGGGACGCGATCGAGGGGTCGAACGCTACGAGGTAGGCGCCGGCGAGACTGTTTGACGTACCGAATTTGAACTCACCGACGAGGCGCAAAGAACGGGTACCGGTCGGCAGGACGACGCGCATCGTGTCGCCGATTCGGTATCCGGTTTTGTCGGCCGCGTGGTGATCGAGCGCGACTTCATCGTTGCCCTGCGGACGCCGGCCGGCCGCCAGGTTCAAACTCGAAAGCTCCGTGTCGGTGGTCCAGGACACGCCCAGAGTCGGTGCTCCCCCTGGGGTCTTGGCCTTGCCGTCCTTGCCAATGATCGTCACCGGCACGCTGCCGATCGTTCCGGCCGCCGCCGCCACCCCATCGACATGCTGCACTTTCGCCAGCAACGAGGCCGGTACCGGATTGGCGCGCTGGCGCCCACCGAAGGCAACTTCCGCACGCACCTGCACATCGATCCCGCGGTTCGCCTGCGTGACCAAATCGCTGAACGCGCCGTTGAGGCTGTCACCCAACATGAAGCTGCCGCTCACAAACGCGACTCCGAGGACTACCGCCACCGCGGTGAGGGCAAGACGCCATTTGTTCGCGATCAGGCCCCTGCGAGCCAACGTGGTCGTGATCGTCACCGGCGCAGTTTCGCGCGGCGAGGCCGCGAAACCCACCTTGTTGCACTAGTCGGGTGTGTGGCAGACCGCCTCGACGTTGTTGCCGTCGGGATCGCGCACGAACGCGCCGTAGTAGTTCGGGTGGTACTCGGGCCACACGCGTGGCTCGTGGAGCACGTCGGCACCCGCGCCAACCGCTTTCTCAAAGAAGGCCCGAACGGCGGTTCGATCGCCGGCCTCGAACGCAATGTGGATCTCCCGGTTGGGCTCACCGGTCGTGAGAGGACCGACCCAGAACGTGGGGCGGCCGTCGCGGCCGTAGCCGATTACCGTTGCGAAATCCATCACGCGTGCTCCGCCGAGCGCTCCGAGTACGGAGTCGTAGAACGCCGCGCTGCGAGCGACGTCGGCGCATTGGATCGAAAGATGGTCAAGCATGCGCCAAAGGTTACGGCGCGACCGGATCAGCTGTTGCTGGAGATCGCAATGTTGTCGAGCACGACGCCGCACGACCCATTCGGGCCCGAACCTGCGAAGCTCAACGTTTCGGTGCTGCTCCCAGCGGTGAAGGTGTAGGTCGCAGTCTGGAAACTGCCGGTCGCCGGGTTCGTGGCGGTCAGCGTCTGGTCCAGGTTGCCGATGCGCACGCGAGCGCCGGCAGTGGCCGCACCGGGGTTGATCGCGTACGAGAACGTGAGCGTGTACGACGACCCCGAGGTCAAACCGGTGATGCTGCGCTGGATCGTGCCGTAGCTGCTGCCGTTGAGGTCGATGTCGTTCACGCCGCCGCCCGACGCGTTCCAGTATGCGGTGCTCACCACGTCGATGCTGCCCGCGGTCACGTTCCACGGGCCGAACGAACTCCCCGAGCCGACCGTGTACCAGTGACCCGAGGGCGCAGCAGTGACAGCGGGCGGTTCGAGGTCGTCGCCCACAACCTGCGCCGTGCACGAACCGAGCGACACCACGCTGTACGTGCCGCCACCGGTGGTGACGTCGTGCAGACTGGACGTGCCCTGGAGCAGGCCTGAACTCACCAGCGTTGCTTCGCTCGCGTAGGAACCGTGCTGGGCGTTGTACGCCTCTTCAGCGGTGTGGATCGTCTGCGAATCCGCGGCGCACGCCGACGTCTGGCCCTTGTCGGTGATGCCGCTCACGGAAAACACGACGATGGCCGCGAGCACACCGAGCACGGCGATGACGACCAAGAGTTCGACGAGCGTGAAACCCGACGCGCGATGACTGCCCGAATGCATGTCGATCAATCGGCCCCGTGCAAGCGGCCTTGACCCCTTCATCCATCGGCGCGAGACATACGGCTGTGATCGGACGGGGTGGCGTAGTCCGCGCGGACTACTGCAATTGCTCCCGCAAGCGCCCACGGAGTCGGTTCGTCCTACTCGCGCCCTTTGCGCGCGCGACGGCACGAAGTCGCGCGCCGTGGAGTTTGTCCTCGAAGCCGTCGTCGAGCGGGGCAAGGGGCCCCACCATCCACGTGAGCACACGGTCGGCGAGCAACGGGTTGCGCACAAGGATCGGTCCGTGGAGATAGGTCCCGATCAGCCGCTCGCCGAGGATGCCCTCCTCGCGACCGTCGCCATGTACTCCAAGCGGACGCGCGGATCCACCGACCGCGGTGATTCCCTGGTGGTTCTCGAAGCCAGTGAGGACACCGAGCGTCGGGTCCGACGCGTCGATGGCCACCTCACCGACGCAACGCGCCGGTCCCGGTTCGGTCGTCGCCTCGAAGAAACCAAGACCGTCGCGCAGCGTTCCTTCGAGCAGGACGCGCGACCCCAACAGTTGTAGGCCAGCGCACACGCCCACCACGACGGCGCCGCGCGTCCACGCGTCGCGCAGCCCTGCGTGTTCCAAGCGATCGAGCGCGGCGATTTCGGCGAGGTCCTCGCCACCCCCAAGGAGATAGCAGTCGAGCCCCGACGGTACGGCGTCATCGGCCGCAACCTCAACGACGCGCGCCGCGATGCCACGCCGGCGTAGCCGCTCGCGCAGCACCACCGCGTTGCCGCGGTCGCCGTACGTTCCCAACAGCTCCGGGTAGATCAACCCGATGGCGATCTCGGAGTCACGCGTCGCCATTGACGGGCGGCGAGCGTCCGACGACACCGACGCCGCGACGTGATGTTGCACGCCCGCGCTGGACCCGTTCGCCCTCCGGCCACGACCGCGCGCGACGCGACGCACCATCTCGTAGAACGAGGTGTACGACGCTGCGATCACGACGGGCCCGGCGCTCGCCAAGCGCCGAGCGACCACGAGTGGATCAGCATCGACGGCGACGACATCGGCGCCCGCGAGATCGAGGCGTGTCGCCACGTCATACGCCCGTGTTCCGGCCGCGCCGACCCTCCGACCGGCGAACGACTCGAACGGCACGTCCCACAGGAACGACGGATCACGTCCGTCGGCGGTGCGGTCGTTCTGCACCACCACGACGCCAACATCGGGCTCGCGCCCGGCGAGCTCGGCGACCAACGCCGTCCAGCCGGCAGGGTTTTTGACCAAGACCGTTTCGGCGTGGTGGGTGCCATCGAGCGCGACACGAGTCGGGCGGTTGGCGACTTCGCGCACCGACGCCATCGCCACCGAGGCGGCGCGCGGCTCGAGCCCGAGTGCATCGACGGCAGTGAGCGCCAACGCCGCGTTGGCGTACTGCCACGCGCCCATGAGGCCGAGATCGAGACCAATCGTGGTGCCGTTGATGGCCACCTGATTGGAGCGTTGCACTGTTGTGATCGCCGTCGGCTGCACACGCCCGCAACCGTGACATCGCCACCCTGACGCGGCGTGTTCGAGCAGCCGTGCGCATGCTGGGCACGACGCGGTGTCGAGGCGCGCCGGCAACTGCAGATCGACCCACCGAACCGTCTCGACTCCCTCGACGCTCCACGCGACGTTGGGATCGTTTGCGACCGCGACGACGGTCGCTCGGGTTCCGCTGAGCGCGCCCTGCCACCGCTGGGCCAGCGCTCGGACCTCGTGGTAGCGGTCAAGCTGGTCGCGGCTGAGCTCGCCGAGCACGACAACGGTCGGCGCGAGGTCACGCAGGGCCTGGATGAGCGCGCCTTCGTCGGTTTCGAGCACCGCTGTCGTCGCGTTCGGTGCGGCCGCGAGCGCGGCGACGAGACCCGGCATGAGGTTCGCGCCGCTGGCGTTGTGCGCGACAACCTCACCACCGGCGCGCAGTGCGGCCGCGAGCATCGCGGAGGTGCTCGTCTTGCCGTTCGTCGCCGAGATGAGCACCACGCGGCGACCAGCGGCCAGGCGGCGCCCGATCGAGGGCGAGAGTCGCAGCATGACCCGACCGGCGATCTGCACGCCGTCGCCGCGGCGTGTCGTGCGAGCGAGCCACCCCGCGCCAAGGCCGATCGACGCGGCGACGCTACGGGTCGGGCCCCGACCAGAACGCGCCACGTCAGGCGCGCCTTGGGGGCGCGCCCCGTCGGGCACGCTCAGCGCACTCGCGGCGTGATGCGACCGCCGCTCGCAAACGTCTTTTGACCCTCGAGGAGCGAGGCGGGATCGCTGCCGACGTTGATCAGCACTTTTCCGAAATCGAGTGCGTTCTTGCGCGACGCGTCGCGGGCCATCCACAGCGCTCGTACCGTGCCCTGCACCGCCGTGGGCGGCTGTGACGCAATGAGCGACGCAACGTGCGCAGCAGTATCGGCGAGGTCAGCGTCGGGAACGATCTCGCTGACGAGGCCGAACTCGTACGCGCGCTGAGCCGATACCCGTTCGTGGGCACCGAGCAGTGCCACCCGCATGATCTCGTGGAATGGCATCTTCTGGAGCATGTGCATCGACTCGAAACACGCCGTCATGCCGAACGTGACGTGCGGGTCGAAGAACGTGGCCGACTCGGCCGCGATGATGAACTCGACCTCGCCGAGCATGTAGAAGGCGCCGCCACACGCCATGCCGTTGACCGCGGCGATCACCGGCTTCCACAAGTCGTTCGACTTCGGTCCGATGTTCTCGCCGGGGTCATCGAAGTGCCACGGCGTCGCGCTCGTGCCCGACCCCACCGGCACTCGAGCCTTCCCGGCGGCATCAGCGTCGTCGAGCCAGTGACCCATCGCCTCCTGGCGATCGATACCCGTGCAAAAGGCCTTCGTGCCGGCACCCGTGAGCACGAGGCAACGGACGTCATCGTTGTGTCGCGCCGAGCGCCACACCGACTTCAGCTCCTGTTGCATGCGGTAGTTGAAGGCGTTGTGCACCTCGGGTCGGTGCATGGTGACGAACGCGACACCGTCGCGTTCGGTGTACTGGAGCGTCTCGAACGCATCGAAAGGGATCATCTCGAACATGGGCCGATCGTAGGCAGCGGTGCCGGGCGCGGTCGATCCACCGCCGTCGAAGCCCCGTCCCGCACGATACGGATCAGTTCGGCGCCGGCTCGCGATCGCCGGGAACGGCAGCGCCAGCCTCGGTGGCGGAGGGCGCGCCGCCGAAGTCGAGGTAGTCGTCGAGCGTGACGAACGACTGCGAACGCAGCTGCGCATGGCGAGCGCGGACCATCCATACGAGATACCAGCTGGTCGCGACGGCAAGCAGCACATTGACCCAGACGGTGGGCAGCGTGCCCTGCTGACCAAACGGGTGCACGAAGGGATTCACGAGCGAACCGATCGCGGTGAGCATCACGAACATCCGCGCATGGGCACGGTGACGGGTGGTCACGTAGAGAAGTACGAGGAACGGAAGCGCCCACACGAGGTACTGCTCGTTGACGATCTTGCTGAACACGATGAAGGCGCAGAAGCCGGCACAGCAGTACTCGGTGAGTTCCAAGGTGGTGAGCGCGAACAGCGACACGAAGAAGCCGAGCAGGATGAACGTACCGATCGCGCGGGTCATGTCGCCGCCGAACACCTGAGCGAGGATGATCTGCCACGACAGGTTCGTGGGGGTCTTGTTGGCGTCGTAGAGCAACGTGGCCTTGAGCACTTCGACCGGGCTGAGCACGATGAACGGAAGCGATACCACCGAAGCGGTCAGCACCGTGCGCCACACCATGCGGCCTCGCTCGCGACCGTTGCGCACGAACCACGGCAGCAAGAACGCGGGGAACGTCTTGGCGGCAACGGCGAGCCCGAACCAGATGGGTCCGCGTGAGCGACGGCCGTCGGGGCCTATCGTCGGCGGGCCGGCGAGCAGCGCGGCGAACAGCAACGCGAGACACACGCTGTCGAAGCGTCCGTAGAACGCGCCGTTGTACAAGACCAACGGGTTGAGCCACCAGAGCCCCACTGCGAGCACCACGGAGCGCTCATCGACACCGCGGCGCCGACACCACGTTGCGATGCCCCACGCCACGCCCGCGTCACCGGCAAGGATCGGAAGCTTGCCAAGCACGCCGAACGAGATTGGCAGGACGTTGGCGAGGAAGCGGAAGGGCACCTCGGCGTACGCGAACAGTGGGAGGTAGCCGTACGGTCCACCGGGCAGACCTGCAGGGCGGTGCGCGTAGAAGTCGCGGCCGTGCAGCAGCGAACGCGCGACGAGATCCCACACAACAAAATCTTGACCGTACGAGATCGGTACGAGCACGATCCGGACGAGCACGCCGACCGCGAGCATGGCCACCATCGGCGACACGCGTCGAACGCGAGGCGCGTCGCAGACAACGGCCGTGTTCACGTCGGTGACGGTCATGGTGTTTTCATCGCGGAGTCTTCATCGTGCTTCATCGCTCGGCCCACACGCGCGGCAGCACGCCCGGCCACTGGCTGGTTGATGGGTCAGCCTACGCGCCCCGACCCGTCGGGTGCCGACACTGCCGGATCGCCCGACGGGCCGTTCCGCCGGCGGCGGGCAGCGCCGAGGAGGCTGTGTGCCCCGAGCGCAGCCAGGGCGACGAGGACGGGTTCCATCGGCATGCGAAAGCGCTGGTTGCCGTACCCGATGACCGTCGACACGACGACTACCGCGAAGGGGACGATCAGGATCTTGAGGGTCGCGCTGGGCGCCGCGCTGCGGCCCTCGGCGCGTCCGGTCCGAGCCCCGACGAGGCCCCGATACCCGAGCGCCGCGAGCGGTATGAGCAGGAGATACATCAAATATCCGACCTTCGACACGCCGGCGTCTCGGCCTTCGAAGGAGTCCTCGGTCTCAAGCTCGTGCCACGGGTCATACACCCCGAGGGTGAGCCCGACGCGTGCCGCGACAACGGCCGGAACGCGGCTCATGTGCGACCGGATGTAATCGAGGCCGCGGTCGCGCACGAACTGGTTCTGCGGGATCTCGGTCCGCTTGCCCGCCGCGAGAGCTTGGTCGAGTCGCAGGCACGGGAACTCCCAGGATCCGAAGCGATCGCCGTAATAGGTGTCGTGGCAGTTCGCGCCGCCGATGACGTCCCAGCTGTTGACCGCAACGGGCACGAACGCGTGCATTTGCACCTCGTTGCGGACCAGCCACCCCCCGACCAGGACGATCGACGCGAGCAGGCCGGCGCCGATCAGGGCGAGACGGCGCCGTCGAGCGTCGCTCGACGGCGCGCAGCACCATGCCGTCGTCACCACGAGCAATACGCCAAACAACACGCCGTCGCTGCGCGTGAGCGCGCCGTAACCGAGGGGTATCCCGAGGATCGCAAACCGGCGCGGCGTCGGTGACTCGGCGGCGCGCAGTGCGAGTATCAGCGCGGCAACGACAAGTACCGCGGTCAACGATTCGGTCATGAGCGCGCCGTCGGCGAGGAACAGGTTCGGGTAGATCGCGGCGATACCGGCGGCGATGAGGCCAACGTGGCCGCCACCGAGTCGTCGTCCGAGCACGCCGGTGAGCACCGTCGTCGCGGTGCCGATCGCGGCCATGCCGAGCAACAACTTGGTGCGCGTGCCGAGTCCGATGAGCCGCAACCCCGCGAGCCACAACGGAAACCCGGGTGGGAACAGGGCCGTGTGGAGCTTGTCGATCATGTAGGCGTGATCGTCGGCGAGGGCCTTGGACAGCTCGAAGTAGTGGTTGGCGTCGAAACCCAACGGTGCGCGCCGGCTGTACCACAAGACGTACACGACCCGCACCGTCAACCCGACCGCACCGATCACCGCCATCCGCACCCAAAACCACTTCGCCCCGTGCACCCCGGGCGTGGGGTGTGCCCCCGAAGATGGGGGGAAAAAAACCCCCGGGGGGGTGGTGGGGGGGGGGGGGACCGGGGGGGCAGGAGGGGGTGGGGGCGTTAGATCCCCCGGGTAGGTATCGGCGGCGGTGGGGGCAG
>JBBREP010000051.1:0-25423 GCA_038202885.1 Acidimicrobiia bacterium | reverse complement strand
TCTACGACCTGCTGCAAGCCAAGGCCGCGATCGTTGGCGCGCGCCAAGCGATGGCGAGCACCGACATCACCGTGCCGATCATGGTGCAGGTCACGATCGAGACCACAGGGCGCCTGCTCGTCGGCAGCGAGATCGGCGCGGCACTCACCGCGCTCGAGGCCATGGGCCCCGACGTGATCGGCCTGAACTGCGCCACCGGGCCGCACGAGATGACCGAGCATCTCCGCTACCTCTCCCAGCACGCCCGCACCTATCTGTCATGCCTGCCGAACGCCGGTTTGCCGAGCGTGGTCGACGGCCACACGCACTACGACCTCACGCCCGAACAGCTCGCCGACGCGCACGAGCGCAACGTCACCGAGTTCGGCATCAACATCGTCGGCGGTTGCTGCGGCACGACGCCCGCGCACCTCGGCGCCGTCGTCGAGCGCCTCGGCACGGTCGCCGGTCGGGCGGCCGCGCCGCGTACGCCCGACCACGAGCCGGGTTGCAGCTCCATCTACTCGCATGTGCCGTATCACCAAGAGCTCGCGTACCTCGCCGTCGGTGAGCGCACGAACGCCAACGGATCACGGGCGTTCAAAGAAGCGATGCTCGCCTCCGACTGGGACACGTGCGTGAAGATGGCGCGCGACCAGGTGCAGGAAGGCGCGCACGTACTCGACGTGTGCGTTGACTACGTCGGGCGTGACGGCACCGTCGACATGGACGAAATCGCGTCGCGCTTCGCGACGCAGGCGAGCCTGCCGCTCGTGTTCGACAGCACCGAGCCCCAAGTACTCGAGGCCGGGCTCCAGCACCACGGCGGCAAGGCCATCCTCAACTCCGCGAACCTCGAAGAAGGTGAGGGTGAGGGCAAGCGGATGGACCGCGTGCTGCGCCTCGCGCACACCTACGGCGCCGCTGTGATCTGCCTCACGATCGACGAGGAGGGCCAAGCCCGCGACACCGACTGGAAGCTGCGGGTCGCGCATCGCATCTACGACATCGCGACGCAGCGTTACGGCATCGACCCCACCGACTTGCTGTTCGACCCGCTCACGTTCCCGTTGTCGACGGGCGACGACGATTTGCGCGGCGACGCCATGGCCACGATCGAAGCCATCCGGCGCATCAAAGCCGAACTCCCCGGTGCATCGACGATTCTCGGGCTGTCGAATGTGAGCTTTGGCCTGAAGCCCGTCGCGCGCCACGTACTCAACTCGGTGTTCCTGCACGAGTGCCGCCAAGCCGGCCTCGATGCCGCGATCGTGCACGCGGCTCGGATCGCGCCGCTGCACCGCATTCCCGACGAGCAGCGTGAGGTCGCGCTCGATCTGATCTATGACCGCCGCCAAGAAAATTACGATCCCCTACAGGCGTTCATGGCGCTGTTCGAGAACGTGGAATCGACCGTCGCGACCAAGGACGATCTCGCCGCGCTCCCGCTCGACGAGCGCCTCAAGCGCCGCATCATCGATGGCAACCGCAACGGCATCGAGGCCGACCTCGACGAACAACTCGAAAGCATGCCGGCCCTCGGGATCGTGAACGACGTATTGCTCGACGGCATGAAGGTCGTGGGCGACCTGTTCGGTCGGGGCGAGATGCAACTGCCGTTCGTGCTCCAGAGCGCCGAGACGATGAAGACGGCCGTCGCGCACCTCGAACCGCACATGGAGAAGACCGACGGGTCGGGCAAGGGCACGGTCGTACTCGCCACCGTCAAGGGCGACGTACATGACATCGGCAAGAACCTCGTCGACATCATCCTGACGAACAACGGCTACACCGTGATCAACCTCGGGATCAAGGTCGCGATCCAAGACATGCTCGAGGCCGCCACCTCGGCCAAGGCCGACGCCATCGGGATGAGCGGCTTGCTCGTGAAGAGCACGATCATCATGCGCGAGAACCTCGAAGAACTCAACGAACGCGGGCTCTCCGGTATCCCTGTGCTGCTCGGCGGCGCCGCGCTCACCCGCAAGTACGTCGAGGTCGACCTGCGCCAGACCTACGAGGGACGCGTCTTCTACGGCAAGGACGCGTTCGAGGGTCTGCACACCATGGACCGGCTAATGACGCTGAAGCGAAGCGGCGAAATCGACGAGGCGTTCGGCCGCGAGATCACCCAGTCGCGCCTGCCGCGTAAATCGGAACGGCCGGCCGACCCCAATCTGGTCATCCCCGCGCGCAGCGATGTCGCGACCGACGTGCAGGTGTTCACGCCACCCTTCCTCGGCGCACGCGTGGCCAAGGGCGTGTCGCTCGACGACATCGTCACCTACGTCAACGAGACGGCGCTGTTCCGCAACCAATGGCAGTTCCGGCCTGAGGGCGGCGAGAACGACGAGTCGTTCAAGAGCCGGATCCGCCCAACGTTGCGGGCCCAACTCGAACGCGCCAAGTCGGAGCAGTTGCTCGTGCCTGCGGTCGCCTGGGGCTACTTCCCCGTCAACTCCGAGGGCAACGAGCTCATCGTGTGGACCGACGACACACGCACCAGCGAGCGCACGCGCTTCACCTTCCCGCGCCAGCAGAAGGACCGCTTCCTCTGCATCGCCGACTTCTTCCGTTCGCTCGACTCGGGCGAGGCCGATTTCGCGGCGTTCCACGTGGCCACGATGGGCGCGACAGTGACCGAACGCGAACGCGAACTTTTCGCGGCCGACGAGTACCACGCCTACTTGCTCCTGCACGGCCTCGGCGTAGAGATGGCCGAAGCGCTCGCAGAATTGTGGCACCACCGCATTCGCCAAGAGTGGGGCTACGCCGATGAAGACGGCCCGACGATCGCCGGTCTGTTTCGTCAGCAATACCGGGGCAGCCGCTACTCGTGGGGATACCCCGCGTGCCCTGAACTCGATGATCAGGCAAAGGTCGTCGACTTGCTCGAGGTCGCCAACATCGGCGTCGAGCTCACCGAGGAGTTCCACCTCGTGCCGGAGCAGAGCACATCAGCAATCATCGTGCCCCACCCCGACGCGAAGTACTTCGTAGTCTGAACTGGTGACAACCGACCCTGGCAGCGGCGTCGGCTTGCGCGCTGGACCCAATCCCAATCGCCGGATAGAGACACGGGCACTGGCGCTGTTCGGTGTCGTGCTCGCGGTTGCACTCGCGTCGCATGAACTATGGCGCGACGAGCTCCAATCGTGGATGATCGCGCGGGCCAGCGAGTCGCCGACCGCGCTGCTGCACAATCTTCGCTTCGAAGGCCACCCAGTGCTGTGGTACGCGTTGCTGTGGCCGTTCGCCAAGCTGCTGCCGGGCGTCGCAACGCTGCAGGTGTTGGAGTGGTGCATCGCGACTTCGACCGCCGCGATCCTGCTCTTTCGGGCGCCGTTCAGCCAAGGCCGGCGCGTGGCCCTCGTCTTTGGATACTTCTTCTTGTACGAGTACGGGACGCTCACCCGAAGCTACGGGTTGGGTGTGCTGCTCACATTCGCGACGATGGTGGTCGTCTCGGGCAAGACGATGCACTGGTTGCGCGCTGCGGTGCTGCTCGCGTTACTCGCGAACACGAGCGCGTTTGGCGCGTGCGTCGCGCTTGCGATTGCTGTCGGCGTGGCTGTGCGCGAACGGCCGTGGCAAGGAGATCACGACGCGCGCCGCGATCCCATTCTCGCCGCTGCAATCTTCCTCGCCGCCACGGCCTATGCCTATGCCCAAGCTCAGCCCGCGCCTGGCACTGCCCCGTTCGCGGGCTGGAACATGTCGATCGACTTCCACCTCGCGGGGAAGGTGCTGAGTGCACCGTTCTCGGCCCTCGTCCCGATCCCGAGGCTGCAGCACGCGTGGTGGAACACGAGCATCGCCGACGGCGGTCATACCGCGTTGGCCGGCATTGCCGGCATTGCGATCGTCGTCGCCGTCGCCGCGAGCCTGCGCCACTCGGGTGCAGCGCTCGCGAGCTGGTGCACGGGCGTGGCGCTGGTGCTCGTATTTCTCTACACCAAGCTCGGCACGGCCAGCGCGGTGCGCTACTACGGACACATCTACGTGCTCTACGTCGTTGCGATGTGGTTCCTCGTCGCCGACACCGAGCACGGACGTGCCGTGCGATCGCTCTTCGGCGTGGTGCTCACCGTGCAGGTCTTGGTCGCGATCGCGGCGGTGAGCATCGACTTGTTCGTGCCGTTCACGAACGCGGCGAGCGTCGCCGGGTGGTTCCGCGACCATCACGCCGCCAACGCGCCGATCGTGGGGTGTCCCGATTTCTCGATATCGTCGATCGCGGGAGAACTCGATCGCCCGATCAGCTATCCGCAGGGTGATCGCAACGGCACCTTCGTGATCTGGGATCGCCGTCGCGTGAAGATGCTCGCGTCGTTGAACCGCGCGGTTGCGCGCGCCACCCATCAACAGTTCGGGCAGTGGTATCTCGTGACCAACCGACCGCTGCACAACTTCGGCGACCACTTGAAGTACTCACGACACGATGGCATCGTCGACGACGAGCACTACTGGGTGTACGAGTTCACCGGGCGAGTACCGCCCGCGCTACCAAATCCGTGCCGAAAGCCGTGAGGATCGCGAGATACAGCAGACCCGTCGCCGACATCACGGCTGAGTAGTACGGCTCGCGCAACGCGATCCTCGTGACGAACACGAGGATGATTGTGAACACCGCGCACGCGACCCACACCCAGCCGAGTATGCCGTTGTAGCCGTCGCTGATCGTGCCCGAAAGTACCGACAGCATCCCGGTCGGCACGATGAGCAGTGCCACCTCGATCGGCCAGATCCACATCGTCACGTCGACGACCTCGCGCAAGATGTCGCGTCGGAGTCCCGGCTGCACGAGGTACCAGTGACCGAGGAGCATGGCGTCGCTCACCGCGCCGAGGAACGCCGCGCCACACACCAGGCGCGCCGCGGTGAGCGGATACCCACCACCCGCGGCCGCCGCCGCGCCGAGCACACCGACGAGCCCGGCTACGGGCGCAACAAGGTCGAACGCAGGCGCGAACGAGGCGACACCACCGCGCCGGGCGCGCACCGACGCGACGAGCGCAACGAGCGCTCCCAGGGCGCACGCGGCCGAGCCGAGCGCGCCCACGACGTCGCCACCGAGGCGATGCTCGTGCGACACGAAGGCCACGGCGCCGCCAAGTGCGATGCAGAGATAGATGCTGCGCAGCAACCAGCCGTAGCCGAGACCGACCTCACGACGGCGGGTCGTGACATACAGGCCGGCCAGCCCGCCGGTCGCCCATTGCGACAGGAATGTCGCCAGATCGAGTCGCACGTGCCGGCAGAATTCAGCCGACGACGGCGAGGTCTCGGGGGGCGTCGTTCAACCGACGGGGGCCAGCGGTGGTGGCCACGACGATGTCCTCGAGGCGCATGCCGTAGCGCCCGGCAACATAGATGCCGGGCTCCACGCTGAACGCGTGCCCCGGTTCGATCAGGGTGTCGTTGCCGTGCACCATGTAGGGCTCTTCGTGTGCTTCGGTGCCGATGCCGTGACCCGTGCGGTGCATGAACCGAGCGCCGAGCCCGGCCGCATCGATGACCGTTCGGGCCGCAGCGTCGACCGAAGCACACGACGCACCGACCACTCCAGCGCGCACGCCGGACTCCTGGGCCTCAGCGAGGATCGCGTACGTCTCGGCGATCTCGGCCGGCGGCGGGCCAACGTGGAACATGCGCGTGATGTCCGAGCAATAGCCATGCATCGTGCCGCCGAAGTCGCATAGCACGAGGTCGCCGTCGGCGATGATGCGGCCGCCAGGTTCGTGATGCGGGCTCGCGGCGTTGGCGCCCGCAGCCACGATGGCGAAGTTGGCGCGTGCGTGTCCGGCCTCGAGCATCCGGTCGACGAGCTCACGGTGCACGTCGATTTCGGTTCGTCCGCCAAACGGCCGTGTTCGCATGGCCGCGGCGACCACGTCGACGCCGATTGCGGCGCGCTGGAGGGCCGCAATCTCGTCGTCGTCCTTGACCCGACGCACCGGCGCGGTCACGGTGCTAGCGGCGACAAACCGCCGACCAGGAAGCGCGAGCTGCAAGGCGAGTACGAACCGCGCCCACGTATGGTCACCGATCGCACACGTGCGCGCCGCGCCCACGAGACCGGCCGTGATTGCGATCGGATCTTCGGTCTCGGACCAGCTCACCAGCTCGACGAGGTCGTCGCCAGCATCGGTTCGTACCTCGACCCTCGGCGCCTCCAACTCGGGAATCACGAGCTTGGGCGCACCGTCGGCCGCAAGCACCAGCATTGTGAGCCGTTCGAGCGGCATGGCCTCGTACCCGACGAGGTACGGCAGGTCAGCACCGGTCGACAGCAACAACACATCGACGCCGGCGCGTTCCATCTGTTCGCGCACGCGCTCGATCCGCGCCCGGTAGTTCATCGACGGTGCCCAACGAACACGCTCGTGACGTCAGCGTTCACGGCTCGACGAAGCCGACGAGACCGTCGATGCTCGCAGCGTTCTTCGAGCGTCGATATTCCGCGAGCCCGTCCGGGCCACGCGCTTGGGCCCATTCGACGAGACGATCACGCTGGCCCCGATACTCCATCAGCGGCACGCCAAATCCGCACGACGCGGAGACGCGCGTCACCTCGACCTCGATGATCGACCGGGCACCGGGAAGCTCGGCGAAGTTGACGGACAACCCGTCGTAGCCCTTCGAACCAAGCATGTGCACCCGGCCGCGGCCGTAGATGCGACAGATGCTCGGCGCACCGTCGAACGCGCAGAACATGATCGTGATGCGGCCGTTCTCACGGACGTGCGCGATCGTCTCGGTGCCGCTCCCGGTGAGATCGAGATAGGCGACACGATCTGGTGCCAGCACGGCAAACGAGGCGAGCCCCTTCGGCGACATGTTCACGTGGCCGTTGTCGGAGCGCGGCGCGCTGCCGACGAAGAACATCGGCTGGGCCCGCATCCAAATGGCCAGATCGTCGCTGATCATGTCGCTCGACGAAGCCACGACAACTAGTCAAGCACGCGCCGTGCGGTCCGGGGTTGCTCAGCGGGACCGAAGCTCAGCTCGCCCTGGCGTGGCTCGGAATGAGCACCACTCGAAACTGCGACTCCTCGATCCCAAACCGCAGATTGGCGAAGACATTCAGGCTCGGCACGATCGAGGGTCCGACGATGAACAATTCGCGGCTGGCGTCGGGATCGGCCCTGCTGTTGTAGACCTCGCCGGCCAAATCCGCATCGTAGAGCGCGTCGGATGTCACCTTCTGGGCCACGACGTCGTCGAACGCGGCCCGGCGCACGCCGCTGGATCCGCGCCGTTCCCGTTCGCCTCGGGCTGTGAGCCGGAGCGGTTCGGCGCGCAGCGCGCGGTCCGACGCTGCGCGCGCACGGCGTAGATCCGCCAGATCGCGTGGCGTGCTTTCATCGAAGCGCGCAACCAGACGGCCCCCGGCAGGGAGCGCGGCCACCCCGGATTCGACAAGCAGCACGTCATTGCCATGGTCGTCGCTGGCGTGGTGCAAGCTGAGCTGCACATCGCTGTAGTCGACGAACACCCGGTACCCGTGGTCGATGAGTGATCGCATGACTCCATACATCGCGAAATAGCCGCCGACGCCGCTACCGCGGATCGTGTAGGTGCGCGCATGCGGCAGGGTTGGCAGCATCTTGTCGACGAGCACGCGCGTTGCCACCGCGCCCGACTCGCTCACAGGACCGTCCGGCGATGCGCCGACGACGGCCGCAGTCGACGCCAGCAGCGACACGATGGAAAGGCCCACGACACCGAAGCGACCCCACCGCGTCCCTGACGTAGCTCGCAGCATCAACACCGCGCCACCAGCGGCGGCACACAGCACGACGGCGCTCACAGGCCAGAGCATCGCGACGCGATAGGTGGGGATGGTCGGGAAGCCCGCCGGCATGCGCGTCAGCGCGAAGACGAGCCCACCCAGCGTCGCCAAAGCCACGATCGCGAGACGGGGCCCACGCGGATCGCGCTGCCATCCGCGTACGACCACCCATGCAAGCCAGACGACCACCAACATCGCGACGACGGCTGAAAGTCGACCCGGATACGCGCCAAGCGCGAGCAGCCCAGAGTCCGGCAGCGGGCCGCGCGCCGCAAGCGGTACCCACCCGACCGCGCGCACGGCATAGTGGAGGGCGTCGCCGAGGACCAGATTGTCGCCGCCGCTCGAGCGGCCGACGGCGTCATACCAGGCGCGCAGGTTGCCGGGGTTGTGCACGATTTGGTCAATGATCGCAGGACTCCAACACGCCACGGTCACGAGCGCCGCGGCGACGATCGCGCGGCGTTCGCCCGGCACAGTTCCGCGTTCGGCACGCGCGCGTCTTGCCAGCACGCCGCACACGAGGCCTGCGATCGCGGCGCACGCAACGACCGGGATGTAGATGTAATGCGATTGCACGACAAAGCTGGCTGCGAGCGCGATCCACGGCAACGACGCGAGGCTTCCCGATGCCAATTCGACCGCGTACGCCATGACGGCCATGAGTGGCACCAAACCGATAAAGGGATTCCACGGCTCAGCGAGGGTCGCGTGGCCCACCGACCAGAACGTGAGCGCAACCATCCCGCCGACGGCGAGCGCCGGTACCTCTCCGAAGCCGCGCCGGACGCTGCGCAGAATCGCAACCGAGGCCACGACGTTCACGATCGCAGCGCCAATGACGACGCCGAGTCGTTCCGAGAAGACCCGTTCGGGGATCGCCAGCGCCCAGAACACCATCGGGCCGAGGTGATAGACGAACGGTCGGCCGTTCGAAATGCCGGAGTACATGCCCACGAGCGGCGAGTTGCGCGTGAACACATCGTGCGCGTGGATCGCGTGCACGGCGTCGTCGCCCGTCACGTACCAATTCGAGTGCCACTTCCGAACGACCTCACCGATGATGGGCGCGCTGACCGCGAGGTACGCGACGGACATGACGGGGCTCGGCCGCCGCAGTGCACGCGGCCACCGGGTGGGAACGAGTCGACTCACGCCGGCAGTGGTGCGGCCCGATCGGCACCCTCGCGTGCGTGATAGCTCGACCGCACGAGTGGCCCCGACTCCACGTGGGCGAAACCGAGGGCATCGCCGATGTCACGCCACGCTGCGAACTCGTCGGGCGTCCACCAGCGCACCACGGGAAGGTGGCGCTTCGTCGGCTGGAGGTACTGGCCGATCGTCAGGATGTCGACGCCGACGCCGCGCAGATCAATCATCGCAGTTCGGACCTCGTCGAAGCTCTCCCCCATGCCGACGATGAGCCCTGACTTCGTCGTCAGTCCTGCGTCCTTGGCTCGGGCGAGCACCGCGAGCGAACGCGCGTAGCCCGCCGACGGGCGCGCCGCGTGCTGAAGCCGCGCGACGGTCTCGAGGTTGTGATTCAGCACGTCGGGTCGGGCCGCGAAGATCGTCGCCAACGCAGCCTCGCTGCCATGGCAGTCCGAGATCAGCAACTCGACGCGCGTGCGCGCACTGGCACCACGAACGGCCTCGACAGTTGCCGCGAATGCGCTCGCGCCGCCGTCGTCCAGGTCGTCGCGGGCGACGCACGTAATGACCACGTGTTCGAGGCCCATGGCGACAACCGCGTCAGCAACGCGACGCGGTTCGTCGAGGTCAACGGCGAGCGGCTTGCGGGTGTCGACGAGACAAAACCCGCACGCACGAGTGCATCGCTCGCCAAGGATCATGAACGTGGCGGTGCCCGCGGCCCAACACTCGTAGATGTTGGGGCACGATGCCTCTTCACACACCGTGTGGAGGTCGAGGCTGCGCATGCGGCGCTTGAGGTCGGTGAACTCGGGGCCCATCTTCGCCTTGACGCGCATCCACTCCGGGCGGCGCGCCGCCGGGTCGATGGCAGTGGTGTCGACACCGGCGCGTGCGAGGCGGCCGAGCAGGCGCACCGGGCTGGCGTCCTGACCGTGCTCGCGGCTGAACGGCGCGAGGTCGTCGGCGCACACCAGCGCCTGATGGGCGACGTCGGCGCGCACGATGTCGTTGGCTCCACCACCATTGGCTCCACCACCAAATGCCTCGGCGAAGCGGACGACGATTCGGTCGACGACCTCGGCCATCGTCGGCGCGCCGGCGCCGAGCAGCGCTGCGATCGACGTCACACCACGATCGCGGATGCCGCACGGCACGATGTGGTCGAACATCGCGAGATCGGGCGCGACGTTGAGCGCGAAACCGTGGCGGGTGCGCCCGCGCGCAACCCGCACGCCGATGGCCGCGATCTTGGCGTGGGCCGTGACCGACCCAGGCGTGGTGACCCACACCCCGGTGTAGCCAGCGTCGCGCTGCGCGGCAATGCCGAAATCGCCGAGCGTGGCGATCAGTACAGCTTCGAGCTGACGGACATAGGCGACCACGTCGCGCTCGCCGGCGAGCGTCACAATCGGATAACCAACGAGTTGACCGGGCCCGTGATAGGTGACGTCGCCGCCTCGGTCCGCCTCGATGAGCTCAGCACCGACCGATGACACGTCGTCGAGCAAGACGTGTTCGGCCTTGGCCGACGACCCCATCGTGTACACGTGCGGATGTTCCAACAGCAACAGGTAGTCGGCCGCGGCGCGTTCGTGGAGCGCGCGTTGGAGCGTGAACGCCTCGCGGTAGGGAACTCGCCCGAGCCAACGTGCGTGCAGCGTCACGCCAGCTCCGAATCCCAATCGTGGGTCTCGAGCACGGTCTTGATCTCGCGGAGAAATGCCGCGGCGTAGGCGCCGTCAAAGGCGCGGTGGTCCCACGCGAGGGCGAGCATGCCGATGTGATGGACCGCGATCGAATCCTCACCGTCGGGTCCCTCGATCACGACCGGCTTCTTCTGCACGCCGTCGCTCGCAAGGATTGCAACCTGCGGCTGGTTGATGATGGGCAGTGTCATTGCGGTGCCAAACGGTCCCATGTTCGTGATGGTGAACGTGCCCCCGAGGATCTCGTCGGGGCTCAGCTGCTTGGCCTTCGCTCGCGCCGCGAGGTCGCGGATCTCGCGGGCGATGAGCCGCAGGCGCTTGCCATCGATGTTGCGCACGACTGGCGCGATGAGGCCGTGGTAATCGAGGTCGACGGCGATCCCGAGATGTACGTCTCGGTGCACGACAAGGGTTTCGCCGTCGACGCTCGCGTTGACGTGCGGGAATTCACGAGTGACGTCCGACAACGCCCGGCACAGGAACGGCAGGTACGTAAGTGAGAAACCCTCTTCGGCTTTGAACGCGGCACCGTGGGCACGACGCACGCGCTCGATGCGCTCGAAATCGATCTCCATCGACGTGTACACATGCGCGCTCGTGGCCTTGGAGCGCACCATGTGTTCCGCGGTGCGGCGCCGAACGTTGTCGAACGGTACGACGATGTCGCCCGTAGCCGACGTGCTCGACACGGGTGGGGTCGCCGCCGTCGGTGCCCTCGAGGGCTGCGGCGCGAGCGCCGCGGGAGCGGGCGCACCCGGCGCGAGAACCGCGACCGGTGCACCGGCATCGCGCGCTCGCGCCACAGCGAGCACATCGTTGCGCGTGATGCGGCCGCCGTCGCCGGAACCCGTGATCGTTGCGCCGTCGAGACCGTACTCGGTGATGAGCTTGCGCACCAGCGGCGACGCAACGACACTCGTTCCGAGTCCTGGCGCCGGCGCCGGCGCGTTCGGTGCCGGTCCCGGCGGTGCTGATGCTGGTGGTGTCGGTACCGGTGCGCTCGGCACGCGCGGTGCTGGTGCTGGTGCTGGTGGCGCGACCGCTTCGGGCTCGGGCGCGGCGGCGACGGGTGCCGCGGCTGGCGCCGCGGCGGCGGGCACGCTGCCGGCCTCGCCGATCACGGCGAGGCGTGTACCCACCGCAACCGTGTCGCCCTCAGGTACGAGGATCTCTGCAATCACGCCAGCCGACATCGCAGGTACCTCGGAGTCGACCTTGTCGGTCGACACCTCGAAGAGCGGTTCGTCGACGGCGATCGAGTCACCGACTTGCTTGAACCATTTCGTGATCGTGCCCTCGGTGACGGTCTCACCGAGTTGTGGCATCGTGACGTCCATCGCTGTCTCCTCGATCTGATGATCGTGACCTCGTCTAGCCGTGCAGCGAACGTCCTGTCAGCGCCAGGGCCGATTCGCCAAACAACTCAGACAGTGTCGGGTGCGCGTGGATGAGGGCGCCGAGGTCGGACGCCGTCGCTTCCCAGTTCACCGAGAGGTACCCCTCGGCGATGAGCTCGGTCGCCCAGGGCCCGCAGATATGCACGCCGAGTAGCACGCCCGTCACCTTGTCCGACACGATTTTCACGAGTCCGTCGGTCTCGCCGACGATGATCGCACGACTGTTGCCCATGAACCGGTGCACCGACGTCTCGACGTCGTGGCCGGCGGCCTTCGCGGCGTTCTCGGTCAGGCCGCAAAACGCGACCTCGGGGTGGCAGTAGATACCCCACGGAACTTTCGTGTATTCGATCGGTGCGGGTTGCTCACCGAGCATGTCGCGCACCGCCACGATCGCTTCGGCGAACGCGACGTGCGCGAGCTGCGGCGTGTCGACGACATCGCCGACGGCGTAGACGCCGGGCACGCTCGTGTGCATCATGGCGTCGACGGTCACAAAACCTTTGGCGTCGAGCGCCACACCCTGTTCGATGAGATCGGTGCCTTCGCTGCGCGGCCGGCGGCCCACACTCACGATGACGGCGTCGACCTCGAGGGTGGTCTCACCCTGTTTCGCTTCGTAGCGGATCGCGAGCCCGTCGCCGCTGGGTTCGGCGCCGATGATCTTGACGCCCACCTGCGAATTGATGCCCCGCTTCTGGAAGGACCGAGCGACCACCTGCGCCACTTGCGGATCGACGCCGTTGAGCAGCTGAGGTAGGGCCTCGAGAATCGTGACATCGCTACCGACATCGCGCAGGAACGACGCGAATTCGCAACCGATCGCGCCTCCGCCGATGACGGCGACGCGCGCCGGCACGGAGGCGAGCTCCAGGAGATGGTCCGACGACAGCACGCGTTGGCCGTCGAACTCGAGACCGGGCAGCGGTAGCGAACGCGGCGCCGAACCCATCGCGAGGATCACGTTGCGGCCCCGCAGCTCGGTGCCGTCGGAGACCGTGACGAGGTGGCCCGCACCGTCACGGAGCCGACCGGTGCCGGGCACCACGGTGACCTTGCGTCCTTTGAGCAGCGACTCCAAGCCGCTCACGAGGCGGTCGATCACCTGGTGCTTGCGCTGCTGGCTCGTCGCCAGGTTGATGGTGAGCGCATCGGCACCGGCCGCGTCGACCCCGAATTCAGCCGCGCTGCGCACGGTGCGAGCGATCGTGGCCGTCTCGAGCAGCTCCTTGGCCGGGATGCAGCCCCGGTGCAGGCAAGTGCCCCCCACGCGCTGCTCCTCGACGATGGCAACTCGAAGACCAGCCGACGCTCCGTAGAGCCCGGCCGCGTAGCCACCCGGGCCGCCGCCGATCACCACCAGATCGAACTCCTCGGCCGTGGTCCTCACCCCTTCATGGCGTGGTTGCGGTCACAACGATGTGCGGTCGCTCGAAGGTCGAGCGTCTCGACGGGCCCGGTCGACATCTCGATCAACTCTCGATCGGCGGGGTCAATGGATCGCAAAGACGAATGCGACTCCCGCTGCGAGGATCGCGGTGGCGCACAACGCGCACAACACGAGCAACGTGCGGGTCTTCACAGCGCTACCGGTTTACCATGAGCCCAATGGCCCTTCGTGCTCGGCGTGTGGTCGATGCCGCCCGTACCAACGTGCCCGAGGGGACCTTCTCGGTCGGCGCGGGCCTGGTCATTGGTTCGCTCGCGGCCTGGGGCTACCAGATCTTCGCCGAAAAGCGATTGTCCGACCCCGGCTACAACGCGGTCAACGCGCTCTGGGTGCTCACCTTCGTGGCGACGCCCGGCTTCTTCCAGCCGCTCGAGCAAGAGGTGGCGCGAGCGATCGCGCACCGCCGGGCTGAGGGCGTCGGTGGCGGCCCGGTGCTGTGGAAGGCCGCCCGCCTCGGACTGATCCTCGCCGCGATCCTTGCCGCGGCGACGGCACTCGTCGCCGTGATCGCCCCCGGCGTCGTACACCAGTTGTTCAAGCGAGAGTCCGATCAGTGGTTGCTGCTCGCAGCATTCATCGCCGCGCTGTTCACCTACGCGGCGGCGTACCTCGCTCGCGGTGCGCTGTCGGGGAACCAACGTTTCCGCAACTACGGCATGATGCACGGCACCGAAGGGTTCATGCGCATCTTCGCGGTCGTCGCGATCGTCGCGTTGAGCAAGAACACCCTCACAGACAGCCACGGCGTCACGCTCAAGGACAGCCACGGCATCGCGCGCACCTTCGCGTCGCCGGGTCTGTTCGGGCTGGCCCTCGTGTTGCCGCCCATCGTGGCGGTGATCGTGTCGCTCTGGGGCCAAAAAGGCCTCGCCAAACCCGGACCCGACGCACCGTGGTCAGAGCTTTCGAGCGCGCTCGCATGGTTGCTCGCCAGTTCGGTGTTTGCGCAGGCGCTCTCGTACGCCCCAGTCTTTGCCGCGCAGATCCTCGTGAGCCAAGACGCCAAGAGCCAGGCCGAATTGGCAGGCTTCGTGACCGCGATGTTCTTAGCCCGGGTACCGCTGCTGATGTTCCAGGCCGTACAGGCTGCGTTGCTGCCGAAATTGTCGGCGCACGCCGCGGCCGGCAAGCACGACGAGTTCCGCAACGGGCTGATGCGGCTGCTCACGCTCGTGATCGTGATCGCGGTGTTGGGCGTGGTGGGCGCGCTCGTGGCCGGCAAGCCCGTCGGCAAATTCATCTTCCACGAGAAGTGGACGCTCGGCAATGGCGCGCTCGCGCTGCTGGCCGCCGGGGCCGGCGCGTACATCATCGCGTTCACGTTGGCGCAGGGATTGATCGCATTGCGGGCCTACTCGCGGCTCACGATCGGTTGGACGATGGGCGCGATCACGTTCCTCGTCATCATGCCGGTCGGCATCCCGGGCTTTGCCCACGACGTGTTCACCCGGGCCCAGCTCGCCTTCCTTGCGAGTAGCACCGTCGCCGCCATCGTGATCGTGACCCTGCTGTTCAGCACGATGCGCACCAGCACGGCGAGCATCGAAGAACTCGTCGAAGTCATCGGCCACGAACCCCTCGAGTTCTAACCCCCGATCCCTGATGCGTCGTTTCGGGGTCTATAGAACCCCCAAACGACGCATCGGCGTGGGCTACAACGGCTAGGTCGTGGTTGTGGTCGGGTCCGTCGGCGCCGTCGTCGCCGTGGTCGGCGGCTCGGTTGTGGTGGTCGTCGGCGGTTCGGTCGTCGTGGTCGGCGGTTCGGTCGTCGTCGTCGGGGGTTCGGTCGTCGTCGTCGTCGTACGTCGGACAGTCGTGGTCGTGCGCGGCGGCGGGTTGGTGGAGTTCGGTGGTGGCGGCGACGAACCCGACCGAGGCGCCGTGGCGGGTGGGGCCGTCGGAACGGTCGAGTCGTCCTTGACCAGCACTGCCGCACGCACAGTGACGTCACCGACCGTGGCGCTGATGACGGCGCCACCCTTCGTGTATGCGGTCACGACCCCCCTGGCGTCAACATCGGCCGCAGCCGGGTTCGACGAGCGCCACAAGACAGGATCGTGGAGGACCGCGCCGTTGTACGACTCGGTGACCACCAACGTGATCCGCGGATGCTTGACGCGATCGGTGATGTGCAGCGTGGCCCGTGTCGGAGCGACGGCGAGCTTCACTTTGATCGCCTTGGGCGGCGGCGCACCCACGAGCTTGGCGTCGGCGGTCAGCGCCGCCGCTTCGTCACTCGCCCGTGACGAAAGGCCGGCCTGCGACAGCGGCGTCGCGAAGCGCGCCGTGTAGCGGACGGTGAATTGGCCGTCGGCCGGGAGGTCGAGGCGGTACCCGACCTTGGGGTCCTTGTTGATGACGACGTCATACTTCGGGCTGAAGACAAGGTCGTCAACGGACTTCGCCACCGACTTCGGGATGACGACGCGCAGCACGGTGCGCACCGGAGTCTTCGACGCATTCGACACCGTCAGCGTGGCGTGGAGTTCTCGCCGATCCGACGACGTCTCCCACAACTGGGTGACCAGCGCGGGCGTGCGCCCGAGCTGGAGAGCGGGGAAGGCATGGCGCAGCGCCTGGTCGGCGTGATGGACCGGCGCCACGGGTGGTGCCGGAGTGTTCGTCGAGGCCTTGTCACTTGCGCGGGTGACGGCAAAGGCGATGCCGCCAGCCGCGATCACCACGCCCACGATCGCGAGCAGCACCCCTTGTTGGCGCCGCCGCCGGACACGGCGCTCGTCGGGTCCGAGCAAGTCGAGCACTTCGTCGTGAAGGTCGCGTGGGCGCTCCCGGGGTGCCGGCGGCGCGGCCGTTGGCGGCACGGTCCTCGGCGGGGGCGGAAGCGTGATGTTCGTGTCGGACTGTGCCGCTATGACGACGTCGGCGGTCAGCGGCTGGCGGACGCCATCACGAAGATCAATGTCGACGTCCGGGCCGTGGCCACGATCGAACGCGCTGATGATCGTGTCATGGAGGTCGGCTGCGGGTGGGGCCGGCAACGGCGGAGGCGGCAAGTGAGCGCCCGACGGTGCGGTCACCACGACCTCGGCCGTGACCGGCTCGACGACGGTGATGTCGGTGATGTCGGTGGTGTCGGTGGTGTCGGCGATGTCCGTTGTGTCGGTGATGTCGACAAGGTCGAGTGATGGCGGTGGCAGCTGCACGGGGGCCACCGAAGCGGGAGCGGCGGTGGTCGCGTCGCTCGCGGCGCGACTCAGGGCCTCGGCGGCGATACGCGCCGAGGCGTAGCGGTCACCCGGGCGGCGCGCCATGCAACGCGCCACGATGTCGCTGACGCGCGGTTGCACTCCGAGCTCGCGCAGCGGGATCGGGTCGTGCGCAAGCGCATACGCCGCACGCTCGGCGACGGGGGCGTCGACATCGGCGAACGGCGCGTGGCCGGCGAGCATCGCGTACAGCGTCGATCCGAACGAGTAGAGGTCCGAGGCAGTGGTGGAACGCTGCCCCGCGAGCACTTCGGGCGCGGTGTGGGCGTAGGCGTGCGGCGCGGGTCCGTCGGCCGATGAGACATCGAAGTCGCTGAGCTGGGGTTCGCCATTGCGGTCGATGAGGATGTTGGCCGGCGTGAGGTTGCCGTGCAGCACCCCGGCTTCGTGCGCGACGGCCAAGGCTCGGCCGACCTTGACGCCGATGTTGATGGCGTCGCTCTCAGGGATCGCGACACCTGCCGCCATCTGGTCGGCAATCGAGCCGTGCGGCGCGTACTCCATCGCCACGTAGCGCTCGCCGGATTGCGTCAGCCCGGCGTCGAGCACCCGGACGATGTTCGGGCAACCGTCGAACGACATCAACGTCCGCGACCCACGCGTGAACACCAACGGATCGAACCCGTTTCCGGCGACGACCTTGACCACGACCTCGCGACCCGTGGCGACCTCACGGCATCGGTACACGGCGGCGCCGTCACGATCGGCGAGCAGCGCCGCGTCGTCGTAGCCGTCGATACCCAGATCCAGGGTCATGCTCCTCCGGTCGACGATCCCACCGCGCAGTCCAACTGCGGCCCCTCATTTTCTCACTCGCTGCGTGCACAGCCAAGTCGGATCGGACAACGACCGCCCGACGAGGTCAGTTCCGGGGGCCACGTCGGCTCCATCCCCGCGGCCAATGCGGCATGGCCCGATCGCGATCACCACTGTGAATTCAGGCACGGACCCCACAGGGAGCCTCGTCAGAAGGTACCGACGGCGCCCACGACCAGCGACGCTCCGATCCGCGGACGCACTGGCGCGATGCGTGGGAAGTCGCCCGCGGCGAGAAACGATCCCTCGGCGGTGACGGCGCCGACGCCATGTCCGCGCGCCGACGGCATCAGCCCGACCACGTGTCCGCCCGCGCGCTTCGGGAGCCACACACGTAACGCGTCACCAAAATGGCGGAGCTGGCCGCTGCGATGCACGATGTGGTAGCCGCGCCCCGAGCGTGACGGCAGCATCGCGACGGCGACATCCGACGCGTGCGTCACTGCGGCCGAGCCGTGGAAACCGGCGTCGCCAAACGTGAACACACCTCCGTCGGCGCCGAGCAACCAATACCCACGGCCCTTGCTGGTTCCGGCGATCGCGGTGATGGGTGCCCACAGGCGGCGATTGCCGAGCGAACCGTGATACCCGGCGTCGCCAAACGTGAACACGCCGCCATCGCGCGCCACGATCCAATAACCGTGGCCCGTCTTCGTGCCCGCGATGCCAACGACGGGCGCGTGCAATGGGCGGCCGCCGAGATCACCGTGGAAACGGGCCCCGCCGACCGCGAGCACGCGACCGTCGGGCGTGAGCATCCACATGCCGCCAGCGCGTGAGTGTGCGACCGCGACCACGCCCAGCGCGTGCGCTCGGGCGTCGGTGAGGGGGCGGGCGCCACCCGAGCTCACGATCGTGCCGTCGCGCGCGATCGCCCAGAACGGTCCGTGATGATCGGTCGTTGCGGAGGCGTTGCCTTGCGCCAACCGCGCCGCCACGGTGTTGCGCACGTGGGGCAGCAACGCTTCGGTCGCGCCACCAGGGCACAGCGTCTCGTAGGTGTCGCGGTGCCCCACGATGTTGCGCATCTTGTGGTGGCGATGTTGTGAATCGACGTAGGTGGATCGTCCGTTCGGGTCGATGCCCCACCGAGCACATTTCCACGCGAGCAGCTCGATGAGCGCGTGCAGCATCGGAGGTGGCGGCGGCGAATGCGTGAACGTACCCAGCAGCGCAATACCGATCGTGCGGTCATTGAAGTAGAGCGCGTGCGCGCCGCGCACCTGGCGGTGCCAGCGCGTTTCAGTCGTGTGCGCCGCACCCCGGGGATAGTCCCGCGCCCAGCGACCTTCGTAGATGTGGCCGTGCTCGTCGATGAGAAAGTTGTACGCGATGTCGATGTATTCGCGGCTGGTGTGGAACGCCATGATGCTGCGTACGACTGCATCGGGATGCGTCGGTCCGTTCGGCGTCACGGTGTGGTGCACGACGAACTTTTCGACGTGCGTGTCGTAGTCGGGTGCACCCTTGCGCAGGTGCTCGTTCGCACCCCATTGCGCGCGGGTGATGATCCGCGGGACCGGCCATGACAGATCCTGTCGATGCGCGGCCAAGGCGGGCTGGGAAGCAACAATGTCGGCCAGCGTCGATGCGCCTGCGCTCACCGCACCGATGGCGGCAGCACCGGCACTCCATCGCAATATCTCGCGCCGCGTGACCGACCCACCACGCAACGTTGGATGCTCGTCGGCCGCGAGCGGCTCGACGTACGGAATGTGATCGTGCGGTGCAGCCATGCTCCCCAATCTGTGGGCCCGCAGGCTCAAAACCTTCCCGCAACATGGTCAGCCCAGAAGTGACCCAGCGAGATCGGATCGAAATATCGATCGAGATGGTAGATCGTGAACTCCGCAATATCGCGGCGCGTCACGTGGACGCCCGCGAGGGCAAGACGCGCCGGGATCGCCCGAGCACGGTTCGAGCCTCGATACACAACCCAGTCGCGCGCGTGCGCCGAGTCGACGATCTGCTTCGGTCCGACGGCGCGCGGCAGATCGATGGGTGACGCGACGATGCCATGGACATGGTCGAACGTCAGCGGGTTCGCGATCCAGTAGTCGGCGTACACCCTCGTGATTCCCTGCTGAAACAGCACACGCTCGAGTGGGCCGAGTCGACTCGGCGTGAGGTCGAGCGCCGCCGGTTGCACTCGCGAAAAGTCGAGCAAGGCATGCACATTCGCGGCTCCGAACGCGAGCGCCACGGCCACGATGGCCGCACCAATCCACGGCCGAGTCGCCATGCGGGCGACGAGCAGCGCAGCTATCGGAACGAGCATTAACCCGTAGCGCGGTTCGAACGTCGCCGATGCGGTACGCGGAATTGCAACGAGCAGCGGGAAGCTCACCGCAATCACGATCGTCACCGACACACCGCGCCACCCATGTGCCGCCATCACACCGCGCACGATGGCGAAGCCCAATGCGGCAATGAGCACGAGATATACAACGAGTCCCGCGCCCGCGAGGAGCCATCCGCCGTAGTACGACGGACGTACGCCGAGCACTCTCGGGATCAACTCACGCAGTGCTCGTCCGACGCGGCCCAGATAGTCGGCGTCGCCGCCGGGTTGGCGAAAGACCTTGCCGCGGTACTTCTCAACCCCCAAAAACCAGGGGGCCGCGCCCAGCAACCCACCCACACCGACCTGTGCCATCGCACGCCACCGCGGCCGATCGTGCACGACCAACCAAGCGAACAGCGGCAACAGCACATACGCGCACTGCGCGCTCTCGTACCACGCGAGCCCGGCGAGCGCACCGAACAGCACCGCATCGCGCCACGGCCACGTGCCCCGGCGGGTGCGGGCATCGTGGAGACGCAACGCCACGAGCAACGCGAGCGCGACCAATAGGAGGGTCACCCAATAAAAGCCCCGCTCCTTCGTCGCGAGCCACACCGTTCCCGGCCACGCGATCACGAGGGCCCCTGCGAGGCGCGCTTGGTGCACCGACATCAACCGCTTCGCGGCGCGCGCGGTCACGATCCCCACACAGACCGAGAGGCCAAGTGGGACGGCCTTCACCGACAGTGTGCTGCGCCAGACGCGCATCGAGATCGCCACGAGCATCGGCTCGATCGTGCCGCCGTAGTACTGACCCCAGTAGAACAGCGGCGGCTTGTGGAAATGCCCGATCCAATCCCCCATCAGCCCCACGACGGCCTCGTCGGAGTCAAGCCGGCCGAGGGGTGATGCGAGCACACGGGCGCGCAGCGCGAGCCCGCCGATTACTGCGACCACGACGAGTGCCGCCCAGACGCGCGACGACGCAGCAGTACGCGGCTCGCGTCCTGCCGGTTCGCCCGTCACAGGCGTCGGGTTCACAGGCGTCGGGTTCACAGCGTCGGGTTCACAGCGATCGGGCGACACGATCAAGCAGTCCCGTGTAGCGATCGATGACGCCGGGCCACGCATACTCGTGACGTACGTAGGCGTGGCCGGCGCGGCCCAATCGGTCGGCCAGCGCGCCGTCGCCGGTGATGCGACGGAGTGCACCCTCGAACGTCGCGTAATCGTCGAACCAGAGCCCACCGCCTGAGCGGACGCAGTGGTCGCGGGTCACCGCACAGGCACCGTTGACGAGGACCGGCGTGCCCGCCGACCACGCCTCGAGCACGACGAGCGCGAGCGATTCGTTGGGCGACGGAGATACGAGTGCGAGTGCCGCGTGCAACAACGCATGTTTTGTCGCGTCGTCGACGATGCCAAGGGCCACGATGTCGCGATGCGCGGGGAGCGCGTCGTGCGGGGCACCCGCGAACACGAGCGCGAGCGGGCTCGGACACCGATCTTTGTAGGCCGCGAAGCCGCGTGCGAGTGCGAGTGAACCCTTGGCGCCGAGCACGCGCCCCACGCACACCACGAACGGGCGCCCGTCGATGGCTGCCATTGCGGGCGTCGGCGCCACTGCCGGTATCGGATCGATGCCAATCCCCAGCACCACCTGCGGGCGCGTGACGCTGGCGGGAAAGATGCGCGCGGCGACTCGCCGCTCCACTTCTGTCCACCAGGCGATCCCACCCACCTCCGTGAAGACCGGCTCGTAGATCGGCAAATGGATCGCCGGCTCGTCGTGCGTCGCCGGATGCAGCACGGCCCGGTGCCCGAGTCGGGCCGCGGCCGTCACAGTCGGGTGGTACATGTACGGGGCGAGGGTGACGATGTCGCACGCGCTCGCGACCGCAGCGTCGACCGCGTCGGGACATACAGGACCGAGCTGTTCCATCCACGTGCGCGCCTCATCGACGGTGAGTGCGCCCGGATCGTTGAGCACACGCGCATCCCACGGGGCGAAATCCGTGCCGCGGCCCGCAGCGCTCGCGAACCGATGCACGGTGACGCCGTGTTCAACGGTGGTCCCCACGTCGAGTTCATCGCGCCAGGTGGCCGCGTCAAGCGCAGCAGTGGTGAACACTTCGCACTCGTAGCCAGCGATCGCAACGAGGTGCTCGGCCAGCAACTTGGCTGCGACTTCGGCGCCGCCCGTGACCCGCTCGCCGTAACGAGGCACCACGAAACCCACCCGCATTGCCGTTCGCGCCGCCGCCATATCCGTCACGCAACCTGGAGCACTGGCAGCAGCTCCTCGACCAACTTCGCGGCGGTGCTCGCGCGGTCGAATCGCTCGACTCGCCGACGGCCCGCCGCAACGAGACGCTCGCGCAGTGGCGCGTCACGCAGGACGCGCGCGGCCGTGGCGGCCACCACGACCGGCCGTTTTGAATCCAGGAGCACGCCCGCATCGCCCACCGTCTCGCCGACCGCACCGGCGCGGTACGCAATGACCGGTAGGCCGGCCGCCATCGCTTCCACAAGCGGCACGCCGAAACCTTCGTGTTCCGAGCAGCACACGAACACGCCGGCGGCGGCGTAATGCGCGGCGAGCACGCCGTCGTCGACGGCCCCGGTGAATGTCACGGCGTCGCCGACGCCGAGGCGATCCGCGAGCCGCCGCAGCGCAGCGACGTAACCAACCATCGAGGTGCTCCCGACCACCCACAGCCGCGCGGTCGGTTCGTACACGCGCCGATACGCGGCAAACGCCCCAACGAGATCGTGCACACACTTGTTGGGCGCGACCCTGCTCACGAACAGCCAGTCGTGCCCAGCACCGCCGCTGCGCAGCGCGGCGAGCGTCGCGACATCGGGGGTACGGCCGACGTCGAAGAACACCGGAACAACGGCAGTACGCGCGCAACCGTAGGCCGAGAGCTCGGCCGCGTTGAACGTGGAATCGCCGATACCGAGCACGGCTCGGCGCGCAAGGCGAACCACCTGGCGCTCGCCGACTTCGAGGTTCTCGGCCAGACCCGGTTCCCACGCATCGAAGAACGCAGGCGGCGTGACGTTGTGGTGCGCAAGCACGAGCGGCTCGCTGCGTGTCAGCAGCTCGTCGCCCATCGGGGTGCCCATGGCCGCGTGGTACAGCAGCACCGTGTCGGCACGAGGGCGGGGATCGTCGAGCAACGCGCGCGCCGTCGTGGCAATCGGCGCGAGCCCGGTACGGATGTCGTCGGCGACCACGCTCGCGGCAATACCTGCAGCCGTGAGCGTTTCGTGCACCGCGAGCACATGAGTTCCGATGGCACCCGGCTCCCATGTGGGAACGAGTTGGATGAGCGAGCGAAGGCGCGGCATCAGCGCAGCACCCCGACATCTTCGAGCGCTTCAAGCAGTCGCTGCGCGGTCCGCTCGGGTCCGAACGTGGCGACGCGCGCGTGACCGCGTCCGACGAGATCGGAACGCAACTTCTCGTCGCGCGCGACCCGATCGACCGCAGCGCCGACGGTCGCGAAATCTTTGTGCTCGAGCAGCACCGCCGCGTCACCGACGGTCTCGGGGACAGCGGTTGCTGCGTAGGCAACCACCGGCAGGCCCCACCACATCGCTTCGATCACCGGCACACAGAAACCTTCGTGATCCGAGAGGCACACGAACACGTCGGCGGCGTCGAAGTACGCGCCCAGCGCGCCGGCAGACACCGACCCGGCCAACACGACGCAGTCGGCGAGGTCGAGCCTCGCGATGAGGGCCTCGAGCGCGATTTGGTACGGGCCTGCGCTCGTGCCGCCGACCAGCCACAATCGAGCATTCGGATCCCACACCTTGCGATAGAGCGCGAACGCGGCGACGAGGTCGTGTTGGGCTTTGTTCGCGGCGAGGCGGCCGACGAACAGCCAATCGGTGCCGCGCTTGCTCGCGCGGAGTTCGTCGCGCAACGCGGTGTCCAGCGCGCCCCACCCCGACGGATCGATGAACACCGGCACGACCGAGGTGTTGGCGACGCCGAGGCGCGTGAGCTCACACGCATTGAAGTGGGAATCGGCCAACCCGGCCACGGCGCGAGGCGCGAGGCGCGCCAGCTGGGCCCGGCCCTGCGCGAGCAACAGGCCGGTTTCGGGCGCCCACGTCTCGAAGAACTCGGGCGGCGTGATGTTGTGATAATCGAGCAGGAGCGGCTCGTCTCGCTGCGCGATCCAATCACCGAGCGCGCACCCGATCGCGGCGTGGTAGAGCATCGGCGTGCCGCCGGACCACTCCTTGTAGCTGCGTGCCTCGGCTCGCAGTTCTCGGTGGACCTCGCCCGCATAGATGTCGGACTCGATCCCCTGACCGCGCAACACCTTGCGGATGGCGAGCGTGTGCGCGCCGATCGCGTCGCGCGGCGCGAGCGACGGCAGGAACTGGTGCAGGGCCGTCACGGTGCCCTCATCACGACGTGCACGACGCCCGCCACGACGTCCGCCACGACGTCACGGGCGGCGCGCAACGACCGCGAAGCCGCGCGGGTGGCACACCTGCGCGACGAGCGCCTGCACCGCGGGATCCGACGACCCGGACAGCGCAGCGGGAATAGACACTGCCGCGGCATGCGACGACACATCAGCGAATCCCGCGCGTTCCAACAGATGCACCCAGGTCGCAGCGTGCAGCGGCCGGCCGGGCGCAAGGTCATCAGCGATCTCGCGCCCGGCTGGCGCGGGCGCCCTCGGATCGCGTCCGAGCACGACCACGATGGCGTTCGCGGCGAGACCGCGGTGAGCCTGGTCGATCAGCTCGATCTGGTCTCCGAGCACGAGTCGATCTACACATCCCGACAGCACGACTCCACCGAGATCGCCATCGCCAACCGAGCGCAAATGCTCGAGCGCGTCTTCGGTTCGGGTTTCGATGCGATGGGCATCCGACACCGACGCGGCATCGAGACGAGGGTCGACGCCATAGGCGTCGATGCCGGCGTCGATGAGCGCGCTCAGCAAGGCACCGTTGCCACACTCGGCATGCACGGTGCGACCCGGTGCACCGCGCAAGGTCTCGGTACACAGCGTGGCCCACGCACCTTGGTCGTCGAGGTCGGCCGGTGCCCGCACCGATCGCGCCCGGGGATCGGTGGCCGGCGATCGCTGCTCGAGCGCGTCGACGCGACCACCGAGGATCCGCAGTGCCCGCAGCGTGGTGCCGGCAAACGCGACGAGCTGGCGCCCGACGTAGATCATGTACCACGCGGTCAGTGTCTTGACTGCCTGCTTGAGCATGCGCAGCGGGCGCTTGCCGACGATCGGTACGTCGTAGTCGACGACGGCGTGCCGAGCGGCCTGATCGACGACGATGTCGAAGCCCGCACCGGTCGCTCCGGGCGGTGCCACAGCGGCAAACGCACCTTCGAGCTCGCGTTCGAGCGCCTCGGGGATCTCGCCTGAGCGGCGCTTGGCGCGCACTTCGAGCTCGATCTCAGCCATGAGCGCGCGTGTATCGGGCCTGTCAGCGAGGCCTTGATCGGCTGCGTCGTTCGGCACGGGGGTCGACCGTAGCCGCGGACGCGCGTGCGCCATCGACCATCGTCGTACGATGCGGCCATGTCCGACGCGGCCGAGCCCCACCGCATTCGCAGCGCGGC
>JBBREP010000050.1:0-25908 GCA_038202885.1 Acidimicrobiia bacterium | reverse complement strand
TGGGGTACGAGCGTGGCGCCGACCGTCAACGCGGCAACGATCCCGGCCTTGTACCCGAACGCGTGGAAGAACGGGTTCACCACGAGGTAGCGATCGCCGGCGCGTAGACCCACGACGTCGGCCCAGGAACGGAACGCGCGCAGGTTCTGGGCGTGGGTCGTGCGCACACCCTTCGGGTTACCCGTCGTACCCGACGTGAACAACATGTCGGACAGGTCATCGGGCTGCACCGCGAGCGCGGTTGCGATCGCCGTCTCGGGATCGACAGTGCCAGCGCGAGCGAGGAAGGCGGTCCAGTCGAGCGTGCCTTCGGCCGCGTCGCCGCGCGCGACAACGATCGTGCTGAGTTCAGGCAGCGGTTCCTCGCGCGTGGCGGCGCGCAGCATCTCGACGTAGTCGGTATCGAGGAAGCCGTTGACGGTCACCAGGGCCTTGGCCCCACTGCGTCGCAGCACATAGCCGGCTTCGGTGCCCTTGAAGCGCGTGTTCAGCGGGACGAGGATGCCGCCGGCCGATTGCGCGCCGAGCGCGGCAATGGGCCACTCCCAGATGTTCGGCGCCCACATAGCGACACGATCACCCGGCTCGATACCACCCGCAGTGAACGCGCGCGCTGCCTCCATCACCGCGGCGGCGAACTCTCGGTAGGTGAGCGACACGCCGGCGTCGACGTCGACGACTGCAGCAGCATCGGGTTGGCGCTCGGCCGCCGTCTGTACGAGGCGGGGGATGGTGGAGAACTCGAGGTCGCCACGCACAGTGTCGGTCTCGGTGCCGGTCATGGGGCGTGAGGCTATCGACACTGCGAGCGTGGCCGATCAACACCACATGGACTCGAGCCGGCGGCTCCCAGCGCCCAACCGAGATGAGCTGATCGCGCTCGGTCTGCTCGATCCCGCCGAACCCGACGCCGAGGAACGCCAACGCCTCCTGCAGTTCCTCATGGCGCGCGGCGCCACGATCGACGATCTCGAGCGCAGTCGCGACATCGGCGCCCTCGTCGGCGCCTCACTCGATCAAACACTGCGCCCGGGCCCGCGCTTGACCCGTCGCGAGCTCTCGTGGCGCACGAACCTCGACGACGACGTACTCGTCCGTCTCCGCCAGGCCATGGGGTTGCCCGACCCCGGCTCGCACGTCGCGATCTACACCGAGGCCGACGTGCTCGCGGCGCGCGCATTCGAACGGCTCGCGTTGCTGTTCGGCGAGGCCGTCGCGCTGCAGCTCATGCGCGTTGCCGGCGCGGCACTCGCTCGCGTGTCGGAGGCCGCGGTGAGCGCGTTCATGGTGAATGTGCACGCGCCGTTGCGTGCCACGTCGGCGAACGAGGTGGCGACTGGGCGTGCATTCGCCGAAGTCGTGTCGTCCCTGCCCGACGTGGCGCGACTACTCGAAGTGCAGCTTCGCCATCACGTCGAAGCCGCGGTGCACCAGTTCTCGTTGACCCGTTCGGACCCCAAGTCGGGCGCGCCCAGTGAGGCCGCGGATCTGGTCAACCTCACCGTCGGATTCGCCGATGTCGTCGGGTCGACGGCGTGGGCGCGATCGATCACGCCGACGGACTTTGCCGCGGCGTTGCAACACTTCGCCACGCTCGCCGGCGACATCGTCGCGGCTCGCGGTGGGCGAGTGGTGAAGCTGATCGGCGACGAGATCATGTTCGTGGCCGCCGACCCCGGTGTCGCCTGCGAACTCGGGCTCGACATCGTGGCGGCCTGTGCCGACCAAGACGGCTTCCCGCCGGTCCGGGTCGGTGCCGCGACCGGTTCGGTCATCTCACGCGACGGTGACTACCACGGTGAGGTCGTGCATTTGGCGTCTCGCCTGGTGCGCGCGGCCGACCCCGGTGCCGTCGTGGTGACGAGCGCGTGCGCCCGTGGCGCCGCGACCGGCGGGGGCGGATTGGTGTTTCGTTCGGTCGGAGTGCGAGGCCTCCGTGGCTTCGACGAGCCGGTCGAAGTGGTCACCGTGCAGCGCCGTGTGCATCACGACGCCGCGGCCTAACTACCCCCGCTCGCCTTCGGCTCGCGCCCCGAGGGGCTCCTGACTACCCCCGCTCGCCTTCGGTCCTGCGCGTCAGGCGCGGATATCGACGCGTTCGAGCGGCTCGGCCTGCGCGCGGCGTCGCAGGTTCCTCGCGCCGCGCGCCGTTGCGGCCCCGCGCGGTGGGGTGGGTGCAGGAGCGGTGGTCGCTCGGGCGGCGGGTGTGCCCCAGCCGGTCTTGGCGGCGAAGTGCCCGACGATCCAGAGCACCGCACCCACACCGAGCACGGCGAACGCGGGCACTGCGAGTCGACGTCCGTACGCGCTCGCGAGCGGTGACACCACCTCGGCGGCTGAAAGGTGCATGGCGCGCAGTCCCGCGGGAACGAGGATCCAGAAGATCAGCGGCAGCGCGCCGATCACGACGACGCGCCGGCCGATCTTGCGCACCGCGGTCCATGGCTCGGGGTGCACGAGCACCGCCATCGACCACGCGAGCAACGCTACGAGGGCGGCCCACAGCGTGGCGGGCGCGGCGCCTTGATCGACGGCCTTCAGGCTCGGCAGCTTGGCTGTGTCGAGATGCAGCGTCACCGGCTTGGTGTCGAGCTGCGCGGCCAACGCCGGATCGACACCCGCGACCGCGTTGCGTACGGCACGGGTCACCGCCGTGGTGTCGAGCGTGAGGCCCTTGCCCGAGCTGTCACCGCGGATGAGTTGTTCCTGGAGCGAGGCGATCGAGTCGGCAAAGGCGTGGCGCAGCGCCGGATCTTGTAACGCGGCGGTCGCGGCTTGGCGTGCGACCGTGGCCGCCTCGCGCTGCGAGGCTGCGGTGCTGCCACCCGCGCCCGCTGGAATTTGCGGCAACGCCGCCAGCAGCTGGTCAGCGAGCGAGGTGATCGCCTTGTCCTGGATTGGCTTGGCGCTGAGCAAGCCGAGCGCCGCTTCACGGGTGGCCGAGGGGTCGAGCAGCGTCTGCTGGGCCGCGAAGCCCCACCACGACAGCGCCGCCGCGAAGCCGCCGACAAAGAGCAGGATCGTGGCAAGCACGCGACGAGTCACTGGAGCATTCTCGACCCTGGCGGAGCCAAAATGGAGTCACAAACGGTTTCGCCCGGGTGGCCCGGGCGTGGAAGTCTGGGGTGATGACAGCGCCCGAGCGACTCCCTGACCGCCTCCCTGACCGGTTGCAGGACGACCGGGTCGTGCTGCGCGGCATCGTCGAGCGCGACGCCGAAGCCCTGTTTGGCCATCTCAGCAGCGATCCCGACATTGCCCGCTGGACCCGGATCCCGTGGCCCTACACCCGCGGCCACCTGCGCGATTTCATGGCGCTCGTCGGTCGGGCTCGCCTCGGCTCGACCGACTTGGTGCTCGCGATCACCGAACCCGATGCCGACACCCTCGTCGGCAGCGTCGGCGTGCACCGGATGGGCGGTGCCGAACATCCTCGGTCGGCGCTGCTGGCGAACGAGGTGGGCTACTGGCTCGCACGTGAGGCGCGGGGTCGTGGCCTGGTGACGAGCGCCGTGCGGCTCGTGTCGGCGTGCGCGCTGCGCGATCTCGGCGTGAGCACCCTGAACCTCCAAACCAAGGTCGGAAATACTGCGTCGCAAAACGTCGCCCGGCGCGCCGGCTATCACTTCGTGCGGCGTGTCCCAGCCAGCGAGGTCGACGACGACCTCAGCGATCACGACCGTTTCGAAATGACCCGCGCCGACTACGAGCGCGCGCACGGACCACTCGACACCGCCAGCGTTACCGGCGCCGCCGGATCGGGCGACGGTGCCACGACGACGCCTACGACGACGGGCCGGCGGTCTGGCGCTTGACGCCTTCGATGGCACGCGCCGCGCCCTGCGCGTCGAGGTAGGTGGCGCGTACGCCGAGGTGCGGTGAAGCCTGCGTGGGGCTGAGCGCGTCGTCGAGCGTGTAGGCGAGTGGGAAGCCGGTGGGGATGTTGAGTTCGACGACGGCCTCGCGACTCATGCCGTCGAGATGCTGCGCGAGCGCGCGCAACGAATTGCCGTGCGCCACCACGAGCACCGTGAGACCAGCGCGCAGATCGGGGACGATGGCGTCGTACCAGTACGGCAACAACCGTGCCGCGACATCGGCCAGGCATTCGGCGCGGGGCAAGGCATCGGGCGGCAGCGAGGCGTACCGCGCGTCGATGCCGCTGTTGGGATCATCGATGGGCATCGGCTCGGGCGGCACGTCGTAGCTACGCCGCCAGAGCTGAACCTGGTCGGCGCCGAACTGCTCGACCGTCTCGCGCTTGTTCTTGCCCTGAAGGGCGCCGTAATGGCGTTCGTTCAGCCGCCAGGAACGACGCACCGGAAGCCACTTGCGGCCGAGCGGCTCGAGCGCGAGTTCCGCGGTGCGGATAGCGCGCAGCTGCACCGAGGTGTGCACGACATCGGGCAGGATGGCCGCGTCGCGGAGTTGCTCGCCGCCGCGCCCAGCTTCGGCGCGGCCCTCGTCGGTGAGGTCGACGTCGACCCACCCCGTGAACAGGTTCAGCTCGTTCCACAGGCTCTGACCGTGCCGCAGCAACACCAAGGTGGAGGTCATCCCAGCATCGTGTCACCTGAACTCCCCCCGGCGCCTACCGATCGCGCCGGGCCGATCGTGTTGGGCCGATCGTGTTGGGCCGATCGTGCTGGCCTCACCGCTGCCCCTCACCGCAGGGTGTACGGGCTGGCTCTAGATTCTTCGGGATGCCGACTGTTGTGACGCCCTTTGAAGTCATGTCCACGGCGATCGTCGACTTGTTCGTGATCCAGATGAAACAGGTACGCGACGAGCGAGGCGTGGTGCGCGAGTTCTACCGGGAGTCAGCGTTTCGTGACGCCGGGTTGCCGTCGCTCGGGCCGTGGTTGCAGGTCAACGTCACCGAGAGCCGCCACGGCGCGATCCGTGGCTTGCACGGCGAGGCGATGTTCAAGCTCGTCGCGATCGTCGCGGGCGAGGCGTTCGGTGGCTACGTCGATGCGCGTGTCGGATCGTCGTCGTTCGGTGCGGTCCACACCCAGCGGCTGCGGCCGGGCACGCAGGTGCTCGTCCCCAAGGGCGTGTGCAACGGCTTCCAGAGCGTCAGCAAGCGGCCGACGCAGTACCTCTATGCCTTCGACAGCGAGTGGGCGCCGGGCATGGCCGGCACTGCGGTGAATCCGTTCGATCCGGCCCTCGGCATCGATTGGCCCGTGGCCATCGACCACGGCGATCCGTCGGTGCTGTCGGCCAAGGATGGCGCGCAGCCGTCGCTCAGCGACGCGACCCGACCATCGCCATCGTGAACCGCTGACGTCAGCCGCGTCAGGCGTGGGGGTACGCCGCGGCCGCGCCGGCGATCGCCTGCACCGCCGCGGCCGTGCCTTCCCAACCGCGGGTTTCCGAAACCTTGCCTGCTTCCAGCTGCTTGTAGGCGTCGAAGAAGTGCCCGATTTCCATGAGCAGGTGTTCGGGCACGTCGCTGAGGTCTTGGGTGTCGGACCAGCGCGGGTCGCGCGCGGCGACGCACAAGATCTTGGCGTCGGCACCCTTTTCGTCGGTCATCCAAAAGACTGCGACGGGGCGCACCATGATGTGACAACCCGGGAAGGTTGGCTCCTGCAACAGGACCAGCGCGTCGAGCGGGTCGCCGTCGTCGGCGAGTGTGTGGGGGAAAAAGCCGTAGTCGGCGGGGTACTGCATGGCCGTGAACAGCATCCGGTCGAGCCAGATCTTGCCGCTCTCATGGTCCATCTCGTACTTGTTGCGCGATCCCTTGGGGATCTCGATCACCACTTCGTACGAATCGGTCACGGATCCCTAGCCTGCTCTGTTCGTGGCTTGCTTGCACGTCGTGTCGCTGTGTACGGGCAACGCGGCGCGCTCTGTGATGGCGGGCCGGTTGCTCACCGAACACGGTATCGACCTGGTGGTCACCACATCGGGCACCCATGTGATCGAGGGTTTGCCGATGAGTTGGCGGACGGCCGATGCGATCCGATCGCTCGGCCTCGAACCGCCGCAGCACCGCAGCCGCCAGGCCACCGACGACGAGATGGAATCGGCCGATCTCGTGATCGCGGCGGCGCGCGAGCACGTGCGCTGGATGCGCCGGATCCATCCCGGCGCCGCGGCGCGCACCGGCACGCTGAAGCGGTTGTCGCGCGACCTGGCGCCCGCGAACGGCACGCCGTTCGCGGGGAGAGTCGCCGCGCTCGGTCTTGACACCGTCGAGCTCGAAGAGTGGGAGGACGTCATCGATCCGGCCGGGGCCGACGCCGACGTCTTCGTGGCGACGGCCGCCGAGATCGCGCAGCACGTCCACGCGCTCGCGCCCCGTCTTGTGCCGTGACCGCGACCGACGCGTCGGACCTCTACGACCACGCCGGTCGCGCCCGGCGCGCTGCGATCGCGGCGACGCACGACTGGTTCGATGTGAACAGTGGTTGGGCCGAGCCGACCCGCGACTCGTTGCTCGAATGGATCCGCGACGGCGTCGGCAAATGCCCCGACGATTGTGAGGTCGCGTACGACGGAATCTGTCCACACGGCTTGGCGTCGTGGTGGCTCGTGTTGCGCGCGATGGGCGAGCACGACGATGTCGACGTTGACGCGGTGCTGGCGGCGCCAGGTTCGATGCTGACCCACGCACCGAACTTTCGCGACGTGGGCGGCATCACCACGGCCGATGGGCGGGCCCTGCGCCATGGCATTGTGTATCGCAGCGGCGTGCTCGACACGCTCGACCACATCGACATCTCGCGGCTCGCCGCCCTCGGAGTTCGTAGCGTCGTCGACCTGCGCAGTGACGACGAGGTCGACGCTCGCCCCCATCGCCTACCCGTTGGGGTGCGCACCTTCCGCGCGCCTGCGGTCGATGTGTCGGCGGCGCCTTCAACGATTCTTGAACGCATCGAGCGCGGTGAGGTCGACGATCTCGGAGCACCGATGCTCGTGCGCGGCAACGTCGCGTTCGCCACCACGCATCGAGCGATGTTCGCGACCGTGTTGCGGATCGTGTGCGACCCGCAACACCAGCCGGTGATTGTCAACTGCACCGCCGGTAAGGACCGCACGGGCTTTGCCGTTGCGAGCATGCTGTGGGCGCTCGGCGTCGAGCAGGATCGGGTGCTCGCCGACTACCTCCGATCCAATGCCGCGCTGGCATCGCGCCACGCCGCGTTCTTGGCCGATGCCCGAGCGCGCGGGATCGACCCGTCTGTGCTCGAGGCCGTCCTCGTCCTCCAGCCGGCGTACCTCGATGCGGGGCGCGAAGCGGCCCTGCGCGAGTTCGGGTCGATCGACGCCTGGCTGCGCGACGGGCTCGGCATCACCGACGCCGAGCGCAGCCGCTGGCGCGACGCGATGCTCACCCAGCCAGGCGCCCAATCCGGCGCCCGACCCGGCGCCCAACCGAACGACGTCGCGACGGATCGGTAGCCTCCGCGACCGTGACTGCCGAGGGAGTACCGCCGAGAGTTGCCGAGGTCGAAGCGCAGTTGCTCGCGCCCGGGAGCGCGTTCGGGCTCGTGGCCAAGATGATCGACGGCCAACCGATCGACGCGTTCGCGAACCGGGCCTTACATCTGCGCGAGCTGCTCGAAAAGTCGGCGGGATTCGGTTCGGCCGAGTACCTCATGGCCACCGATGGTGTCACCGAGCGGCGGATCACGTTCGCCGAACACGAGCGCATCGTGGCGTCGGTGGCCGCGTCGATGGCCGAGCAGTACGGCGTCGGCAAGGGCGACCGGGTGGCGATCCTCGGCGCGAACAGCATCGACTGGATCATCACGTTCTGGGCGACGATCAGCCTCGGTGCGATCGCGTGCGCGCTGAACGGATGGTGGACGGGACCCGAGATCGAATACGGCGTCGCGTACACCGAGCCGAAGTTGCTCGTCGCCGATCGCAAACGGGTCGAACGCGTCGCTGGCGTCGAATTGGGTGTCCCGATCGTGGTCATGGAAGACGACCTCGCCGAACTCGGAGCGCGCCATCCAGATGCCGCGCTTCCCACCGTTGCGCTCGACGCCGACGACCCCGCGATCGTGTTGTTCACGAGTGGCACCACGGGTCGCCCAAAAGGCGCGGTGCACACGCACGGCAACGTGTGCTCGTTGCTCTCGATGCTCTACTTCCAAGGGGCGCGTTCGGCGATGAGCGCGCCGCCAAAGCCAACGCCGTCGGATGTTCCGGAAGCTTCCGACGCGGTGGACGCCGCCACTCCGCACACGGCCCCGGCCGCGCCCAGCGTGCCGTGCCAGTTCATGACGAGCCCACTGTTTCACGTATCGGGCCTGCACACCGGCGCGGTGATGTTCCTTGCCACCGGCGTGCGCAGCGTGTGGTGGATGGGGCGCTTCGATCCGGCCAAGGTCGCGCCCGTGCTGGAACGTGAACGTTGCACCGGCTGGTCGATCACCGAGACGGTGCTGCACCGCTTCGTGCACGACCCCGACGTTGCCGCGGGGAAGTACGACTTCTCCTCGGTGCGTACCGTCGGCGGCGGCGGATCGGCGGTGCCGCCCGCAACCCAAGCACTCGCCCGTGCGGTCTTTCCAAATGCAGCGCGGTCCATGGGATTCGGATACGGCCTGACCGAATGCACGGCGCTCGCGACGACGAACTTCGGTGAGGAACTGCTCGCGTACCCCACCAGCTGTGGGCGTCCGCTGCCGACCGTCACGATCGAGATCCGCAGCGAAAGCGATCCGTTCGGTGCGCCGCTCGCCGAGGGCGCCGAGGGCGAGGTGTGGATCCGCTCGCCGATGGTGATGCGCGAATACTGGCGTATGCCCGAGGCCACCGCCGAGATGGTGCATCCGGGTGGGTGGCTGCGGACGGGCGACTGGGGTTGCATGCAGGGTGGTCGACTGTTCCTCGCGTCGCGACGCAAAGACTTGATCTTGCGCGGCGGCGAGAACGTGTACCCGGCGGAGATCGAGGCGCGCCTGGTGGAACACCCAGGTGTCGACGAAGTCGCGGTGCTCGGTGTGGCGCACGCCGAGCTCGGCCAGGCCGTCAAGGCCGTCGTCGTGCCCCGCGACGGCGTCGACGTCAACGTCGAAGACCTGCGTGCGTTCTGCGCGGCTGCGCTCGCGTATTACAAGGTGCCCACCGAGTGGGAGCTGCGAGCCGAACCGCTGCCGCGCAACGCCATGGGCAAATTGTTGCGCGACGAACTCGACGACACATCGGCGAACGACGGAGCGACGGCGAGTCGATTCGTCGAGGAGTGAGCGTGCCCGTCGACGTCGAGCGGGTGCGTGCCGTGGCCCGGGCGTTCGTCGACGCCGGTCGGGTCGTGCCAGCCCTTTCGATCGAGGACGGCCGCGCCCGATCGTGGTGGTGGCCGCTGCCAAGCGCGCGCGACCGCGAGCTGATCGGCTCGCTCTGCGACGCCACCGCCATCGACGATCAACGGGCCGTCGCCGCGGCACTGTCGGTCGCGACCGATGAGGAGACCCGAGCGCGGCTCGTCGCCGGCAATGTCGCCCTGGTGGCGCCGCGCCGCGGCCGTCCCAGTGCGGTGCACGCGTGGTTGCGCGCCCTCGCTGCGCCCGATCCGTGGCTCCCCGAATCGGTCGGCGCCGACGACGCCCGGCGGCTCGCGGCCGCCACCCACGAGTGGGTGCGTTCGGGCGCGGTCGAAACCGGCCGGTGGCGGTTGTGTCTACGGGTCCACGAGCCGGTATCTCTTGCGCCTACTTCGTCGCTGTCTATTGCGCCTACTTCGTCCGGCGCTGCGAGCGATCGCCTTGGCCCGTCTCGTCGCGACGAGGTTGTGCGATCGCCGCATGAGGTTGGGGAGTCGTGGCTCGTTGAGTTGCTGGCGCAGGATGGTGATGATCCGAGCCTCGTGGTGCCGATCGGCGATGTGTGGTCGGGCGCCGTCGCCGTCGGCGATGGCCTCGAACCGCTGCTCGGTGCGCTCGCACGCGCCACACGACTCGCGCCCGAACTCACACCGATGTGGGCCGACGGCATGCCGATCGCGGTGGCGCTCGCACACGACGAGTTCCTCACGTTCGCGCGGGAGCGGATCGCGACGCTCGTGGAGGCCGGCGTGACCGTGCTGTTGCCGTCGTGGTGGACGCATCGGCGCCGGCTCGGTCTGCGGGCCCGCACGACGACCAGGGCCAAACAGCCGGCCGCGATCACGGGCGGCGGCGTCGGGATGGACCAACTCGTCAGCTTCCAATGGGACGCCGCGCTCGGCGACACACGCCTCACTGCCGCGGAGCTGCGCGCCTTGCACGCTGCCGCGGCGGCCAAACAAGAACTTGTGCGCGTGCGCGGGGAATGGGTGGAACTCGACCCGGCGAGCGTCGCGAACATCGTGCGTCACGCCGGGACGCGTGGCACCGCAACGCTCGCCGCGCTGATGCGATCGGGCCTTGGCCTCGACGGTGTCGATGCGCCCGACGGGGCGGACGTGATGGGGGTCGACGCCACCGGTTGGATCGGTGACCTGCTGGCCGACGCCACGCATGCGTCGGTCGCGCCGTTGGCGACACCTGACGACTTCGACGGCACGCTGCGCGCGTACCAGGAACGGGGGGCCGGTTGGCTCGTGTTCCTTGGGCGGCTCGGGTTGGGCGCGTGCCTCGCCGACGACATGGGCCTCGGCAAGACCGCGCAGCTCATCGCTACGTTGCTCGCCGATCCGGGCGACGGACCCACCCTCGTCGTGTGTCCGGTCTCGGTGCTCGGTAACTGGCAGCGTGAAATCGAACGGTTCGCGCCCACGCTGCGCGTATTCGCGCATCATGGGCCGCAACGTCACCGCGGGCACCGCGCAAAGTTCGCGACGCGGGCTCGCCGCCACGATGTCGTGCTCACGACCTATTCGATGGTGGCGCGCGACGCGCAGCATTTGGGCGAGGTCGTCTGGTCGCGCCTCGTCCTCGACGAGGCCCAACAGGTGAAGAACGCGGGGACCGCCCAAGCCCGGGCCGTACGCACATTGCGCGCCGAGCGCCGCGTCGCGCTGACGGGAACGCCGGTCGAGAACCGCCTGAGCGAGCTGTGGTCGATCATGCACGTGCTGAACCCGGGCCTGCTTGGCACGGCGACGAGTTTTCGCGAGCGTTTCGCGATCCCCATCGAACGCGAAGGTGACGACGAGGCAACCGAGTTGTTACGTCGGATCACGTCGCCGTTCGTGTTGCGACGCGTGAAGAGCGACCGTTCGATCATCACCGACCTTCCCGACAAGATCGAGACCACCGAGCGGTGTCCGCTCACGAAGGAGCAGGCCACCCTGTATCAGGCGATCGTCGACGACCTGCTGGAGCAGGCGAACGCGAGCGAAGGGATGGCACATCGCGGTCTGGTGCTCGCCGGACTGACTCGGCTGAAGCAGGTGTGCAACCATCCCGCGCACTTCCTCGGCGACGATTCTGCGCTCGCGGGGCGGTCGGGCAAGTTGGCCCGAGTCGAGGAGTTGCTCGAGGAGATCGTGGCCGCGGGGGACAAGGTGCTGTGCTTCACGCAGTTCGCAGAGTGGGGAGAACGGTTGCGGCCCTACCTTTCGCGACGATTCGGCGTCGACGCGCTCTGGTTGCACGGCGGCGTGCCCCGCAAGCGCCGCGACGCCATCGTCGATACGTTCCAGTCCGGCGAGGGCGCTGCGGTCTTCCTCGTCTCGTTGAAGGCCGGCGGAACCGGCCTCAACCTCACCGCCGCGTCGCATGTCATCCATCTCGATCGTTGGTGGAATCCAGCCGTCGAGGATCAGGCCACCGACCGGGCCTATCGCATTGGTCAACGGCACAACGTGCAGGTACACAAGCTCGTGAGCGTGGGCACGGTCGAGGAACGCATCGACGAGATGATCACGCGCAAGCGCGCGCTCGCAGAAAAAGTCGTGGGTGCCGGAGAGGGCTGGATCACCGAACTGTCGACGGCCGACCTGCGCGATGTCATCGCGCTCCGAGACGGCGGGGATGAAGGGTGAAGGCGCTATGAACGACCCGCGACCGCCGCGGCGCGACTTCTGGCGCGATTTCGACGCGCCGTCGAAACCAATCGCGGTCGAGGGCGGCCTGGCGTCGTCGAAGCGGCGTGGCACCATGGCCGACAGCTGGTGGTCGCAACGATGCGTGCACGTGCTCGAGTCGTACGGACTCGGCCCGCGCATGGAACGCGGCCGTCGCTACGCCCGCGCCGGTCAAGTCGTCTCGCTCGATGTCGCACCGGGCCACATCGCCGCGGTTGTGCAAGGTTCGCGGAGCACGCCGTACACAGTGGCGGTCGGCTTCATGGTGCCCCGACGGCCGCAGTGGGCGAAGGTCGAAGCGAGATTGGCCGGCGCCGTCGCCATCGTGGCGCACTTGCTCGACGGCGACATGCCGCCGGAGCTCGAAGACGTGTTCGCCGACGCCGGGGTGCCGCTGTTTCCCTCGACGTGGTCGGCGATGACGGCGCGCTGTTCGTGTCCCGACGACGCCAACCCGTGCAAGCACATCGCCGCGGTGCTCTACGTGTTTGCCGATCAGCTCGACCGTGATCCGTGGCTGTTGCTCCAATGGCGGGGCCGGTCGCGCGACGAACTGCTCGCGCCGTTGCGCGCCGCGGGCGCGGGGGCGAGCTCGATCAGGGCCGATGCGGTGGCGCCGTGGTGGCCGTTCGCGCCCGACGCGTTCGCGCAGCGTGCCGTGCCCCTTGGGCGTGCCCTCAATATCGACGGGCCGGGTGTCGCGTTCGGCGACGTCGAAGTGGAACCCGTGGCGCACGTTGGCGCGGTGCTCGAAACGCTCGCGGCCTTGGACATGCCCACCGGGAAGCTCGATGTGGCGAGCGCGCTCGTTGCCGCGTATCAGAGACTTTCCGAGCCGACGGAGTAGACCGTTTCGCGAGGTCTGGCCCGCAGCGTTCGGTGAACGCCCGGTGAGGAGGAACTGTGATCGCTTCCGCCCATCTCGTCGATGCCGGTGCGGCGAAAGCATTGGCCGCGCAGCGACACGTTCCGCGTCCGCAGCGCACGCCCGGATTGCGGTGGGCGCGGCTCGGTGTCGCGGCGCCGTTGCGCGCGTCGCTGCTGCCCGCACCCGATTTCGGACGCCTCGCGATGATCGCGTTCTGGGACGACGACGCCGCGCTCGACCGCTTCCTCGGCGAGCATCCGTTGGCGGCCACGTTGGCGCACGGATGGTCGGTGCGGCTCGCGCCCTTGCGTGCCCACGGCAGTTGGCCCGGCCTCGACACCGACACCCCAGCCGGTCGCAACGTCGACCACGACGGACCCACGGCAGTGCTCACGCTCGGACGGCTCCGTGTGAGCCAGGCCGTGCGGTTCCTGCGTGCGAGTGCCAACGCCGAAGCCGCGGTCCTTGAGGCGCCCGGCTTGATCTGGGCGACCGGCCTGGCCCGTCCTCCGTTCGTGAGCACGTGTTCGCTGTGGGAATCGTCGCAGGCACTCTCGGCCTACGCGTACGGCGTGGCCGGCGCCGGACATCCGGCCGCCATCCAAGCCGGTCGCGCGAAACCGTTTCACAAGCAAGAAGCGTTCATCCGTTTTCACCCCTACGCATCGACGGGGAGCCTCGCGGGCAAGAACCCGCTCGCGCCCGACTGGCTGTCGGCCCCGGCCTGACCGAACGCCTACGACGGCGCGCGCCGTCGTAGTTGGTGCCGGTGTCGTCGGCAGTTGCCTTGTCGGCGCACTCCTTCGGGCGCCGCTATCTGGCGGAGTACGGTCGGCGTGATGGCGACCCGCCGCGTCTTCTTCGACGATCACGATGCCGCGATCCTCACCGTCGTCGTGGATTGGTTCGTGCCAGCAGCCGGCGCGCATCCGGGGGCCGCAGCGCTCGGGGCGCTCGACTACATCGACGCGTTACTCGGTGCCTTTTCGTTCGACCCGCCGCGCGTCTGGGCTGGCGGTCCGTTCTCGGGTCGCTTCGGTGGTGACCCCGGCTTTGCGAGCTTTACCGAGCTCTCGGCGCTCGAGGCACTCGCGTGGCGTACCCGGATCGAGGGCTCCCAAGGGCGCAGCGAACGCGAATGGAACGGGCCGGTGCGAGGCTGGCAGGAGATCTACCGCGACGGTATTGCCAGGCTCGACCACACCGCCGACACGGACGCCGACACGGACGCCGACGCGGCCGCTCCCGCGGCCCCGAGCCGCGGCTTCATGCAGTGCGATGCCACCGAGCAGGACGCGAGGATCGCGGCCGCGCCCCGGGAGTTTCGCGAGCTGTGTTATGCGCATGTCTGCGAGGCCTGTTACGGCGCTCCGGAGTACGGCGGCAACCGTGATCTCGGCGGCTGGCGCGCCATCGAGTTTCCCGGCGACGTGCAGCCACGCGGCTACACCGACATCGAAGTCAGTGGCCGCGCGTGAGTGGTGCAGCGCAGACTGATTGCGACGCGGTGATCGTCGGCGCCGGGCCTGCCGGCGCGACGGTCGCCGATGTGCTGAGCGCAGCGGGATGGTCGGTGATCCTGCTCGACAAGGGCCCGAACCGGCTGCTGTCGCTCGATGCTCCCCACGCGTTGCTCGGCACGCTCAGCAACGATGAGATCAAATTCTTTCGTCGCCACTTCCTCGGACCCGATCCACTGCTCGAGCCGCGCACCTTCCGTCATCACGATGGCGAGGGCGATCGCATCCATGTCGGTGAGGTGAACAACCTGCCGAGTGGTGTGGGCGGCGGTGGGTTCCACGCCGACGCCAAGCTCCCGCGCTTTCGGGAGGTCGATTTTCGGGCCCGATCGGAGTACGGACCGATCGACGGTGCTGATGTGGTCGATTGGCCGCTCGACTACGACGAACTCGAGCCGTATTACGACGAGGCCGAGCGTCTCATCGGCGTGGCCGGCGACATGGCCGCGAATCCGTTCGCGTCCTGGCGTGCGCGCGACTTCCCGATGCCACCCGGTCCCGACATGTATGGCGCCACACTCTCGGCCTCGGCAGCCACCGAGCTGGGTCTGCATCCGTACCGCGCGCCCACGGGCGTGAACAGCGTCGAGTATGACGGCCGCCCGCCCTGCAACAACTGCGGTTTCTGTGGGTTCTATGGCTGCCCGATCGACGCCAAGGGTGACCCCGTCGCGCCGCTGCGCAATGCCTTGCGTACCGGGCGCTGCGAGGTGCTCCCGAACTCCTATGTCACCGAGATCGTGCTCGACGGGTCGGGCCGCATCGCTCGTGGCGTGCGTGTGCTCGACACCGTCACCGGCGTCGCGCGCCAGATCACGGCGCGCCACGTCGTACTCGCAGCGGGCGCGTTCGAGACGCCGCGGCTGCTGCTGCGATCCGATGTCGCCAACTCGTCGGGGCTCGTCGGCCGCTATTTGATGTACCACTTCCAGACGTTCGTCGTCGGCAGCTTCGACCATCGCCTCCATGGACATCGCGGTCGATCGGTCACACACCTGCACGACGATCATCTCGTGCCCGACGCCGACGCGCTGCGGTTCGCGCGCGAGCACGATTTGCCGTACTTTCGCGGTGGCATCGTCGAACACGGTGGTGGTGGCGGCCCGATCCTGGAGGGCGTCCACCTTCCTCCTGGCGTCATCCATACGCGCGGCATGCTCGAATCGACCATGCGCGATCGGCTCTGGGCCTTCACCATGCAAGGCGAGGACGTGCCGCAAGCATCGAATCGGGTCGATCTCGACCCGACCGTGCGAGATGTGCACGGTCACGCGAGCGGTCGCGTCACCTACGACCCGCATCGCCACGACCTCGTTGCGTCCGAGCACGCCGCGGGGATCCTCACACGGGTGATGGAGCACGCGGGCGCGCAATTCACGTTTACGGCCACCTCTCCGCCGTTACCGGGCTCGCGTGGTGCACGATTGGACCCGACGCCGAATTCCAAGCACACGATGGGCACCGCGCGTATGGGCGATGACGCCAGCAGGAGCGTGTTCAACCCGTGGCAGCGGAGCTGGGACGTCGACAACCTGCTGTGCGCCGACTCGTCGGTGTTCCCGACCTCGACGGGGTACGGACCGACGCTCACGATCGTCGCGTTGGCGATTCGGTTGGCGCGCGAGCTCGCAGGCCTGCCGATGCTGCGTTCCGCTCGCCCGACGTGATGTCGGCTTCCTGCCAATCGCGATTTGCTATGACGGTTCGGTGCCCGAGAATGGACTCCGATCCGCACACGACCCACCGTTGCTGACTGGAGCACACATGGCGATCGCACCCGACGAGCTGGCCGCACTCGTGGCCCCCGCGCACACCGCGCTCGTGTTGCAGGAGGTGCAGAACGGGGTAGTAGGCGAGCGGTCCGTGCTGCCACAGCTCGCCGCGGCGGCGCAGGCCGTCGATCTTGTCGGCCATTGTGCGCAGCTCGCCGCTCGCGCTCGTGAAGTCGGCGTTGCCGTGTTTCACTGCACGGCCGAGATGCGCAGCGACGGCATTGGGGCCAACCGCAACGCCCGGTTGTTTGCCGCAACGGCGCGTTCGGGCGTGGGCATCGCGCCGGGGAGCGACGGCGCCGCGGTACCGGATGCGATCGGCGTGGCGCCCTCCGACGTCGTGCTGGCGCGCCATCACGGCGTCGGGCCGATGACGGGCACGCAACTCGACCCGATGCTGCGCAACCTCGGCGTGACGACGATCATCGGAGTGGGCGTGTCGCTGAACATCGGGATGTTCAACCTGACGGTGGATGCCGTCAACCGCGGCTACCAGATCGTCTTGCCCCGTGACGCGGTCGCGGGCGTGCCGCTCGAGTACGGCGAAGCCGTGCTGAAGAACTCGCTCGGGTTGTTGGCCACGCTCACGACGACGACGGCGCTGCTCGACGCGTGGCGATAGCGGACGGCGCGAATGCCGCCGCCACCAACGCCGTGACCGCGATGCCGACGAGCGCGACGACAGGGAGCGCGGCGGGTCCGAAGCGATCGAGCAACGCACCCATCGAACCGGGGATCGCCATCGCGCCGATCGCAGAACCCGCGAGGTAGATGCTCGTGACCGTGCCCGTGGCGGGTACGAGTCGTTCCGACAACGACATCATCGCGGGGAACATCGACGCGATCCCGAGCCCGAACAAGATCGTGCCGCCCCAGAGCGCGACGGCGTTGTTGCGACCCACGAGAAGCAGCGCGAGCGCGAGCGCCGACACTGCGTGGTCGGCCGCGAGCATCATCGTGTCGCGCAGACGACGCGCGATTCGCACCGCGAGCAACCGTCCGACGGCAAACGCACCAAGAAACGCCGCGCCGAGGAACGTCGCCGCCTGACCGCGTGCGAGCCCCCGAGCCGTGCCGTAGCGGTAGATCCAGCCCGCGAAGGCGAGCTCGACGCCGACGTACGCGAAGAAGTACACGGCACCGAGCGCCGTGCGCACGCGCGCGCCATCGGGAATGCCGCGACCGATGGCCTCGTGCGGGTTGACCGGACTCGATTCGGTCGCAAGGAACGCGATTGCACCGAGCGACACGATGGCCGCTCCGAAATAGCCGGCGTGGAGGCCATGTGTCCATGCGAGCGAGCGTCCGATCAGCAGCGGCGCGGCCACGGCGCCGATCGCGAACGAGGCGTGCAAGCCGTTGAGTGCCGACCCGCCGCCGTGGCGCCACAGGATCGCCGAGTTGCCAGGAATCTCGACCCAACCGGTGCCGAAGCCGAGCAACAGCTCGATGGCGACCAGTGCACTGAGCGTGCGCGCGTAGGGCACGAGCACGAGCGCGATCGCCATGAGGCCGAGCCCAAACCGCAACGCCGTGTGCACATCGCGGCGCGCGATCCATTGGCCCGACAGCGCGATGCCCACGAGATAGCCGAGCGAGCTCACCGTGAACAGGATCCCGATCTCGGCGTTGCTCGCCCCCGTCGTATGGCGCAGCGTGGCGATCGAAGGTCCGAGCACCAGCGTGGCCACGCCCATGGCGCCGAAGGTGGCGAAGTACGCCGGCTCGCCACGCGATCGCATGGCGAGCGGTCTAGCCGCGCGTGCCGCCGAGCTTGGATCTGACGGGGCGTCAGATCGGTCCGTAGACTCGGTCGCCGCGCACGCCCGCGTCTTCGAGTTGCCGACTTGCTGAGGAGCACCCATGGTCGAGATCCCGATGATCATCTCGGTCGACGATCACGTGATCGAGCCGGGCGACGTCTGGCAGAAGCGCCTCCCGGCGAAGTTCGCCGAGATCGGTCCGCGCATCGTGCGCCGCAAGCTCAAGTCGATGAGCTACGTGGGCGGCCAGTTCTCCTTCGAAGAAGCTGGGCCTGACGAAGCGGGCACCTACGCCGACTGGTGGTACGTCGAAGACCTTCGCTACCCGATGACGCGCCTCTCGGCGGCCGCCGGCTACGAGCGCGACGAGATCACGGTGACGCCGATCACGATGGACGACATGCGCCCGGGCTGTTGGAACCAGGCCGATCGCCTCGCCGACATGGATGTCAACCATGTGGAGGCGAGCCTGTGCTTCCCGAGTTTCCCGCGTTTTTGCGGCCAGGCGTTCTATGAGCGCAAGGACCGCGAACTCGGCGACCTCTGCGTGAAGGCCTACAACGACTGGATGCTCGACGAGTGGTGCGCGGGCACGAACGGTCGACTCATCCCGCTCATCATCATCCAACTCTGGGACCCGGTCGCGGCAGCAGCCGAGGTGCACCGCAATGCCGAGAAGGGGTGCCGCGCGCTGACGTTCAGCGAGATCCCGCCGTTCCTCGGGCTGCCGTCGATCCATGACAAGGATCGTTTCTGGGACCCGCTGTTCCAGGCGTGCGAGGAGACCGGCACCGTCATCAACATGCATATCGGGTCGAGCTCCAAGATGCCGAGTACCTCCACCGATGCCCCCGCGGCGGTCGGCAGCACGCTCACGTACATGAACGCGGCGATGTCGCTCACCGACTGGCTGATGTCGGGCACCTTCGAGCGATTCCCCGACCTCAAGATCGCGTACAGCGAAGGCCAGATCGGTTGGATCCCCTACGTGCTGGAGCGCGCCGACAAGGTCTGGGAGGACAACCGGGGCTGGGGTGGCGTCGCCGACATCGTGAAGCGCCCGCCGTCGGAGTACTACTTCTCCAATGTCTATGGTTGTTTCTTCGACGACCCGCACGGTCTGCGCAACATCGCCGCGGTCGGCGAAGACAACATCACGTTCGAGACCGACTACCCGCACTCCGACAGCACGTGGCCGCACACCGAAAAGATCGCGCTCGAGATCATGGGTGAGCTCACCCAGGACCAGGTGAACAAGATCTGCCGCGGGAACGCGATCCGCATGCTCGGGCTCGACTTCGCGCCGTAGTGTTGCGGCCGTATGGGTCGCCGTTGGGGAGTCGCACGCGCCAGGCGCGTGGCGTGGTGGGGCCTGCTCATCGCGCTTGTCGCATGCGTCGCGTTCGCTGCGTGCAGTTCGCTGGAGCCGCGACTCGACGGCACCAAGATCGCGCGGGCGATCACGCAATCGGCGCGCACGCAGTTCGCGAGTGCGCACGCCACCATTGGCGCCGCGCGCTGTCCGGCCGACCGCGCGCAGCGCAAAGGTGACCGGTTCGATTGCCATGTCACGATCGACGGCCAGGAGGTGCGCTACACCGTCGTACAGATCGACGGCCACGGCACGGTCCGTCCGACGCTCGCAGCGCACTACGTGTTGCTCGCGCCCATCACAGACCAAACGCGCGCCGATTTGCGCAGCCAGGGCCTCGACGACGTCGAAGTGGCATGCGGTCGGGCCAATGTGTGGTTCGTACAGCCCCCGGCGAAGCTGCAGTGCAAGATCACGCTGCCGAATCAGACCACCAGAGCTGTGCTTGTGTCACTCGCGGCCGACGGCGGCGTCGCCAGCGTGCTCGTGGGATGATGGAAGTAGAACGCGTTACACTTCGCCGCCATGTCCGACGACCGCAAATTTCAGGTCCTCATCGGCGGCGAGTGGTGCGATGGCGCCGACGGCACCTATGACATCGTCAACCCGGCCAACGGCGAGATCGTGGGCCGGGCCCCAGAGGCCTCCGTCGCCCAGGCCAACGCCGCGGCTCGGGCCGCCAAGGAGGCGTTCCCGGCCTGGTCGCGCACCTCGCCCGAGGAGCGCGCGGCGCTGCTCCAGAAGGCCGGCGATGTCGTGCGAGCGCACGCCGCCGACCTCATTCCGCTCGTCATTGCCGAAACCGGTTGCACGGCCACCGTCGGCAAGGCGATGCAGGTGCCGCAGGTGTTCGCCCGGTTCGACCGCTACGCAAGGGGCGCGCTCGAGTCGAACGTGATCCCGCTGCCGCCGATGGAGATGCCGGCCACGCCGCTCGCGCCCGGCGGGATCATCGGCGCGATGGTCCGACGTATCCCTGTTGGTGCGGTCGCCTGCATCACGCCGTACAACTTCCCGATCGTCAACATGGCGGGCAAGCTCGGACCGGCACTGGCGATGGGCAACACCGTCGTGGTGCGCCCGGCGTCGCAAGACCCGCTGGCCGTCATCGAACTGTGTCGCATCCTGAACGATGAGGTGGGCTTTCCACCTGGCGTCATCAATTGCATCACGGGTTCCACGCCACCGAGTGGTGAAGCGCTCGTCGAGAGCCCCGACATCGACATGGTGTCGTTCACCGGATCGACCGGCGTCGGTCTGCGCATCGCCGAGGTCGCGGGCCGCACGATGAAGCGGTTGTTGCTCGAACTCGGCGGCAAGGGCGCGGGCCTTGTGCTCGAAGACGCCGACGTCAAGACTGCGGTGGGCGCGATCGGTTCGGTGTGGACGTTCCACTCCGGCCAGATCTGCACCGCACCAACCCGGGCAATTATCCACCGGGCGAAGTACGACGCCGTCGTCGAAGGCCTGTCGCAGATGGCGAAGGTGTTGAAAGTCGGTGACCCGCACGAACAAGGCGTGGTCGTCGGACCGCTGATCACTGAAGCGCATCGAGCGCGCGTGGAGAGCTACGTGGCGTCGGGACGCGACGAGGGCGGCACGGTCGTCGTTGGGGGTACGCGGCCCGATGGGCTCGACCAGGGCTGGTATCTCGAGCCCACACTGATCGCCGACTGCCGGGCCGACATGAAAGCCGTGCGCGAGGAGATCTTCGGTCCGGTCATCGTCGCCGTGCCGTTCGACGGTGACGACGAGGAGGGGATCGCGATCGCGAACGCCTCCGACTTCGGCCTATACGACTATGTGTTTTCGGCCGACTCGGCTCGGGCCATGCGCGCGGGTAAGCAACTACGAGCCGGCAACGTCGGGATCAACACCGTGCAGCGCAACCATGAGACCCCGTTCGGCGGCACCAAGCTCAGCGGTGTGGGCCGCGACGGCGGCAGCTTCGGCCTGCACGCCTACAGCGAACTCCAATCCATGGTGTGGCCCGGGTGAGCCTGATTCCAGCGCCGGACGAAGTAGGCACCATTCAACCGGGCGCGTTGGTCTACGGGATCCAGTTGCCCGTACAAGCCAAGAGCGTGCGTACGGCGATGCCGTGGGAACGCGACGACGCGGTAGGCCCGGCCGAGTTGGTGCGTGCCGCGCAAGCGTGCGACGCCGCGGGCTTTTTCTACGTGGCAGTGTGCGACCACGTGCACGTACCGCCCGCGGCCGCGATCGACGGTGGCATGTCGAGCACCTGGTACGACCCCGTCGCCACGTTGTCGTACCTCGCCGCGCTCACGACGAAGGCACGTTTGATGACGAACGTGTACGTGGCCGCGTACCGCAACCCGATCCAAACCGCGAAGCACTTCGCCACGCTGGACGCGCTCTCGGGCGGGCGCGTGATCCTCGGTGTCGGCGTGGGCCACCTCCAACCGGAGTTCGATGCGCTCGGCGTGCCGTTTGCCACTCGCGGCGCTGCACTCAACGACGCGATCGACGGGATCGTCGCGGCATGGGCGAGCGATTTTCCGCAACTGCCTGCCCCTGTGCAACAGCCGCGCCCTCCGATCTGGGTCGGCGGTTCGGGCCCACCGGCATTGCGGCGCGTGGCCGAGCGCGGCGATGGCTGGATCCCGCAGGGCACACCGCGCAAGGACATGCCCGACGCCATCGCCACGATCCTGGCCCACCGCGACAAGGTGCGGCCCGGCGCGCTCCTCGACATCGGTTTCATCCACGAATACGTCTACGTCGGCGACGCGGGCTGGGACTTCGGTGACTACACCGTGAGCGGATCCGACCAGCGCATCATCGACAAGTGCAACGAGATGGGAGCGATGGGCGTGAACCATCTCCAAGTGCGGTTGCGCGCGCGCGATATCGAAGAGTTCTGTGACCAAGCCGCGGCCTTCGGCGAGCGCATCGGTCCGCACCTTGTCGGCGGGAGCGCATCGTGACCGTGATGCTCACGATGCGCCAAGACTTCCGGGCGCCCGCGTTCGGGCCCGCGAGCACTGCGGAGATCTATACGGCGGCGCTCGAGATGTGGGCATGGGCCGACGCGCAGGGTTGGGACATGGCCGTCGTGTCGGAACACCACGGCATCGACGACGGCTGGATGCCGTCGCCGTTCACCGCCGCCGCGATCGGGATCGGGCGCACGAGTCGGATCCCGTTCTTCATCTCGGCGTCGCTGCTTCCGCTGCACGATCCAGTACGCGTCGCCGAACAGATCGCGGTGCTCGACTGCGCCGCGCCCGGTCGGGTCATCACTGTGTTTGGCGCCGGATATCGCGTCGAAGAGTTCGAGATGGCCGGGATCGAGCATGCCGAGCGCACCAAGGTGCTCGAGGAGCATGTGGGCGTGGTCGTACGGGCGCTCACCGAGGAAAGCTTCGAATGGCGCGGCCGGACGATTTCGGTGACACCGCGGCCGCTCACCCAGCCCCACCCGATGATGATGGTCGGTGGCGGCGTGCCCGCGGCCGCACGACGCGCGGCTCGGCTGCGGCTGCCGATGATGCCGATGAACACCGATCCGCGATTGCCGGTGGCGTACGCCGAAGAGGCGGCGAAGGTCGGATACAACGACGGCTTCGTCATGCAACCGAGTGGGCCGACCTTCGTGCACGTGAGCGAGGATCCCGACCGGGCGTGGTCTGAGATCGGCCAGTACCTGCTGTACGAGACGAAGACCTACGCCTCGTTCCAGACGCCGGGCCAGCACAGCACGCCGGTGGTGCACGCCGACGACATCGAGGATCTGCGCAAGGCGCCGAACCTGTGGGTCGGCACGCCCGACGACATCGTGGCGCGGGTGCAGGCCGATCCGAGCATCGCGGCACTCAACTTCCATCCGCTGGCCGGCGGATTGCCGCCCGACATCGCTTGGGCGAGCCTCGAACTGTTCGCCGCCAAGGCCCTGCCGCTGCTGCGGCCCACGCCCGCGGTAGGCGCGAGCTGAAACACGTTCTATTATCGCTGCCGTGCAGACGAGCGAGTTGACCCTCAGCGACATCAATCTGAACGACATGGACCGGTTCCAGGACGCGTTCCCACACGAGTGGTTCACGTACCTGCGGCGCGAGCATCCGATTTTCTTCCACGAAGGCCCCGACGCTGAGACGCGCGGCTACTGGGTGTTCACGAAGTATGACGACGTGCTTGCGTTGTCGCGCGACTGGGAGACCTATTCGTCTGAGCGTGCACCCGGCTACGAGACCGGTGGCGTGATGATCATCGACCCGCCGGCCGAGGCGGCGGGCGTGGGCAGCATGATGCTCATGATGGACCCGCCCAAGCACACGCGCTACCGCAAGATCGTGATGAGCGCGTTCACGCCGAAGGTGTTGAAGGCGTTCGAAGCCACGGTGCGTCGTCGCGCGGCGGAGATCATCGACGCGGTGATCGAGCGCGGCGAGTGCGATTTCGTGAACGACATTGCGGCCGAGCTGCCGCTTCAGGCGATCGCCGAGATCCTCGGTGTGCCCCAGGAGGACCGCAAGAAGCTGTTCGACTGGACGAACGCGATGGTGGGCTCCACCGACCCGGAATACTCGGTGTCGATGGCCGACACCGAGAGCGCGCAGTTCGAGATGTTCACGTATGCGAACGAGCTGGCTGTCGAGCGGCGCAACCACCACTACGACGACATCGTTGCTGCCATCCTCGACGCCGAAGTCGACGGCGAGAAACTCGACGAGCTTGAGTTCGACTTGTTCTTCATGCTGCTCACCGTCGCGGGCAACGAGACCACGCGCAACGCCATCTCGCACGGCATGCTCGCGTTCTTCGAGAACCCCGACCAGTGGCAGAAACTCTGTGAGCACCCCGAGCTGGCAAACAGTGCTGCTGAGGAGATCGTGCGCTGGGCGAGCCCGGTGATCCACTTCCGTCGCAACGTCACCAAGGACGTCGAATACAAGGGTCACCAACTCAAGCTCGGCGACAAGATCACGATGTGGTATCCGTCGGCAAACCGCGACGAGGACGTGTTCGAGGATCCGTTCACGTTCGACATCTCCCGTAGCCCGAACAAGCACCTCGGATTTGGTGGTCACGGCCCGCACCACTGCCTCGGGATGAACCTCGCCCGTATGGAAATGGCCGCGATCTACGACGAGATCGGCCGGCGGATGCCCGACATCCACCCCGTCGGCGGCGTCGATCGTTTGCGCTCCAATTTCATCAACGGCATCAAGCGCGTTCCCGTTTCGTTTACACCGGGCGAAAAGGTGCTCGACTGAGGCCGCCGAGGTCCGAGCGAACTCAACGTCAGGCGCGGCACAAGCGTGGGGGTCACAGAGTCCGACGACCCGGGCTGGCCGCCTGCGCGGACGGTGGGTGGCTTGTTCTCGCTCGTTCGGCTGTGGATGATTGCGCCGACGCGGTCACGGTTGTTGCGCCAGCAGGACGCGCTGATCGCGCGGGGTTGCGGACTGTCGCTCGTCGCCGCGCTACGTGCTACCCCGATGCAGCAACGCGGGCGGCGAGGGCGGAAGCCACCACGCCCATGACACGCGGCGCGCGCGTGACTTTGAAAACGCGTGCTAGCGCGCAACTTTTTTGCATGTAGTCGCTGCGCGCGCTGACGTCGCGTGAACGCGGGTCAGCTTTCGAGCATGTTGCGCTGATCGAGGAGGTAGAGGGCGGCGAACGCTGGAACCACGATCAGGAGTGCCGCGGCGGCGACGCCGAGGAGCCAGATCAGGGTGACGTTGGGCGCGGCGGCGTGTTGGATCGTGAGTTGGCCGGGCAGGATGTCGGGGTATTGGGCGACGCCCCACGCCCCAACCACGCTTGCTACCGCGATGGTCGCGAGTGCTCGGGGCCAGCGCGAGTGGGCGCGCCGCAACGACCAGAGCGCGGCAGCGCCCGCGGCCGCTGATAACGCGACTACGGGCGAGGCGCGCCCGGCGAGCCGTTCGAACAGGTGGTGCGCGTCGCTGTGCAGCACGAAGATGCCTGCGGTTGCGACGGCGCCGGCAACGACGGCGCTCGCAAGGGCCCGCCGCGTGAAATAGGCGGCGAGACGGGGGTCGCCGAGCCTCGTCGCGTCGGCCACGAGATAGACCGCGGCCAGGTATGCGCACGCGGTGACGGCAAGCACGCCACCGAGGACCGACGTCGGGTTCCACCACGCCCACCCGGTGGCGCTGGCCGCGTGGGCGCCGCCCGCGACCGTGACGCGACCCGACGCGATGGCGCCCGCGATCATGCCCATCGCAAACGGTGTGACCACCGATGACCCCGCGAACGCGGCGCCGTACGCGCGGCGGCGTGCGGTGGTGAGTGCCACCTTGCGGAACGCGAAGCCCGCACCGCGCAGCACGATGCCGACTGCGGCAACCCAGAAGGGAAACGCGAGGTCGTGCATGACCGCGACGAACGCCGGCGGAAACGCACTCCACAACATCACGAGGCAGAAGATCAGCCAGACGTGGTTCGCTTCCCACACCGGGCCGATGGCGTGGTCGATGAGCGCGCGCGGTTTCGCGCCACGCTCGGCTCCGCCTGCGATCAAGTCCCAGAAGCCCGCACCGAAGTCAGCGCCAGCGAACACGGCGTAGGCGATCACGCCGGCGAACAGCACGGCCGCGGTCACGGCGCTCATGGCGCGCCCCCATCGGGGCCGGCCGCGAA
>JBBREP010000049.1:0-26083 GCA_038202885.1 Acidimicrobiia bacterium | reverse complement strand
GGGCCGGCCGCGAACTGCGGTCTCGGCCCGTACGGCGCGTCATCAGCGTCATCAGCGTCGTCGCCTTCGGCTCGGCGCCGTGCTGCCATACGGCGCAAGGCCGCGATCGTTGCGATCGCGAGAGCCGCGTAGAGCACCACGAGGACGGTGAACGTCGTCCAGACCCCTCCCGAGGTGGTGACGGCATCGCGCGTCCGCATCAGCCGATACGCGATCCAAGGTTGGCGACCGACCTCGGTCGTGATCCAGCCGGCTTCGAGCGCGATGACCGATGCCGCGCCCGCCGCGACGGCACCGCGCAGGAAGAACCGGCCGGTGGGAACGCTGCGGCGGCGACGCCAGGCGATCGCGAACCACGCCGCGAGCCCGACGAGCGCGGTACCGATCGCCACCATGATCTGAAACGCGATGTGCACCACGTTGGCCGGTGCTTGCTCGTTCTTCGGGATCCGGTCCAATCCGGTCACCACGGTCGACGGCTTCATGCCGGCCAAGAATGAATCGAGGTTCGGGATTTTCAGCGCGCCAACCACCTTGCCGTCGATCAGCACGCCGCCGAGATGCAGCGCCTGATGGTCGCCGGTATGGGTCGTGAGCTCCATGGCCGCGAACTTCGACGGCTGATCGTGGAACACCGCTCGGGCCGCGATGTCGCCGACGACCACTTGGAGCGGTGCTGCGATTGCGGCGACGGTGAACGACAACACGAACGCGAGACGGTGATAGTCGTCGCGCCGGCCGCGCAGCATCCCCATCGCGTACACCGACGCGATCACAAATCCCGCGACCATGTAGGACGCGATGAGCATGTGGGGTACTTCGTAGAATGTCGCCCGATTGAACATGCCCGCGAGCGGATCGATGTGGCTCAAGGTGCCGTTGGGCTCGACGCGGAAACCGGCGGGTTGGTTCATCCACGAGTTCGCGGCGACGACCGCGAACGTGCCGACGACGCCCGAGACGGCGATCGGTACGCCCGACCACAGGTGCGCTCGCGGCGACATCCGCTTCCATCCGTAGAGGTAGATCCCGATGAAGATCGCCTCGACGAAGAACGCCAGACCTTCGATCGCGAACGGCACGCCGACGACCGCGCCGTAACGACCGAAGAGTCCGGGCCACAGCAGTCCCATTTCGAACGACAGCACCGTGCCGGTGACCGCGCCGACCGCGAACAGGACAGCCATGGCTTTGGACCACCGCTGCGCGAGCTCGAGCGCAACGGGGTCGCCGCGACGCACCGCGCGCCAATTGGCCAGCAAGGTGATCGTGGGGAAGGCCACCCCGAACGGCACAAGAATGATGTGCACACCCAGCGTGAACGCCATCTGCTCCCGCGCCGCGAACAAGCTGCTGGCGAGAGTCATGGCATTGTCTTACCCCGGGAGGGCTTGATGCTTATCCATCATGTCGCCCATGACCGCCCGGATGAACTCGTCGGCCTCGGGGGTCATGCCGCCCGACACGCCGCCGTAGATCGAGCTGCTCTTGGCCGGCTCGTCCTTGTGGGCTCGGGCGTAGTCGACGGCGGCGGCCAGATCGCCCGTCCAAGCCTCGCGCACGCCGGCCTGGGTTTGCGGGCGGGTCACGCACATGTGGATCGAGTTGGGGTACTGCTGGCCGTTCATCCGCCAACCACGCAGGCGCAGCGCGTCGTTGACGTGATACACGTCGAACTCGTCGCTCGTGAACGAGAAGCAGAACGTCGGGTTGCCCATGATGCGCAGCTCGGGGTGCGAGCGCACGTCGGCTTGCATGGCAAAGGCCGTCTCGAAGATCGCCTTGGCGTACTTTAAGTAGCCCTCACGCCCGAGCGACACCATCGACGCCCACGTTGCTGCGAGCAGACCACTCGAACGCGAACCGTCGATCCCCGGCGAGCAGTACTTGCCGCCGCTCCAACTCGTTTGGAAGAAGTACTGGCCGTTGCGCAGCTCCGCGTCGCGGAACAGCAGCAACGAGCTGCCCTTGAGGCCATAGCCGTACTTGTGGGTATCGGCCGAGATGGTGGTAACGCCGGGGATACGGAAGTCGAACGGCGGGATGTCGTAGCCGAGCTCCTCGCCCCACGGGAGAATGAAGCCACCGAGGCAACCGTCGACGTGCAGCCCGATGCCGTGGTCGAGTGCGATCGCAGAAAGCTCCGCGATGGGGTCGATCGTGCCGTAGCCGTAGTTGCCGGCCGAGCCGACCAGCGCGACGGTGTTCGCATCGACCGCGGCGCGCATGGCGTCCACGTCGGCGAGCGTCGTGGCCTGGTCGATCGGCACGATGCGCAGCTCGATGCCGAGCAGGTGGCACGCCTTGTCGAAGCCCGGGTGGGCCGTCTCGGGCTTGACGACGTTGGGGCGCTCGATGCCTCGGCGTGCACCTTGCTCGCGGTAGGAGAGCATGGCGTGCAGGATGCTGCCGCTGCCGCCGCTCGTGACGAGACCCCCTGGCGTCGTCTCGGTGATCGCACTGGCGTGCATGAGGTCGAGGCCCATGGCGATCATTTCGCCCTCGAAGCGAGTGGAGCTCGGGCACACGTCGCGCTGCAGCGCGTTCATGTGGCCGTAGAGACCGAAGGCCTCGTCGAGGAAGGCGTAGTGGTCGTGGTCGCCGCAATACATCGAGCCCGACACCTTGCCGTTCTCCCACGATGCATCCTCGCGGCGTGCCATGTCGCGCAGTTCGGCGACAATCTCGTCGCGCTGGCGCCCGTGTTCGGGGATGCCGCGCGTCACCGGGAACTCGTCGGCGTAGGGATAGAAGCTGCTCATGGGAACCTCGTGAGTGTGCGGGTAGCTTCGGCTCGTGTCCGACGCGTCACCTTACGTGCTTGCGATCGATCTGGGGACGACGAACGTCAAGGTCGCGCTCATCGATGCGACGGGCCGGGTCCACGACGCGGCGAGCGAGCCGCTCGCGACGCGTTCGGTGGGCGCCGACGGCGCCGAACAAGACGCCGAAGCATGGTGGGCCGCCATCGGTCGCTGCGCTCGATCCGCCGTGCGCGCGGCTGCGGACGGTGCGATCGCAGCCATCTGCGTCACCGCGCAGTACATGTCGGTCGTGGCGATCGACGCGCTGGGCACGCCACTGGCGCCCGTCGTGATGTGGACCGATCGCAGGGGTGGGGCGCTGCACCCGCTCGATGGGCGCCACGACGTGTGGGGCCGATGGCTCGACACGCACGGCCTCATCCCCCTCGCCAATGACGATGTGGCGCACATCGCGGTGTTGCGCGCAACGTATCCCGATCACGTCGAACGACTCGCGGCGTACGTCGAGCCGGCCGACGCCATCACCGCTCGTCTCACGGGGCGGGTGACGGCGACGCCCTGCACCGCGTTCCCGCTTATGTGCACCGACAATCGCTCGTGGAGCGCAGTCGACTACGACGGCGACCTGCTCGCGCTCGCGGGGCTCGACCGTGGGGTCATGCCGACGTTGGTGGACCCGGCCGTGCCGCTCGGGTGCGTCACCGGCGAAGCGGCGGTGCATCTCGGTGTCGACCCGTCGACGATCGTGATGCCGGCCACGATCGACTCGATCACCTCGGCGGTGGGCAGCGGCGCCATCGACGGGTCGCGCTCTGCGCTCGTGGTGGGCACGACGTCGGTAATCGCCACGCACGTGGATGCCAAAGGTGGTGACCTTGGGCGCGCGATCGGCACGATGCCGAGCCCGTTGCCCGGGCGGTATTTCGTGATGGCCGAGAACGGGATGGGCGGTAAAGCACTCGAGTTGTTCGTGGATGGGTTCGTCTATCCCGACGACCTGCTCGCCGTCGGGTCTCGACCCGACGACGCGTACGAGCGGGTCGAGCGCGCCGCGGCGATGGTGGCACCGGGTTCGGATGGCGTGCAGTTCCTGCCGTGGTTGGTGGGCTCGCTTGCACCCGCGCCAAACGACGAGATCCGCGGCGCATTCGTCGGCCTCGGCCTCGCGACGACGCGCGCGCACCTGGCGCGCGCCGTGTATGAGGGCGTGGCGTTGAACGCGGCGTGGCTGCTTCCGGCCGTCGGCGATCTCACGGGGGTGGCGTACCGCGAGATCACCTTTGGAGGTGGCGGAGCGCGCTCGCGCCTGTGGGGCGAGATCCTCGCTTCCGCGTGCAATGTCGTCGTGCACCGTCTGGCCGATCCCGAGCACACGAACGCGCGCGGCGCTGCGCTCCTTGCGTGCGCGCAGCTCGGGCTCATCGATCTCGATGGCATCCCTGACCTGATCCGCTGGGCCGAGACGCACGAGCCCGACCCCGAAGCCGTCGACGTCTACCAACTCGCCCTCGCCCGCCACATCCAGCTCCACGGCGCGCTCTAACCGTGTGCCGATCTGACCGTCACCGGTGCCGCTAGCGCGGCACACGGTCGGGGGTTGTTAGCGTTCGTCGAGGTACCAGGGTTCGTCGCAGGCTTGCATGAGGTCGAGGTAGGGGACTGCGTCGAACGCTTCGGGTCCGACCACGCCCGCGCTGCTCCATGTGCCGTTCGCGAGCAACTCGAGCGCGAACACCGGGTTGATGGCCGTCTGCCACACGACGGCCTGACACTGGTGTTTCGCCATCGTCTCGGCGTTGTCGCTCACGTGGTACAGGTACGTGGCGCGCGGGGCCCCGTCGATGCCGGTACCGGTCACATACGTGCCTGCGCACGTGGCGCCGTGCATCTTGTCGCCGAGCGTCGCCGGGTCAGGAAGACATGCCGCCACGACATCGCGCGGCGATACTTCGGTGCCGCGCACCGACACCTTGTCGGTGCGATCGAGACCGAGCTTGTGGAGGGTCTCAAGCACCGCGATGAACTCGTCGCCGAGGCCGTACTTGAACGTCACCTTGTCGCAGTCGAGGAATCTCGGGACGAGCAGTACCTCTTCGTGTTCGACGTGCACGCACTCGACATCGCCGATACCGGCCGGAAAGGTGAATACCTCGGGCTCTGAGAACGGCGCCACGCAGTACCACCCGCGATCGCGCTCCCAGATCACGGGAGGATTGAGACACTCCTCGATGACGGTCCAGATCGAGAACGTCGGGGCGAAGTCGTACCCGTCGATCGTGAGGTTCGCGCCGTCGCGCACCCCGACCTCGTCGATGTGCGAGAACAGGTGGTCGGACGCATAGCGCGCCGCGACGTCGCTGAACCCGGGCTCGACGCCGAGCCCGCAGAGCGCGAGCAGGCCTCGCTCGCGCCACGCCTCATCGACGGCGAACTGCTCGTCGCCGAGTTTGACGCCGCACTCTTCGTAGGGGCGTGTCGGATGGGGGCGCGACAACGTCATCGCCATGTCGATGTAGTGCACGCCAGCCTCGTAGGCACCCTCGAAGATGCCGGGGTTGAATCGAGGGTCGCATGCGTTCACCACAACATCGACGTTGCCGGTGTGCGCGAGTTGCGCGACTTCCGACGGCTCCGACGCGTCGACCCGCGTCGCCAGGAACCGAGCGTCGTCGACACGATCGACCGCGCGGCGTGCCCGACCCTCGTCGACGTCTGCGATGATCATCTCATCGAAGAAGGTGCGCCCGCTCGCGGCCACGGCAATGGCCGCGCCCACCCCACCCGCGCCAACGACGAGAATCTTCACGATGGGCTTACCAGAGCTGGTCGGTATAGGTGTCGGTACCGGGGACCGTCGCACGGAACGGCGCGCAGAACACCGCCTCGGCGATACCGGCAGCTTCGAGGTCGGGCCCGAGCTTGGCGAACGTGTCGTTCCAGATCGCCGGGAGATCGTCGTCGACGAAGAACAACACCGTGAAACGAAGACCGCCGTCGCTGCGAGGCACGTCGCTCGGAGCATCCGCGAGGAGCGGCACCGGTGTGAACTCGGCGCCGACCGCGTACGGCAGCGGGTAGCGGCCCAGGAAGCCGTCGATGTCGTCGAGCCCGATGCCCTCCATCGGTTCGCCGATGAACAACACGCAGTACGGCGAACGGTGGTCGAGCGCCAGCTCGACGGGCACGCCGTTGGCGCGCTCGTAGCGAGACCGATACTTGTACATCACGGTGTGGATGTGGTCGCGCTCGGCAAACATCCGGCCGTTCTCATGCAACCACTTGACCTGCTCGGTGCCCCACTGCATCCAGTCGTTGAACTTGCCCGCGAGGATCCAATAGATCGCGACGTAGCTCCCCGACGTTGGGTCGGGACACACGTCGGAGTCGGCCGGGTACCGCAAGGCCTTCAGGTCTCGAGTCGCCACGTAACGCCCGCCCTGGATCGTCCACGCGCCGATCATGCAGCCGGCGTAGAAATGATCCCGCTCGTACCAACGGTTGTACTCGACCTCGTGGCCCCGGTGCGGCTCCACCATCGTGACGAGCGCGCCTCCGAGCGCGACAGGCCGGTGCCGGGTGTCGCCCGATCCGAGCTCTTGCATGTGTCGATCCCTTTCGGCCCGCGAACGACCGCCCCGCGGCGTCGGGTGGATTGGCTGGTAGGCGCAGCGTAGGACGTTCGTCTCATTGCCGAGCGCGTTCGCAGGTTCGGACTCAACCGAACCCACCAAACGCCGAAGAAAACAACAGCGTCGCGTCCAGTCCCGACCCCCCCAATGGGATCAGATGCGCACGGGCCCGCCGGGAAACCGGCGGGCTCTTCTCTATGGCGCCTGTTTCTTGGCGCCTACTTCGTCCGGCGCTGGCGAGCTCCCTGCGCACTCATCTCGCTCGTTCCTCGCTCCTGAGCTGCGCCGGTCGCCGCGCGCGGTCTATGGCGCCATCGACCGTGGCACAGCGAAGGTGCACAAGCCCGGAGGTGGATTCAGTGATAGATACCGACCCGACGACCTTCAGCCGCCGACCTTTAGCCGTGGCGACGTAGGCGCGCCAAAGTCAGGTGATGCCGTCGTAGACCGGCAGGTATCCGACCAGTCGGCCAGCCGTGTCGGTCAGTGGCAGCCTGTTGGTGACATTGCCCAGGGCAGTCGCGGCTGCCGGTGTAGGAAGTCCTAGCCCGGCGAAGTCGGCTGGTGCGGCATAGATGGTTGCCAGATTCTCGCCGATCCGCACGCGAGCCCCGGAGATGTAAGCGATTCCTCTCGGCTTTGCAGCGATCGAACTGACGATATTTCCTCGTATGACGACGTCGTCGTAGTTGTTGGTGTAGATGCCGCTGTTCGTGCAGCCGCCCGTGATGATGTTGTCGGTCACGAGTCCGAGTCCTGGCCGCGCCGACCCTACAGACAGTGAGATCGCGATATCAGAGGCGCCGAGGATCGTGTTTCCGGTGATGCGGAATCCAGACACTCCGCGGTAGGCGATCCCGCGCCCCGACCCGCCCGAGATTGTGTTTCCTTCGATACGACACGATGCCGTCGATGTCGAGTCGCCAATCTCGATCGCGTTGCCCTTGACCGAAGCCAGGTCGTTGCCGACGATCTGTAGACGGGCGCATCCGGTCGTCGAGGCGCCGACGCTCACGCCCGTTCCGGTTGTTGCAGCGATCATGTTGTGAGCGATCCGCAGATCGTCCGCGTTCGCGCAATAGATCGCTGCTGTGGCGCATCCCCCATTGATGACATTGTCCGAGATATTGCCGAACACTGACGCGGTGAGCTGCAACGAGACAACGATCCCGTGCGTCGTCGGGCCAGCGACGTGGTTGCCGATCACGTTGAGGTTTGTTGTCGCGGGCGAGCCGAAGTGCATTCCCTGCGCTCCGCCGTAGATCGTATTGCCGACGATGGTCGCGCCATTCAAGGTTTCAGGATTGTGGATGCCGTAGGTGACCGAGTCGACGATCGTGTTCCCGGTCACGGTGACATCGGTGGTCCGGGCGAGCCCGACGCCTGCCCCGCAGCCCTTGATCGCGTTCGCGACCACGAGCGTGCGGGCCGATCCTACGGACACGTGGATGCCATCGTGTGCCACGCCCTCGCAGTAGTTGTTGACGACGCGGTTGTTCACGCAGGCGCCGTTACCGTCTCCTCCAATGTTGATCCCGTCGTCGCCGGTGTTGAATACGCGGCATCGGGTGACGACTCCGTCCGCCACGTTGGAGAGGTAGAGGATGCCGTCGTAGCCGGGGCCGTCGACTGTGACGTTGTCGACGGACGGGCCCGTGCAATCATGCGCGTACACGCCCGTTTGCGCCGCGTTCGAGGACCCGAGCACTTTGAGGTCAAGCAGCCGGCAGCCGCTGGCGGCGATCTCAACGATTGGCCGGTTGGTTGTCGCCGACAACACGGTCTGGTCACCTTGGCCACTGACGACAGTTCCGGCCACGGCGAGCAGCACACTCTTCGAAGTGGCCACTTTGTACGTGCCCGAGCCGAGAACGACTGGCTGTACCCCGTTCGCTGTCGTGATCGCGGTGTTGATCGCGTCGGTCGAATCACTTACTCCGGTGGGGTCGGCGCCAAGATCATCGACGTAGATCGCGGCCGCGGCGACCGACGACCGTGTGCTGACTACGGCCGCCGAGCTCGCAGCACCGAGCGCCATGTTGCGCAGTAAATCCCGGCGGCTCCACATCAGTTCCCCCAACTTTCCCGGCACCCCAGGGCCGTCAATCGCCAGCGTACGTCATTTGGCTCAATCGAAATCGGACCAGCCCTTGAGCTACGCCGCCACGCATAGCTCGCGTCCGCTCGAGTGGCAGCCGCCTATCCGAACCTTGGGTGAGGGCGGAGCGGCGACGCTCGTGCTGGGTGCGCAGCCGCCGCGCTCGTGATCCCGTGGGCGTTCGTCCCGCGTCCCGTGCGGCGATCGCACCACCCTGCGAACCGCTGAGCCGGGACAGTCGGTCGCTCGCCGTGTCGCCGGGGGCGGCACAAAGCAACACGATAGATTCGCCGACCGTGCAGGAGCAGCGATTCGCAAACACAGTGGCCGTCGTGAGCGGCGCAGGGTCAGGTCTGGGTCGGGCGACCGCAACCCGCCTGGCGTCCGAGGGAGCATCGGTCGGGTGTCTCGACATCGCGCTCGCCGCGGCCGAAGAAACGGCCGCAGCCATCGTGGCCGCGGGCGGGACGGCCAAGGCGTATCACTGCGATGTGAGCTCCCAGCCGTCGGCCGCGGCCGCCGTCAGCGCCGCGGCGGCTGATCTCGGGCGCATTCAGCTCGCGGTGACGTGCGCCGGCATCGGCCGCTTCTTCAATTCCGTCGACATGCCGTTCGACGACTGGCAGCGCATTATCAACGTCAACCTGACCGGCACGTTCCTCGTCTGCCAGGCGGCGTTGCCGTACCTCCTCGACGGCGGTGGTCGCATCGTCACGGTCGCCTCGAACGCGGGGCTGATGGGGCAGAGCTTTTCTGCCGCGTATTGCGCGTCCAAGGGCGGCGTGGTCAACCTCACGAGGGCGCTTGCCACCGAGTACCTCAGCAAGGGCGTGACCGTGAATTGTGTCGCACCCGGCGGCATGGAGACCCCGCTGCAGGACGCGTTCGGCACAACGTTCCCCGAAGGCGCGTCGTTCAAGGATCTTGCCAACTCGATGACGCCGCTCGGCAATGCCAAACCCGAAGAGGTCGCGGCGACGATCGCGTACGTCGCGTCCGACGAGGCCCGCTACATGACCGGCTCGATTGTCAGCATCGACGGCGGGCTCACGATGCGCTGAGCGGCGCCGCTCGCACGTCCGTCCACACGGTTATCAACGAGAGGATCCGGTGTCAGCGATGATCGACGATGCGGCGACGGTCTGGGAATTGATCGAACGGCGCACGAAGGCAACGCCCGAGCGCGTCATGCTCCACGCGGGCGATCGCGCGGTGACCTTCGTCGAGTACCACGACATGGTCGAGCGCGCGGCTGCCGGATGGGCCGCAGCGGGCTTCGCCGAAGGTACGCATGTGAGCTGGCAGTTGCCTACGTGGGTGGAATCCGCCGTCCTTGTCGGCGCGCTGTGTCGCATCGGCGCCATCCAGAATCCGATGTTGCCGATCTATCGCCACAAAGAGATCGCCTTCATCACGGGCCAGTTGGGCACACGGTTCCTCATCACGCCGAGCAGTTGGAACAACTTCGACTTCGCCGCGCTCGCGAACGAGGTCGCAGCGGAGCGGCCCGGGCTCACCACCGTGGTGGCCGATCACTGGAATCCCGACGCCGATCCCGCAACCCTTGCTCCAAAGCGTCCGCTGGGAAATCCCGTCCGGTGGGTGTTCTACACATCGGGGACGACGAGTGACCCCAAGGGCGCGCAGCACGCCGACCGCAGCGTGATGGCCGCGGCGATTGGGTATGTCGCGAAGACCCACGTGGTCGAAGACGACATCGCGCTCGTCGCGTTCCCGTTCACGCATGTGGGCGGGATCATCATCGGTGTGTTCACGCCACTCCTCACCGGTTCGACGGCGGTGTTGATGGAGGCGTTCACGCCGCAGCTCGCCACCGAACTCATCGGCAAGCACCGCATCACGTTGGGCAACGGCGCGCCTGCCATTCATCAGCTGCTGATCGCCGAAGCCCAGGCGAATCCCGCGGCCTACGAATCGATCCGAGCGTTTCCCGGTGGCGGGTCGCCCAAGCCGCCGGGCCAGCACGACGAGATTCGCGTGGTCGTGCCGAGCGCGACGCAAGGCATCAACTCGGGCTATGGGCTCACCGAGGCGCCGATCATCACCCAGACCGACGTCGAGACAGCTCCGGACGAGGCCAAGATCCTCGGCGAGGGAACGCCGAATCCGGGCGTGGTCATCAAGCTGCTCGACCGCGACGGCACCGATGTCACGGCGAGCGGTGAGGGCGAGATCGTGGTGCAGGCACCGCAGGTGATGCAGGGTTACACCGACTCGTCGCTCGACGCGCCTGCGTTCACCGCTGACGGCTTCTTTCGCACCGGCGACGTCGGGCGCTTCCTCGCCGATGGCACGATCGTGATCACGGGCCGGATCAAAGACATCATCATCCGCAAGGGCGAAAACGTTTCGGCCAAAGAAGTCGAAGACACGCTCTACGGTCATCCCGGTATCGCCGATGTGGCCGTGTTCGGGATCCCCGATGCCGACCGTGGCGAGCTCGTGGTGGCGGCAATCCAACCGAAGGACGCGGCGAATCCGCCCGATGTTCCGTCGCTCTTCGAATATTGCCGGGGCGTCGGGCTCATGACGCAAAAGATCCCCGAGCGCGTCATGATCGTTGACGTGTTGCCGCGCAATCCGAGCGGCAAGGTGCCCAAGCACGAGTTACGCAAGCAGCTGTTAGGAGAGTGATCTGAGGTCATGGTGCGCACCATCGCGATCACCGGGGCTGCGTCGGGGCTCGGCAAGGCACTGCGGGCGCGGCTGGAGGCTGACGGCGCGCGGGTGATTGGCGTCGACATCGCCGGGTGCGAGATTTCCGCCGATCTCTCGTCGCCGGGCGGGCGCGCCGCGGCGGTGTCGGGGATCAACACTGCCTGTGGCGGCGTGCTCGATGGTCTGGTGCCGTGCGCCGGCGTGGGCCCCCAGCATCCGGGCGAGCGGATCGTGGCCATCAATTACTTCGGTGCCATTGCCACCCTCGACGGCCTCGCCGACGCCCTCGCCGCAGCGAGCGGGGGTGGCGGAGCCCCTGGGGGCGCGAGCGCAGCGAGCGGGGGTGGAGGTGCAGCAGTTCTGATTTGTTCGAACTCGACGACCATGACGCCGAACGCGAACGGCGAGATTGCCAACGCGTGCATCGACGGCGACGAGGACGCGGCCGTCGCGCTGGCGGCCGACGTGCATCCGGCCGTGGCCTACGCCGCTTCGAAGGTGGCGATCGCTCGTGCGGTGCGGCGGCGCGTGCAGAGCTTCGGCGAACGAGGGGTGCGGTTGAACTCCGTGGCACCGGGAGCGTTCCACACACCGCTGCTCCAACAAGGCCTCGACGATCCGGTCACCGGTGAGCTCATTCGAGCGTTACCGATACCGCTCGGTCGCATCGGCGAACCCGACGACATCGCGCCGGTGATCGCGTGGTTGTTGTCGGACGACGCCCGTTATGTGCACGGCGCGAACCTGTTCGTCGACGGTGGCACCGACGCCCTGCTCGCGCCCGACCGCTTTCCCTAACCTCGAGGTCAGACCGCCGTCGCGTGCGCGTCAGCGCCCGCCTGGACCCGATCGAGGTCGGCGACGAGCTTCCAGCCGAATGCGGCCGTGCAGGCCGCCAGGCCGGAGGCGACAACGATCGTGAGCCACAGCACCGCAGTCGACCCGAAGAGCGCCGCCACGACCACCGCGATGCTCGTCACCGGCGTGATCGCGATGTACATCACCCACCATCGCAACAGCACCGCGTGGTCGGCGCCGGGTGGGTAGGCGTCGCGGATCGCCTGGTACGGCCACCAGAAGTTGACGATGGGAATCAGCGGGCTGAAGGCGCCGAGCGTGCGATTGCGCGTCGACGGCCAGCCGTTGGCTGCCGCGAACTCGCCGGCGTAATAGATCCACGCAATGAGGATGCCGCTGAACGCCAGTCCGACCGTGCTCATCGGCAGCATCACAAGTTGGAAGCGGGCGAGCTGGGGCGAGACCTGAAGCGTGCCGTCCGCTGCGGTGCTCCACCAGCCGCCGTGCGGGTGGTGGAGCACGGATGCCGTGAGCGCGGTGCTCACCACCCCGAGTGCCCCGTTGATCAACAGCGCGAATCGAAGCCAGCGGCCGAGACGCCGCCTGCGCTCACCGGCGCGCGGCGCTCGGTAGTGGTCGTACCCCGCTCCTGGAATTGTCCAGTGCTGGCCGTCCCACCATCGCCACGAACGCCCGGCGGTCATCGGATCTGGGTACCAACCCGGTGGCGGTAATGGCTGCATCCCCACAAAGACTCCCTCGTCGTTACTTCGGTACGACTTGAGATAACCAGGCGATGAGCCTGGTCATCACCTCGGGGTGGGGGTGGACGAGGTCGATGCCGTGGGTCGAGCCGCTCACCACGTCGAGTCGGCTACGTGGACCGGCTGCTGTGACGTTGTTCGCCGCGTACGTGGCCGTGCTGCCGTCGTGCTCCGACGCGATCGCCAACAGTGGTTCGTGCACGGTGCGTTCCACCTCGCTCGAGAACGTCACGACCGCGTCGACATGCAGTGCGCCGGCGCTCTCAAGCGCGTGCTCGGCGCCGAGTGACGATCCGATCAGCACGACGTGCTCGGCGCCGTGAGTCCGAGCGAACGCGACGATCTTGTCGACCTCGGCACTTCCCGACGAGTTGTAGTCGTACGCGATGGCCCAGTCGCCCGCGGCGGCGATTTTGGGCAACAGCGAGTTGAACGAGTCCTTGTGGGTGGACGCGCCGTGGATCATGACGATGGCCGTCGTGCCCTTGCCCATCTGCACGGCGGCGTGGCCGGCGATCGTGGTCTTGGTCGCGCCGTTCGGCGGCGACGATTGACCCTTCGAACACGCGCCGAACCCCACCGCGGCGACGAGCGCGAGGCACACCATCACGGCGCGTGTGCGGCAGGCCACTCGCATGCTCACCGCGGGGTGCCGGCCTCGACGAGGGCATCGAAGAGCCGTTGTTGCGCCGCGTCGCTCGCAGCGGTGTCTTCTGGATGCCATTGCACCGCGAGCGTGAACGCGTGGTCGCCGGGTCGCTCGGGTTCGAGGGCCTCGACGATGCCGTCGGAGGCGCGCCCGACCACCCGCAGGCCGGCGCCGAGCTTGTCGACCGACTGATGGTGATGACACGAACATGTCGGAGCGTTCGTGCCCATGACCGACGCCAGGTGCGAGGTGGCATCGAGGGTCACCGTATGGCGGCGCTCGCCTCCGGGCTCTCCCGGTCGGCCGTGCGCCTCGACGCCGGGCAGCTCCGGGATGTGTTGATGGAGCGTGCCGCCGCACGCCACGTTCAACACCTGCAGGCCGCGACAGATCGCGAGCAAGGGCACTCGCTCGGTGAGCGCGCTACGAGCCACCGCAAGCTCGAACCCGTCGACGATGGTGTCGGAGCCGTACACGGTGTCGTGCGCGTCGACCCCGTAGCGCTGCGGATCGACGTCGGGCCCGCCCGTGAGCACGATGGCGTCGAGGCGGGCGCACAGCGATGCGACTGCTGCGTCATCGGCGACGGCAGGGTCGAGCACCACCGGGATGGCGCCGGCCGCACGCACCCGCTCCAAGTACGACGAACGCTCGCCGATGCCGGCGCCGGTCCAGCCCCGGACCCGGCCCGCGGCAAGGCGCCGCGCGGTCACACCAACCAACACTGTGGGTCGTTGCGTGCTCACCACTGGTCGAAGTTCCGGCGCCGTTCCCAGTCGGTGACGTGACGGTTGAAGCTCACCCACTCTTGTCGGGCCGTGTTCAGCAGGTGGTAGTGCACGTCGTCACCGAACGCCGCGGCCGCGACCTTCGACGCCTCGAACAGTTCGATCGCCTCCACGATGTTCCACGGCACCCGCTCGATGTCGTCGGCCACGTACGCGTTGCCGACGAAGCGCTCGCCCGGCGTGAGGCCGGCCTCGATGCCGTGCAGCCCCGCGGCGATCGTGGCTGCGAATGCGAGATAGGGGTTGGCGTCGGCGCCCGGGATGCGCGACTCGACGCGAAACGACTGGCCGTGGCCGACGATGCGGAAACCGCACGTGCGGTTGTCGTCGCCCCACGCGATCGCCGTGGGCGCCCACGACTCCGGCTGGTATCGCTTGTAGGAGTTCACCGTCGGCGCATGCATCCACGCCAACTCGCGGGCGCATGCGATGAGCCCGCCGAGCCAACCCGCCGTCACCTTCGAGTGATGGTGTGGCGCGGTCTCGTCCCACATCAACGACCGACTGGCGTCGCGGTTCCACACGCTCGAATGGATGTGGCACGACGACCCGACCTTGTCGATGTCGTACTTCGCCATGAACGTGATCGCGTGGCCGTGTTGGTGCGCGATCTCCTTGGCGCCGTTCTTGTAAATCACGTGACGGTCGGCCATCGTCACCGCGTCGGCGTACTCGAGGTTGATCTCGTGTTGGCCGAGCTCAGCCTCACCCTTGCTGAACTCGACGGGGACACCGGCGCCGTCCATGCCGTTGCGGATCGCCCGGATGATTGATTCATCGCGTGTGGTCTGCAAGATGTGATAGTCGAGCACGACGTTCGAGAGCGGCGTGAGGTCGCCGTAGTGCTTTGCCGCGGCCTCATCGAGCGATTCGCGGAACAGCAGGAACTCGAGTTCGGATGCCATCATGACGTCGTAGCCGAGCGCATGGGCCCGTTCGACCTGGCGCTGGAGGATGCGGCGCGGCGACACCTCGATCGGCGCGCCGTCGACCTCGTCGACGAGATCGCACATCACGAGCGCGGTGGCGTCGAGCCACGGGATCCGCCGGATCGTCGTGAGATCGGGCCGCAGCGCGAAGTCGCCGTAGCCCAGCTCCCAGTTGGCGAACTTGTAGCCGGGGAGCACCGTCATGTCGGCGTCGACGGCGAGCAGGTAGTTGCACGCGTGCAGTTCGCCCTCACCGCGATGCATCTGGCGCAGCCAGTAGTGGCCGGTCACCCGCTTGCCCATGAGGCGGCCCTGGAGATCGGCGAACACGACCAGGATCGTGTCGATCTTGCCCATCTCGATCTGGTCGGCGAGCTCAGCCGCGCCGAGCATCCCTGGTACGGACATCGAGCTCTCCCCTTGGACGAAACGTCGAGCTTACGTCGCCGCGATATGGGAACGGTTGCTGTCGCCCCGATCGAAGACCGGACGCGCTCGCTACTCGGGCGTGACGTAGGCGGCGGTGATGCCGCCGTCGACCACGAGTGATGACCCGGTGACGTAGCTCGACTCGTCCGACGCGAGGAAGAGCGCCGCTTCGACGATCTCCTCGGCGCGGGCGAGTCGGCCCATCGGGATGTGCACCATTCGGCGGGCCTTGCGCTCGGGGTCCGACATCAGCTCCGCGAGCAGCGGAGTATCGACCGGACCCGGACACAAGGCGTTGGCGCGGATGCCCTGGCGGGCCCATTCGACGGCGATTTCGCGCGTCATCGACAGCACGCCACCCTTGCTCGACGTGTACGCGATCTGAGCCGTCGCGGCGCCCACCAGCGCGACGAACGACGCCACGTTGATGATGGAGCCGCCGCCGGAACTGACCATCGAGGGGATGGCGGCCTTGCAACCAAGCCACACGCCCTTGAGGTTGATGTCGATGACTCGGTCCCACGTCGCTTCGGGTGTCTCAAGGACACCGCCGTCGTCATTCGGGAACACCCCGGCGTTGTTGTAGAGCACGTGCAGACCGCCAAACGTCGACAGCGCGTGCGCGACCATGGCGTCGCAATCGGCTGCGCTCGACACGTCGGCTGGTACGAACGTCGCCCGGTCGCCGAGTTCGGCGGCGACGCCGGCGCCGGCATCGTGGTTGGCGTCGACGACGACGATGCGCGCGCCTTCGGATGCGAAACGATGCGATGCGACGCGGCCCATGCCACTGCCACCGCCCGTGATCAACGCCACCTTGTGCTCGAGCCGTCCCGTCATTGGTTGCCCATCATCCATTCACGGTGTCGTTGGTCGGGTACTGGCGGATGGTGTCGACCGTCTCGGCCTGGAGGTTCGAGGTGAGACAGCCCGTGAGCGCGTGGGTGCGCGCGTATTGGTTCATGCGGTCGGTGATCGGCGCGCCCGTACTGTCGCGGGGGAGCACGAGCTCGGCACGCTTGGGCGAGGCGCGCAGCTCCTGCACGTAGGAGGCCCGCCGCACGAGCACCGCGCGCCAGTCGGCGTTCCAATCGTGCAGGGCCCGGCGACCGTCGGCGTTGGGCGGCGTGAGGCGGTCGAACTTCGTGACCATCGCCGCGAACTCGGTGTTCTCGCGTTCGGTTCGCGACGCGAGCTCGGTGCGCGTCGACGCGTTCGTGAGCGGTGGAAGCGCGCGCAGGTTGAGATACGTCGCGTGGCACGCGTCGGCGATGACAGTGTGCGAGTGGGCGTCGAGTGGTTCTTCGGTCGTCGGGGCGAACGAGTCGTAGACGACGGCGCCGAGGCCGAACAACGTGATGGCAAGCACGCCGAACAGCGGCGCGCGCGCCCGCCAGCGCTGGCGCGGCGTCCGGGTGTCATCGGGGACGGGTACAGGGGCCCCATCGCCCGGCGTTGCGTCGCCCGGCCTCGCGTCGCCGGGCTGCCTGCCGGGTTGACCAGCGTTTCCGACTTCGTGAGGAGCGTCGACACCCATGGTGCTCGCGACGCTAGAAGATGGCCGGCCCCGATCTCACAACAGGCGGAGCCTCCAGGGGCTCTACAGCAGCCGGTAGATGGGGTTCAGCATCTTGGCGTGACCGCGGGCCTCACCGATCACGCCTTCCACCACCAGGTGACGATTGGGTTCGATTCCCGCGATGCGGCGGCGTCCGAGGAACGTCACCACGAGGGTGCCGGTGTCATCGACGATCGTCGCATCGAGCGTGGCGACACCGGCACGCGGCTGGATTCGCACCGAGGTCACTCGCCCGGCCACGACCACGGGTGTGCGGAGGTGGGCGTCGGCGATGGGCACCCTCGCGGCCGCCATCGTGTCGAGATGTCGTGCGATCGGCACCACATCGATGTCGTGGGGCCAGGGTTGATCGGCGCTGCGTTCGCGGAATCGTTGGAGAAACGTCATGCGTGCACCCCAGGCCGGCGGGAACCGAGTTGGTAGGGCACAATCGTGACGTTGGCGTGCGCGAGGCCCGCGAGCGCGCCGACGATGTGCTTCGACGTGTTGTCGTGCAACAGCGCGTGCCACGAGCGCCGATACTGGCGTTGCGGTACCAGCACGCTGACTTCGGTGTCGCCGTCGGCAAGTTCCTGCGCAACCACTGCGGCGAGGCTCTGCGGCACGCGCCGATCCGCGCACTCCACGATCTCGAGCGGTACCCGCGACAATCCGAGGCGCGTCCACTCCTTCGCCAATTCGTCGGCGGCGTGCATGTCGACGGCCGCATGCACCGCGCGCAACTCGTCGGGAACCAAGGCCCGCGCGTACTGGATCGCTCGCGCCGCACTGTTGTCGAGTCGATCGACCGCCACGAGGACCACGTGGCGGCGCAGCACGGGCGCAGCCGCCGCAGCGCGCGCCTCGTACTCGAGTTCGGAGGCTTCGGACTCGTACTGGCGGTTCAGGCGCACGAGGCCAGCGACCATCACCGGCACGAGGAGGATGATGAACCAGGCGCCGTGCGTGAACTTCGTGATCGCGATGATGACGTCGACGATGAGTGACAACAGTGCGCCGATACCGTTGATCATGATGCCCTTGCGCCAGCCTGGTTGGCGTTTGGTCCAGTGGTGTTTCGACATGCCGGCTTGCGAGAGCGTGAAGCTCGTGAACACGCCGATGGCGTAGAGCGGGATCAGCCGGTCGACCTTGGCGCCGGTCACGACCACGAGCGCTGACGCACATACCGCGAGCGCAAGAATGCCGTTCGAGAACACGAGCCGATGGCCGCGTTTTGTGAGCTGCTTCGGCATGAAGTTGTCGCCGGCATGGAAGCTGGCAAGGCGCGGGAAGTCGGCGAAGCTCGTGTTGGCGGCGAGGACGAGGATGAGCAGCGTGGCGATCTGCATGGCACCGAACAAGAACCCGCGCCCGCCGAAGACCCGCTCGGCGATTTGCGAGATCACCGTCGGCGTACCCGTTTCGAACACCGCCGGCCGCACCTTCGTGGCGAGGATCGACAGTCCCAGGAACAGCGTGCCGAGCGTGCCGCCCATGATGAACAGGGCCTTGCGGGCATTGCGCCACTCGGGCTTTCGGAATGCGGTGACACCGTTCGAGATGGCCTCGACGCCGGTGACGGCCGCGCCGCCCGACGCGAACGCATGAAGGACGACGAACAGCGCGGCGCCGTAGAAGATGCCGTTGCCGGGGCTGCCGCCGTGCACGGAACCTGCGGGCCAGTGGCCCTGCATGATGCCGGGATGGAGCATGGTCAGGTCGCCCCGCGCCATCTTGACGAAGCCGACGACGAGCACGAGCGCGCCCATCGCAATGAAGAAGTACGTCGGGATCGCGAAGACGAGCCCCGACTCGCGCACGCCCTTCAGGTTGCCGCCCGCGATGATGGCGATACACGCGATCGAGATCAGCACGCTCGACGGTCCGAGCGAGGGCACGAGCGACACGAGTGCCGCGGTACCGGCCGCCACCGATACGGCGACGGTGAGGATGTAGTCGGTGAGCAACGCCACACCCGCGACCTGCGCGGGGAGTAATCCGAAGTTGTCGCGGGTGACCATGTAGGCGCCGCCCGCCGTCGGGTACTCCTTGATCGTCTCTCGATACGAGAGGATCAAAAAGCCGAGCACCACCACCATGGCGATCGTGATCGGCACCACGAGGCTGAACGCGGCAATTCCGATGGCCCCGAGGAGCACATGCAGGATCTCCTCGGTGGCATAGGCCGACGACGAGATGCAGTCCGACGAGAACACCGCGACCGCCGTCGGGATCCCGAGGCGTTCGTGTTCGAGTTGGTCGGTGGTGAGTGCCGGGCCGAGGATCTTTCGCTTCACGCGGTAGCTGCGAGGTTCCGGCAGGGCAACGCTGGGACGGTGCGCGGTGAGCCGGCGGGCGCTACCGGCCTCAGGCCCAGGTGCAGCTGTGTTCGCGGGCGCGTTGGGATCGATCGTCGTCGACATGGCTTCTATGCAAGGTCGCAGCGTGTTCGGGACGCGCAAGGAACGGCACCCGCGGCATAAAGAAAACGTGAACACCGCAGTCGCGCGGGTCGTGGGCCAGACTCTGCCCGTGAACCTGCTCGACCGCCTCAGCGCGCTTTCGATCGCGGCGCGGATCGTGCTGGTCGCCGTGGCGGTCGGGGCGGCGACGGGCGCGGCGTCGGCGAGCCACGCCGATGTCGAGCAGGCCTCGCTGGTGCTGCTCGTAGCGGTGGTGTGCTCGGCGTTACTGGGGCGATCGTCGGGTCTGTTCGGCGCGGTGCTCGCCGCAGGAGCACTCAACCTCGTGTTCACGCCACCGCATTGGACGTTGCGCGTCGGCAACGGCGACGACGTCATCGCGCTGATCACATTCGGCCTGATCGCGGTGACGGTTGGTGCGACCGCTATTCGCGATCGCTTCGATCCGATCCACGCGGGATTGGCGATGGCGCGCGCCGTTGGCGGTGATGGTTCAGGGTGGAGCATCGAGTGAGTTAGCGGCTGGGGGTCGGGTCGAAGCTCATTCGCTGCTCTGAGCCGGGGCCGGGAGATCCCCGACTCGGGATCCCGTTCGCGAGTGCAAACGCGATCTTCGTCGCCCCATTGGGGAAACAGTGCACTTCCGTCGATAGGTAGTACTCGACTGGTCAGCCGACGTCGTCGGCCCGGTCACGTTGGCGCTCACGGGTCGTTCCGCGTACGCCGCGCGCAATGCGATGAGCGACCAGACCGCGCCTGTGCGGTCTTTCCACCGGTCCGACGTCGGGATTCTGTCGGATGGCGGATCTCTCCTGGTCGGGCAGCCTTCGGATGTGTAGGTTCTCGAGCGGACGGAGCTGGCGGGCACGGGCGGGAATGATGGGATCTAAAGGCTTGCGGGTGTGGATGCCGGTTGCCTTGGTAGGGGCCCTTATCTTCGGCATATTGGCATCGTCGGCCGCAATGGGGATCAAAGCCGCGCACGCGGCTGGTACCGGTCAGTACAGCGCGCCGGAGTGGTTTCCGCTCCGTCGTGCTGCTGGCGGTGCGGAGGTCAAGAACGGTTGCACGTATCTATCGCCGTATGCACCCGAAAACATTTGTAACGACGGAAATACGCCCTACTACCACACCTGGTGGGCGCTCGATCTCATGGTCGCAAATGGCTCTCCCGTGTACGCGGCTGGCGCAGGTCAGGTGTCGTTGCATCCGCTTCCAAACACGTCGGGCTACGGGAACTACATCATCGTGAATCATGGGTCGTTCGGCAGCACGTTGTACGGGCATTTGTCGGCCTTCAGCGTGAGTAACGGTGCATGGGTCGATCAGAACACGCAGATCGGGTCGAGTGGCGACTCAGGTGCATCCGGCGTGTACCACCTGCATTTCGAGAAGATCAATCCTGGCGGATCATGGGGTCATGGAGGGTCGAGTGTTGACCCTGGACCGCTGAAGGCGTGTCATGGCAGCACGCAGGTTACGTACCCGCAGGCGTGGGGTGTCACGACCTGGAAGGGCATGCACTGGGGTGCACACACGGGTTACAGCGACGGCACATCATGTTCCGGCGGGCAACCTTCGTCGACCAAATTGCTGCTGGCAGTAATCGACAGCGCAGGGACGACGTTTGTGAAGGAGGGTTCGCTTGGCGCGCCGTGGGTGGGTGAGACCGGCCTCAACGCGCGCGCGGTTTCGGTTGCGACTGATCCGGTGAACGGCCCGCTCATCGGTGTGATCGATAGCGCGGGGACGACGTTCGTGAAAGAGGGTTCGCTCAGCGCTCCATATGTTGGGGAGACCGGGACGAACGCCCGCGCGGTGTCTGTTGCGAGTGACTCCGTTCGCGGACCGTTGATCGGTGTGATCGATAGCAATGGGCAGACGTTTGTGAAGCAGGGTTCGCTTGGCGCGCCGTGGGTGGGTGAGACCGGCCTCAACGCGCGCGCGGTTTCGGTTGCGACTGATCCTGTCAACGGTCCGCTCATCGCGGTGATCGATAGCGCGGGGACGACGTTCGTGAAAGAGGGTTCGCTTGGCGCGCCGTGGGTGGGTGAGACCGGCATAAACGCGCGCGCGGTGTCCGTCGCCTCCGATCCAACCAACGGCCCACTGATCAGCGTGATCGATAGCAACGGAACAACCTTTGCGAAAGTGGGTTCGCTGAGCGCGCCGTGGGTCGCGGAGACCGGACCCGGAGCGCGTGCGCTTTCGAACGCACACGCGATCTCCGTCCCGACTGCACCGGGCGGAGTGCATTCCGCTGTGGCGGCGGACGTGGCATCGGTGTCGTGGAGTGCGCCCTCTGATGGTGGCTTGCCAATCACCGGCTACACGGTGACGGCGTTTGCTGGTGGCAAGACGGCAACAGTTGTTGGCGCGACCCTTCACGCGACGTTCTCGCACTTGTCTGCGGGTTCGTACAAGTTCCGGGTGCGAGCGAACAATGCGGTCGGGAGCGGTCCCTGGTCGGCCTGGTCGAACACGGTGACGGTCGCGACGCCGCAGACGACCCAGGGCGGCCAAGGCAGTTCAGGCAACGCGGCGAAGTCGGGTTATTGGATGTTGGGTGCTGATGGGCATGTGTATGCGTTCGGTGCGAGCGCGTACGGAAACGCGCGGAGAGCAGCGGTGGCGATTGCGCCGCGTCGGGATGGCAAGGGTTATTGGGTGACGGATGCGTTGGGGGTCGTGTCGCATTTCGGGACGGCCGGCGCGCATGGTGGCGGTCCGGCGTTGCGGGCGGGTGAGTTGGTGAGCACGATCTCGGCGACACCGTCGGGGAATGGCTATTGGTTGTTCACGAATCGGGGTCGTGCGTTCGCGTATGGCGACGCGCATTTCTACGGTGACATGTCTGCGACGGTGTTGAATGGTCCGGTCGTGGCGTCGGTGGCGACACCGACCGGGCACGGCTATTTCATGGTCGGATCCGATGGTGGCGTGTTCAGTTTCGGTGACGCCCACTTCCACGGTTCCACCGGCGCAATGCACCTCAACAAGCCGATCGTCGGGATCTCCCCAACCCCGGACAACCGTGGCTACTGGCTGGTCGCGTCCGATGGTGGTGTGTTCGCGTTCAGCGCGCCGTTCCGCGGGTCGATGGGCGCCACCACCCTCAGCAAGCCGGTCAATGGACTGGTCGCGTATGGGAACGGCTATTTGATGGTCGCGAGCGATGGAGGCGTGTTCGATTTCTCGAATAAGGCGTTCCTCGGCAGTCTGGCCAACCACCCGCCGTCAGCACCGATCATCGGCATCGCCGCGTACAGCAGCTGAGGTCGCGGTGTGAGTGGCGGGCGACGACGCTCCGCCGTAGGGTTCGAGCAACGACATGTGGGGGCGGGGATGTTTGGTCGGCGACTCACGATTCTGTGCGTTCTCGCGCTTGTAAGCGCGGTTCTTCCGGTTGTGGTTCAAGGTTCTGCGAGCGCCGCCGGTGTCGGCCAGTACAGCGCGCCGGAGTGGTTTCCGCTCCGGGGCGATTGGGTGATCGGATGCACTTGGAGCAATGGTTGTCAGAACGGGTACCACGGCTATTACGCGATTGATATCGCACGAAATTCGAGCGGTTCGATCGCCGGAGACCCTGTGTATGCCGCGGGGAGCGGACTTGCGACGATCTATTCCACCTCGAGCACGTGTGGTGGTTCGGGAACGTCTGCGAACGTGGTGCAGGTGGATCACGGCAATGGTGTTAAGAGTTACTACTACCACCTCGGGTCTTTCGCGATCTCGGGATCGACGTGGGTGGACGCGAATACCGTTATTGGGTATGTCGGGCATACGGGCTACGTCGACCCGTGCACGTTCAATCACCTCCATTTCGAAGTCCGGGTCAATGGGACGCGCGTCAGCCCGGGACAACTGAAGGCCTGCATCGGGTCACGCCTCACGACATATCCGAACGAACTCGGAAAGAGTGACTGGAACCAGGTACCGCTCTGGAGTCACGTGCACAGCGACGGCACATCATGTTCCGGCGGACCACCGAGCAGCGTCCTTGGTGATTTCAATGGTGACGGGAAGTCGGACATCGCGTGGTACGAATCCAACGGTTCGATCGCGATGTTCCTCGGAACACCGCAAGGCTTTGCGCTGCAGCAAGGATGGGCGCAGGGCATTGGACCACCCGTTTGGGCCGGCACCGGTAGTTTCCCTTACTCGAATGGCGGTGGCTCGCAAGGTTCGCCGTCGGCACCGACCTCTGTTCACCCAACCGCGTCGCATGGGTCGGTCGCTGTCTCGTGGTCGGCGCCGTCCCTCAACGGTTCGGCGGTTAGCTCGTACACCGTGATGGCGTCGCCGGGTGGCAAGACGGTGAGCGTGTCAGCGACGCATGCGACGTTCGCGGGCCTTGCGTCAGGGAAGTACACGTTCCGGGTGCGTGCGAAGAATACGGTGGGGTTCGGACCGTGGTCGGCGTGGTCGAGTGTGGTGACGGTCCCGGCGACGCAGACGAGCCAGGGCAGCCATGGCAGTAGTGGTGGCTATTGGATGTTGGGGTCGGATGGTCGCGTGTACGCGTTTGGGAGCGCAGCACAATTGGGCAGCGCGAGCGGGCGTGCGGTGGCGATTGCGCCGCGGCGGGATGGCAAGGGCTATTGGGTCACAGACGCGCTCGGAGTCGTGTCGCATTTCGGCGCGGCCGGCGCGCATGGTGGCAGCCCGGCGTTGCGGGCGGGTGAGTTGGTGAGCACGATCTCGGCGACACCGTCGGGGAATGGCTATTGGTTGTTCACGAATCGGGGACGTGTGTTCGCGTGTGGCGACGCCCACTTCTACGGTGACATGTCTCGCACGGTGTTGAACGGTCCGGTCGTGGCGTCGGTGGCGACGCCGACCGGGCATGGCTATTTCATGGTCGGTTCCGACGGTGGTGTGTTCAGTTTCGGTGACGCCCACTTTCACGGTTCCACCGGCGCGATGCACCTCAACAAGCCGATCGTTGGGATCTCCCCAACCCCGAACAATCATGGTTACTGGCTGGTCGCGTCCGATGGTGGCGTGTTCGCGTTCAGCGCACCGTTCCGCGGTTCGATGGGCGCCACATCGTTGAACCGGCCGGTCAACGGGCTCGTCGCGTACGGCAACGGCTATTTGATGGTCGCGAGTGATGGCGGTGTGTTCGACTTCTCGAACAAGGCGTTCGTCGGCAGCCTCGCCAGCCACCCACCCACAGCACCCATCATCAGCATCGCCGCCACATAGTCCGGTGTCGGAGCGGGCACGCAGCACGCCCTACCTGCCCTGGTTCTTCTGGCTATCGCGTTCCGGATTCGGTTGCTTCGCGTTCTGTGTCCCTCGTCGCGCCTCGCTTCGTGGTCGTCGTCGTTGCCGAGACAGCTCTTCGTCCCTGCGGCCGAGTCTTGAAGAGGTTGTTGCGGTGCAACATCCGCAGTAGATCGGGCTGCGCGATGTTTTGGGACTTGACGGTTGTTTGCACGTGGCTTCGACGGCACGAGTTTTACGGCCAAAGTTACGGCCAATGCAGCGAACGACGGCGGTGCTCAGCGGATGTCAGCGGACCTGTCGGTTCAGTCAGTGGGCGAGTGCGAATGCCTGCGGTTCTCGGCGAACGCTGTTGAGTCGGCTTAGGAAACCGATGCTCTATCCCCTGAGCTACGAGGGCCGAACTATTTGACGGCCAGGTTGAGGTCACGTGAGCACCGCGCTTGTTCGCTCACATTCGTGGTGGTCCGTCGTGAGCCGCTCGCGATTCGAGATCGCCGCGTGCAACCTCGGAAGCGCGACATGAAAGTTCCCCTCAGGATGACGGAGACTTGCGCCATGCGCATCGCGTGCTCGACGAACGGGAGCAGTTGCCTGGTCGAGCGCGTCGCATCAGATAGCCGCGCAACCTCGATGATGAGGGCTTCGAAGTGGTCGCGCCCGCCGAGCTTCGTCGTCGTCGGCCGGTGCTCGAGCAACGTGTAGACGTTGTAGCGGTGTCGACCGAAGTGCTCGTCGCGCACGTTCTCGTCCGGGCGGCACCGCTCGACGGCCGGGAGCGATCGCGGCCGAAGTACTGGCACGAGTATTTTGTTTAGTCATGGGTAGAATATTTGGCGAGGGGACCGCTGTCGAGGAGGCACGATGCTGGAGCCGAGATTGACTCATGGTGCGTTGCGCACGCGCGTCAACAAGTTGCGCGCGGCCGCGCACGACGACGATGGCGCGCGACTCCGTTGGGAGTTCGATCGATTGACAGCGGCTCTGGCCGAGCACCTTGTCGCCGAGTCTCCGACCGTTGCCGGGTTGCCCTTGTCCACCCGGAACGAATTGCGACAGGGCCAGGATCGAATTCGTGCGTTCGTCGGAGAGTTCGGCCGCGAACTCGACACCGACGAGAATCGCAGTACCTACGAGTCTCGGGCCGCGTATCTCGACGTGCTGCTCGAGCAGCAGGAGGTAGCGGAGCGTCGCGGCTTCCGATGGGCTTCGGTCAAGGTGTGATGGTGCACGAAGTCGAAGTGATCCTTCCCCGCAACCCCGTTGATTCTCTTGACCGATATATCGCGCGCGGTGGTGGATCAGCACTGGCCCACGCCCGTGCACTTGGGCCCGACGAGAT
>JBBREP010000048.1:0-26918 GCA_038202885.1 Acidimicrobiia bacterium | reverse complement strand
CATGTCCTCCCAGCCAGCGGGCAGCTCGAACGATGCGACATCCCGATGCACGAGCTCGTGTCGATACGCGGCGGTACCTGTTACTCGCCCGCCGTCGTGCCCCGTAGCCATGACCGGCGTGCCGCGTGGTGGATCTTCGCCCAGCTCACGCGCCGAATGACGGCGCAGGAGCTCTTCGGAGCCGATCCCGACGCGCTCACCGACGACGACGTGCTCGCGCTGCTCGCGTCCCGCAGCCGAGTCAGCTTCGATGCGGTCCGCACCGCGGGTCCGCACGGCATCACCGTCGAACCCGACGTGGGTTGGGTCCGTACCGAACTCCTCGACGGAGGCCCGTGGCAGATCGCACCCGTTGCGTTCGTCGCCCGATTGCGCTCGATCGAGGACCCCCACGCCGGCCTGGTGCTCGTACCTCGGCGCCGAGCGCGGGCGAACAACTCGGTGCCCGACCCCGGCGCCAGCGACCCCAGCGCCAGCGACCCCAGCCCAGCCGACGCCAGCCCAGGCGCCCCCACCGCGGTGGCTCGCGAGTCGTTGCTGCTCGTCAATCCGCTCGACGCGACCGCATCGGGCTTCGCCGACGGCGACACGGTCGTGATCAGCAGCGCGCACGGCGCGGTCGTGACCACCGCTCGCGTCGACGAGCGGGTGTCGCGCGGCGTCGTGTCGATGAGCCACGGCGACCCGATCGCATGCGCAGGCACGCTCGTGAGCGCCCATGCCGAGATCGACCCGCTCACTGGTATGCCATGCGCATCGGGTATCGCGGTGACACTGACACTCAGCCCCGGCAGTTCCACCGATTGATCACGCGCTGCTCACGCTCCCATCCGAGCACGCTCGACGTTGCCGGACCGAGTACCAGCACACGGGCGCCATCGGCCTCGAAACCGACCCAACGCGCCGCGAGCACACGCAAGAAATGTGCGTGTGAAAACACAAGTACGTCGCCTGACGCGGCGCGGCACCGCTCGATCACACGGTCGGCGCGTCGCGCCACGTCGGCGCCGGTCTCCCCACCAGGCACACCATCGCGCCATAGCGACCAACCCGCACACTCGCCACGAATTTCCACCGTCGTTCGCCCCTCGTACACGCCGTAGTCCCACTCCACCAGGTTGTCGTCGACGACCGCGACGTCGCCGAACCCCGCGAGACGGCACGTGTCGAACGCACGCTGCAACGGGCTCGTCAAGACCAGCGCGAAGCTGTGTTGTGCGAGCAGGGGCGCGAGGCCCGCGGCTTGGTCGCGGCCGTTCGCCGTGAGCGCGATGTCGGTCCGGCCCGTATGACGGCCGTGCCGCGACCATTCCGTCTCGCCGTGGCGGACGACTTCGATGTCGTGACGTCCGTCGGGCTCGGCGCTCACCTTCGGACAGCCGAGACGCGGTCGAACACATCGGCAACGATCGTCATCATCCGGCCCAAGTCGCCGCTGGTCAGCGCGTGGTGCGACGGCAACGACAACGCCGACGACGTCACGCGATCGCTGTGCGGGAGCCCGCCCTCGGGCTGGCGATGTGCGATCGCGGCGAAACCCGGATGACGCAACAAATTGCCGCTCCACACCATGAAGCTTGTGATGCCGTGTTGTTGCAGCTCGCGCTGGACCGCGCTGCGGTCGATGCCGTCGCGCAACACGAACGGGTAGCGCATCCACACGGTGTCGGCGCCGTCGGTGGTCCGCGGACGGACCGCGATCTCCGGGTAGGCCTCGAAGAACCCGTCGAGGCGCTCCCAATGCGCTCGGCGGCGTGCGTTGTAGTCGGCGAGCTTGTCGAGTTGCACCAACGCGTACGCGGCGCCGATCTCGGACGGCTCGAAGTTGTAACCAATCCGGTCGAACAGGAACGTGAGGTCGTAGGGCGTGCCATCGGCGAGTGGACCGAAGTGTTCGGGCTGACCTTTGCGCGAGCCGAACAGGTACGTCTCCGAGCGCCGGCCCCATCGCCGCAGCATCACGCACAGATCGAGCAGTTCATCGTCGTCGATGCCGACCATGCCGCCGTTGCCGGCTGCGGTGATCGCATGACCACGAGCGAAGCTCGTGACCGAAATGTGCGCCCGCTCGCCAGTGCGCCGCCCGCGCAAGTATGCATCGAGCACGTCGCACGAATCCTCGACGACGAGCAGCGAATGCGCATCGGCAATGGCGCGAATGCGATCCCAATCGGGGCAGTTCCCGGCGAGGTTTGGGGCCAGGATCGCCTTCGTGCGAGGCCCGATCATGGCCTCGATCTGCTCGGCGTCGATCTGGAACGTGTCGGGCTCGACGTCGACGAACACCGGCACGATCCCCGACTGCACCATCGGCGCGACATCGGTACCGAACGTCAGCGCGGGCGTGATGATTTCGTCGCCGGGTTGCAGGCCGAGCATATCGATGGCCAGGCGCAGCGCCGACGATCCGGAGTTCACCATCACGCCGTGCCGTTTGGCGAGCAGTACCGCCACGCGTGCTTCGAGTTCGGCGACGCGCGGACCAATGCTGAGATTCGATGTGCGCAGCACCTCCAGGACGGCTTCGATCTCGCGTTCATCGTGCACCGCGCCGGGATCGGGCATCCGCGGGCGCGGCGCCGACGCGGTGCTGGTGTCGCGCTCGCCCGCGCCGGCGGCAAGGTCCGACTCGTCGTTGGGTTTCAGGGGCGCCATCGTCACCGACTCTGCCACACCGGTGGGCGTTTCTCGGCGAACGCCCGTGGGCCTTCTTTGGCGTCGTCACTCGCGAACACGGCGCGCGAATGCGCTGACTCCTGCTCGAACGCAGTGCGCAGCAGTTGCACCTGTTGTGCCGCGGTGTCGATCGCTGCGTGTACCGCACTCGACGCGTCGGGCGGCACCGCAGCGGCAACCGCGGTGAGCGCCGCGACGACACTGCGGAGCGCTCGGCGCGTCGTACGCGCGATGTCGTCGTCGATATAGAGACCCGCGAGCGCGCTCGCCTTGGTGGCCTGCACGGCCAGTGGCGCGTTCGCGGTGATCCGGCGCGCGAGCGCCAGGGCGGCGTCAAGGAGTTCCTCCTTCGGGACAACCGCGTTGACGAGCCCCATCTCGTAGGCCCGCTCGGCCGAGACGAGATCCGCACACAACAAGAACTCCATCGCGACCGGCCACGGGATCTGACGGGGAAGGCGGACTGTGGTGCCGCCGCCGGCAAACAGGCCACGCTTTGGTTCCATCACGGCGAACCGTGCTTCGGGGCAGCACACCCGCAAATCGGTGCCGCCAAGCATCTCCATCCCGCCCGCAGTGCAGAAACCGTTGACCGCGGCAATCACCGGCTTGGACAGCGCGAAGTTCCGCAGCACCGCGGCCGTGCCATCGTCGAGGCGATATCCGTGCAGCTCGGTTTCGCCGGCCGCAATCTGCTGCGACAATTTCGTGATCTCGGGGATATAGGTCTTCAGGTCGGCGCCGACGAAGAACGCGTCGCCCACCCCGGTCACGATCGCGACCCACGCGTCGTCGTCGTCACGGAACCGCTCCCACGCCTCGCGCAGCAACTTGAAGTGCTCGAGATCGGCCGAGTTGCGCGCCTCGGGCCGGTCGATCGTGATGAGCACGATGTGTTCCTCGCGCATCTCGTAGTGGATGGGCACGACGCGACGACCTCCTCAGCGTTCGCTGCACGGACTTGCGACGTCACACTCGCAGCCCCGGCCCGAACTTCACAACCCGCAGCGCCCCGTTACGCTGCAGCGCATGTGCCGCAACATCACTGAGCTGCGGGGCCTCGAGCCCCCGGCGACGGCCGAGGAGATCGACGCCGCCGCATTCCAGTACGTCCGTAAGGTCACCGGCATCGCCAAGCCGAACCCAAAGCTGGCCGAAGCCATGCACGCCGCGGCCCATCAGATCGCCGCGATCACCGCCGAGCTGCTCGAACAGGTCCCACCGCGACGCCAGCCGCCGATGACGGTGCCGCCGCTGCGCCGGCCCGAAGTGCGAAGCCGTCTCGGCCTCGGCCCGTTCCCCGGCTGAGGTTTTCAGGCTGAGGTTTTCAGGCTGAGGTTTTCAGGCACCGCCGGTCCACCTACACTCAAATCCATGGCGGCGATCACTGTCACGGTCGCCGATCACATCGCGACGGTGTTGCTCGACCGCCCGCCGGTGAACGCCGTCGATGGGGCGACGTTCCTCGAGATCCGCGATGCGTTCACTGCGTTCAACGACGATCGCGATGTGCGGGTGGCGATCTTCACCGCGGCAGGCAGTCGAGCGTTCATGGGCGGCGCCGACCTCAAGTCGGTGACGACGCGTCCGCCTACGACCAACGCCACCGAGATTACCGACCCTGCCGGTATGGCCCGGGCCGCGATGTGGGCGATCACCGACTGCGCGGTGCCGGTGATCGGCGCGATCAACGGTCCGGCGCTCGGCGCCGGGCTCGCGTTCGCGGCATGCTGTGACGTGCTGTTCGCGGCCGAGTCGGCCACGTTCGGCACCACCGAGATCAACGTTGGGCTGCTCGGCGCGAGCGCCCATCTCAGCCTCCTCGTCGGGCGCCACAAAGCGCGCGAGATGTACTTCAGCGGTGAACGGGTACCGGCGTCGGAGCTCTATCGCCTCGGTGCGGTGCGCGCGGTCGTTCCCGGCGACGAGCTGTTCGACACCGCCATGGCGTTCGCCCGCGACCTTGCGGCCAAGAGCCCGATCGCGATGCGTCTCGCCAAGGAATCCATGAACCGTGTCGAACACCTCCCGCTCAAGGAGGCGTACCGCACCGAACAGGACTACACCGCCCGCCTCCAACGCTTCGACGACGCCGCGGAGGCCCGCGCCGCCTTCTTGGAAAAGCGACCGCCCGACTGGAAGTGGCGGTAGCGGTGGTGGTGGTGGCACCGCTGCCCAATATATAGACAATCCGATATACTCAGGGCGTGACGCCCGGCCAACTCATCCGTCGCAGCCGGCTCCACGCCGGATTGTCGCAGGCCGCGCTCGCCCAGCGCGCCGGGACGAGCCAGCCGGTCGTTTCGAGTTACGAGCACGATCGACGCGACCCGTCGGTGAGCACGTTGCGCCGCCTGCTCGAAGCGGCCGGCGCGCGCCTCGATCTGCGCACCGCCACCATCGGGGTCGAGATCGAGTCCGGGACGCGCGCACGCACCGACACCGAACGTGCGCACGACCTCGTCGACCTTCTGCTGCTCACCGACGCCATCCCCTCGCGGCCGCGCGGCAATCTCAGTTTCCCCAGGATCAGTTCTCGGTGAACGACCCGGGCCGCATCGCGCTCCCCGACAAGATCCTTGCCCTCAACCACGCGCTGCGTGCCGTACCGCACGCGTTTGGCGGTGCGCTCGCGCTCGCCTACTACGCCGAGCCGCGAGCGACGATCGACATCGACGTCAACGTCTTCATTCCTGCGACCGACGCGGAGCCGGCCCTCCTTCCGCTGCGCGCGCTCGGCATCGCGAGCGACGCCTCGGCACACGGCACGGTCACGCGCGACGGCCAGCTTCGGCTGTACTGGGACCGAACACCAGTCGACCTGTTCTTCAACTACGACCCATTCCACGACGCCGCCGCGTCCGCGGTCCGGCGTGTGCCGTTCGCGGCGAGCACGATTCCCATCCTGTCGGCCGAGCACCTGACCGTGTGCAAGGTGGTGTTCGACCGGGCAAAGGACTGGGTCGACATTGCGGAAATGCGCGCCGCGCGGACTCCACTCGATGCCGCCGAAGTCATCCGCTGGGTCGAACGGATCGTCGGTGACAGCGACCCGCGTTACGAGCGCGTCATCGCCGAACTCACGCACTGAGCGTCACGGCGCGCGGTGCGGTGCGTGATGCGGCTAGAGGATCGCGTTCTCGGTCTTCAAGCGGATGAGTTCGTCCCAGTCGAGACCAAGTTCCAGCAGCACTTCATCGGTGTGCTCGCCGTGCTCAGGCGCACGAGTGACGTCGGGGGGCACCTCGTCGAATTGCACAGGATTGGCGACAAGCTTGAACGACGTGCCGTTCGAGGCGGTCACATCGGCGAGATAGCCGTTCGCGATCACCTGCGGATCGTCATGCAGTTCAATCGCGGTCTGCACCGGCGCCCACACGCCCTTGACGTCGCGCAGCGCGTCTTTCCACTCCGTGAGGGTGCGCGTTGCGAAGATCGCGTCGAGCAAGTGCGTTGCCTCAACCCGGTTGTCGAACATGGCCGCGGGCGTCGCGAAACGTTCGTCGGTGGCGAGCTCAGGATGGCCGATGGCGGTGACGAGTTCGGGCCAGAAACGTTGCGCTTGGAGCATCACGAGCTGCACCAGACGATTGTCTTTCGTGAGGTAGCGGTTCGTGATGGGGTTCGGCAACGTCTCGCGTGTGAACGACGGCAGCGTCTGGCCCTCGTACAACTTCGAGGCCACGATGCCGGGCGCCATCACCCACATACCGAAGCCGAGCAGCGAAATGTCGACCACACTGCCTTCACCCGTGCGCTCGCGATGCAGCAGCGCCGCGGCGATGCCACCCGCAATTGTCTGACCACCCGGAAGATCGCCAAAGGCCGGTGGTTGGGTCGGCCCGTACGGCTCGCCGGCCGACGTGATGCCAGCCAGCACGCCGGAGCGCGCGTAGTAGGACGAGCCGTCGTAGCCGCCTTTGTCGGCATCGGGACCGAACACGCCTTGCCCATGGCCACGCACATAGACGATGTTCGGATTGACCGCACGAATGTCGTCGACGTCGATCTTCTGCTTCGCACGTGCGGCGGGAAGCCAGTTCGTGAGGAACACGTCGGCGCTCTCGCAGAGCTTGTAGAGCAGTGCCCGACCGTCGGGGTGGCCGATGTTGATCGCCACGGAGCGCTTGCCGTGGTTCGGCTGCTCCATCATGTAGTTCACTCCGCCGGCGCCGCCGGGAATCATCCCCGACGAGATGAGACCGCGTTGCGGGTCGCCCGATTCGGGATGCTCGATCTTGAGCACGTCGGCACCCCACTCCGCGAGTACGGCACCGGCGGCAGGAACGAACGTCCAGCTCGCGACCTCGACCACACGGATACCTTCCATTGGTCGCACGTCGCGCCCCTCTCCCTTGTCCGGTTCCACCGTCGGTCCACCCTACGCGGGGCGCCAACGAGCCCTCCCGGGCGAGTCGCTCAGGCGCCGCCGGCCGCGTCACCGAACGCGCTCAGGATGGCCGAGACATCGGTCATGAGCGGCCCCGGAGGTCGCAACACCACTTGCTGCACATCGACGCCAGGGTTGGCGAGCGCGCTCGCGAGATGGTCGACGACGACCGCGGCGACTGCATCGGGCCGCATCAGCGTCGCGTGCATCTCGCCGTGCGCGACCCACGTGGGCAGCAGGCGCAACGCCAGGGCGGCGTCGAAGCCGGCGGCGAAGTCGGTGCCCTCGGTCGCTCCGATCACCAGGTTCACGAACCGCAACTCGGGATGTTCGACCCGCCAGCCCCGAATCATCTCCTCGAGCGCGGCCTTGCTCGCGGTGTACGCAACCAGGCCGTGGCGGGGGCGGCCGGCTCCTTCTGACGACAGGTACGAGAACACTGCACCGGGCGCGACGTAGGCAAGCGACGCCCTCGTCACGAGGGACGCACCGACGAGGTTGGTCGCCAGTACACGCTGCCAATCGGCGGCCGTCGTGTCGGCCAGCATGCGCAGCGGCGACATTGCGGCCGCGTAACAGACCGCATCGATACCGCCAAGCGCGGCGGCCGCCTCGCGAGCGATGCGCTCGCAGTCGTCGGGCTGCTCAAGGTCGGCCGCGATGATGGCACCGCCGCCGGCCTCGGCGACGGCCTGTTCCAGCGCGTCACGCCGCCGGGCACAGAAGGCGACGTGTGCACCCGCACGCACCGCGGCGATCGCGATGGCGCGCCCGATACCCGACGACGCACCGACGACCAGCACGCGCTTGCCCATCATGCTCATGTCGGCACACCATACAGTCACCTTCTTGTACCCAATTTCCCCCTCACAGAGGGAATCTCGGCACAAGTTCGCCCGCAAGGATTGCCGATGACCAGGCCTGGAGATCCATCACCACGCTACGAGGCACTCGACACCGACGCGTTGGCGCGCAATCTCGCCGACCACGAGTGGCGTGAGGCGCCGGTGACCGAGGGCACGACGCCGTTGACGGTGGTCGATTTTACACGGGCGCGTGGACGTGACGAACGAGCGACGCCGATCATTGCGATACCACTCGCAACGCCACGCGTGTTCCTCGCCATCTACGACAACGCGACGCTTGCGTCGCCGTGCGATGCGGTCGTCGCGTCCGCCGACGCCGACGACGTCATCGCGGCCATCTCGACCACGTGCGCGACGGCGCCGACCGCGTCAACGCTGTGTGTACAGTTGCTGCGCGCCGGCACGGACCGGACCGTCGCCCAGGGACTCTGGACCGAATCGGTCGTGTACTCGATGCTCTTGGCCGGCGCCGAGTTCGCGACGTGGCTCGGCACGCGACCCCACCGCGTCGCGACCGGACCGACGACGGCGAACACGTTGACCACTACGGGCGCGACGAGCGCGACGAGCGCGGCATCTCCCGCGCCTCTCCATGTTGCGCACAACGACGACACCCTGACGCTCATGCTCGATCGACCCGAGGTGCACAACGCCTATAGCGCCGCGATGCGCGACGCGCTCGTCGACACATTGCGGGCGGTGCTCGCGCTCGATGACCCGCCGACGGTGCACCTGTGCGGTCGCGGCCCGAGCTTCTGCAGCGGCGGCGATCTCACCGAATTCGGTGTCACCCCAGACGTCGTCAGCGCGCATGCTGTGCGCACGAACCGTTCGCCCGGGCTCCTGCTGCACCAACTCGGCACCCACACCACCGCGCGCGTCCACGGCGCGTGCATCGGCGCAGGGGTCGAACTTGCGGCCTTTTGCGCCCGCGTCGACGCCGCGGCCGACACCACGTTCCGCCTGCCTGAGCTCGCCATGGGCCTCGTTCCCGGTGCCGGCGGCACCGTCAGCATCACCCGCCGCATCGGGCGCCATCGCACTGCGCTGCTCGCGCTCACCGGCCGTGCGATCGATGCACCTACGGCGCTCGAGTGGGGTCTGATCGATGCCGTGGACCAGGTGCCGTAGTCCGCGCCCGGTTGGTCGTCGCGTTGCACCGCGGCGGCGTGTCGATCAGGCGACCTCGACCCGGTTCTTGCCGGAACGCTTGGCCGCGTACATCGCTTCGTCGGCGCGCGCGACGAGTGTTGTCGCGTCATCCGACGTCTCGGAGGTAGTGGCCACACCCACCGACGCACTCAATCGCAGCGCAGCACCACCAACGAGCATTGGGCTCGCGAATGCGGCCACCAGCCGATCGATGACGATGTCGATGTCGGTGGCACTACCGGCATGGAGCGGCAACACCGCGACGAACTCGTCACCACCCACACGTGCGAGCAAGTCGGTGGACCGCACCGCGCGCTGCATCCTCCTCGCGACCTCGCGGAGCACGTGATCACCCATCTGGTGCCCATGCTGGTCGTTGATCGGCTTGAAGTCGTCGAGGTCGATGAACACGACTGCGAGGCTGTACACCTCGCCGCGGCGCCAGCGTGCCAACTCACGATCGAGCCCATCCTTGAAGCCGTTGCGGTTGTACAGGCCCGTCAGAGCGTCGTGCATCGCAGCATCCGCGAGGCGGTGTTGCGTTTGCTTCAACTCGCTGATATCGCGAGCGACGAAGGCAAAGCTCTCGACGCTGCCCGTGGCATCTTGGCGTGGCACGCAGAGCACCGACGCCGCGACGCTCGTACTGGTATCGATCACGATCGTCAGCTCGCCGCGCCAGGAATGGCCGTCCAGGATCTGGGGCAATACGTCGCTGCCGAAGTCGACGTCGCCGTCGCGGTTGGCGCCGAGAATCGCGCGAAGGTCACGCACGCCTTGCAGTTCCAACGCGGCGAAGTGTTCGTGGCCCGCACCCTTCACGTGCGACACCCGCATGTCGGGTTCGACGACCAGGACAAGATCGGAACCTGCTTGCAACGCGTCGACGAGCCGGTCGATGTCGGCACGAGCCTCGATCAGATCCGTGACATCGACGAGCGTCACGATCGCCCCGACCACAGTCGAAGCGTCGTGCTGGGCCACCGCCTCGACGCGGACCCACGAGCTCGTGCCGTCTCGCACCATGTGCGCGAGGTGGTTGGAGCGTCGTGAGTGCAACAGCGCCGCGTCGATGACCCCGCCCACGGCCACCAGATCGTCGGCCGCAAACACACTGGTCCACGCGGCGGCGACACGCTGATCGTCGAACGCAAGGAGTTCTCGTGCAATGGCGTTCAGGAAGACGGGCCGGCGCTGTGCGTCGAGCACGATGATGCCCGTCGGAGCGGCCTCCGCGAGTGAATAGAACGGGCTGTCGGCCAGCTCGAGCTTGGTGTCGACGGCGGTATCGACCCGCGAGCAGATGACGACACCATCGAGCCAAGGGTCGGTCACAGCACTCAGGCTTTCGATCGCAACGCGTTCCCAATGATCGACTCGCACGGGGTGGCGAAGGCGAACCGAGAACGATTCACGCGCGCCGGGCTCATCGATCGCACGCACGAAGCGGGCCAACGACGACGTCAAGTCATCAGGGTGCAGTTGCTCAATGGGGTGCGAGTCGACGGCCCAGCTCGACGCCACCCGGCGAGGCGTGAGCTTCCATGCGATGCATGCGTCTCGGTCGAGCACGAAACAGTCGGCGAACATGCCTTCCAAAATGGCGCGAGCGCGCAGCTCGTCGCTGACATCGGTGGCGAGCACATATCGCAACGTTGCTCGCGCACCATCGGGGTGCGCGTGCGCGTCGAGGCGAAACCATCGCGGCGGTGCATCGTCACGCAACCGGGCGTACGGCGGGTCCTCGTCTCGGAACACCTCGTCGAGCCGAATCCCGACCAACTCGGTCACGCTCGACGGCGCCAAGGCGCGCGCGGGCGCGTTGCAGCCGATGATCAATTCGTCCTCGACGACGAATACCGGCGCCGGGATCGCGTCAATCGGTACGTCGTGCACGGTGCCGCCTCCGCTACATCTTCGCCAAGTTGTCGTCTCCTCGCGCCGGACCATTGAGCCGGACCCACGAGCCTGACCCACGAGCCTGACCCACGAGCCTGACCCTTGAGCCTGACCCACGAGCGGCGCACCAAGCTGCCGGTTTCCGGCACCCGCTGCCCGCTGCCCGCTGGACGTGGGGCGGTCGGCTGGTCGGGGCGGTTGGGGTCGGGCTCCCTCAGGCGCGCACGGGCCGGCGAGGGACGAACTCGAACGAGGCCCCGGTGCTGAACTTGGCCAACGACACTTCCGGCGCGTCAATCGCGGGTACGGCGGCCGGGTCGATCACGGCCTCGAACGCGAACAACTCGTCGCCGCGTGTCGCGACGGCGTGGCATGTCGCTCGCCGGTCGACGCCCTGCACGATGGAGTCGAAGGCGCCGTCGGTCGCCGCGCCGAGCGCGTTGAGCCATGTGGCACCGTCGCCTTCGTCGAACATCGGCGACGGGCCGAACGCGAACCGAACCCGGCGTTCGTCGAGCAACTCCACCGAGAAGTTCACATAGCAACGCGGGTGAAAGCTCGGATGGAGCTGCAGGATCTTGGCGATCGCCGCCGCACTGCCGGTGTCGCGGGCGACGCCCAACGCCGCACACAACCGCTGCGATGTTAGACCGCCGAGACCCGTGAGGATCTTCGGCACGAGCGCGGCGGCGGCATCGGCGCCATCGACATCGCCCGCCGCGAGAACGAACCCGCGCAGGAGCAGGTGACTCTGCACCGCAATCTCCTGGAGTGCAATCACGAGCGCGCGGTGCGAGAGGTCCTCCAGTGCGAAATCCGGATCGAAGTCGCCGCTGTAGTCGGCCCAGCCGCCCGGCTCGGCGTCGCGGCCCGGATCGTCGATTTCGATCGAGGCGATCTTCGCGGCCTCGACGCGCGCCATGTTGGGGTGCGCCACGACAGGCTCAGCCGATTCGTCGATCGTGATTGTCCAGTGGCAATGAGGATGCCGGTCGGTCGGTACCCGCGGCGGGCGGTGCACGGGACGGACCTGGGCGCGCGGGTTCGTCGCCACGGCCGTCGCGTCAAAGGTCGGGTCCTCAATCGAGTGGCACATCCCCTGCACGTACTCAGGGCCCATCGGTTCGGTATCCATCAGCGCGCCGCAGTGCGCGAGAAAGAATTCGCCATGCTGTGCGTCGTGCACTGTGGAACGGAAGTCGAGAAAGTGATGCGGCGCGCCGATGTCGAGCTGGATGTTCTTCAAAATCGTGGCGACGTCGCCGTTGCCAAATCGAAAGGCGCGTTGCGTACGGCGCGAATACACGGGGCTCGCCGCCATCCACTCGGCGATCGCGACGGCTTCCATCTCCTCGCGCGGCCGGCCGGCGTGTACGAGCGGCATGCCCACCCGGTCCTGCATGTGTCCATGCATCATCCACTCGCGTCCGAGCATGGCGAGCGCAGCACGCGACAGGTCGGTGAGCTCGAGGTTCGCCTGGTAGTCACCGGCGTAGTTATCCAGCAGCGTCATGGTTCGCACGTTACCGATCGCCGCGTTCAGCTCGCCGCAGTCGACGTGGCGGCCGAAGCAGCCGCCGATGATGCATGCCCGGCCCTGGCGGTCGTCACGGCCGCGTTCGTCGCTGCCCCAGTGTTGGACGTCGCAGTGTTGGACGTCGCGGTGTCGGACGTCGCAGTGTTGGACGTCGCGGCCTTCGCCGTCGACGTCGCACTCCCGGCCCCGACGGCCATGCCGGCGGCGAACACCACCATCCCGAACACGCTCGCAGCACCTGTGATGCGGCGAGCCTGCCGGGCCGGGTGAGGTCGAACTCGACGCGTCTTCGCCGGCGTGCGCGGCCGGCCGGTGCCGACACGGTTGCCGGTCTGGTTGCTGTGCTGGTTGTCGTGTTGCATGTTCATCGGGTGCTCCTCAGTGGTGACGTCGAGTAGGACGTGAAGTTCGCAAATCCGGGCGTGGTGAGGACATCGCCGTCGTCAGTGACAGCAAGCGCCTCGATGCCTGCGGGCAGGATGTCGAAGCACCGCGTCGAGCCCCGCAACAACGCGCCCTTGGCGAACACTTCGGCGAGCCAGCCGTTGCCGGCGATGACGGTGAGCGCGACAAGATCGGTCGTCGACGGTTCGCCCGTGGTCGGATCGATGAGATGGTGGCGCGTGTCGCCGCCCACCATCCAACGCCGGCGCGCCGTCGACGACGTTGCGACCGCGCCGCTGCGCACGGCGACGTCGACGATCGACTCGGTCGACCAAGGATCGGCGACGGCGATCGTCCAATCACCACCGTCGGCCGCGTTACCTTCGACGCGAAGGTCGCCGCCGAGGTTGACGCACGCGCCCTGTGCGCCGAGCGCCATCAACTCCGCCGCCACCATGTCGGCCGCGAGGCCTTTTCCTATACCGCCGGCGTCAATCGCCGCGCCGCGTGGCAGGCGGACGCGCCGGTCACCGAGCTCAATGCTCGTGGGGCCTTGATGAAGCTCCACCCCCGCTCGCCTTCGGCTCGCGCCCCCAGGGGCTGGCTCCACCCCCGCTCGCCTTCGGCTCGCGCCCCCAGGGGCTCCTGGCTCGGGAACGGTCGAGTTCGCGAGGTCGCTGAACGTACGGTCGTAACCGGCACGCACCACCGCGCCGAGCACGGTGGGGTCGAAACCGCCGCCGGTGAGGCGCCAACCTTCGATCGCGAGCTCGACGAGCCGGGTCGTGTCATCGGAGACCTCGACCCAGTGACCCGCGGCCCGGTTGATCGCACAGATCTCGCTCGAGTCGACGAAACGGCTCCAGCGGGCTTCGAGCTCCTCGATCCGGTGGTACGCGACCTCGGCGAGGTCGTCGCTGCCACCCACGACGATCACGTGGGCATCGCTGCCCATGGCACGGAATTGCATATCAACGGTCATGCCACAACTGTGGCGGCCGTCCCTCAGAGCACCCTGAGTGCCGAGTGGGAAATTGCTGGTGAAGTTGTTGGTAGTTCAGTCCTTGGTGCGCAGGCTGTAGCCGACACCGCGCACCGTGTGGATCAACGGTGGGTCGACGGTGTCGATCTTGTGGCGCAGATAGCTGATGTAGGTCTAGAGCACGCTGGCGTTACCCGCGAACGTGTAGTCCCATACGTGTTCGAGGATCTGGTCGCGGGTGAGGACTCGACGCGCGTTGGCGAGCAGGTAGTGCAAGAGGCGATATTCGGTCGGCGTGAGTTCGACGAGTTTGCCGGCACGCCAGACGTCTCGCGTGTCCTCGTCGAGTTCGAGGTCGGCAAAACTCAAACGTTGCTCGCCCGGGCCGACTCCTGACGAGCGCCGCAATACCGCCTTGACCCGTTCGATGAGCTCTTCGATGCTGAACGGCTTGGTCACATAGTCATCGCTACCGAGGCGCAGGCCTTCGACCTTGTCCTGCGTGGTGTCGCGCGCGGTCAGAAAAATGATCGGCACACGCGTTCCGGCGCCTTCGTTTTGGCGGAGACGGCGTGCCACCTCGAAGCCGTCGAGATCGGGCAGCATCACATCGAGCACGATCAGATCGGGCCGATGCCGGTCGATGGCGTCGAGTGCAGCACGTCCCGACGCCGCTCGTTCGACATCGAAACCGTTGTACCCGAGGCCCATGGCGAGCAACTCGGTGATGTGCTCCTCGTCGTCGACCACAAGGATCCGCGGCTGACGGGACGACGCATCATTCACGCGCCCGACGTTATTGCCCCCTCGATGGGTTGCGTCACCAGTGTCGCCGACACCGGTTTCCCAGGGTTCTCCAAGGTTGCCCACAGGCACAGCGCAGCGCCACGCCCGATGCTGGTGTTCTGGTCGCACCGCGTGGTCCCCGGCCGAGGGTCACCGGTGCGGCACAATCGACGTTCCATCCGTGTCGCCCGATCGATGGTGTGATGACGCTCAGGTTCCGACTCGTGTTCGCGCTCGTGGCGCTGACGACGGTAGGCCTCGCCGTATTCGGCGTGACTACCTACTCGCTCTATGCCCGCACCGAACACCAGCGCGTTGACGACACGCTGCGCTCGTCAGCCCTGAGCGTCGGGCGCGACCTCGATGAGAAAGCCGGCATCGATCTGGGCGGCCGTCCCGATGGCAAGGGCAACGCCGGCGATCCTCGCGGCGGGCCAACGGTGCTCGTGCCGGTCGGCACCTACGCCGAACTGCGTGACGCCAACGACAAGGTGTTGACCGCTGTCGAGTACGCCGCTGTGACGACGAATCAACCGAAGCTTGCCAAGCACCTGAGCGTCGGCACGTTCCGCACGGTTGACGCAGCCAAGGGCAGCGGCCAATGGCGCGTCTACGCCGCCGCCGCGACGGGCCCCGCCGCGGGCGACACCGTGGTGATCGCGATCCCGCTCGGAGCGGTCGAAAGCTCGTTGCATCGCCTCGTGCTCATCGAGACAATCGCGGCCCTGTCGCTCCTGCTACTGCTCGCCGCGGGCGCGTGGGTGGTGCTGCGGCGTGGCCTTCAACCGCTCGAAACAATGGCGGAATCGGCCGCGTCGATCAGCGCCGGAGACCTCTCGCAGCGCGTCGGGCCGAGCGACGACCGCACCGAGGTCGGCCAGCTCGGCCTTGCGCTCAACACGATGCTCGACGAGATCGAGATCGCGTTTCGCGAGCGCGAGGCGACCGAACGCCGATTGCGCCAGTTCCTCGCCGACGCATCGCACGAGCTCAGGACGCCGCTCACCTCAATCCAGGGTTTCGCCGAACTCTTCCGGCTCGACACGACGCACGAGCACGTCGATCTGCCCGTGATCCTGCGCCGCATCGAAGAAGAAGCGGCGCGGATGCGCACCCTTGTCGAGGATCTGTTGCTGCTCGCGCGTGTCGACCAAGCCCGCACACCGGAGCAAGAACCGGTCGATCTCGCGGTGCTGGCGGCCGACGCATGCAGCGACGCGGTCGCAACCGATCCCGAACGCGCCGTGACGCTGTCGGCCCCAAATCCCGTCGTCGTGCGCGGCGACAGCGACCATCTCCGCCAGGCGGTCGCGAACCTCGTCGCCAACGCGCTTCGTCACACTCCATCGGGTACACCCATCGAACTCGACGCTCGTGTGGTGGACAGCGAAGCGCTGCTCACCGTGCGCGACCATGGACCGGGCCTCGACACCGAGGCGCTCCACCATGCGTTCGATCGCTTCTGGCAGGCCGACGCGGCGCGCGCTGGCAGTGGTGTCGGGCTCGGGCTGTCGATCGTCGCGGCAATCGCAGCCGAGCACGGTGGCGAGGCGACGGTGACCAACGCTCCCGATGGCGGCGCGGCGTTCACGATCACGTTGCCCGTCGCCTGATACCCGAAATTCGGCGGGAACTCCCAGGAACAAGTGAGCCCGGTCTGAGGCGCAGGTCCGATCATCGTGATTGTGAGGCCACACCCGGTACGGACATCCACCGCCCGCCGCCGCTCCGCTCACTCACCGGCGCCGGCTCGAGGTCCTCGTTCCGATCCCCGATCCAACTACTAGGAGCCCATCATGGAATCCCTCCCCCTCGACGACGAGACTGGCGCCGCAGCGGCCAACCCCGCTCGAGTGCGCCACAGCCGCAAGCGCACAATGTTGGCAACCGCCGCACTCGCGGTCGGCATGGCTGCCGGCGGCTACGGCGTCGCCAGCGCCGCGACGAGTTCGACCACGTCGGCCGCGAACACCGCCGCACCGAGCGCGACGGCCTCGCCGGCCGGCGCCCCCAACGCGATGGACGGCCACCGTGGCTGTCCGGGTGAGACGTTGCTCACCGGCTCGACGGCCTCCAGCGTCACCGCTGCGGCCAAGGCTGCGGTGCCGGGCGGCACGATCATCAGGGTCGAGAACGACGCGCAAGGCGCGAAGTACGAGGCCCACGTGAAGAAAGCCGACGGCTCCGAAGTGACCGTGAAGCTCGACGCGAACTTCAAGGTCACCAAGGTCGAAGCCTTCAGTGGCGGTCATGGCCGCCACGGCGGACCGCCGCCGGCCGGTGCCCCGACTGGTGCCCCGTCAGGTACCCCGGGGGCGTAACGCAGAACCCCGAAACGCCTGACACCTGACACCTGACACCCCAATACCCCGGCACTCCCGGCAACTGCTCCGGGCGCGGCCACAACACGGGGCGGGAGGTCTCCCCAACCTCCCGCCCCGCCCCCCTCGTCCCGTCCCTCAGATCCTGATGCGTCGTTTGACCCCTCTATATGGGGGCCAAACGACGCATCAGCTGTATTGGGGGGGTTAGTGGTGGGCGGCCCAGGTGATTCTGGGGGCATCGGCCCACAGGCGTTCGAGGGCGTAGAACTCACGGGTCTCGGTGAGGAACACGTGCGCAATCACGTCGCCGTAGTCGAGCAACACCCAGGTGGCGGTGTCGAGACCCTCGACGGTGCGGGTACGAGCCCCGCCGTCTTCGCGCATCCGCTCCTCGATCGCTTCGACGATCGTGCGCACGAGACGCGTATTCGGCGCCGACACGATCACGAACATCTCGGCCAGCGACATGATGTCGCCCACATCGAGCACGACAATGTCGTCGCCCTTCTTGCTGTCTGCGGCGTCGGCAGCCATGAGCGCCCGCGCCCGTGCGTCAGACTCGCCCATTACCTGTGGGTCTTCACAAAGTCACTCCCAATCACCACCGTGATGTCGACGATATCGAGCGGGATCGCACCCTTCACTACCGAGTGCGCGCCGAGCACCTTGGCGAAGCGCCGGGCCGTTGCGATTTGGCTATCGTCGTAGTACACGACCCGCGTCGTGCGCTCCCCAAACCCCTCGACGTTGTTGGTCAACGTGACGTGTCCTCCCGCAGGGACGACGATCTGAGACACGCGTTGTGTAAGCCCGGCGACGCCCACGCCGTTCAGCAACTCGATACGAGGCCGTGTTGCCTGACCGGCGAGGCGCGCAAACCCGAACTCCGCACGCACGAGTTGGTCGACGTCAGCTTGGCGAATTTCGAAGCGTTCCCCGCCTGCTGCATCGGTGCCGGTCACTGGCAACACGTCGTAGCGCAGGTCGAGCACCGCTGACAGCGTCGCGAACGGCGCCGCGCCAACGACGGCCGCGGCGCGGCGCGCAGCCAAGGGCGTTCGTCGCAACGCGTTGAAATAGCTCTGCAGTACGGCTTGGGCCGTGGCGAGATGCGCGAGCGTGCCTTCGGTTTCCTTGCCGAGGAGCAAGCGCACCGCCTGCGAAGGCGCCAGGCTCGACGCAATGCCGGCGGCAAACGCCAACGAGCCGGCCGAATCGGTCATGCGCAACGGATGCGGCAAGTCGATGTCGAGTGAGGGTAGGACCGCGAAGGCACGAGCAAGTGCAGTGTCGGACAGCAAGGCCACCTGATCGACGCGCGCACCGGTGGCGTTCTCGATCACGTTGATGAGCAGCGAGCGATTCCCGACGCGCAGCAGCGAAGCGATCGGCTGCAGTTCGAGCGCAGGGACATCGACCACCGTTGGTGGAGGAAGAAAGACGAACGAACCGCTGCGCTGCCCAGCCGCCACGCTCACCAAGGCTGCGAGATCGATGCGGTGGTTGCGGTCGAAGTGCGCCACCAGCACAGTGTGGGCTGCCCCGACGTTTCTCGCGGGCGTGCTCGTCGGCGATGCCCGTCGGTGCGCAACCACATTGCGCGGCGACGTGGCGAACGTTGCGACGGCGCCGAGCGTCAGCGCCACACCAACAGCCGCCATTTGGTGCAGGCGGTCGCGTGCCCGACGGGCGCGTTCGCGCGCGGCTCGGGTCATCGGATGGGCTGGACCACCGCCATCGTCGCTGGGCCCGGCCGCGATCTCGATCTCGCCCGCGCCCTCGATCTCGATCTCGCCCTTGATCTCGGGCACCGGCTCGGGAACTCCCGTGCCGACGTCGGGTGCGCCAGCGGCCGTGGCATCACGCTCCGACATCTCGGTCATCACGTCGAGTGTAGAGACGCCGCTCGCGCACCAAGCGGACTACCGCAGCCGGGGTGAGGCCGTCGATCGGCGCTCCAGCACGACACGCAGTGCGAATCGCGGTCGACGTGATCTCGAGCTGTGGCATGGCGACATCGGTGATTCGCCAACGGGCGCTCGGGCGCTCCCAGCCTCGAGTCCCGCCATCCGCGGTGCGCTCGACGGCGCCAATCTCCACTGTCTCGGCCAGTTCCGCGGCCCGGTGCCACGAGTCGAGCCCGGCGACGGCATCGGCGCCGAGGATGAGCACGAATTCGCGATCGGGCGCGGCGAGCGCCTCAACCGTGTCGATCGTGTACGTCGCGCCATCGCGCGCAACCTCCACGTCGCATGGCTCCAGGCCCTCCACGTCGGCGCAGGCTGCCCGCAGCAGATCGAACCGCGTCGCAGCATCGGCCTCGACCGTGCCTCGCTTCTGCCACGGGTCGCCCGCAACGACCATCAACACCCGGTCGAGGTCGAGCTGATGGCGGGCCGCAAGCGCAGCAACGATGTGCCCGTTGTGCGGTGGGTCGAACGTGCCGCCGAACAGTCCGATGCGTTCACCCAAGACCAAATCCTACCCGCCGATTGCCCGACCCGGCCCAGGTTCAGGCCCCGGTTCAGGACCGGGGTCGGAGTCGCGGCGGGCGCGCGCACGTGCGCTGCGTTCTTGTTGTTTCACCACGCGCCCGCGCGCCTCGGCTTCGTCGTCGAGGCGATCAAGTTCGGCATGCAGTGCGTTGCGGTTGCGCACACGCTCGGCATCGAGACGACCATCTCGGATCGCTTCGAGCACCGCACAGCCTGGCTCGTGATCATGCGTGCAATCGGAGAAATGGCAGTGACGCGCCAGCTCCTCGATGTCGGAGAACGCGAGCGCGATGCCTTCGTCGCTGCGCCACATCCCAAGCGAACGCAAACCCGGCGTGTCCACGAGGACACCACCGCTCGCGAGGAGAAACAACTCGCGTGCCGTCGTCGTGTGCCGACCCTTCCCATCGGCCTCGCGCACCGGCGCAGTCTGTTGCACTTCCGAACCAAGCAACGCATTGATGAGCGTCGACTTGCCCACGCCCGACGCACCGATGAAAGCCAAGGTGTGTCCCGACGCACCGAACTCGGCGAGGGTGGCGACGCCTTGTCCGGTGACAACGCTTGCCACAACGATCGTCAGGCCCGGCGCACACGGCCGCACGAGCGCAACCGCAGCATCGACGTTGGCGCACAGATCGGCCTTCGACAACACAACCACGGGTTCGGCGCCACTTTGAAACGCCAACACGAGCTCTCGTTCGAGGCGTCGAAGGCTCGGCTCGAGCGTGGCCGGATGCACCACGAACACCACATCGATGTTCGCCGCGACCACTTGGCCCTGCATGCGCGCGAGGTCGCCGCGCACGAACATCGAACGACGCGGCAGCATCGAGCGCAACACAGCACTGTCATCGTCGAGCACGACCCAATCGCCGATCGCTGGTCGCTCGACCGGGTCGCTCGCGTCCTTCAGTTCGCCGGCGAGCGAGGTCGCCACCACGCCAGCGTCGGTCATGACGGCGTAGACGCCGCGGTCGATCCGCACAACGCGTCCGATCGGGCCGTCGGGGGCCGACGCGCGCGCCGCGGCGGCCGACGGTGTCGAACGCCATGCGCTCCAACCGTAAGCATCGAGCACGATTGGCAACCTACCGGCCCCGGCGTGGGCACGATCGCGCCAGCTCGCATCGAGGGTTTTCCGTGGACATCACGTTGCGTGCACTGCGCCGCCAAGGCGCTCGCACACCGATAATCACTTTTGGTCGACGACGGCAGCGACGAAGCGCTGGAGCTGGCGCAGGTTGCGACATTCGAACGCCGCGTCGCAGTGCACCGCGTAGTCGGAGATGATCGAGTCGCCGGTATCCCAGTAGCCGCGTGGTTCAGGGTCGAGCCAGTAGAGACGCCGCGCGCGCTTGCGGATCTCGGCGAGCGTCCACGCTTGTGCGGCGTGGTAGTTGTTGCGCGCGTCGCCGAGGATGATCACCGAAGTCTTCTTCGTGACCTCGGCCAGGTGCGTGTTGTGCCACACCTCGAACGCGTGCCCGTAGTCGGAGTGACCGTCCACCCACACCACGTTCGCTTCGGTGTTCACCTTGTGGATGGCCTCGCCGATCTCGTCGGACTCCTCGAAAAAGCGCGTCACTTCGTCGACGCCGTCAATGAAGACCCACGACCGAACGCGTGAGAACTCGCTCTGCATCGCGTAGACGAACTGCAGGGTGAAACGAGCGAAACTCGCGACCGATCCGGAGATGTCGGCGATCACCATGATCTCGGGCTTGTGCGGTCGCGGATGTTTGAACTTCGGCTCCGCGGGCACGCCCCCGTAACTCAGGGAGTGACGCACCGTTTGGCGGAAGTCGAGCGTGCCCCGATTGCGACGCCGGCGCCGCTGCGCAAGGCGCGCTGCGAGCGCGCGCGTGAGTGGATAGATCGAGCGCTGGAGCTGCTGCATCTCGTCACGGGACGCGTGCATGAAGTCGACGTCCTCCGGCAATGGCTTGCGCAACGTGCGCGCCATCGCTTCGACGCCACGGTCGGCCACGAGCCGACGGCGGATTTCGGCTTCGATCAGTTCTTTCAACACCTGCAGGCGTGACTCGAACTCCTCGCGAGCAAGGCGGTCATCGAAGACGCCGTCGCCAACGTCGCCGGACTCCTGGGCCTTCTGCATCATCTGGCCGACGAGACCTTCGGCATCGAGCTGTCGCAATGTGCGGTAGAGGTAGTACGCCCCACCCACCGGACGGCCGGGCTCCATGCCGGCAAACCGGCTGACCGCAGCGCCAGCGAGTTGGCGCAGCATCTCGCGATCCATGTTCATCAACGCGTCGAGCAGCATGCGCGCGAGCTGTTCGTTGTCGACATCGCCCATCGAGCCGCCGCCCTCCATGGCAGCCATCAGCTCTTCGAGGCTCATCGACTCGCCATCGGCACCCTCGTCGGCGTCGCGTTCGGACACCCCGGCCGAATACAGCGAGAAGTACACGTCGAAGACGGTCTCGAACACTTTCCAGTGCCCATGATGTTTCACGAGCGTGGCGCCGAGTGCGGCCTTCAACGACTCCCGATCGTTGAGGGGCACGTACTCGACGGCCCGCATCGCGTCGAGGTTCTCGGTCATGCTCACCGGCAAACCGGCAGCACGAAGTTCGTGCACGAACCCTTGGAAGGCGTCGAACAGCGTCTTGGTGTCGCCGGCCGTCGTCATTGGTTTCGGGCCCCACTCCTGCATCGCACCGACGAGCTTGGCGTGGTTGACCATGGACCGTTCACCGCGAGGCGGTGCCGCGCAGCGCCGTAGTGGGCCCATCGACGCCGAGTTCCTTGCGCGCCTTTTGGATGTCGCCCTGGTACTTCAACAACACGTGCAACGTCTCGCCGATCGTCTCCACGTCGATCTCGTTGCGACCGAGGTAGATCAGCGTGCGGGCCCAGTCGATCGTCTCGGAGATCGACGGCGACTTCTTCAGGTCGAGGTTACGGATCGAGGCCACGACCTTGGCCACCTGCGTCGCGAGCGCGGCGTCAATTTCTGGCACGCGCACGCGCACGATCTCTTCCTCACGCTCCAGCGTGGGGTAATCGATGTGCAGGTAGAGGCAGCGGCGTTTGAGCGCCTCGCTGAGTTCCCGCGTGTTGTTCGACGTGAGGAACACGAGCGGGCGGCGTTCTTGGACCGACTCCATCGTGCCCAACTCGGGGATCGACACCTGGAAATCGGAGAGCACCTCGAGCAACAGTGCTTCGGTCTCGATCTCGATGCGGTCGACCTCGTCGATCAGCAGCACAACCGGATCAGGTGAACGGATCGCTTCGAGCAACGGGCGCTCGAGCAGAAAGGCCTCCGAGAAGATGTCGGTCTCGACAGTCGCCCAATCGCGCTCATGCTCACGGTCGGCCTGGATGCGTAGCAACTGCTTCTTGTAGTTCCACTCGTACAGCGCCTTGGCCTCGTCGAGACCCTCGTAGCACTGCAAGCGGATGAGGCGGCTCTTCGTGATCGCGGCCACGGCCTTTGCCAGCTCGGTCTTGCCGACGCCAGCCGGACCTTCGACCAGCACGGGCTTGCCGAGTTTGTCGGCGAGGAACACCACACCGGCGATGCTGGAATCGCTGAGGTAATCGACCTCCCGCAGGCTCGCGACCACCTGCGCCACCGAGTCGAAACGATCGACCATCAGCTTCGAACCTGCCCTTCACCCCATACGAGGTATTTGTAAGTGGTCAATTCCCGCAGACCCATCGGGCCGCGGGCATGGAGCTTCTGCGTGGAAATGCCAATCTCGGCGCCAAAGCCGAACTGCTCACCATCGGTGAACCGAGTCGAGGCGTTCACCACCACGGCCGCCGCGTCGATCTCGCGCGTGAACCGGCGAGCAGCGTCGAGATCGCGTGTGAGGATTGCCTCGGTATGCCCGGTGCCGAAGTGGTTGATGTGCTCGATTGCATCACCGAGACTCTGCACCACAGCGACACTCATTTTGAGATCGAGGAACTCTCGCCCGAAGTCGTCGACCGTTGCCGGCTCGATATGGGCACTGAGGCGCCGGGCACGGCTGTCGCCGACGAGTTCGACGCCTTCGGCGACCAGTGCGTTGGCAACAATGGGCACGAATTGGTCGGCGACCGCCGTGTGCACCACGAGCGATTCGGCTGCGTTGCACACGCTCGTGCGCTGCGTCTTGGCGTTCACGACGATGCCAACCGCAAGGTCGAGATCGGCGTGCTCGTCGACGTACACGTGGCAGTTGCCGTCGCCGTCGAGGATCACCGGCACCGTGGCGTGCTCACGCATCGACGTGATCAGCGACGGGCCACCACGCGGGATGAGTGCGTCGACATAGCCGTCGAGTTGCATCACCGCGACGGCCGTCTCGTGCGAAGGGTCATCGACCACGATGAGCGCGTCGGCCGGAAGCCCGGCGTCGACGAGCGCGTCGCGTGCGATCGCGCCGATCGCAATGTTGGACCGCAGCGCCGTCCCGCTGCCGCGCAATATCGCGGCGTTGCCAGACTTCGTGCACAGACCGAACGCGTCGCTCGTGACGTTCGGTCGGTTCTCATAGATGATTGCGACCACACCGAGCGGCACTCGGATGCGTTCGATGAGCAGGCCGTTCGGACGGCGCGACCCGTCGAGGACCTCACCGATCGGGTCGGGCAGCGCCGCGACCACCCGCAGGCCGTCGGCCATGGCGTCGATGCGCGCGTCGGTGAGCCGCAGCCGGTCGAGCGGAGACGCTTCCATGCCCCCGAGCGCCGCGGCGTCGAGATCGGCCGTGTTCGCGGCGAGCACCTCGGCCCGGCGTTCACCGAGCAGGGCCGCGGCACGCAACAGTGCCGCGTTCTTGGCGTCGCTTGATGCATTCGCCAGGATCCTGCTCGCGGCCCGGGCCCGAATGCCGAGATCGGTGACCGCACCGGCCTCGCCGCACGTCGACATCGGTCCAGCGTAGCCTTGACCGACCGGTCAAGGTCCATTGGTTTTGAGCCCGAGGAGAGGCATGCTCTCGAAGTTCGACGACTACCCGATCCACCAAACGGCTGCGCCAATCGCGCACCCCGCGACGGGTGATCGCAACGCGTACGACCGGTATTGGTTCAACGGCTTCGCCGACGACGGCGAGTTCTACTTCGGGATCGGCGCCGCGCTGTATCCGAACCTCGGCATCCTCGATTGCGGGCTCAGCATCGTGCGGGGCGGCGAACAGCACGCGTTCCACGGGTCGCGCCGCGCGCCAGTCGAGCCGACCGACCTGCGCGTCGGCCCGTTCGACATCGACGTGATCGAGCCGATGCGCAAGATCCGCGTGACCCTTGACCCCAACGAGACCGGAATCGCGGCCGACCTCACGTTCACGGCGCGTACCGCGTGCGTGGAGGAGGGGCGTCAGACCACGTCGGGGAACGGGCGTCGCCTGATCATGGACGTGACGCGCTTCGCCCAGTTCGGTCGCTGGGATGGATTCATCGAGTACGACGGCAAGCGCGTCGACATCAACGCCGCGCGCGTGCGCGGCGTGAAGGACCGCAGCTGGGGTGTGCGCCCCATCGCCGGACCCGATCCTGCACTGGCGCCGATGTCGATGTCGGACACACAAGTGTTCTTCCTGTGGGCCCCGATTCATTGGGATGACCGCTGCACGCACTTCGGAGCGTTCGAGAATCGGCACGGCCGCATGTGGCACTTCGACGGCGCCATCGTGCCCGTCTATGACGACGTGGCGTCGATCCCCGGCAGTGAAGATCCTGGCACCGAAGTGCTCGCCGCGGGCGAGCACGACATCGAGTACCTGTCGGGTACTCGCCGAGCCAAGCACGCGCGCATCGCGCTCCTGCACCAAAGCGGCGAGCGCGAAGACATCGACCTCGAGCCGCTGCTCTGCTTCCGCATGAAAGGCATCGGCTACATGCACCCGCAGTGGGGACACGGCATGTGGAAGGGCGAGCTCGCCATCGGTGGCGAGTCGTGGAAGTGCGACGACGTCGACCCGACCGCGTTCGACAACCAGCACATCCAACAGGTGGTGCGCGCCCGATCCGGCGACAAGGTCGGCATCGGGGTGCTGGAGCAGATCAGCTTCGGTCCGCACGAGCGTTACGGTTTCACGTCGTTGCTCGACATGGCTCCGTAGGATCGGGCGCCTATGCGCCTGCTCGTCGACGTCACGCCCCTGCGGGTCTCGCGCGACTTCCGCCGACTCTGGATCGGCCAGGCCGTGTCGTTCCTCGGCAGCACGATGACGTCAGCGGCGTTGCCGCTGCAGGTGTACCAACAGACAAAATCGTCGCTCGCCGTCGGCCTGCTCGGCGTCGCCCAACTCGGCCCCTTACTGGTGTGTTCGCTCGCGGGCGGAGCCGTCGCCGACAGCGTCGACAAGCGACGGTTGCTGCTCGGCGTGACGGTCGCGTCGCTCATCTGTTCGGGCGCGCTGGCGCTGAACGCGTCGTTGGACCATCCGCAACTGTGGGCGCTCTATGTGCTCGGCGCCGTGAGCGGTGGGCTGATGGCCATCACGTTCCCGACCTTGCGTTCGTTGCTCCCGCTGTTGGTCGATACCGAACTTCGACCGGCTGCGTACGCGTTGCAATCCACGTACGGGTCGTTCGGGATGATGGCCGGCCCTGCGGTTGGCGGACTGCTGATCGGTTGGGTCGGCCTGGCGTGGACCTACACCGTCGATGTCGGCAGCTACGCGCTCGCGCTCGTTGCGTTCGCCGGCATTGCGGCCGCACCACCGATCGGCGACGCGACGCGTGCCTCGCTGGCATCAGTCGTGCATGGATTGAAATTCTTGCGCGGCCACTCTGTGATCATGAGCGTGTTCGGGATTGATCTGCTCGCGATGGTGTTCGGAATGCCGCGGGCGCTGTTCCCCGCGCTCACCGACCGCCTCGGCGGCGGCCCGACGTTGTACGGGTTCTTGGTGGCATCGGTTGCCGCCGGTGCGTTCGTCGCGTCGGTGACGAGCGGGTGGACATCGCACGTGCGCCGCCAAGGTCGTGCGGTGTTGTGGTCGGTCGCCGTGTGGGGCGGCGCGATTGCCGTCGCGGGCGTGACGCGCAACACGATCACCGTGCTCGTGATGTTCGGCGTGGCCGGCGCGGCCGACATGATCTCGGGCGTCTACCGCTCGGCGATCGCGGCCGACGTCTCGCCCGACGAACTGCGCGGTCGGATCAGCGGCGTCGAGATCGCCGTGTACGCGGGCGGCCCGGTGCTCGGCGACATCGAAGCCGGCGTGGTGGGCGGGCTCGTGAACCTGCCGTTCGCGATCATCTCCGGTGGCGTGGCGTGCGTCGTGGGTGCGGGCGTATTCGCAGCACGCGTCCCGAGCTTCGCCAACTACGTCCGCACGATCCACATCCACAAGGTCGCACAAACCGACGACCGTTGAGCCGCAGCAGCGAAGCGGAGCAAAAAGTTGGGGTCGGAGTCGCGCCCGACGCGGCGCACCCACACCATACCGCACGAGAAC
>JBBREP010000047.1:0-27363 GCA_038202885.1 Acidimicrobiia bacterium | reverse complement strand
CCATACCTGTGACGAGAACTCTCATGGTGTGGCCTCGGGACGTAGGTGCGGGAACAGGATCACCTCGCGGATCGACGTGACGCCGGCCAACAGCATCACGACCCGGTCGATCCCGATGCCGAGCCCACCGGTGGGGGGCAGGCCGTATTCCAACGCGCGAATGTAGTCCTCGTCCATGGGTGGCGCTTCGGTGTCGCCGAGTCGTTGCAAGCTGACCTGGGCTTCAAAGCGCCGGCGCTGGTCAACCGGATCGTTCAGCTCGCTGAACGCGTTGGCGATCTCGCGTCCGCCGATGATCAACTCGAACCGTTCCGTCAGCTCAGGGTCATCGCGGTGCGGACGGGCCAATGGCGACACCTCGCGCGGGTAATCCATCACGAACGTGGGCTCGATGATCGCGTGTTCGGTGGTCTTTTCGTAGACCTCGAGCAGCAACTTGCCACTCCCCCACGACGGCTGCCACGGCACGTCGAAGCGATCACATATCGCACGCGCCTCGGCGACCGGCATCGACGGATGCATCTCGACGCCGGCATGATCTCGCACGAGGTCGATGATCGTCGCGCGACGCAACGGCGGCGTGAGGTCGAACTCGTGACCGTCCCACTCGAGCTTCATGGTGCCGAGCGCGTCCTGCGCGGCGCCGGCCAACAGGTCTTCGGTGCGCGCCGCGATCACGTGATAGTCGACAAACGCTTCGTAGAGCTCGAGCATCGTGAACTCGGGGTTGTGGCGCGCCGACAGACCTTCGTTGCGGAACACGCGACCGATCTCGAACACCTTCTCGAAGCCACCGACGATCAGGCGCTTCAGGTAGAGCTCGGGCGCGATGCGCAAGAACAGTTCCATGTCGAGTGCGTTGTGGTGCGTCGTGAACGGGCGAGCCGTCGCGCCGCCCCAGACCGGCTGCAGCACCGGTGTTTCCACCTCGCGGTACCCAAGGCCGAGCAGGTGCTCGCGCATGGAGCGCACGACCGCGGTGCGGATGTCGAAGATGCGGCGGGCGTCGTCGTTCACGATGAGATCGACGTAGCGCTGGCGGAACCGGGTGTCGACATCGGTGAGCCCGTGCCACTTGTCGGGCATCGGCCGCAGCGCCTTGGCGAGTAGCTGGACTTCGGTGAGCTTGACCGACAACTCGCCTTTGCGTGTCTTCATGACGGTGCCGACGACGCCGATCCAGTCGCCGAGATCGAGCGCGCCAAAGGTGGCGAAGGCCTCGTCACCGATTGCACTCTTCGACACGAACAGCTGCACCGTGCCGGTGCCGTCGCGCAGCGTTGCAAAACACAACTTGCCTTGATCGCGGCGCAGCATCATGCGCCCGGCAACATGGACGACCTCGTCGGTTTCAGTGCCATCTGCGAGATCACCGTGTCGTTCGTGGAGCTCGGCACACGTGTCGGTACGCGCGAAGTGCACCGGGTACGGGTCGCCACCGGCGTCGCGAATCGCCTCAACCTTGTCCAGCCGGGCCCTGAACTCGTCGCGTGCGCCTCCGCTCAGGTCCGACGATGTCACTGGTTCCTCTCAAACACGATGCGCAGGCCGAACAGCGTGAGCCATGGCTCGTAGTGGCGTACTGAACGGGTGTGTGGTCCGATGAGCTCGGCCAATCCGCCGGTGCCGATCACTTCGGCCTCGCCGATCTCGGCCTTGACGCGATCGACGAGCGCGTCGACCTGGCCCGAAAAGCCGTAGATCACGCCCGACTGGATCGACTCGACCGTTGACTTGCCGATCACGTGGCTCGGCTCAACCAGCTCGACGCGCCGCAAACCTGCGGCGCGTCCGAAGAGCGCGTCGAGGGAAATCTCGATTCCGGGCACGATCGCGCCACCGAGATACTCGCCCTTGTCGCTGATCACCTCGACCGTGGTGGCCGTACCGAAGTCGACCACGATCGCGGGGCCGCCGTAGCGATCAAACGCGCCGATGGCGTTGGCGATCCGGTCGGGGCCGACTTCTTTGGGGTTGTCGTAGAGGATCGGCATGCCCGTGCGAACGCCCGGTTCGAGCACGAGCGCCGCGAAACCGAAATAGCGGTCGGTCATCTCGCGCAACGCGGCCGTGAGCATCGGTACGCCCGAGCACACCGAAACGCCGGTGATGGCGCCGAACGAAAAGCCGTGGAACCCGAGAAACTGTTGGATCATCAGCGCGAGTTCGTCGCTCGTGCGTTCGGCGTTCGTGGCGATCCGCCAGTGGTCGACGAGCTGCGCTTCGACGAAGAGACCGACCACGGTGTGGGTGTTGCCGACATCGACGGCGAGCAACATCAGCACATCACCTCATGCGCCCAACGCGCGCGGTTCCCGCGAGCATCGATGTTTGGTGTCATTGGCGTCAGGGCAGTCATAGCTGTCATTGGAGATCGAGCCCGATGTCGAGCACACGCGCCGAGTGGGTGAGCGCACCGACCGAGATGAAGTCGACGCCCGTCGCCGCGTAGGAGCCGATCGTTTCGAGATTGACGTTGCCAGAAACCTCGAGCGCGATCCGGCCGCCGGCGAGCGCCACTGCCTCCTGTACCTGTTCGACGGTCATGTTGTCGAGCATGATGCGATCGACCGAGGCTTCGATCGCGGCGACGACTTGTTCGATCTCATCGCATTCGACCTCGACCAGGCGGCCGGGCCAACGCGCGCGCGCCCGCTCGACCGCACGGGGGATGCCGAGCACCGCAAGATGGTTGTCTTTGAGGAGCACGGCATCCGACAGCGACTCACGATGGTTGTAGCCACCGCCGGCGCGCACCGCAGCTTTCTGCAACGACCGCAGGCCGGGAATCGTCTTGCGCGTATCGAGCACGCGCGTCTGGCCGCGGGCGGCGCGCACGTAGCGCCTGGTGAGCGATGCAACGCCTGAGAGATGGCCGAGAAAATTGAGCGCGACTCGTTCGCCCGTGAGCACTGCACGCGTGTTGCCCTCGACCACACCTATGACTTGATCGGCGATCAACGGTTCGCCGTCGACGTAGTGCCACAGGACCGACACCGACGGGTCCAGCTGCTGGTACGTCTCGGTGGCACATGCCGTGCCTGCGAGCACACCGTCTTCGTGCGCGACCAACGAGGCAGTGGCGTGTGAGTCTTCGACCACGACGCACAACGTCGTGATGTCGCCCATCACCCCGAGATCTTCCTCGAGCGCACGCGTCACGGCCCGGCGCACTTCGGGTACCGGCGGATCGAAGTCGCTGCGTCCGGTCATCGGGACCGTCCTCGGGTGAGTTCGGGAAGGGGTACGAGTTGCGGCACGCCCGTGCCGGTGACAACGAAACGGCCCAACAGTGCCTCTCTGCTGTTCGGGTGATCGCTGCGAGTATGCGACCCACGCGATTCTTCGCGCGCGGCGGCAAGGGCGACGATGCCGCGCGCCACGCGCAGCACGTTCAAGGCCTCGTAGCTCGCGACGTCGCGGGCTGGCAGATGGGTCGCGAGGTTCGCGAGGTCGCCGAGCGTCTTGGAGGCAAGATCGAGCCCCGCAGCGTCGCGCACCACCCCAGCGTCGATCGACATCACGCGCTGCACCGCGCTACGGACACCGTCGGGCGCCACCGCGTCACGGCTCGATACGAGCTCGGGATCGACCGCGACCGAATCCACCGTCACGCGCTCCAACACACCGCGCATGGCGCCCGTCGAGTCAGCGGCTCGCTTGCCCGATGCGATCGCCCGCACGACGCGTCCGCCGAAGACGAGCCCATCCAGCAAGGAGTTCGATGCGAGCCGGTTCGCTCCGTGCACCCCGCTGCACGCAGTCTCACCGCATGCCCACAACTGGGCCAGTGTGCTCGCACCGTCGAGATCCGTCACCACACCCCCACACAGGAAATGCGCGGCTGGCGCTACGGGCAGCCAGTCGATCGAAGGATCGAGCCCAGCACGCGCGCATGCCGTCGAGATTGTGGGAAACCGCTTCGCGAACCCTGCAATCGACGTTGCATCGAGCCACACGTGCTCGGCACCGGACGCCGCGAGGTGTTCCGCGATGACGCGCGACACCACGTCGCGCGGCGCCAGGTCGGCGAGCGGGTGCACACCCTGCATGAAGGCCTTGCCGGCGCCGTCGCGCAGAATGGCACCTTCACCACGCAACGCTTCGGAGAGCAAAGGACGTGGCATCGCATCGACGTGCAATGCCGTTGGGTGGAACTGCACGAACTCGAGATCCGCACACGCGGCACCCGCTCGCAACGCGAGGGCCACGCCGTCGCCGGTCGACACGAGCGGGTTCGTCGTGACCGAGAAGCACTGTCCTGCGCCGCCGGTCGCGAGCACCGTGTCGACGGCGCGCATGTTGACGACGAGCCCACGGGGATCGAGGGCCACAACACCCGCGCACCGGCCGTGCTCGACGATGAGTTCCAACGCGAACCAACCCTCGCGGACCTCGACCGTCGCGAGTCCGAGGGCAGCGAGGAGCGCTCGTTCGATCTCGGCGCCCGTGGCGTCGCCGCCTGCGTGCACGACGCGTGCGAGCGTGTGCCCGCCTTCGCGAGCAAGCCGCCACGAATCGTCGTCGTCGCCGGGATCAAAGTTGGCGCCGAGGCGCGCGAGGTCGCGCACGCGTGCCGGGCCCTCGCGGACGAGCACACCCACCGCGTCGGCGTCGCACAGTTCGGCGCCGGCAACGAGCGTGTCGGCGAGATGGAGCTCGGGCGAGTCGGGTGGCGCGAAGGCCGCGGCGACGCCACCTTGGGCATAGCGCGTGGCGGTGTTCGCGAGCTCGGTCTTTGTGAGCACGAGCACGGTCATCCCCCGTCGAGCTGCGGCGAGGGCGGTGGTCAACCCGGCAACACCGCTGCCCAACACGAGGAGGTCGTACACGCAGGCGATCCTACGAGCTGGGACCTTCCCACCCCGTCCCGAGATCGGCGGTCGTACCGTTCGCGGAGATGTCGAGGGTCACGTTGTCGATGAGGCGTGTCGGCCCACAGAACACCGCCACGGCGAGCAGCACTCGCCCGTCGAGGCGGTCGAGCAATCCAATGGAGTCCGCGTCGCGGACGCCTACGTAGTCGACCCGCAGCTCGGGAGCGCGTTCGATCGACGCACGCACCGCGGCCTCAAGGCTCGCGGGGTCACGCTCGCCCCCTCGCACCATTTCGACGCCGCGCCGCAAGGCGCCAAAAATCAGCGGCGCCGCGGCGCGCTCTTTCGCGCTGAGGTACGCATTGCGACTCGAACGCGCGAGGCCGTCGGGCTCGCGCACGAGCGGACAGCCCACAATGGTGGCCGGAAGGTCGAGATCGGCGGCCATCCGCGTGATCACTGCGAGCTGTTGGGCGTCCTTGCGGCCGAAATACGCGCGCGACGGGCCGACGATCGACAACAGCTTGGTCACGATCGTCGTGACCCCGTCGAAGTGACCGGGGCGCGAGTCGCCACACAGCGCGTCGGTCACGCCCGCGACGTGTACCGTCGTGTTCGGCGGATACGCGGGATAGAGCTCCTGGGTCACCGGCGCAAATATGACATCGACACCCTCCGAGACGCACACCTCGAGATCGCCATCGAGGTCGCGCGGGTAGCGGTCGAGATCTTCGTTCGGTCCGAATTGGAGTGGGTTGACGAAGATCGTCACGACGACGAATCCGCACTCAGTACGGGCGGTGCGCATCAGCGACCGGTGTCCTTCGTGCAGGTACCCCATTGTGGGCACCACGCCCACCAATTCGCCCCGCGCTCGTTCGGCGTTGCACTGCGCTCGCAGCGCGTCGCTGCTCGCGATGAGCGGGCTCATTCCGACGCTCGCAGGTCGTCGAGCAGGCGTTGCAATGCGTCGTCGCGTCGCTCCGCAAGCTTCGAAGCCTCACGAGCGAGGGCCCGGTACGCGTCGCGCTCCGACGGGTCGAGCGCCTGGAGATGCGCCTGCACGGTCTTCAAGTCGCCGCGGGCGACGGGTCCGGTGAGCGCCCGCGACGGTCCGAGCTCAAAGCCGCCGCCCACCGCGGCCTCGACAAGCGGCCGGAACGCCTCGAACGGCACATTGGCCGAGGTCGCAAGCCGCGCCACCTGCCCGAGGAGCGCGATGACATGGTTCGACGCCACGACTGCTGCCGCGTGGTAGCGCTCGCGGTCGATCGGCGCCACCTCGAACGCGCGCAGGCCGAGCATGGCTGCGATCTGGCCGACTTCGGGGTCACCGGCGACCGCAGCCCACGAACCGTGCAAGCGGTCGATGCCTTCGCTCGTGCTGGGCAAGGTTTGCAGCGGGTGCAGCGACCCAACGCGCAGCGCGAGATTCGGTTGGGATGCAAGCATCGCGTCGAACACATCGAGGTTGCGCGAGCCGGCGAGGTGGAACACGAGCGCGCCGCGCTCGAACGAGGGCGCCGCCGCGTTCGCCGCCGAATCGATGGCATGATCCGGAGTGGCGACGATGACGATGCTCGCGCCCCGACCGACTTCGCTGACGAGCCGGGTCGGCGCGCCAAGGGCCAAGGCCGCGCTCCGCGTCGCCGCGGCATCGGGCGCCCGGCCGGCAACGCCGACCACTTCGAGGCCATGTTCGGCGAGCCCCAACGCGATCGTCGTTCCTGCTCGCCCGGGTCCGATCAGCGCGATCGTGCGGCCAACGGAGCCGTCCACAGTCGTCCTCCTGACGCGCCCGGGATCCAGTCAGCGTAGGCGCGGCGCGCGGGCTCGCTGACCACCAGCAACCCTCCCCGTCATTGGCACCAGCCTTGGTACCAGCACCGAAGCCGCCGCGGGGGGCCTCAATGCAACTCGAACGACGTTGCCACGACGGCGCCGGCGCCGAGGTCGGCGTCAGCGTGGGCGCGACGCCCGGCGCCAAGGCCGGTGCGTACGAGCTCGGGTGCGACGTCGGCCAACGGCACGACCACGAAGGCCCGCTCCCATAGACGCGGGTGGGGCACGGTCAGGCGCGGCTCCGACAGCTCGGTGCCGTCGATCCACAGCACGTCGACATCGAGGGTGCGTGGCCCCCACCGCTGCTCGCGCAACCGCTCAGCCTCGGACTCGAGGCGTTGACCGAGCGCGAGGAGCGCCCACGCGTCGAGGTCGGTGTCGACTGCCACCACCGCGTTGAGGTAGGGGCCTTGCTCGGGCCCGCCGACCGGGGCCGTCTCATAGACACGCGACAGTGCGACGACCTGCATGCCGGCCGCGGCGCGCAACCCGTCGACGGCCTGCTGCAGGTACGCCAGGCGATCGCCGAGATTCGAACCGAGCGCGAGGTACGCGCTCGTCATCGTTCGATGCGTACAGCCACGTGGGCGACCTCGGCTGGCACCGGCGGGCGCATCTTGCGGACCTCGACGACAACGCGCTGCACTCGTGGGTCGTCGTGGCACACCTCCGCGATGCGCGTCGCAAGCCGTTCGAGCAGCGCGTAGTGCTCGTCGGTGACCACTCGCACGACGGCATCGATGACGTCGGCGTAGCTCACTGTGTCGTTGAGGTCGTCGCTCGCGCCGGCGGCCGCGAGGTCGACTTCGAGCTCTACATCGACCTCGAAGGGCTGAGCGCGCACCTGCTCCTCGGCGAGGACGCCATGTACGCCCAACGCGCGCAGGCCGGGTACGACAATGCGATCCATGCCCACACGGTATCGGCGGATCGTGCAAGAGGGCGCCAGCCGCGCCCGCCATCCGCGCCGGCAGTGCGCGCGTGACCCAGACTGTCGCCGAGAGGTGATGCGCATGCGGCGCACCAAGATCGTGGCCACGATCGGCCCGGCGAGTTCCGGACCGACAGAGATGCGATCGATCATCGAAGCGGGCGCTGACGTCGTGCGCCTCAACGCGGCCCACGGCGATGCAGCCAGCCACAGCGCGAACGCGCGCCAAGCCCGCGCGATCGCGGCGGAGACGAACCGGCTCGTGGGGGTGCTCGTCGACCTTCCCGGGCCGAAGATGCGCAGCGGCGCGGTGCTGGGCGACGCGGTCGAACTCGAGTCGGGCGCGCCGTTCACACTGTGCGCCGTCGATTGTGTGGGCGACGACACCAAGGCTTCGACGACGCTGCCCGAACTCGCGCGCTGGGTGCGCTCGGGCGACGAGATCTTCCTTGCTGATGGCGCCATCGTGCTGCGGGTCGACGCGATCATCGACGACGACGTGACCACCACCGTCGTGCGCGGCGGCACGCTTCGTTCCCGCAAGGGCATGCACGTGCCGAAGGCCGAAGCCCACGTCGATCCGTTCACCGAACGCGATCGTGAGGCGCTCGACATGGCCATGGCGCTGAAGGCCGATTTCGTGGGTTTGTCGTTCGTTCGACGGCCCGAAGACGTCGAACAGGTACGCGCTTTGCTGCCGAAGCGAGGGTTTCGACCCGCGCTCGTCGCCAAGATCGAGACGTCGAGCGCGCTCGACAACCTCCCCGGCATCGTGCACCAGTCCGACGCGGTGATGGTCGCTCGCGGCGATCTCGGCATTCAGGTGCCCGCGCGCCGCGTGCCGCTCATCCAAAAGGAGATCATCCGCTTCTGCAACACCGCGGGTCGCCCGGTGATCACCGCGACGCAGATGCTCGAGTCGATGACGCGCGCGCCGCTGCCGACGCGCGCCGAGGTGAACGACGTCGCCAACGCCGTGATCGACGGCACCGATGCGCTCATGCTGTCTGAGGAGACGGCCGTCGGGATGGATCCAACCAACGCGGTGCGGACGATGGCCGACGTCGCGGCCGCAGCCGAGGGTTGGCCGCGGATGCACATCGAACCGGCCGGTGCCGGGGCCGCGGGCGACGCCGATCGAGTGGCGTGGGCGGTGGCGCACGCCGCGGTACAGGCGGCGACGGATCTCGGGGTGGCGGCGATCTTGTGCCCGACCCGCAGCGGTCAAACGGCTCGGCGCGTCGCCGCGTTCCGCCCGTCGATGCCGATCGCCGGCGTGTCACCAACCACCGAGATCCTCGGCGGGCTGTCGCTCGTGTGGGGAGTGACGCCGCTCGTGGTGCCCGAGACAACTGACGGTGACCGCCAACTCCTGCTCGCGGTGCAAGCGGCGCGAGCACACGGCCTTGTCGGCGAAGGCGATCTCGTGGCCCTCGTATTCGGCGCCACCGGCCCACGAGCCGGCAGCACCGACAGCGTCCGCGTCGTCAGGGTGTGACGCGAGCTTCGGCTCAGCGTGCGGTTGTGCGGCGTCGGCGGCGCCACCAGAGTGCTCCACCACCGGACATGAGGATCGCGATCACCGCCACGACGGCCACCACCGGCGTCGCCGAATCGCCGTGATGCGGCGGGGCCACCGACACGGTGGTGTCAGACCCGGCCGGTGCGGTTGTGCTCGTCGACGTTGCTCCGGGCGAGGCGCCCGCGGCCGCGCTCGTCGTGCTGCGCGGTGCAGTGTTTCCTGGGCCGCTGGCTGTTGTCGCGGGCGACGTCTCGGGGGGACCACCACTAGTGTTCGGCGGTGCCGAGCTGCTGACCTTCACGTGGACCGTCGCCGTGTAGTCGTGGTCGTTGTTCGAATCGGACACGGTGTAGTTGAAGGTGTCTGCGCCGCTGAAGCCGGACGGCGGGCTGTAGAGGGCCGACCCGTCGGAGTCGACGGTCACCGACCCTCCGTGTTGCGAAACGTTGTCAGCGGTCAGCGACGAGGTATCGATACCTGCGTCGTTCGCAAAGATGCCGGGGGCGCGAATTGACAGTGTCGTGTCCGGTCGCGTCGAGTATGTGTCGTCACGGACCAGCGCGCTGACGTTCACCTCGACGGTGGCAGTGTCGGTGTCGCCCTCGGGGTCTTCGATGGCGTAGCCGAAGCTGTCATCGCCCGCAATCGGATCCTTCGGATCTGGCGTGTAGGTGAACGATCCGTCCGCGTGAAGATCGATCTTGGCAAAGTTCGCGCTGAACGAGTCAGAGCTGCTCAGATCAACTTTCGTTCCCGCGATCCCCGCATCGTTCGCCAGAATCCCCGGCGCGGGCACGTGGAGCGTAACTCCGACCTTGACCGCGTAGGTGTCGTCGACCCCGATCGGACACGACGCCGTTCCGCACGCTTTCAACGCCGTCGCCCTTGCGGCGCCAAACGTCGCCAATCCGACCGCCGTCACTGCCAGCGCCACCCCAATCGCCCTACGAACGCGCACGATCCTCCGATCGCATCTATGAGGCACCGCACTCCGCCGAAACCCTGCCGCCGAACGACGATATTAGTGGAGCCCGCGGCCGCCCCACGTCGGACCCACGCAGCCCGCGACGAACCCGCGACGAACCCGCGACGACGCTTCCGCTCAGGCCAGCGGGCGGCGGATGTTCTGTTCGAGGACGGTGGCAACCATCGTGCGGGCCTCGGCGTCGAGGTGGCGCCCCGACAACGTCTCCATCGCGGCGATGGCGTGCGTGCCCTCGTCGACGAGGCGGGCATAGAGCAGGTAGCCGGCCAACACGCCAAGGACGCGGTCGCCGAACTCCTCGTGGTGCACGAAGAGGCGCTCGGTCGGTACGTCAAGCCAGCTGGCGAGGCGGGCGTAGATCACCCCGAGGTTGTGGCTGAGTTCGTCGGGCCGCCCGATCGGCAGGTGCTCACCCACGAGCCCGGCGTCGGCGTAGGCCTGGAGATTGTGCGGCGAGTCGAGCAACGACACGATCCGCGTGAATTCGCGGTGGCGCAGCCAGATCAGCTCCTCCTGACGGCGCACCTTGCGATGGTTACGCGAGAAACCGCCCGGTCGCTCGGCGGCCGCGAGTTTGTCCTTGATGATCCACGTGAAGTTGCGCGGCTCAAGACCCTGCGCCCATCGTCCCCGCAAGCTCGTCACGTGAGTACTCCCTGCTCGTTGTTGCGGGTGATCACGTCGAGCAAACGCGCGGCGCGTACGGATGATGTGACGTCGTGCACGCGCACGGCACGAGCGCCCTGGGCGAATGCATACACACTGGTGGCAACGGTGGCGTCGTCGCGCGCGGACATGTCGACGGCGGCGCCGCGAATCTCCCCCGTCACGGCGCCGAGAAATCCCTTGCGCGAGGTCCCGATGAGCAGTGGCGCACCGACGCGCTCGGCGAGCTCGGTGACGCGGGCGAGCAGGGTGAGGTTGTGCACGAGCGTCTTGCCGAAGCCGATGCCCGGATCTACGAGGATCGCGTCGCTGCGCACGCCCGCGGCCAGCGCGGCGTCGACTCGTTCGGCCAGATAGTCGCCCACCTCGACGACGACGTCGCCGTACCGCGGATCGTGCTGCATCGTGCGCGGTTCGCCCTGCATGTGCATCAGTACGACCCCCGCGTCGTGGTCGGCAATCACACTGAGCATGTTCGGGTCGTGCGTGGCCCCCGACACGTCGTTCACGATGACCGCACCCGCATCGAGCGCGTCCGAAGCAACCGTTGCCTTGGTCGTGTCGACCGAGATGGCCACGCGCGCGCGGCTGAACTCGTCGGCGATCTCGCTGATCACCGGAACCACGCGGTCACGCTCGACCGGCGCGGCCACCGGCTCGGCGCCCGGTCTCGTCGACTCGCCGCCGACATCCACGATGGCCGCGTCCGCTGCGGCGAGCGCCCGGCCGTGGGCGCAGGCGAGATCGACCGAGGCGTGCCGGCCGCCATCGGAGAAGGAATCGGGCGTGACATTGAGGATGCCCATCACCGCAAAGCGCGGGAGGGATCGCACGGAGAAGGCCACAGCGACCGAATCTACCGGAGGCCCCCGCACTGGAGATCCGGTCGGCTACAGGCGTCGAAGCCCGCCCAGAAGTCAGCCTGTCCGGCCCCGACGATCTCGGGCTCGAAGCCAAGGCGCAGAAACCCGCGGATCGCGGGCACCTCACGCGCATCGATCCTGACGACCGCGTAGTCGCACCCGAGGTCATACGCCATCCGCAGCGCATCGGCGACCACCGCCTCCGCCAGCCCACGGCCGCGGTGGGCCGGATCGACCACCAGCGAGACCACCTCGACCATCGGTTCGCCATCGGGCCGGTCGCGCACGGCGGCCGTCGCAGTCGTGACCTCATTCCCGTCGCTCGTGGCCACGGCAACGGCTCGGATCACCAGCGCCGGGCCGAACGAATCCGACACCTTTACCTCGTACTCCGGCGCGGTGCACCGGGCGCGCACCGATGCAAGCCTGCGGTGGCCGAGTCGTAGGCGCGGCCCTTCGGTGCACAACTCGTCGCACGCCACGTGATCGTGCCTTGCCTCAACCCCGCGGCATCCCGAGACCCATCATCGACATCGCTTCGGAGCGAGTCGCCGGGTTCTCCTTGAAGATGCCACGAACCGCCGACGTGACCGTGACCGTGCCGGGCTTGCGCACGCCGCGCATCGACATGCACAGATGTTCGGCCTCGACAACGACAATCGCGCCGCGCGGTGCCAGCGCGCCGACCAGCGCGTCGGCGATCTGCGACGTCAACCGCTCTTGCACTTGCGGACGTTTGGCGAAGCCGTCGACCAGCCGCGCCAGCTTCGACAGACCCGTGATGCGCCCGTCGCTGCCCGGAATGTACGCCACGTGCGCGCGCCCGTGGAATGGCACCAAATGATGCTCGCAGAGACTGTAGAGGGGGATGTCGCGGACCATGACCATCTCGTCGTGGCTCGCTTCGAAGGTGACCTGCAGGTGCGAGGCCGGGTCTTCGTGCAGGCCTGCGCACACTTCTGCATACATGCGCGCCACGCGATCAGGTGTGCGCAGCATCCCGTCGCGATCGGGATCCTCGCCGATCGCAATCAGGATCTCACGCACCGCCGCGGCAATCCGAGGGAGATCGACTGGAAGATGTTCAGGTTCGGCCACGTCGTGCTCCGTCAGGTCGCCCGCGACGTCACGGTTGATATTGCGCGATGTACGGGAGGTTGCGGTAGTGCTCGTTGATGTCGAGGCCGTAGCCGATCACGAACTCGGGCGGGATCGCGAAGCCGACGTACCGCAGATCGGGGTCGACCTTCTGCAGCCCTTCTTTGAGCAACAAAGCGCAGACCTCGACCGACGCGGGTCCGCGCGCCGCGAGATAGCGGCGGAGGTATTGCAACGTGAGCCCGGAATCGATGATGTCTTCGACGATGAGCACGTGGCGGTTCGTGAGATCCACGTCGAGGTCTTTCACGATGCGCACGACGCCACTCGATGACGTCGCCGAGCCGTACGACGACACCGCCATGAAGTCGAACTCCACGGGCAGGTCGATGGCGCGGGCCAGGTCGGCCATGAACAAGAACGCGCCTTTGAGCACGCCGACGAGCAGCGGCGGATCGCCCGCGTAGTCGGCGGTGATCTCTTTGCCGAGGGCCGCGACGCGCTCGCTCAGCTCCGTCTCGCTCACGACGACGCGTGCGATGTGCGGATCGTTCACAGCAGCTCCGTTGGCTCCGAGAGCGACGGGTTCGAGGTCGCGCCAATCGGCACGGTACCGGACGCCGTGGCGAAACGTTCCACAATCAGGTGTCCCGCCGTTCGCCGCAGCGTGCGACCACACGGCAACGCCACCGCGCGTCGGGCTCCGACAACGACCTCCACCGCGCCGTCGACCGCCGCCCCACCGATCCACGGAGCGCCGACGAGATGCCGCACGGCACGCCGCAGCACGACACGGTCGAGTCGCGCGAGCGCGCGTGCCTCAGGCGGATCACCGGCCTCGCTGAGGGCGGCCTGCGCCATTCGGTCGAGGTACTCCGACTCCTCGCGTACCACCGCGGCCTGGCGCGCCAACACGACCCCGAGATCTCGGCCTGATCGCGCCGCCAAGGCCGGGAGGAGCTCTCGTCGCAGCCACACTCGATCGAAACGCCGATCGTGGTTCATCGGATCGTCGAGCGCCACGAACCCGAGCGCAGCACAGACCGCGAGCGTCTCGGCCCGTCGCACGCCGAGCAGCGGCCGCACGATCGCACCACGGCGCTCCGCCATCCCCGAAAGTCCGGTCATCCCGCTGCCCCGCAACACCGCGAGCAGGACGGTCTCGGCTTGGTCGTCGAGGGTGTGACCCAACAACACGGCGGTGGCTCCCAACTCGAGCCGGAGCCCTTCCAGTGCCGCATGACGAGCGTCGCGCGCTGCGGCCTCCACGTTCGTTCCCGTTCGCAGCCGCACATGCACCGACCGCGCCGAGGCGACACCGAGGCGCGTCGCGAGCGCCACGACCTCGCGACCCTCCTCCGCGCTCCCCGCCCGCAGCCCATGGTCGACGTGCACACAATGCACGGTGCGGCCAGCGTGCAGTGCGAGCGCAAGCAGCGCGACCGAGTCGGCACCACCCGAACACGCAACGACGACGGGTTCGCCATCGTCGAGCAACGCGGCGCACGAGTCCCGAGCAAGTAGCCCGTCGAGCAGCGCCACGACCGCGGGAGGTGTCAGCGCGTTCCCGCCATGCGTGCGAGCCACGTTTCGGGTGCATGCAACTCGGGCAACGTCGGCAGGGCTTCGGGCGACGACCATGCCGCATCGACCGCGGCCAGACCACCCCGCTCGACCACCTTGTCGAGGAACGCTTCGCCCAGCGCGTACTGGCGGAGTTTCATCTCGATCCCCATCATCTTCTGCAACTGCCCCGACAGACCGCGCGTTGCCCGCCGGGCCTGCAACACGCGCTCCATACGTTCCACACCTTGCACGTGGGCGCGGCCGAGCTCGTTCATCACATAGTTGCCGTGCCCTTCGAGCAGCGACATCAGCGCTTGCACTTCCGACAGCACGGCGCGCTGTTCCTCGGAGGCAAACAATCCAAGGAGGCCGGCTTCGTCGAACGGGTTCTTGCCCCGAGACAGCGCCTCGGCCGCCCGGGCGACGGCCCGCACGAGCACGCGCGGATCGGGTTCGACCATCCCGAGCGTGCGTTCGACGAGCGACATGAAGTGGCCACGCATCCACGGCACTGCGGTGAACTGCGCTCGGTGGGTCAGCTCGTGGATGGCGATCCAGCGCCGGAAGTCGCGCGGGCGGAACGCGAACCGCTTCTCGAGTGACAACACGTTGGGGCCGACGTAGTACACGAAGTCGCCCGTGTCGGTTTCCTCGGGCACGAGCAGGTCGTACTGTCCGAGCACGCGCTGGCTCATGTAGCCGAGCAGCACACCCATCTCGCCGCCGGCGGCGTGCTTGCCGACGGGTGCGAACGGCGTCCCGGTGAGGCGCGCACCGAGACGGTCGGTGATCGGCTCGAGCAGACGCCGCATCGAGTCAATGTTGGCGTCGACCCACGCGCCCCGATCGACAACGCCGGCGCGGGCGCGTCCGGGCGCGACCAGTCCGGTGAAATCAGAGACGAGTTGTTCTGCTTCGTTCGTGACGTCGGAGAAGTCGGCCTCGAGCGACACACGCAGGTACGAGTTCGCCAGCGGGTCGCGACCAGAGAACCGGCGAGCGACCCGGCGCGCCGTATTCCAATCGACCGGGTCGGAACGCCCGGTCTCGACGGCGACGACGTCAGTCACGCGTCGGCGGGCGACTACGCAGTTCCTTCTTGCCGATCTGCGTCATGTACATCGCGGTGAGTTGCCAGAGCGTCAACGCCGCTCCGATCATCATGAACGGCGCGAGCCAGTAATGCCACTTGGCACTCTGGTCGTGGTGCATCACGATCAGCGCTACCGACAGCGCGAGAGCACCCGCACCGAGCAGCGCAGCACACACGAGTGACAGGACCGTCGTCGGGCGCACGAAGACTCCTTCAGTGATCCGCAAGCGAGTCGAGGACACTCGCATCGTACGGTGCGCGGGGCCACCGTGAGGGACCGGGGCCGGGTGGCGTCACTCGACGTCGAGGTCGCCGCCGCCGGTCTGGCGGGTCAGTTCGATCGCCGACAGGCTGGTGAGGTGCCCTGAGGAGTCCGAGGTCACGAGCGCCTCGCAGATCCGAGACCGCACCATCGGCGGCACGTCTTCGGAGCACTTCGTGGCGACGACCTCGCGGTAATGGATATGGAAGCGATGCTCGCCCGCGCACGGGGGGCACTCGACGATGTGGCGGGAGATCGCCCGCTGCCTCCACTGAGGAAGGCCGCCGTCGAGGTAGTGGTGGATCAGTCTGAGCATCTGCTCGCAGTCCATCAATCTCCTCCAGTGCTGACGTCGGCCGTCGGCCGCGCGGCGTTGTCCGCGTCGAAATTTCGGTGCGCATCGGGGACAAGTCCCCGGTCGACGGCATAATCCCACAACCGCTGCTGGAGCAGCTTTCTTCCCCGATGGATGCGGCTCATGACCGTTCCAATCGGGACATCGAGGATCTCGGCGATCTCCTTGTACGAGAATTCCTCGATATCGCACAGGATCACGGCCATCCGGAACTGCTCGGGAATCGACTCGAGCGCGGCCTTGACCTCGGCATCGGGGATGCCGTCGAGCACCTCGGTTTCCGGCGACCGGTTCGCCGCGACGGCCTCGAGGCCCCCCATCCGGCGGTAGAGCGAGAAGTCGGGGACGTCGTCGAGATCGACCTGTTCGGGGCGGCGCTTCTTGGCCCGGTAGATGTTGATGAACGTATTCGTGAGGATCTTGTAGAGCCAGGCCTTGAGGTTCGTGCCCTCACGAAAGCCCTCGAAACCCCGGTAGGCACGTAAGTAGGTCTCTTGGACCAGGTCCTCGGCGTCGGTCGGGTTGTGCGTCATGCGCATCGCGGCCGCGTAGAGACCCGACATGTGCGGCATTGCGAGCTCGGCGAATGTCGCCGGATCAGCCATACGTGGAGGCTACAAGGTGTCTCGGACAGCGCTTCGGGCCATCACGGCCATCACGCGGTGTACGAGACCTCGGTCACGAGCCTGGGGCGATACCGACCGTGTGCCGCGATAGGGGTCGCCGGTGCCGCTGGCGCGGCACACGGTTGGGGGTTACCAGCGGGGGGCGTGACGGGGCCAGGGGTTGGACTGTTCGTACCGACGGGCCAGGCGCAGGCAGACGTCGTCGCGGTGGCGGTCGGCCATGATCTGCAGCCCGACCGGCAGACCCTCGACCATGCCGGCCGGCACGCTCATCGCTGGTGATCCCCAGAAGTTCGCGAGCATGCTGAAGATCACGGCCATTCCGCCGTGCACCGATTGGCCAGCAATCGTCGTCGGCATCGGACTCTCGGCCGCAAACGCCGGTCGTGCCGACATCGGCGTGATCAGCACGTCGACCCGGTCGAAGATCACGGCCAACTGGTGCTCGATCGCTCGGCGCGCGTCGTAGCTGCGCGCGAGCTTCGGCCACACCTGTCGCACCGACCAATCCCACCCCGGGCGGACGAGTGGGTCGAGCTCGTCGGCGCGTTCGGGATACAGGCCCGGCGGCAACCCGATGAACTGATCGATGCCCTCGATCCTCGTGTAGACGCCGATGTAGTCATCGAATTCGACGGGAACATCGACCAGATGCAGCGCCGCGGCGTCGACGAGGTCGCGCATGGCCGACTCACAGATCGCCGCAACCTCGGGTTCGACGACGGCGAAACCCAGGTCAGGCGACCACGCGGCACGCAGCCCCGCGACATCGAGCTGCTCGATCACGTCGGCGTAACGCACTCCAGGTGCCGGCAGGCTCGTGCGGTCGTAACGATGCGGGCCGCTCATCACGTCGAGCAACAGCGCGGTGTCGGTGACCGTCGTCGCCAACGCCCCCACCACCGCGTTCTGCGACACATGCGTGACGCCGTACGTGGGAATGCGGCCGTAGCTCGCCTTGAGCCCGGGCAGGCCGGTGAACGAGGCGGGCGTGCGGATCGAACCGCCGCCGTCGGAGGCCGTCCCGAACGGCATCACACCCGCGGCGACGCCCGCCGCGGTGCCGCCACTCGATCCGCCCGGCGTGCGGTCGAGCGCCCACGGATTTCGGGTGACACCGAGCGTGGGCGACGCGGTGTAGGCCCACGTCCCGAACTCGGGTGTCGTTGTCTTGGCGAATGGGATCGCGCCCGCGGCGCGCAGACGCGCCACGTGTATCTCGTCAATCGTCTCGTTCGGTCGGCCTGCGTACCAACGCGACCCCTTGGTCATGGGCATGCCCGCGCACCGCTCGAGGTCCTTCACCGCGAACGGCACCCCGGCGAGCGGGCCGAGATCCTCACCGCCCGACAATCTCTGGTCGACTGCATCAGCTGCTGCACGCGCACCATCGGGGTCGACGTGCGCGAACGCGTTCAGCGGCTCGGCCTCCACGGCCGCCGCGAGGCACACCTCGAGCAGCTCGCGAGCCGACACCGAACGGTTCCGAACTGCGGCCGCGGCATCGGCCACCGTCGGCATCGGGTTGGGGTGCGCTGTGGCCACGGACCGCAGCTTCTCGCACACTCCAGCACCGCCGCCAGTGCCGCGGCCACGGGGCGCCACCCCGGTAGGGCCGACGATCGTCTCCTACTCTGCGGTCGTGGCGCCTTCCGACGTGGTCCGCTCCGCACCGCTCGACGGCATCCGCGTGCTCGACTTCACACGCGTCTTGTCGGGGCCGATCGTGGGTCGTCTGCTCGCCGACCTGGGCGCCGACGTGATCAAGATCGAGCCGCCGGTGGGCGACCTCACGCGCTACGCCTACCCCAGGATCGGTTCGACGTCGCTGTACTTCGCGCAGCAGAACTGCGGCAAGCGCAACGTGTCGATCGATCTGGCCCGGCCCGACGGCGCTGCGCTCGCCCGGCGGCTGTGCCGCAACGCCGATGTGATCCTCGAAAATTACCGGCCCGGCGTGATGGCGCGTCACGGCATTGGATACGACGACGTGGCGCCCGCGAACCCGGGCGTCGTCTACGCGTCGATCTCGGGCTACGGCCAGGTCGGCGCGTGGGCCGATCGCAGGGCCTACGCCGTGGTGGTGCACGCCGAGGCCGGCCTCATCGACGCCGGAAGCCGGATGCGCTCCGACGCCGCCGGTATGGCGTCACCGTCGGTGCAAGACGGAATGTCGCACGCCGACGTGTACGCCGGCCTCATGGCGTGCAATGCGGTGCTTGCCGCCTTGTTCGCGCGCGCCCGCCACGGCGCGGGTGACCACATCGACGTCGCCATGGCCGACGCCATGTTGTTCGTACAGGACTTCGCGCACTGGGATTACGCGCCGCCCGAAGCGCACGATCCGGCGCACTGGCCCACGCTCGCGCCGGCCTATAGCCCGATCGTGGCGACCGCAGACGGTGCCCACGTGGTGATCGCCGGCGACCCGACCGGTCGTGGCGTGTTCGAGCACTACGTGGCCGCCATGGACCGACCCGACCTGGCCCACGATCCGCGGTTCACCGATCCGTCGCGGCGCCGCGAACATCGCGATGCGTTGCTCGACATCGTCGCGACGTGGTGTGCCACGCAGTCGTGCAACGAGCTGTTCGCTCGCCTCTCGCGTGCCGGCCTGGCGAGCGGACAAGTGCGCACGGTGAGCGAACTGCTCGACACGGCGTGGGCACGCGAGCGCGGCGTGCTCGTCGCGGCGTCGACGACGCTTGGTGAATCCGTCCCCGTCGTGCAGGCACCGTGGCGTTTCGCGCGTGGCGACGTCGAGGCGCGCCCTGTGGTCGCGTACAGAGGAGAGCACAACGCCGACGTGTTGCAGGAAGTACTCGGGATCAGCACGAGCGCGTTGCACGAACTCGAAGCGTCGGGCGCGATCTCGTCGCGCGCGCCTCGACAACGCCGATGACCGCCCGTATGAGAGTGCTCGGCGCAACCGCCGCCGACACCGAACTCGGACAGGCGCTCGTGCGCGAGTACGTGCGCTACACGTGCGACGAAACCGGCATCGGCCTTGACGAGATCCTCCCCCACGTCGACGACTACCACGACTACGCGGCCACGTTCGGCGCCCCGGGCTGCGGCTTCCTCGTGTACGAGACGACCGGCCCGCCCGACGGCGACGGCGACGGCGACGGCGACGCGCCGCGCATCGCCGGATCGGTGGGATGGCGGCGTATCGACGAGCCGCGTTGTTCGATGAATCGTCTGTGGGTGCGCGAGCCATTTCGCCGCGCCGGCATCGCCAGGGCACTGTGCCTGGCCGTCATGGATCGAGCCGCGGCCGACGGCTACCGCGAGATGCTGCTCGACGTCTCGGTGACCCGGCCCACAGCCATCGCGCTGTACGAGTCGCTGGGGTTCACCGAGACCGACCCACTGCACCGCTACGAGTTCCCGATGCGATATTTCTCCCGGTCGCTCGTCGATGACCCGCAGGTAACATGGTCGCCATGACCTTCGACCGCGCGAGCGCCCTTGACCGTCTGGGGTCGGGCGACGTGTTCGATGTCTTGATCATCGGCGGCGGCATCACCGGCGCGGGCTGTGCGCTTGACGCCGCGAGTCGCGGTTTGTCCGTGGCGCTCGTCGAGCGCGACGACTTCGCGTCGGGGACGTCGTCGAAGAGCAGCAAACTGGTGCACGGCGGTCTGCGCTACCTCCAGCAGCGCGAGTTCCGCCTCGTGTACGAAGCGCTCGCCGAACGCCAGGTGCTGCGTCATACGGCCCCGCATCTCGTGCGGATCCTGCCGTTCCTGCTGCCGGTGTTCAAAGGCAAGGACAACCTGTTCGACCGGCGCATCGCGCGCATCGTCGGCACGTCGATGTGGCTCTACGACTTCACGGGTGGCGGCCGCATCGGCAAGCTGCACAAGAAGCTCACCACCGAGCAAGCACGTGAGCACGTGCCCACATTGCGCGCCGATCGTGTGGCGTATGCCTATCTCTACTACGACGCCCGTACCGACGATGCTCGGCTCACGCTCACGATCGCGCGCACTGCCGCCGACTTGGGTGCGGTTGTCGTGAACCATGCCAATGTCGTCGCAATCCGCAAGGATGGCGAGCGCTGTTCGGGTGCCACGGTCGTGGCCGACGGTCGCACGATCGAGATCAAGGCACGATCGGTGGTGAACGCCACCGGCGTGTGGGCTGACGACGTTCGGGCCCTCGACGAAGGCACGCACCCGTCGTCGATCCGGCCTGCGAAAGGCATCCACATCACGGTGCCATGGTCGAAGGTTCGTAACGACGTCGCCGCGGTAGTGCCGGTACCGAAAGACCGTCGATCGGTGTTCGTGGTGCCGTGGGGTGACGACGGCACCGGAACGCCCGAGTTCACCTACATCGGCACGACCGACACCGATTACGACGGCGACGTCGATGACCCCCAGTGCACACCCGAAGATGTCGCATACCTGCTGCGCGCCATCAACTTCTCGACCGACGCGAACGTGACCGAGGCCGATGTGCTCGGCACGTGGGCTGGGCTGCGCCCGCTCGTGAAGGCCGCGGCCGACGGCCGCACCGCCGATCTGTCGCGCAAGCATTCCGTGCGGCGTTCCGATTCGGGGCTCATCACAGTGACCGGCGGCAAGCTCACCACGTATCGGCGAATGGCTGCCGACACGGTCGACGCCGTCGGCGAACTGCTGGGGCTTCGCACCAAGAGTTCGACCAAGCGCGTGCAATTGTTGGGCGCCAAGGGTTGGGACGCCGCGGGCCTCTCCGGGCACCTCGCGTCGCGCTACGGCGCGCTCGGCGCCGACATCGAAGCCCTCTCGGCCGCCGACGCGACGCTGCGAGCACCGCTGGTGACAGGCGCGCCGTACAGCCGCGCCGAAGCCGTCTATGCCGTACGCGCCGAGATGGCCACCACCCTCGACGACGTGTTGTCGCGCCGCACGCGAACCCGGCTGCTCGCGCGCGATGCCTCCGCGGCCGCTGCCGACGACGTCGCGCGGCTGATCGGCGCCGAGCTTGGTTGGAGCGACGAGACGTGCACGGCCCAGGCCGCGTCCTATCGGGCGAGCATCGAACACGAGCGCGCCGCGGCATCGTTGCCCGACACTGCGCTCGACGCCAGCCTCGGCGCCTGAGCATTTCTCCTGCGCCTACTTCGTCCGGCGCCGCGAGCTCTCTTCGCACCCATCTCGCTCGTCCCTCGCTCCTGTGCTGCTCCGATCGCCGCATCACGTTCCGCGCAGTGGACCGCCGGTCGCGCATGCCAAGATGCGGTCATGGAGACCAACCGCGGAGCACCGACACCCCCAATCGCGTTCGCAGGCGTCGGTGCGGTCGGCGACCACGTCACCGCGCAACGCGTCGAACTTGACGACGCCTTCGTCACCAGCCTTCGCAGCGTGTGTGCGGTCGTTGACGACGACGCCGCCGTCTTGCGCGAGGCAAGCCGTGATTGGTGGCCGCTCGCGATGCACTGGGCCCGAGCCGACGAGGTCGGCATGCGCGCCGCCATCTTGGCCCGGCCGAGCACCGAGGCTGAGGTCGCGGCGGTGCTGCGCATCAGCAACGAGACTCGCATACCCGTCACCGCCGTCGCCGGGCGCAGCGGCGTGTGCGGCGCCAGCATCCCCGTGCACGGCGGCGTCGTACTCGACATGACGGGTCTGTCCGGTATCCGCGACGTGGATGCGACCTCGCAGCTCGTCGACGTGCGCGCTGGCACATTCGGCGACGTGTTCGAAGACGCCTTGCGAGCCGACCACGGACTCACCTGCGGACACTGGCCACAATCAATCGCACTCTCGACGGTTGGCGGTTGGCTCGCGTGCCGCGGCGCAGGGCAACTGTCAACGCGCTACGGCAAGATCGAAGACATCGTGCAGGGGCTCGACGTCATACTCGCCGACGGCCGCTCGATCACCACGGGCGGCGCGCCGCGCGCTGCGGTTGGCCCGGATCTCACCCAGCTGTTCGTGGGGTCAGAAGGCACGCTCGGCATCATCACCGGCGCGCGCTTGCGAGCGCATCGCGTTCCCACCTCGCAGCGACGCGCCGCATACGGATTCGAAAGCTTTGCGGCCGCGCTCGACGCGATGCGCGAGATCATGCAGCGTGGCGCCACGCCCGCGGTGCTGCGGCTCTACGACGACATCGAAGCGCATCGCAGCTACAAGACGGGGGACCGCCACCTGCTGCTGGTGCACGACGAGGCCGACGGCGCCATCCTCGATGCCACGATGACCATCATCGAAGACTGCTGCGTTGGCGCTGAGCCCATGGATTCGGCGCTGGTGGAACAGTGGATGGGGCACCGCAACGACGTCAGCCAACTCGAGGCCCTCGTGACGCGCGACGTCGTGGTCGACACGATGGAGGTGAGTGCCACGTGGGCGGCGCTCCCAGTGATCTACGAGCGGGCGCGTGCGGCAATCCTCGAAGTCGACCACGCCATGGTTGCCTCGGCGCACCAGTCGCATTCCTACATCGACGGAGGTTGTTTGTATTTCACGTTCGCGGCGCGCCCACCGGTCGCCGACAAGGACGCGTGCTACAAGGCGATGTGGGACGCGGGAACGCGCGCGGTGCTCGCGGCCGGCGGCGCGCTGAGCCATCACCACGGCATCGGCATGAACCGAGCCCGGTTCGTACGCGAAGCGCTCGGCGACGCATTCGCTGTGCTCGCGGCGACCAAGGACGCCCTCGATCCCAACGGCATCCTGAATCCCAGCAAGTTGGGGCTCAACTCACCATGGGGCGACGTCACATGGTGAGCCCCTGGCGGCGCGCGTGAAGATCCTCGTCCTCGATGTCGGCACGAGCGGCGTGCGCGCCGCGGTCATTCGTGACGACCTCACCTCCGCACACGATCGCTACGAGGAGATGCTGGCGATATCACCGGAGCCGGGCATGGTGGAGTTCGACGCCACCGCGCTCGCCGACCTGACGCTTCGCCTCGCTCGTGACGCGATCGACAAGGTCGGTTCGGTCGATGGTGTGGCCATCTCGAACCAACGAGCGTCGACGATCGCGTGGGACGCGCGCGGCGTGCCACTCGGGCCGGGGCTCGGCTGGCAGGACTTGCGCACGATCGGGTTGTGCTTCGCGGCTCGCCAACTCGGCGTACCGGGTCTGCGACCGGCTCCGAATCAGACGGCGACCAAAGCGCAGTGGCTGCTCGACACCTACGACGTCGAGCGCAGTCGCGTGGCGCGGGTCGGCACCGTCGACACCTGGATCGCGTCGGTCCTCAGTGGTGGTGCGCTCCACGTGACCGACGCGACGAACGCTGGGGTGACCGGGCTCGCCAACCTGGCGTTCGATGCTTGGCATCGACCTGCGCTCGACGCTCTGCGGATACCGGCCGAAGCGATGCCGGCCATCGTGGCATCCGCCGGTGTGCTCGGCGTTGCGAGCACGCTGCGGGGCGCGCCTCCCATCGTGGCAATGCTCGGCGACCAACAAGCATCGCTTGCCGGCCAAGCTTGCGTGCGACCCGGCGACGCCAAGATCACATTCGGCACCGGCGCGATGCTCGACATGAACCTCGGCGACGGCGCGCCACCGTCAGGCGCCCCTCGCAATCACCACGGAACCTTTCCGATCGCGGCATGGCGGGTTGGCGATCGCACAACCTGGGCGCTCGAGTCGATCATGCTCGCGGCGGGCACGAACGTGCAGTGGCTCCGTGACGACCTGGGCATCATCAACAGTTCCGGCGACAGCGATGTCATCGCCGCGATGTGCGACCACAGCGACGATGTCTGGTACGTCCCGGCGCCACTCGGGCTCGGGACGCCGCAGTGGGATTACGGCGCGCGCAGCGCGCTGCTCGGCGTGACGCGCGGGACCGGCCGTCCGCAGGTCGTGCGGGCCGTGCTCGAAGGCGTTGCGCACCGGGGCGCCGATTTGATCGATGCGGCAGTCACTGACAGTGACACAACGATCGACGCGGTGCGCATCGACGGCGGCATGAGCGACAACGCAACGTTTGTGCAGGCACTCGCCAACGCGTCGCAACGTACCGTCGAGGTGTCACCCGTTCGGGAGGCGACGACGCGCGGTGCTGCGTTGTTCGGCTTGCTCGCGCTCGGCCACTTTCGTGATACCGGCGAGATCGCGACCACATGGCAGCCGCGCACGCGCGTCGAGCCCACTGCGGTACTCGATCGCGATCGTTGGCGCGAGGCCGTGGCGCGCGCGGGCCACTGGATCCCAGCCCTCAGCGCAGTCGACTTCTAAACACAAGCCCGAACGTCCCGCCGATGCGTCGTTTGGGGGCCCTATAGAGGCCCGAAACGACGCATCAGGCGGTTGGGCGTTGGGCGGCGAGGAGACGGCTGAGGTAGAGCACGTAGGTGCCTGCGCCGAGCGCGCCTGCACCGAACACGCGACTCCGCAATGGCAGGCCGGGCGAGGCCATCATGACGATGCCGTCGAACCCATCAGCGGCTGCGCCCATCGAGACCCACTCTGCGTCTTGAGTTTGCTCCTTGAGCGATGTGAGCGCGCCCACACCGAGCGCGAGGTCACGAACACCAGCGAAACGCAGCGCGGCCTTCGTCGCCGGCCCGGCGTCGCCGAGCAGCACTTTGGCGACGACGGCTGGCGCAAACATGCACGAGAGTCCGAGCACACAACGCGCGCGCGACAAGATGATGGCGATCTGGCGGTCGTCGAATTCAGAGAAGTCGGGGAGGTCCACGTCGGCGACGGTATCGCGCCACGCTGGCGACGGTCAGGCTGGCGGATCGACTCGGAGCCACTCCCCCCAACCGTGGCCCGCGGTGCCGTCGCTCTGGGTGAAACGGCACAACGAGCGCGCGAGCTTGGACGTACGCCCGTCCGCAGCGATGAGTGGCACGGGCGCGTGCAGGATCGGCGCGACGGCGCACCATTCGCCGGCGGCGAGTCGGTAGGTCGCCGCCGACGGAAGGCCGGCGTCGTCGAAGGTGGTCTCGACGGTGACAGCGTCGAACGTGTGCAGCACACCATCAGCCCAGGCATGGCCGACGCCGACGCCCTCGCCTTCACCCTCGCCTTGAGAGGCGTCGACGTGCAAGGACCGGTGCGCGTCGAACACAACGGCGGCCTTGGCCCAACCGCGCGTCCACCAATCACGTAGACCCCAGGAGTGCTCGCGACTTCCGTAGCCGTCGAACGCGATCACCTCGTCGGCCAGCAGGATGTCGCCGTGCACGATGCCGGTGTGGTCGTAGTGCCCCGTGGAGCCGTCGGGAATGTCGCGCGCGACCGAATCGTCGTACGCGGGAGTGCCCGCTTCCCATTCCAGTTCGAGCCCAACCGCCAGCCGCGTTCCGATCTCGCCGCGGTACGCGTCGAGCGGATCATCGAGCCGCACCCCGAAGGCCTCCACGCCGATCGACCAGTGTTCCATCGGGGTCTCGCAGATCAGCTCGCACCACAATGCCTCCGAGCGCGCGAGCAACGCGCGGCCCGTAGGCATCGGCACGTCGTGATCGCGCACGACGACGGTGCCGTCGGCGCGCACGATGTTGACCCAGCACCACGCACGGCGCTGGTTCGGATACAGCTCGAAACGCACGTAGCCGCCGATCGATCCGTCGATCGCTGCGAAGTCGACGGACCAGCTCTCGCCCCACCACTCCCCCGCACCCGCGCCGTGGCGCGCTTCATCACGACGTGCGCTCATCACCTCACCGACACAGCACAAGCCCTCGCCGATGCGTCGTTTGGGGGTCACATAGACCCCCGAAACGACGCATCGGTGGGGTCGTCATGGGATGGGTGGGTAGTACTCGGCGGGGTCGATCACGGCCGGACCTTCGGGCATGCCCTCGATCAGCGAGAGAAAGGGATAGAGATCCATGCTGTCACGCGGCACCGTCCAGTCGAGCGCATCGGCGATACCGGCAACCGCCGCGAACGGGCGCAGGAACGAGAAGTAGACGTACGCGCCGGCATCGATCTTGGCGCTGCGTTCCATCGACGCGATCTTTCGATAGTGGGCGCGCTGCGCGGCTTTGGCCGCGGCGCCGAGTGCATCGATCTCGGCGTGGTCGAGGGCCCGCAAGACACCGCCGGCCGTGTCGAACATCGCGAACTCCTGCACATGACCCAGGTAATCCTCGGGGTTCGTGACCACCGTCCCGAAGTCGGTTACCGACAGGTCGACACCGTCGAGCACGAACGCGCCGATCACACTCGAGAACGGCATATCGGCCGCGACCTCGTGGCTCCACGGAAAGTCGCTGATGCCGAGCTTCACGAACTGACGCAACAACAGTCTGCGGCCGTCGGGCAGCGCGTACGGGCCGCTGTCTTGGTACCCCGAGCGCGTATCGAACCAGAGCAGGAATTCGTACGACGTCAGCAGCGCATTGACGCGCGTCATGCGCGTGCGGGCCTCGTCATCGAGCGGAGCGCACGACGCCACGATCTCGTGCACATACCCGACAAACGGTGTGACGACACCCGCTGCATCGGCCGCCTGGTGCGTTCCGTCGCCCCCGCGGAACGCGCCCGACGCGCGTTCCCAGAAGTCGAGCACCACGCCGGTGCGCGCCACATCGGCGTCGAAGTCGAGCATCCCGGCCTGCGCGAGCACACTGCGGCCGACGAGATGGAAGTTGACGATCGACCAGAGCCGCACCGTGTCGATCTCGGTGCCAACCTTGCGACCGGCCCGGCCAATCTCTTCGGGTGCCGTCGCGTCCGCGATCGCTCCCGTCAGCTCGGGGTAGCGCCGGTAGGCCGCGTGGCAGCCGATCGCGATGTACGCCGTGAGCGGGGGCAGTGCCG
>JBBREP010000046.1:0-28664 GCA_038202885.1 Acidimicrobiia bacterium | reverse complement strand
CCACGTGCCCATGCGCCGAGTCAACGCCGCGTCCACCGACGCGGACGAGTCCGAAGCAGACGCCGTCAGCGCCGACGGAGTGAGAAATCGGCGGCCGCGTCGTCGCGACTGTTGACCGATACCACGAGCCGGTACTGCCCGGCGGGCCAGCGAGCCGGCGGGTGCGATGTGTCGATGATGCGGTGCAACGCGAGTGCCGTCAACGGACGCAGCGTGCGTCGGAGCAGTATTGCGCCCGCGACGATCCGGGCGTCGTCACGCTCGACCACTCGCCAGTCGATGAGCGCCCCGGCATCGTGGGTGGCGGTCGACACGATGCGCAAATAGATGCGGATCGGCTCGCCGATAGTGATCGTGCTGGGCACCACGGCAAGCTCGCCGACGCGCACCGGTGCTTCGGGCGCGAAGCCAGCGAGGCGCAGGGCAGCCGGGTCGCGGCGTTCCACGAGCGGACGCAGCCCGCGCTCGAGCAGGGGTTCGACGGCGGGGCCATCCTCGGCCCGCCAGCGCGCCGCCGTCGTCAGCGCCAGCGTTGGGCTCCGTTCGGCCATCGCGGCCAGCGCATCACCCACAGCGCGTCGCGTCGCCGGGTCGGCGTCGTGACGGCGCGCGCTCAAGGCCAGGACCGCATTCGCCCCGTCGTACAGGGGCTCGAATGGGGCCGGCCAGGGAGCCGACACCGGTGCCGTCGGGTTCGGGCGGAGCCGCTCAGCAGTCACCGTGACGAACCCATCCAACCATGCGAACGCCCTGTTCATGCCCGAAATCGGTGGAATCGCGCGTCGTCGAACGCGAAACAGGTCGGGCTGCGGTGGCCGCACGCGCGACCATGGGGGATGCTGTCGGTACGGGATCTCGCGGTTGAGGTAGGTGGTCGGCTGACGACCGTCGGCGCCTCGTTCACGCTGCGGCCCGGCGACAAGGTCAGCCTGGTCGGGCGCAACGGCGCGGGCAAGACGTCGCTGCTCAAGGTGATCGCGGGCGAACAGCCGGCTGCGGCCGGGGTGATTTCGCGCCCGGCGGCGTTCGGCTACCTCACCCAAGACCCCAAAAAGCGCGGGAGTGGCGTCGATGCCACCGGACTGTCGCACGTGTTGTCCGGCCGCGGGCTCGACGCGCTCGTGCAGCGCATCGAAAAGCTCCGCCTCGATGTCGAGCTCGATCCTTCGGAGCGCAACGTGGCCAAACTCGGCCGCGCCCACGACGAGTTCGAACACCTCGACGGCTACGCGGCCGAGAGCGAGGTGCGCAGCATCGCCGCCGGTCTCGGCCTGAAATCGGACCGTCTCGACCTTCCGATCGACGCCCTCTCCGGCGGTGAGCGTCGACGGGTGGAGCTGGCGCGCATCCTGTTCGCAGGCAGCGACGCACTGATGCTCGACGAACCCACCAACCACCTCGACATCGACGCCAAACAATGGTTGATGGGCTTCCTGCGCAATTACCGCGGCGCCTTGCTCGTGGTGAGCCACGACATCGAACTGCTCGATCAGGCCCTGACACGCGTGTTACACCTCGACGAGGGCGAGCTCATCGAATACAAGGGCACCTACACGCAGTACCGCGCCGCGCGTGCCGCCGACGAGGAACGGCGCGCCAAGGTCGCGCAACGTCAGGAAGTCGAGATCCGCCGGCTCTCGACGCTCGCCGACTCGATGCGCGGCCAAACCCAAAAGCGCGCCCGAGTTGCCAAGAACCTCGACCATCGTGTCGACAAGCTCCGCACCACGCAGGTCACCAAAGCGCGCAAGGACAAGGTGATGCGGGTGCGATTGCCCGACCCGCCGCGCTCTGGTGCGGTCGTGCTTGACGCGGTTGGTATCGGCAAGGCGTTCGGCGCCAACACCGTGTTCACTGACGTCACATTCGACATCGGTCGCGGCGAACGGGTCCTCGTGCTCGGCCTCAACGGCGCCGGTAAGACCACGCTGCTCCGCATCCTCACCGGGTCACTCGAACCCGATCTCGGCCATTTTTCCCTAGGCCACAGCGCGTCGCTCGGGTACTACGCCCAGGAACACGAGACGATCATCGCCGGGCGCACGCTCGTCGATCACATGCTCGACGCGGCGCCCAGCTTCACCGACCAGCAGCGCCGCGACCTGCTCGGGATGTTCGGGCTGTCGGGCGAGATGGCGTACCAAGACGCCGCGACGCTCTCGGGCGGTGAAAAGACGAAGCTCGCGCTCGCGATGCTCGTCGCCGGCCGCCACAACGTGTTGTTGCTCGACGAACCCACCAACAACCTCGACCCGCCGTCACGCGCCGCGGTCGGCGCGGCGCTGCGGGACTGGAAGGGTGCAATGTTGTTGGTGAGCCACGACCCCGAGTTCGTCGCCGAGCTTGCACCCCAGCGCATCCTGGTCATGCCCGAAGGCACCCTCGACTACTGGTCCGACGACTACCTCGACCTCGTCGCCCTGGCGTGACTCTTTGTGTCGCCTGCGGGGTGACTCTTTGTGTCGCCTGCGGCGACACGGCGAGCGGCCGCTCTACGCCCGGCTTGCGGTAACCAGGTAGTGCGGCCGCCGCGCGTGGTCAGGGTCGGGAACGATCCCGTGCACGGCGGCGCGGCTGACGGTACTGTCAGGCCCTCCACGACCGGGGGGTCCACGATGCCACATCGTCGTTTCTCGTTCGCAGCTGCACTCCTCGCCGTCGCGCTGTTGGGCGCGTGTGCGAGCAACGGGGACAGTGCGAGCACGACGAGCACGAAGCAGGGCCTCGCGGCCACGTCATCGACGGTGGCCGAGCCGCTCACCGCGAGCTTCCGTGGCGTCACGGCAAGCACGATCAAGGTCGGGATCCTGATCCTTGACGACGTGTGCCTGAAGCCGTTCGTCGACAACACGCGCGGCGACGAGAAGAAGATCGCGCAAGCCGAGATCGACGACATCAACGCCAACGGCGGAGTGCTCGGGCGCAAGATCGTGCCGGACTACAAGAAGTATTGCCCGATCCCTGGTCGTCAACCCGACCCGCTCACGCTGTGCACGCAGCTCACCGACGACGACCAGGTGTTCGCCGTCCTCGGCGTGTTCATCGACTTCAGCGGTGACGGGCAGAAATGTCTCACGCACGACAAGAGCACGATCCACATCGGCCACGAACTCAATCAGTTCATGATCGACGCGTCGACGCCTGGTCTATTGCTGACCACCGACACCACCAAAGAAGGCGTGGCCCAAGTGGCGGTGAACCTCGCCGCCAAGGAAGGTCTGCTCAAGGACAAGGTCGTCGGCACGCTCGGCGACCAAGACAGTGCACCGAAGATCATCGACAAGATCGTCGTACCGGCGCTGAAGAAGGTCGGGACGACGGTCGGATCACGCGCCACTTTGAGTATCACCGGCACCGACACCACCCAGGCTCAGGCCCAACTCAGCGGGTTCATCGAGAACTGGAAGTCGCAGAAAGTCAACGCCGTCTTCATGTCGGGCAACTTGGTGTCGGCGAAGCAGTTCGTCGAAAAGATCAAGGCCGAACTGCCTGGTGTGCTGTTCCTCACCGACACGTCGTCGGCATCGTCGCAGGCCCAAGACGAGGTCGTCGCGCTCAAGGGCACGGGAAAGACCAATCCCTACGAGGGCATGTTGAGCGCCGACGGCCAGAGCGCGAACGATCGTTGGGCGCACCAGAACACGCTCTTGCAGCACTGCATCGACGTGTACCAGAAGGCCACGGGCGAAACCGTGCTCGGTCCCAGCGAAGTGAAGAAGGACAAGGACGGCAAGCGCATCGAGGTGTACACGGGTGTGACCGACTTCTGCGGTGAGCTCACGATGTTCAAAATGATTGCCGAACGCGCCGGCGGCAGGCTCACGAACGACAGCTGGATTGCTGCGGTCAACAGCTACGGCCCGATCCAATTGGTGCCGACGAACTACGCGTCGCTGTGCACGGGCAAGTACGCAGCCGACGACGCCGCGCGACTCGTGTCGTTCGACTCGACGATCGGTGCCAAGGGTGACTGGAAGCCGATCACCGAGATCGGCGACGCCAGCAACGGAGCGTGCAAGAAGAAGCTGTAGCGCCTATCTATTGCGACGGCTTCGCCTTCCGCGGCGAGCTTCCTACGCACTCGCGTCGCTCGTTCCTCGCTCTCGGGCGACGCCGGTCGCCGCAATGTCCGCGGTTACTTGTTAGGTGTTACTGCGGGCGATGGCTCGTTCGTCGGTGCCGAGGTAGGACGCGATGACGATCGGATCAGATCGCATCTGGCTTGGTGTGCCGTGCGCGATCACGGCGCCTGATTCGAGGCAGTACATCCGGTCGCTGATCGACATGATCATGGGCATGTCGTGCTCGACGATGAGGATCGTGGCGTCGAGTTCCTTCTGAATCCGTCGAATGAGGGGACCGAAGGCTTCGGCTTCGCGTTGGGCCACGCCCGCAGTGGGTTCGTCGAGGCAGATGACACGAGGTTGGACGGCCAGCATCGCGGTGAGTTCCACGATCCGCCGAGTGCCGGTGGACAGCTCGGCGATGAAGCGATCGGCGTAGCGGCCGAGCCCGAGGAAGTCGATCAGCTCGGAGGCCTCGGTGCGGCGGCGGCGCGCGAGCGCCCCAGAGTTCGGCAGGAACAGCGCGCTGGCCCAAAAGCCGGTGCGCTTGCGCGCTTCGAGCGCGAGCTCGACAGTTTGGCGCACGGTGAGTTCGGGGAACAGCGTCGCGGCCTGGAACGTGCGGCCGAGGCCGATGCGCGCGCGGCGATGGGGGCGCATATGGCTGATGTCCTGGCCGAGAAGTTCGACGCGTCCCGTTGACGCTGCGTAACCGCCGATGGCGTTGAGCAGTGTCGATTTGCCGGCACCGTTCGTGCCGATGAGGCCGACGATCTCACCGGTTTGTGCGGCGATATTGACATCGAACAGCGCGACGTTGCCGCCGTAACGAACGGTGAGATCGCGCGTGCGCAGCACGCTGCCGTCGGAGTTCGTCGGTGGCGTACCCGGAGTGAGGCGAGCAATCGCCGCGGGCGGTTCCGTGGCCGCCTTCACCGGCGCAGGCGGGAGTCGGCGTTCGAGCCATCGCAACAGCGAATCGCGCGTGTAGTAGCCGACTTGGGTGAAACCGCCGGGGAAGTACAACAAGATGATGAGCAGTCCGATGCTCGACGTGAACAGCGGGATCACAGGGTTGTCGGGCCAGAACGACGGCAGACCGACGACCCACAGTGCACCGAGCACCGCGCCCGAGAGCGACCCGAGCCCGCCGATGACGGCCATGGCCACGAGCGCCAGTGAGTCGCCGACGAGAAAGAAACGTTGCGCAGGCCCGAACGACGTATTGACCGCGCCGAGGATCCCGCCGCCAAGCCCGGCGACGAAACCGCCGAGTGCGAACGCGATCAGTTTCGCCCGCGTGGGCGAGACCGTCATCGCCGACGCCGCGTTTTCGTTTTCACGCACGCCGATGATGATGCGCCCTATGCCGCTGCGTCGGATGCGCGCGACGATCACGAGCACGACGCAGAGCACGATCAAGGCGAAGTAGTAATAGGCGCGGTTGCGGTGGGTGAGTTCGAGTGGGCCGATGTCGACACGCGGGATGCTGACGGTCGATTCGCCACCGGTGAAGAACGGTCGGTGGAACAGGTACACCTCGCACGCGATCGCGAATGCGATCGTGCTCGCAGCCAAGAGAAGCCCGCGCACGCGCAGCGCGCCGATACCGACGAGCGCCGCGGCGGCACTCGCCATGAGCGCGCCGAGCAGGATCGTCCACGGGAAGCTGACGGGTTGCAGCCGTCCGTTGATGATGCGCAGCGAATGCCAACCGATGTTGGCGCGCATGCCGCGGGCAAATGTCGCCGCGGTGAGGGCCCCGATCCCGGCGAACGCCATCTGGCCGAGCGAGAGCTGGCCAGCCCAACCGGTGAGGATGACGGCCGATACCGCGCACAGCGCGAAGCCGAGGATCGTGGCCCAGAGCAGATGTCGTTCGGAAGAACGTGTGGTGAGCGGCAACAGGATCGCGGCCGCGAGGGCGACGAGCGCGACGCCCTGGGGCATCCTGCGGACCCACCAGATGTCGCGCAGGCGTTCGGGCACGCTCGTGACGCGTGGCGCGAACTGAAAGCTCTCGCCGCCGGTGTCGCCATCGCGGCTGTGCCGCGCGACGAGTACGAGTACCAACAGGAATACGACGAACTGCACGACACCGGTGTCGTTCGGGAAATTCTGGTACACCGTCTGTTCAGCAAGGCCAATGCCGAGCGCGCCGGCGACCGCGGCCGGGAACGACTGCATGCGTCCCATCAGCGCGGCCGCGAGCGCGAGCATCAGTGTGCCTGGTCCGATGGCAGAGAGGTCGGCCGACCCCGTATCGGTGGCCGTCAGGATCAAGCCGAGCGCGGAGAGCAGTCCAGCGATCGACCACACGCACGTCGTCAGCAGCTTCGGGCTGATCCCCGTCATGCGCGCGAGGTCGGCGTTGGTGGCCGCAGCTTGCACGTCGTCGCCGAACGCAGTGTGCCCGAGGAGCCACCACAGCACTGCGGCGACGACGGCAACGACTGCGACGATCAGGATCTGGTTCGCGGTGATGAGCGTGTCGGCGCGGGGATGAAACGTGCCGGTGAACGGCACGGGAAACTGTGTTGCTGCTGTGCCCGTCTTGTACCCGGGTACGTAGGTGTAGATCGCCTGGCACAACTCGGCGACGCCGATGGTGGCAACGAAGAGGATGACTCGCGGGCTCTTGGAAAGGCGGCGGAAGACCGCGAGTTCGATGATGGTTCCCGTGAGTGCACCCACGAGCATGACCACGATCAGCGACGGCCAATACGGAAATCCCTGCGCGGCGACCATGTAACCGAGGAGCGCGGTTGCCGGCAGCCCGATGGCACCCGCCGCGAAATTGATGACGCGGCTCGATCGGTACACGAGCACGAGCCCCATCGCGACGAGCGCGATCTCCGCGCCGTTCACGACCCCTTTGACGACGCCTTCCCACGTGAAGACCGCCGCAAGCATCAGCCGCCTTCCGTGCCGAAGAACACCGCGCGCGCGAGATCGTCGCGGTCGATGAGCTCCTGCGCGGAGCCCTCGAACCGGACTTCACCCTTTTCGAGGAAGATCGCGCGGTCGGCCACGGCAAGCGCGACGTTGAGCGATTGCTCCACGATGATCATCGTCTGGCCGCGGGCCTTGAGTGTTTCGACCACTTCGAGGAGGCGCTGCACCACAACAGGGGCGAGCCCCAACGAGAGTTCATCGATGAGCAGGATCCGCGGATCGTGCATCAGGACTCGGGCCAGGGCGAGCATCTGTTGTTGGCCGCCCGACAGACTCGACGCTCGCTGGTCGCGGCGCTCGAGCAGCTCGGGGAAGATGTCGAGGACCTCGGCGACCTTGGCTGCGATCGCGGCCTTGCCTTTGGTGTGCATCCGTGCGCTCACGACGAGGTTCTGGCCGACCGAAAGACCAGGAAAGATGCCCTTGCCGCCGGGGAGCTGCATCACGCCGAGCTTGGCTCGCGACTCTGGTGCGACGTAGGTCATGTCGCGTCCGTCGAGGCGGATCACGCCGCGCTGCGGGATGCCCAGGCCGCTGATCATGCGCAGGATCGTGCTCTTGCCCGCGCCGTTGGTGCCGAGGAGCGCCAGCGTCTCGCCGCTTCGCACCTCGAAGTTCACGTCGAACAACACCTGCACCTCGCCGTACGAATAGTCGGCGTTGACGACCTGGATGACCGGGGTGTGTGCGCCAAGTTCGGCGCGCTTGCGGTATTCCTCTTGTTCCTCCAGGAGTTCCTCGACGACAAGTGACAGGTCGTTGCGGATGTAGCGCGCGCCGTTGATGAGCAGGAGGCCGCCGATGAGGCTCGACGGAACTCCCAGCGCGATGAGCGTGCCGCGCGTACCGATGGCGTCGGTGAAGAAGTCGGCGATGATGCCGCCGCCGAAGCCACCGATGAAAAAGATGTACATCGTCGACAGCGATGCGCCCATGCCGCGCAACTTGTACGGGCACACGGCCTGGACAACCGGGCCGACCATCGCGAACGCCGCCGTGGTGAGCACCGACTGGGGCACGCCCAAAAGCGTGAACACGACGATGTTGTGCGTCGAGAACTGCAGCGGCGTGAGGATCGCCGAGGGTGCGATCATGGCGCCCACGAGTGCGAGGGCCTTGGCCGGATCGCGGCGGTAGACCTTGTCGAAGTGACGGCCGACGAACGGCAAGATCGGCAATGCGGTGAGGCCAATGATGCTGCCGACGATCGCGCGCTGCCAGAGGTCGAGCTTCAGCGTGTGATCGAGGTAGAAGTTCGTGAGCGGACCGACGGAGAACAGGCCGAAGCCAAGGGCGCAGAACGCCACGAGCACCGACCGAATCGTGCGGATCTTCTTGAGCCGAGCGAACGCCGACTCCATCGAGATCGGCATCGGGTGTTCGTCGTCGACGACCTCGCCGAGCACGTCCTGCTTCTCGAACTGGCCGCGCGGCGGTTCCTTGAGCCCGAACGCGGTGAAGCCAACGATGAAGGCAGGCACGCCGAGCACGATCCACGCCCACCGCCAGCCCTCGCCCCCGCCGGCAATGGTCGCGATCGCAGCCACGAGGAGGGGGCTGACGTTGCCGACGAGCGCGTGCGCGGCCATGTCGCTCGCGGCCGACATGCGCGCGCGTACGCCGATGGGGTAGTTGTCGGCGATCAGCGTGCCGTGCACCGTGATCGTGCTCGCTTTCGCCAACCCGGAGAAAAAGCGCGTCCAGAACAAGATGAACGCGTTCGCGGCGAGGCCGCTCAGGAACACGAAACCACCGAACACGAACGCCGCCAGGCCCACGATGGGAACGCGCTTCACGCGGTCGGCGAGCCAACCCATCGGTACCGCCCCGAGCACGAAGAACGCGCTACTTGCCGTCGCGATGAACACGACGGTGCCCTCGCTCACGTGGAACGTGCGGCGAATGTCGGGGCCGAGGAGGCTCATGGCCGCGCCTTCGAGTTCGTCGAAGGCCTTGATGAGCGTGAGCACGACGAACATCGCTGAGCCGCCGACCTTGAGGCCCTGGCGCATCGTGATCGGTTCGGAGTTGACGCCCGGGAGCAGATCGTCGGGGAAGATCACCTGCTCGCGCGCGCGGGCTTGCGCTTCTTGGCGGCGCGCTTCTTCGTCGAGCACCGTCGCGACCAACGATGCGGCCGTCGGCTCCGTTCCCTGATGGAGCTCGCTCACACTCGTGTCCCCCAGGGATTAGGCGCGCCGGGACTCTAACCGTGACTGACGCTGTTGTCAGGTGACTCGAGGACGTGTTGTTGCTCAGGGATACGGTGCTCGCCGTGACCGAACCCAAGAGCTTCTTTCTCGGCAGCGAGATCCACGAGTATCTCGTTGCGCACGGCACGCCACCCGACGACGCGCAGCGTGCGCTCATCGACGCAACCGCCGCGCTCGGTGGTGTCGCGATGATGCAGATCGCGCCTGAACAGGGAGCATTCCTCACGCTGCTCGCGGCGTCGATCGGTGCCCGCAGCGCCGTCGAAGTGGGCACGTTCACCGGTTACTCGGCGTTGTGCATCGCGCGCGGCCTCGGCGCTTCGGGCCATTTGTTGTGCTGCGACGTCAGCGACGAGTGGACGAGCATCGGTCGCCCGCACTGGGAGGCCGCCGGCGTCGCCGACCGCATCGAACTGCGTATCGGTCCGGCTCTCGACACGCTGCGCGCGTTGCCGGCCGACGCCACGATCGACCTGGCCTTCATCGACGCCGACAAGCCGAACTATGCCGGTTATTACGACGAACTGTTGCCGAGGATGCGACCGAACGGCGTGATCCTGGTCGACAACGTGCTGTGGAGCGGCAGCGTGATCGATCCGTCGATCAACGACGACAACACCGTTGCCATCAGGGCATTCAACGACAAGGTGGCTGCCGACGAACGCGTCGACACCGTCATGCTCCCCATTGCCGACGGCCTCACCTTGTTACGCAAGCGCTGACGCGACAGGCTCGTCCTACCAGCCGACACCATCCGAGCCCAGTCGGGTGCGGCGACCGCACCACCTGGCGCAGTCAAACCCGGTACACGCGGTCGCTCGCCGCGCAGCGGAGCGGAGCAATAGTCACGCCCGCATGAAGTTCTTGTAGATCGGCGCCATCTTGTCGACTGTGCTGTCGGGCAGCGGCACGAGCGCGCCGAGCAGGTGCGCACCCCACACGATCTCGGCGGTGCGTTCCACCAATAAGGCCAGCTTCAGGCAATCAGCGGGGTGCTTGCCCACGGTGAGCAGGCCGTGATTCGCCATGAGCACCGCCGCACGGTCGCCGACATGGCGGGCAACCTCTTTGCCGAGCGCCTTGCTGCCCGTCATGCAGTACTCAGCCACGCCAACGTCGCCGCCGATGAACGCGTGGACCTCTTCGATGATGCACGGGATCGGCGTGCGCGTGACGGCGAACATCGTGCAGTACTTGGCGTGGCAGTGCATCACGGCGTGGATGTCGTCGTGCTCGCGGAGGCACTCGAGGTGCAGATCCTTTTCGGTCGTCGGGCTGCGCGTGCCCTCGAGCACATTCCCGTCGAGGTCGCACACGACAAGGTCGTCGAGCGTCATCGTCTCGTACGCGAGTGAGCTCGGCGTGAGTACCGCGTTGCCGTCGGGGAGGCGAGCGCTGAGGTTTCCCGCGGTGCCCTCCACGAGATCCTTGGCGATCATGTCCTTCGCCGTTGCGAGGAGCATCTCCTTGGTCTCTTGTGCGGTGAGCTTGACGGGCACTATCCGAGCACCTCCGGGTTGACGCAGAACACGGGTTTGTCGCCGGCGAGCACGCGCGCAACGTCGGCCGCGACCATCGCGGCCTGGTTCGCCTCGACGTCGTAGGTCGCGCCGCCAATGTGCGGGGTGAGCACGACGTTCTGCATCGCCACGAGCGGATGGTCGGTGGGCAGGTTCTCGCCGACGAAGTGGTCGAGGCCGGCACCGCCGAGGTGACCTGATTGCAACGCAGCGACGAGCGCGTCAGTGTCGTGCAACATTGCTCGGGCGCTGTTGAGGAAGATCGCGCCCGGCTTCATGGCGTCGAACTGCGCCGCGCCCACCATGGCGTTGGTCTCGGGCGTGACGGCCGCGTGCATGCTCACGACGTCGCACTCCGCGAGCATCGCGTCGAGGTCGCGGTGGGTCGCGTCGGGGTTGTAGGGATCGAATGCGAGCACATGCATCCCGATGCCTTCGAGGCGCCACTTCGTGGCCCGTCCGACTGCGCCAAGGCCGACGACGCCCGCCGTGCGGCCGGCGAGTTGCCAGGCGCGGTAGCGCTGGTAGGGGATGACGCCGTTCGCGTACACCTGGCCGCTGCGAACATCGGCGTCGCCCTGGACGATCCAACGGTTGACGGCGAACAGGAGGGCCAAGGTCATCTCGGCGACGGCATCGGCGTTGCGGCCGGGAGCGTTGAGCACCGGGATGCCGGCCGCGGTCGCCGCAGGGATGTCGACGTTGTTCGGGTCGCCGCGACAACTCCCGATAACGCGCAGCTGTCGCTCGAACACGGGCCCCTTCACCTGGTCGGATTCGACGATCAGGATGTCGGCGCCCTCGGCGTCGATGCGAACGGCGAGGTCGGCGGCTTTGTAGATGCGCAGCGGGCGCTGTTCGATCCATGGGTCGTAGACCACGTCGGCGAGTTGGCGCAGCGCGTCCATTCCCTCGCCCCGAAACGGCGCCGTCACCAACGCCAAGTGTTGTGCGCCACTCGGATCCTTCGCAGCCATCGGCGGCGAGTCTCGCGCGAACCTGACATCCCAGTCAGCTCCAGCCCGCGGCCTCTGAGATAATCAGCGGCATGGGTGCGCGGGTGTGTGTGGTTGGGGTGGGGAGTCACACATGGCGGGGGTTGGATGCTCCCGAGCCGCTCGACATGTGGGAACAGGTTGTGCGCGACGCCGCGGCAGACGCGGGCGCGACGCCGCAGCGCGTGCTCGACGCGGTCGACGCGCTCGAGGTGGTGTACTGCCAGACCTGGCAATACGACGACGCGCCGCAGCGCCTGGCCGACCGCCTTGGTGTCGCCCCTCGGCGCCTGCACTACAGCGGCGTCGGCGGCACCACGCCGCAACAACTCATCAACGGCGCGGCCGGGCGGATCGTCGCCGGTGATCTCGACCTGGCCGTGATCGTCAGCGGCGAGGCGCTCGCCACCCAGAAGGCCCAAGCCAAGCGGGGCGAGGCCATGGCGGGGTCGTTCCCACCCGTTGCGGCTGCGCCGTTCCCGTGGGAGGCGCCGTTCCATCCGGCGGAGGTCGCGCACGACGTGTTCCAGGCCTGGCTCACCTTCGCCCTGTTCGACAACGCGCGCCGTGCCCATCTCGGCGTCGCGCTCGACGCATACCGCCACGAAATCGCGACCATGCTCGCACCGATGACCAACGTCGCGACCGCAAACCCCGAGGCCTGGTTTCGCACGCGGCGTTCGGCCGACGACATCGAACGCGCGCGACCCGATAACCGCATGGTCGGCTATCCGTACACGAAATACATGATCTCGGTGATGGACGTCGATATGGCCGCGGCCGTCATCGTCGCGAGCGAGGACGTGGCCGACCGGCTCGGCGTGCCCGCTGATCGGCGCGTCTACCTTCGAGGTTGGTGCTACGCGATGGACCCCGTGTACGTGGCCGAACACGCCGACCTCTGGCGCAGCCCTGCGATGGCCGCGGCGATGAGCGAGGCGCTGCGGGGCGCAGGCACCGACATCGACGGCGTCGAACTCTTCGACCTCTACAGCTGCTTTCCTTCGAGCCTGCACTTCGCCCGCGATGCGCTCGGTCTTGGGGCCGACGATGCCCGGGCGCTCACCGTCACCGGAGGGTTGCCGTATCACGGCGGCGCGGCGAGCGGTTACATGACGCATTCCATCGCGGAAATGACCCGCCGGCTTCGCGAACGGCGCGCCGCGCTCGGTCTGGTCACCGGCGTGGGCATGCACATGACCAAACACGTTGCCGCGCTCTACTCGTCTCACCCCGGCCCCGCGACGCCACCGGACGCCCCAGCGATCCAGCAGCGAGTCGACTCGGCCCACCCGCGCCGAGAGATCGTCGAGTCCCCGCACCCACCTTCCGAAGGAGTGCACGGCGCCGCGAGCGACGAAGCCACGGTCGCCGCCTACTCGGTGGTGCACGGCACCGACGGCGCGCCCCAATGGGGTGTGGTCATCTGCGACGTCGAGGCGCCTGCCACGCCCTCCGCGCCGGTGGGCCCTCGCCTCTACGCCCGTATCGACGACGTCGACCTCCTCACGGCCGCGGAACAGAGCGAGCTGGTCGGCCGCCGGGTCAGGATCACGCCGACAGTGATTGCGACCCGGCGTGGTGAGCGCCGCCGCAACGTGGTCACCCACCTGGCATGACTGCGGCCGCCGCGACCGCGAGACGACATTGACACGAGTGGCGTCGCTTCTTTAGCTTGCGTCGCTATAGTCCGCTACGTGACCGGCGTCACAACCGGTTACAGAGCGTTCATCAACACCCGCAACACCAATCGCAATCCATCGCATCCGCTAACAGGCCGTCGTTCTGTGGACGAACGGCCACGAGGGGGGACCGTGACCCGGTACCGCGCGCACGTCGGACGTCAGCTGCCCAAGGCCGTCGCCGCCATTGTCACGTTCGGCCTCGTCGCCGCGGCGTGCGGAGGTGGCAGCGGCACTGCGACGAGTACCAACAACGGCCCGGCCACGACGCAGGGCGCGTCGGGCCAGGTTGACGAATCCAGCCTCACGCCGGTGTCAGGCGGCTCGGCCACGATGGCACTCGAGGCCGACACCACCGGTGGTTGGTGCCTCGTCGAGGCCCAGCTCGCGGCGGCGGGTATCCAAGTTGCCCGCGCCATCTACGACACGCTGATGGTGCCCGACGACAAGGGCGGTTACCAAGGTTCGCTGGCCACGTCGGTCACCCCGAACGCCGACTTCAAGACCTGGACGATCAAGCTCCGGTCCGGCATCAAGTTCCATGACGGCACCGCGCTCGACGCGACGGTTGTGAAAAACAACCTCGACGCGTACCGCGGCGCGTACACGAAGAAGAAGGCCAACGGCGACAACCTGCGCAACCCGCTGCTGTTCATCTTCGTCTTCTCCAACATCAAAGATGTGCAGGCGGCCGGCACCGACACGGTTGTCGTCAACATGAACAAGCCGTGGAGCACGTTCCCGTCGCACCTGTACCAGTACGGGCGGCTGGGGATCATGGCCCAGGCCCAGCTCGACAGCCCCGATCACTGCTTCGACAAGATGATCGGTACTGGCCCGTTCATGTTCAACGGTGACTGGACGCCGAACAACCACCTCACCGTCGTCAAGAACCCGAACTATTGGCGCAAGGACAAGAACGGCAAGCAACTCCCGTACCTCGACAAGCTGACGTTCAAGACGGTGCTCGAGACGAGCAGCCTCATCGCCGGCATGCGTAGCGGCTCGCTCGACCTCGCGGTCACCGACAACACGCTTGCGATCAAGCCGTTCCAAGACGACGCCAAGTCCAACAAGCTCAAGATTCTTGCAACGGACAAGGACACCGAGATCAACTACACGATCCTCAACGAGAAGACCGAGCCGTTCAACAACATCAACGCCCGCAAGGCCTTCGCCTACGCGTTCAACCGCGACCAGTACAACGTGGAGCGCCAGAACGGTCTGCTGCAGAAGGCAAGTGGCCCGTTTGCACCGGGTGTGCTCGGCTACCTGCCGGCGAGCGAGACGAAGTTGCCCGACTACAACCTCGCGATGGCCAAGACGTACGTGAAGAAGTACGAGACCGAGACCGGCCAGAAGCTGAAGTTCCAGTACGGCGCGCCGAACGACTCCGATTCGCAGAAGTCGGCGCTCGTCGTCAAGGGCTTCATGCAGGCCGCAGGGATGGACGTGTCGGTCCGCCAGGCTGACCAGTCGCAGTACATCAACGACGCGATCTCGGGCAACTTCCAGGCGCAAGGTTGGCGTAACCACCCTGGCTTCGACCCCGACGACCAGTACGTGTGGTGGCACTGCGACGCTCCGGCGCCGGCGACCCAGCCGTCGACGTTCCCGGCCGCGAACGCCTGTGACAACCTCGTCAACTTCTCGAAGTTCAACGACGCGGTCATCAACAAGAACCTTGACGATGGGCGTACCACGACCGATCCCACCGCACGCAAGACGGCCTACGAGAACATCAACAAGGAGTTCGCGGCGCAGCTCTGGGAGCTCTGGGGCTACTACGCACTCTGGTCGGTGCCGTCGTCGCTGCAGATGCACGGGATCGCGAACCTTGCGTTGCCGACCGCAACATCGGTGAACGCGGTCGGTGAGAAGCCGTTCGAGGGTCTGTCGAGCGGCGTCGATCCCGCAGGTCTATGGAAGAGCAAGTAGGAAACGCGATCGTCCGGGCTCGCTGAGGGCAACGAGGACTTCGACCGATGTGGCTCTACGTACTCCGGCGCCTTGGGTCGCTGGTCGTGGTGACGTTCCTCGTGTCGCTGTTCTCGTTCGCCCTCATCAAGTTCATCCCCGGCGACCCCGTCATCTCGATGGTCGGCTTCTTCGACGTGAAGAGGATCGGAGCGTTGCGCCATCAACTTGGCTATGACCGCAATTTCTGGGTGCAGTACTTCGACTGGTTGAAGGGCTTCCTGCACGGTGACTTCGGGCAGATCTTCCACGGCCCGAGCGGAGGCAGCCCCGCGTACGACGCCATCAAGCACGCCCTGCCGATCTCGCTTGAGCTGATGGCCTTTGCGATGGTCATCACGATCATCGTGGCCATCCCGCTCGGCGTGCTGTCGGCCTACCGGGCCGGCACGTGGCTCGACAAGGTGCTCAGTACCAGCGCCTTCGGTCTCATTGCCATCCCCGACTTCGCACTTGGCATCATCTTGTTGCAGATCGTGGCGGTGAAGTACCGGTGGCTGCCCTCGTCGTTCACGTATTTCGGCGCGAACCACGTCGAGCACATCAAATCCATGATCCTGCCTGCGATCGCGCTCGCGGTCGGCCAGATCTCGGGCTACATGCGACTCCTGCGCAGCGACATGATCCAGACGCTCCAGGAAGACTTCGTCGCCATGGCGCGCGCGAAGGGCATGACGGACCGGCGCGTGTTGTGGCGTCATGCGCTGCGCCCGTCGAGTCTTACGCTGCTGACCGTTGCTGGCCTCAACATCGGTGCGCTCGTGGGCGGCACGGTTGTCGTCGAGGTCATCTTCCAGATCCCTGGCATGGGTACCGAGATCTTCAGCGCCATCACACAACGCCAGTACCAGGAGATCCAGAGCCTCGTTGCCGTGATCGCGATCGGCTACGTGGCCGTCAACATCTTCATCGACTTGCTGTATACGGTCCTCGATCCACGGGTGCGCAGTGCAAGAGCTCTCGCCTAACCCGGACTCGCCCGGGCCGGGTACCACCGTCGTTGCTGGCATTGCGAGCACGGGTGCGGAACCGCTTGGGGTCGAGGCGTCGCCACCAAAGCGGTTCGGCATCGGGGCCTGGCTCGCGCTCGGTTGGCTCGTCGCCATCATTGTCGCGGGCATACTTGTGCCCTTCATCGGGCTAAAGAACACCGGCGACTACTTTTCGTTCGCGAAGCTCGCGCCGTTCAAGAACGGCTCGCACATCCTCGGGGTCGACGACCTCGGTCGCGACCAACTCGCGTTGTTGCTCTGGGGCGCGCGCAGTTCGCTCACGTTGGGATTTGGTTCGGTCGCGTTCGGCATGCTCGTCGGAGGCTTTTTCGGCCTGGTCGCGGGATACGTGGGGCGGTGGGCCGACACCGTGATCACCGGCGTGTTCAACGTGATGCTCGCAGTGCCGCAACTCGTGCTGGCGCTCGCGCTCGTGACCGCGCTGTCGAACGACCAGCCGCACATCGTCGGTACTTCGGTGCAGTTCTCGCCCGTGACGCCGGTGCGCCGCCTCGTCGTGTTGATCATTGCGTTGGCAGTCGTGTCGACGCCGGTCCTTGGGCGCATCACGAGGGCCAACACGATCGCTTGGTCGCAACGTGAGTTCGTGCTCGCGGCGAGGGCCCAGGGCGCCGGCGCCTTCCGTGTGATGTTCCGCGAGGTGCTGCCGAACGTGTTGCCAGCAATGTTCTCGATCGGCCTGCTGGGCATCGGCGTCGTGATTGTCGCCGAAGGCGGTCTTGCCGTGCTCGGTATCGGCGTGCACGACCCCTCGATCTCGTGGGGCGTGCTCATCGCGAGCAACCGCGCGGCGATCAGCACGAACCTCGGCTACCTACTGTTCGAGCCGGTCGTGTTCATCTTCCTCACGGTGCTGTCGCTCAACTATCTCGGCGACGTTGTACGCGCCCGTTTCGACGTGCGGGAGAGCTCGCTGTGAGCGACGACATGACGGGGTCGCCTTCTGGCGAACCGTTGCTCCAACTACGTGACGTCACCACCGCGTTCAAGACGCCGCGCGGTCTCGTGCGCGCCGTTGACGGCGTGACGTTCACGCTTGAGCGGGGCAAGACCTTGGGCGTGGTGGGGGAGTCAGGCTGCGGGAAGTCGGTCCTGTCGAAGAGCATCATGGGGTTGCTGCCGAAACGCAATGTCGTGCGCGGTGGCAGCATCCGTTACGAGGGCGTCGAGATCGGTGACGCGGCGTCGGGTGCGCTGCGCTCGCTCTGGGGCACGCAGATGGCGATGGTGTTCCAAGACCCGATGACGGCGCTGAACCCGGTGATGAAGGTCGGCAAACAGATCACCGAATCGCTGCGCCATCACCTCGACGTCACTCGCCAGTTCGCCGATGAAACCGCGCTGGAACTGCTCACGAGCGTCGGCATTCCCGAACCCCACCGTCGCATGAACCAATACGCGTTCGAGATGTCGGGCGGGATGCGCCAGCGCGTCATGATTGCTATCGCACTCGCGTGTGGCCCGAAGCTGTTGTTTGCCGACGAACCGACCACCGCGCTCGATGTCACCGTGCAGGCCCAGATCCTCGACTTGCTCCAGGAACAGCAGCGCGAACGGTTCATGGCGATGATCCTGGTCACCCACGACCTGGGTGTTGTCGCCGGCCGCACCGACGACATCATGGTGATGTACGCCGGCAAGGCAATCGAAAAAGCCCCGACGCGCACGCTGTTTGCCGAGATGCGCCATCCCTACACCGAAGCCTTGCTGAAGAGCATCCCGAGGCTCGACCAGCCGAGCCACTCGCACCTCGACGCGATCGGCGGCCGCCCGCCCGACCTCGTGAAGCCGCCAAAGGGATGTCGCTTCGCGCCACGCTGTCCGTACGCGCAGCCGCGTTGCTTCGAGGAAGAGCCGCCGTTGACCGAACGCGAAACCCCGGGCCACTCCTTTGCCTGCTTCTATCCCGTTGGTACGCCCGAGGGAGCTGAGGCCTTGGCCCGCAACCAGAGCGCCGCCGCGGTAGCGGCACCCGCACCCGCACCTGCATCTGCACCGGCAGTCAACGGAGGCAACTGAGCCATGGCCGGCAGCGGCACCGCGCACCTACGCCCCGCGGATGAGACCCTGCTTCGGGTCGAGCACCTCGTCGTGGAATTCCCCGTCGGGCGGACCGGCCTCAAGGTCAATGCCGTCACCGACGTGAGCATCGACGTCAAGCAGGGCGAAACGCTGGGTCTTGTGGGCGAGTCGGGATGCGGCAAGAGCACGACCGGCAAGGCGATCATGCAATTGCCGCCGCCGAAGTCGGGCAAAGTCTTGTTCGACGGCACCGACCTTGCGCAGCTGAAAGGCCAAGAGCTGCGTCGACTCCGCACGAAGATCCAGATGATCTTCCAGGACCCGATCAGCTCGCTCAACCCGCGCCGCAAGGTCGAAGACATCATCGCCGAGGGCCTGCGCATCTGGAAGGTCGGCACCGACGCCGAGCAACAGGCGAAGGTCGACGAGTTGATGGACGCCGTCGGGCTCGACCCCGCGCTCCAGCGCGGCCGCCGACCGCACCAGTTCTCGGGCGGGCAATGCCAGCGCATCTCGATCGCGCGGGCAGTGGCCACCGATCCGAAACTGATCATCTGCGACGAACCGGTTTCGGCGCTCGACGTCAGCGTGCAGGCCCAGATCCTGAACCTTCTCGAGGCAATGAAGGCTCGCTACGGGCTCACGCTCATCTTCATCGCGCACGACCTCGCCGTGGTCAAGAACGTCAGTGACCGGGTTGTCGTGATGTATCTGGGCAAGGTATGTGAGGTCGGCACGCCTGACGCGATCTACTCGCAACCCGCGCACCCCTACACCGCAGCGCTGCTGTCGGCGATCCCGGTGCCCGACCCGTCGGTGCGCGCCTCGGAACGCACCACGCTGGGTGGCGAAATCCCGTCGCCGGTTGCGCCACCGTCGGGATGCCGTTTCCGCACGCGCTGTCCGAAGGCCGAGGCCAAGTGCGCCGAGGTCGAGCCCGAAATCGAAGAGATTCGCCCGGGCCAGTTCGTCGCCTGCCATTTCCCGAACGCGTGACGCGCAACGCGTAGGAAGCAACGCGTCGCGCGCGTCGCGTTGCTGCGCGAGGGTCCCGTTCGCGCGTACGGGGCCGAGTAATTTATTGGTGTGAACGCTGGCGCTGAGGACCTGTTGCCGCGGGCGCGCCCTACCTCCACGCCCGGGCCAACGCGTCGCTACTTTGGGCGCCTGCAACGCGAGACGCGCGTCGGCGTTGTCATCACCGCGAGCGTCGTTATCGTTGTAGCGATTGCTGGGCTCATCACGCCCGGGTCTCGCAGCGACGCGTCCCGCGCGCCGAAGGTTGGCGCGACGACACCGGCCACGAACGCGTTCGGTGCGCCCGTCGCGGCGCCGGTGCCGTACGGCTGCAGGCCGAACGATGCGCCGCAGCTCACATCGCTGCACGGCCATCAGCACGCCACTGGCTTCGACGTCGCGGCGATCGCGGTCCTGTCCTCGTCGGTGTGCTCCACCTTGGGCCACGAACTCGCGCTCGCGGCGACGGTGGCCACGCGAGTGCCCACACTCGCCGACGCCAGACGCCTGGGTTACAAGCCCGTCGGTTTCTACGCACCGGGTCTCGGCCTGCACATGGAGACGCCGCGCGGCATCGACAAGAAGTTCGATCCTGCCGATCCCGAATACCTCCTCTACGGGGGCGACCTGCCCACCTCCACCATCGTGGGCTACGCCTACGCGGTCGTTGATCCTGGCGGCGTGCCGCAACTTTTCGCGGGCGGCCACGATGTGCCACACAGCCACGGATACTGCAAGGCGTTGCCCGGTACGACAGCGTCGCGCGCTCCGGGCGACCCGGGATGCACGAGGGAGAATGCCGTCGACGGTTCGACGTGGCTCGTACACACGTGGGCTGTGCCTGGGAAGCCTTCGCCATGGGGCGTGTTCAGCGATGCCAATCCTGCGCTCACGCCGAAGGGGTACGACGCGGCCCATCCGGTGACTGCCCACCAACTCGACTGCTACTACGACACCAAAGCCGGTGAGGTCGTCTACAAGGGCTGCTGAACGATTGCCCCTGCCGGCGGTGTGTTCCGGGTGACGGTTGGTTGCAAAGCGCCGCCGTGGGGAAGGATACGCACGTGCCGACCCGACTCGTGAGCGTAGTTTTTGACGCGCACGACCATCGTGGGCTGGCGCAGTGGTGGTCCGACGCGCTCGGATGGCCGGTGCAGTACGACGCCGACGACGAGACGGTCGTGGAGCCCGACGGCAACGAAGCGACCGATCTCGTTCCCGGCCTCGTGTTCGGCTCGACGACGGATCCGAAGGTCGCCAAGAACCGTGTGCATCTCGATCTGGCGAGCCAGTCGGACGCCGATCAGGTCGCGATCGTGGATCGGTTGGTTGCAGCAGGAGCGCAGCACGTCGACGTTGGCCAACGTGACGTGTCGTGGGTGGTGCTGGCCGATCCTGAGGGCAACGAGTTCTGTGTGTTGGCACCGAACGACCGCTACACCGGACACGGCCCCCTTGCTGCGGTCTCGGTCGACGCGATCGAGTCGCGCCGCGCCGCGGCGTTCTGGGCCGTGGCGACCGGGCGCGAAATCGTGATCGACGCCGACGGTGATGCCCGCCTCGCTCGCCGCGATGGCGCGCCACCCGACCTCGACTTTCTCGGCGTGGCCGATCAGAAAGTGGTCAAGAACAGGGTCCATCTCGACATCGCGCCCTACGCAACCGACGACCAGGCGGCCGAGGTCGACCGGCTCGTGGCCGCGGGGGCTCGGCGCGTCGACATCGGCCAGGGCGATGACGTGTCGTGGGTGGTGCTGGCCGACCCTGAAGGCAACGAGTTCTGCGTGCTCACCCCGCGCGGCGTCGCGCCGTCCCGGTCGTGACGCCGCATGGCCTGCGTTCCGTGCCAGTGCGCTGCGCTCGCTCACAACACGATTTGGTAACTGACACTCGATGTTGATAGGCTCTCGGCCATGCGAAGCGTCGAGGCGATCACCGAAGCGCTGCACGCCCGCGGCATGCGCGTCACCCCGCAGCGCGAGCGGATCATCGCGCAGCTTGTCGGCAACGAACGTCACCCCACCGTCGATGCGCTGTACGACGCGGTGCGCGTGGTGATGCCCACGATCTCGCGCAAGACCGTCTACCAAACGGTGCACGATCTCGAAGCGCTCGGTGAGGTGCGGCTGCTCGACCTCGGGACCGGCAGCGTCCGGGTCGATCCCAACGTCGACATCGGCCATCACCACCTTGTCTGCCGTGCGTGTGGCTGCGTGCGCGACCTGCCGGTCGCGTTTGACGACCTCGTCCTCCCACGCCGGTACGCGCGCACCTTCCAAGTCGACGACATCGATGTCATCTTCCGGGGCACGTGCGAGACGTGTGCCGTGAGTGTGTAGCGCCGTCGCGCGGTTCCGCCCAGTTCATCCACCCGCCCTCAACAACCAGCACAAGGAGCACACCCAATGCCTGATCTGAAGGGTACGAAGACCCACGACAACCTGAAGGAAGCGTTCGCAGGCGAAAGCCAGGCGAATCGCCGTTACCTCTACTTCGCGCAGAAGGCCGACGTCGAAGGTGAGCCCGACATCGCGATGCTGTTCCGTTCGGTCGCCGAAGGTGAGACCGGTCATGCGTTCGGGCACTTCGACTTCCTCGCCGAGGTCGGCGACCCGGCCACCGGTGAGCCCGTCGGCAGCACTGCCGACAACCTCCGGTCGGCGATCGCGGGCGAGACCTACGAATACACCCAGATGTATCCGGGTTTCGCCAAGACCGCTCGCGACGAGGGCTTCGACGACGTGGCCGAATGGCTCGAAACCTTGGCTCGCGCCGAGACGAGCCACGCTGGGCGATTCACCGAAGGCCTGCAAAAGCTCGGCTGAGCCACCGCTGCACGCTGATGGTTGCGGCCTCGGGGACTCAGTAGCCCGAGGCCAACCGTCGGCTTCGCGACAGCCGTCGCGTCGCAGCCATCGCAGCACACCTGTCGACCAGCCCGTCCGGGAGCCGCACCGATGTCGTTATACGACCCACTCGCATCGAGCTACCTCGACGATGCCGACGCTCGCGCGGAACGCGATCGCACGTTCCATATCTGCAGCGATTGCCGCATCTGCGTGAAGCTGTGCCCGAGCTTCAAAGATCTCTTCAGCATGATCGACGAGATCGGCGGCAACGAACAGACCGAACAGCTCTCGCCCGAACAACATCGCCATGTCGTCGACGAGTGTTACCAGTGCAAGCTCTGCTACGTGATCTGCCCGTACACGCCCGATCAGCATCAGGAATGGGTCGTCGACTTCCCGCGCCTCATGATGCGCTCGCTCGCGATCCAGCATGACGAAGGCCACGGTCCCGGTCGCAACGCACGATTGCTCGCGCGCACCGATCTCCAAGGCCGTGTCGCGAGCGCTCTCGCACCCGTCGTGAACCTTTCGATGGGGCTCAAGCCGGCGCGCGCGGCGATGGAAAAGGTGACGGGGATCTCCAAGGTCAGGATGTTGCCGACGTATGCCCGCCAGCGCTTCTCGCAGTGGTTCCGCCGTCGCGTACGGCTCACGAGCGGCGCGCCCCGCGGTGAGGTCGCGCTGTTCCCGACGTGCATGGTCGAGTATCAAGACACCGCGATCGGTCGTGCGGTTGTCGACGTGTACGAACACAACGGCATCGGCTGCACGTTGCCGAAGGGTCAGGTGTGCTGCGGAATGCCGTGGCTCGACGCCGGCGACATCCTCAAGTTCGAGGAGCACGCACGCAAGAACGTGGCCGCGCTCCTGCCGTCGGTCGAGGCCGGTCACCCGATCGTGGTGCCGCAACCGACGTGTGCCTACGTGTTGCAGCACGAATACCCCGATTTTCTTGGCACCGACGCGGCTCGTGCGGTTGCCGACAACACCTTCGACGCGTCGCAGTACCTGGTCGCGCGGCACAAAGAGTCGCCGTTGCGCACCGAGTTTCCTGGCCGGACGTACGAGAAGATCGTGTGGCAGCACGCATGCCACGCGCGGGCCCAACAGATCGGTCCGAAGTCTCGTGACCTCATGGCACTGACGGGCGCCAAGGTGCAGATCGTCGAGCGTTGCTCGGCCATCGATGGCACCTGGGGTTTGCGCGCCGAGAACGTTGAGATGGCAAAGAAGATCGCCAAGCCGCTGATGGAACAGATCAACCGTGCCGACGCCGAACTCGTGGCGGGCGATTGCCATCTCTCGAACGGCGCGATCCGTGAAGGCACCGGCCGCGTCCCGTTGCACCCGATCCAAGTGCTCGCTCGCGCGTACGGCTTCGACAGCGGCGGCACCGACGACGGCGGCGCGGGTAGTGGCAGCCATGCGTAAGGTCAGCGTCGAGGAGATCCCCGAGCTGCGCGCCTATCACCAACAGCGCGACGACCTGCGGCGCGACATCATCGCCCTCAAGGCGCGCCGGCGCGTGCATCTCGGCACGATCATGACCATCCTGTTCGAGAACACTGCCACCGTGCGGTGGCAGATCACCGAGATGGTCCGGGCCGAGCGCATCGTCACCGATGAGGGCGTCGCCACCGAGGTTGCGATCTACAACGAACTGCTGCCCGGTGAACACCAGTTGGCATGCACGTTGTTTCTCGAGCTCACCGACGACGCATCGATGCGCGAGTGGTTGTCGAAGCTCGTCGGGATCCATGACGCGATCGAGATTCGCCTCCCCGACGGGAGCGCGGTCCGCGGCGTCGACCCGCACGCCGAGCGACTCACACGGGGCGAGGTCACCTCGGCGGTCCACTATTTGAAGTTCTCGTTCAGCGCGGCGCAGATCGCGGCGTTTTGTACGGGCCCGGTCTCGATCGCGTCGACCCATCCCGACTACCTCGAGTCGGCCGAACTGTCGCCCGATCAACACGCCGAGATCAGTCGCGACTTCGACTGAGGCGCGCCGACACGGTCCGGCGCGGTGCTGGCGGCTTGCCGAGTACGGTCTCGGTCCGTGGTCAACATCCCCGTCCTTCGGCTCGATCCTGAACTGCCGCTTCCCGCCCGCCAGCACGACAGCGACGCTGGGTACGACCTGGTGGCGCGCGAGCACGCGGTGGTCGCTCCGGGTGAGCGGGTGCTGATGCCGACCGGAATTGCGATCGCGCTGCCGCACGGCCATGCCGGGTTCGTGTTGCCGCGCAGCGGGCTCGCGATACGACATGGCGTGAGCATCGTCAACACGCCAGGGCTGATCGATTCTGGCTATCGCGGCGAATTGAAGGTGATCATCGTCAACCACGATCGGCGCGCGGCCTTTGAGGTGCAGCGTGGGGAGCGCATCGCCCAGCTCATCGTGCAGCGGATCGAAGATATCGGCTGGATTGAGGTCGCCGAGCTCGATCACACCGACCGCGGTCACGGCGGCCACGGGTCCACCGGGCGCTGATCGCGGCGCGCACAGCAGGAGGATGACCAAAACCATGGGTACAGCACACAAGTTCCAGTTCGGCGTGCAGTGCGGCGACCTGCACCAAGACATGTCATGGTCCGAGTTGGCGCGCAAGATCGAAGGTCTCGGGTACGCCACGATGTACATGCCCGATCACTTCGTCGACACCGTGCTCGCGCCGTTACCGGCGATGGCGATGGCGGCCGAGGCGACCACCTCGTTGCGCGTCAGCGCGCTCGTCTACGACAACGATTACAAGCACCCCGCGATTCTCGCCAAGGAGACCGCGACGATCGACGTGCTGTCGAACGGTCGGACCGATCTCGGGCTCGGCGCGGGCTGGATGAAGACCGATTACGACGCGCTTGGCCTGCCGTACGACTCGCCCGGCGTTCGGATCGCGCGGCTCGACGAAGCGCTGCAAGTGATCAAGGGTTGCTTTTCGGGTGAGCAGTTCTCCTTCAGCGGCACGCACTACACGATCACCGACTACACCGCGTCGCCCAAGCCCGTGCAGGCCAAGGTGCCGATCCTCATTGGTGGTGGCGGCCCGAAGATCCTGAACCTGGCCGGTCGCGAAGCCGACATCGTGGGCATCAACCCGAACCTGCGGATGGGTGCGGTGACGGCCGACGCAGCGCAATCGGCGAGTGGGGAAGAGACCGCGAAGAAGATCGACTGGATCAAACAGGGCGCCGGCGCGCGCTTCGACGAGATCGAACTCCAGATCCGCTATTTCGTGCACGCCATCACTGACGACCGCGAGGCGTTTGCGGCGGCGATCGCACCGGGCCTCGAAGCGACCGCGGCCGATGTGCTCGGTTCGGGTGCGGTCCTCGTGGGAACGATCGAGCAGATGACCGACACGCTCGTGCAGCGTCGCGAGGAGTGGGGTGTCACCAACGTCGTGGTCGGCGGCGACTTCTTCGAACAGTTCGCGCCCATCGTCGCCCAACTTGGCGGAACCTGAACGCCAGCCCGCCCAACCCCAGCGTGTGCCGATCTACCGGTCGCCGGTGCCGCTAGCGCGGCACACGGTCGACCGTCGGTCAGGTGGGCGGGGCGTGGAGGTGGTCGGGGATCCAGGTGAGGAGGCGCTCGCGGATCTCGTCGGCGGCACGGTCGAGGAGATGCCCGTTGCCTTCGAGCACGACGACCTCGCCGTGCCCGGCGAGGCCTTGCACCACGTAGCTCGTCTGCATCGGCAGGATCTCGTCGCGGTCGCCGTGCAGGAGCAGCAGCGGCGCGCGCAGTTGCGCGGCGCTTTCGCACCCGGCCGATTGCGTCGCCAGCGTGACGACGCCGGCGCAATGCGATTCGAGCACGATGCCGGCTTGGAGCGCGACGGCGCCACCGAAACTGTGCCCCATCGTCACGAAGCGTTGCGCACCCGAGCGTGACGCCAGGTCGGCCGCGGCCGCGAGGTCGTGCACGCAGCGTGGGAGGTGGTTCGGCTTGCGATAGCCGACGCGGATCGTGCCGATGCCGTGATCGTCCCAGAGGCGAACGCCGAGATCATGAAACAGGCCGTTGGCGGGGCCGAGCAGCCCGCCCATCCCACCACCACCGCATACCAGCACGTGCTCAGCGTCGGCATCGCCGTGCCACAGCATCGTGAGCAACCCTTCGAGGGTGTACACCTCGACGTGGCGCAGCGTGGGCGTGATGTGCACCTCGTCGGCGGCGAGCGCCTCGAGGAGTTGCAGGGGGGAGCGCGGCTCGCCCCGATCGCTGTGATCGTGTGGTGCGTCGTCGTCGCTCACGTGAGGCTGCGGAGGAACTCGCGGGTGCGCGCGCGGTCTTCGCTCGATCCGAAATCGGCCGCGACGAAATCGGTGACACCGGCATCGGCGATCGCGCGGATGGCCTTGCCCACCTCGACGTCGTCGCCGACGATGGCAACGTCGGCCGGGCCGCCGGCACCTTCACGGTCGAGCATCGCTCGGTACGAGGGGAGCGTGTTGTAGACGGCGAAGTCCTGCGCCGCGCGCGTGCGGGCCGCGTCGGGGTCGTTGGTGATGCACGTGGGCAGTGACGCCGCGACGGCGGGGGAGGGTCTTCCGGCTTCGGCGGCGGCGGCGTTGAGCGACGGCACGATGTAGTCGGCGAGCGTGGCTCGTCCGGTCATCCACGTGACGGTGCCGTCGGCCAAGCCACCCGCGAGTGCGAGCATGCGCGGCGCGAGTGCGGCGAGCAACACCGGCACCGCGGGGCGATCGGCGACGGTGAGCGGCGTGTGTGCGGTGAGTGTGGTGCCTGCGAACGAGACGTTGCCATCACGGAGCAACGGCAGCAAGATCGAGAGGTACTCCTTCATGTGTCGCGCCGGCTTGTCGTACGACAAACCCCACATGCCTTCGACGACGATCTGATGCGACAGGCCGATGCCGAGCACAAAACGTCCGTTGCTCGCCGACGCGGTCGTGAGTGCCTGCGCCGCGAGCATCGTGGGGTGGCGGGGATAGGTGGGCACAACGGCCGTGCCGAGCGCGATGCGCGGGACTTCCCGCGCCACCAGCGCGAGCGTGGTGATGGCGTCGAGGCCGAAGATCTGCGGGAGCCAGTACGACGCGAAGCCCGCGGCCTCGGTCGCGGTGGCGTCGGCGATGATCTCGTCGATCGTGCGGGCCTGGGTGTCGCCTCCGAAGATGCCAATACGCATGGCCCACGGTATATCGGGTCGTGTCGTGCGAGTACAAAGGCGGTGCGGCCGCACCCTGTTCCCGTGTCGCGTTTAGTCCTTGCCGAGCCCGCCGCGCACGAGCATGCCGATCGCAACACCGGCGAGGCCCGACACCAAGAGCGCGATCCAGATCCGCACGTTGGCGTCGAAGACGAGGAACGTGATCTTCACGCGGTCACGGTTCTGCGACCAGAACACGATGAGCAGCACGGCGAGCACACCGGTGCCGAACGTCTTGATCGGAAACCGCGAGCTTGTCGCTTCGTTGTCGGCCATGGCATCGCCTCCGCGTTGGTCGCCGTCGGCGTCCAGTATGTCTTCGTCGGGTGCCCTGTGGGTGCAATGCTGCGGCGATGCTGTTCACCAAGGAGTTCTGGCCGGGGCTGGCCGACGGCTCGATCACACTGACGTTCCGGAAATGGTCGCGTGCACAGGTGCGCGAGGGCGGGAGCTACCGGACGCCGGCTGGGATGATCAAGGTCAGCGCACTGTCGCAGGTGAGGGTCCGCTCGATCACCGATCACGACGCGGCCCGCTGCGGCCAACCGCGGGCGCGGCTCCTCGAATACCTCAACGCGGGTCCCGACGAACTGGTGTGGCGCATCGAGTTCCACCATGACGGTGACGATCCGCGCGGGGCATTGCGCGAGCAGGCCGACCTCGACGGCGATGAGCTCACCGGCGTGCTCGTGCGCCTGGCGCGGCTCGATCGAGCGTCGAAGCGCGGCCCGTGGACGGCCGATGTGCTGCGGACGATTGCCGCACAACCTGGTGTGCGGGCGGGGGACCTCGCAGCCGCGACCGGGCTCGAGATGGCGGTGTTCAAACTCGACGTGCGCAAGCTCAAAGCCCTCGGGCTCACTGAGAGCCTGAAGGTCGGCTACCGCATCTCGCCGAGGGGCGAAACGATCCTGGCCGCACTCGACAACGTCTCCGGCCCGTAGCGCCGGAGGGGGCGCTTGCTAAGCTCCCGATCTTCATTGCGGACGTGGCTCAGCTGGTAGAGCATCACCTTGCCAAGGTGAGGGTCGCGGGTTCGAATCCCGTCGTCCGCTCTCGCGAAGTTCCAGGTCAGAGGCCCTTTACGGGGCCTCGGTGCCGGTGCGGATGGTCAGAATTTCGGCGCCAGGCCGCGTACAGGCCGCGAGTTGTTCGCGTTTCGTTTCGAGGTAGGTCG
>JBBREP010000045.1:0-28786 GCA_038202885.1 Acidimicrobiia bacterium | reverse complement strand
TCAGCCGCCTGTTGCTCGGTTCGGTGAGCACGCAGGTCGTGCAGCACGCTCCCTGCCCGGTCGTCGTCGTGCGCCCCGTCGAACGCTGACGCTCGAAAGCTGCCGATCAGCCGATACCGAGCCACATGCTTTCGGGGTGCGAGCCCGCCGCGTACCAGAGGATGTCGGTGTGTCCATCGCCGTTGAAGTCGCCTGCGATCGCGATGTACACACCGTTCACCGACACGTGGGGTCCGGCCTTGAGGCCCGACACCGCTCCGTACCAGACCGCGTCGACGCCCGGACCGGGTGCGTACCACAGCACATCGGCCTTGGCGTCGCCGTTGAAGTCTCCCGCCACGGGCGTGTAGGTGCCGCTGATCTTGGGGTGCGTCGAAGCGAGCGCGAGCCCGTGAGACGTTCCGTTCCAGAGCACCTCACGCGCCGGCCCGGCCTGATACCACAGCACGTCGGAATACGAGTCGCCGTTGAAGTCGCCGACGAGCGAGGTGCCCTTGGCGCCCACGAGGGTCGCGGTGTGATGCGAAAAGCCTGACGTCGCGCCGTACCAGACCGCCTGCGCGGGGGTGAGGCGAACGTTCCACACGATGTCGTCCTTGCCGTCACCGTTGAAGTCGCCGACTGCGGGCGTGTAGGTGCCATTCACCGTCAGGTGCGCGGCGGTCACAAAGCCCGACGTCGCGCCGTACCAGAGCGTCTCACCCACGGCGCCCGGCGCGTACCAAAGGATGTCGGACTTGCCGTCGCCGTTGAAGTCGCCCGAGATCGGCGTGTACGTGCCGTTGATGGAAAGCCCTGGGCCGTGCTGGAACACGCCGCCTGTGGTTGCGTACCACAGGCTGTCGCCCGCGGCGCCCGGCGCGTACCAAAGGATGTCGGACTTGCCGTCGCCGTTGAAGTCGCCCGAGATCGGCACGTACTTGCCGTTCACGCTGAAACCGTGGCCGACCGCGAACACCGAGTTGCCCTGGGCGCCGACCCTGCTCGCGTCGACCGACACCGAGACTCCGCCCGTGCCGCCAAGGTTGTCGCTCACGATCAACGCGACCGTGAACACCCCTGCCGAAGCAAAGTGATGGTGCACGACCGCACCCGATCCGCTGGACCCGTCACCGAAGTTCCACAAGTAGCCAGCGATGGTGCCGTCAGGGTCGCGTGAGGAACTCGCGTCGACCGTGCAGTCTTGATGCGTGCATGACCAGATGAACGCCGCGGTCGGGAACTCGTTGTTGATGCCCGTCGTGGGCACCTTCACGTTGCGGCTGAACTCAGAGGTGCTGTTGTTCGAGTTCGTCGATGTCGCGGTGACGACCTGGCCCGCAGTACCGGCGGGCAGCGCCACGTGCGCGATGCCGGTGCCGTCGGCGACGGCGAACGACAGGTACGTCTTGCCCGAGCCCACGAAGCCTTGGGCGCGGTCGGAGAGAAACACCTCGACCGTGCAGCCGGGACACGTCGCCGCGTCGACCGAACTCGGCGTGGCGTTCGACAGCGTCGGCGCCAGCATGCCGTCGTTGACGTGCGGGTCGGAGTGCGTGGCGTCGTTGACGACACCCTGGGGTGTGAGGTCGATACCGAGTGACGACACCGGGCCTGTCGCGTTCGCGTAGATGGAGTTCTGCGTGATCTTGTTCGCGTTCGTGGTTGACGAGAACGAGTTCGGCGGCGACAGGCCGTCGGGTCGCAGCGATACGCCACTGTCGTTGTAGGCGATCACGTTGTCGGGACCGACCGTGTTGCGCACGCTGCCGGCCTCGAGGTGGACACCGAACAAAACGTTGCCTGCGGGCGTGCCGTTACGAGTGAGTCCGACCAAGTTGTCGGCGATCACCGAGTCGTGGACGCCCTTGTCGACGAAGATGCCACCGTGACCAGAACCCACCACGACGTTGCCGGTCACCGTGTTGAAGCCGGCGTCGAGCGGGCAGGCCGCGTTGTTGCAGTTCGGGAAGCCTTCGAGGTGGATCCCCCACTTACCGTTGTGTGCATACGCCGGCGCGGCCAGACCAGTCGCGTCGGCGCCGATGAAGTTGTCGATCACGGAGTTGTACAGCGTGAGCGCGTTGTGCGAGATCTCGACGCCTTCGTCGCGGTTGCCCGACAAGACGTTGCCCTCACCTGCGCCGGAACCGCCCACCATCGTGCTCTGCGTCCCCGAGTTGAGGTCGACGCCATGGCCGAGCGTCTTACGGTTCAACGTGCCGGTCGGGTCGAGACCCACGATGTTGTTCTGAATCACGTTGTACTTCGTGCCCCACAGATACATCGTGATGCCAATGTGGTTACACCCACTGATCACGTTGCGGTTCGCGGCACCCGGTGCGCCGAAACGGTTGTAGCTCGCACCTGCGGTGAGCATCACGCAGTGGGACGAGACCACATAGCCGTAGCCGGGGTCGAAATTGCCGTTGGGGAGCAGGCCGAGAATGTTGCCGATCACCGTGTTGTGGTTCGACGCCGCGCCACTGAACCACAGGTCCTTTGCGAACCCGTGGATGACGAGGCCGCGAATCGTGTTGTTGGCCGCGAGCACATCGAAGCCGTTGAATGCGTGCGAACCCTTGCCAGCAAGTTCGATCCCGTACACCGCGTTGACGACGAGCGGGTCGGTGTTGGCGCTCGAACCTGGTTGGGTGAACCCGTCAATCGTGATGCCATTCGCATTCGTGAGCGGCGGCAGCGCCGATGCCGGGCTGATGGTGTGGACGCCGCTGCCAGGAATGCTGAAGCCAATCGAGACGTGCGTACCGGCGCGGTTCGCTTCTTGGATCGCAGCGCGCAAGGTGCACTGACCAGCGGTCGCGGTCTGGCAGGTGCCATCAGCACTCGCGTCGGCACCGTCGGCCGTCGAGTTCACGGTGAACGGCCCGACGTGTGGCGACACGCCGAGCTTCGAGGTCGCCGATCCGGCGGGCACCGCGATACGCGCGGCCGCGGTTTGGATGTCGGCGATCGAGAGGCAGCCGTCACCGTCGATATCGGCGCCCGCCGGAGCGGTAGCGCACGTGCTCGAGGCCTCGGCCCCGTGGGTCCACGCGGCGCCGAGCGCGAGCGGGTCGCGCTCGCTGATCGCGCCGTCACGGTCGAAGTCCGAGCTCGCGGCGCGGTGCGCAACCGCCGCGCGCCCGCTGCCGTACGCCGAGCCGATCGGCGCTGACCACAACGCGGCCCCGCGACCGACGGCGAGCGTGAACGACGTGGAGCCGTGTGCGGTCACGACGCTGCCGTCGGTGTTCACGAGCTCGAGCCCGTCGAGGCGAATCTGGACGTTGCCGGGCGCGAGCGGCTCGACGTCGATCTCGGCCACACGCTGCGTCGCGACCGCGGTCGCGGGCGACGCGCCACACGCCGGTCCGGAGCAGGACCACGCGCCGATCGTGGTGCGATCCACGGCTTCGCTGGTGGTCAGTGGCGTCGTCGTGCCGCCGGAGGCGAAGCGAGGTGCGAACAGCACCCGCGAAATCTCGACGGCACGGTGGTCATAGCGAAGCGATCCCTGCAGCGCCCCCAGCGACGGCGCGCCGGTGACATCGAGGTGCAGACGCACCGTGCCACCGAGCGGCGCACTCGCTGGACCCGACAGCTGCGCGCTCGCCGCACTCGCCCCCGCACCCGCGCCGGTCGGCGACACCACGGCGCCGCCGATCCCAACACCCAGAGCGACACCGCCAATGCACGCGGTGTGCAACATCCGACGCGTCCGGCGCTTCAGAAACAACATGTAGGGACTCCCGCTCAGATCACTGGCCCACATCCGTAAGGAAGAACACGAACGGGCACCGAGCCTCCGCAGACCCGCGGACCCGGCCTCTACCGTGTCCGGCCGACATATTCTCACGTTTCGAGCCCTTCAGGCAAAAGGGAAGCCCAGGGGCAAATACCCCCAGGCTGCTCCCCTGCTACTTGGTGCTCGGCGCCAGCGCGCGTGGAGCGCGCGCTGGTGCAGTCAGACCGCGTGTCGCCGGCCTCGTAGCCGATTCACCCGATGCCGTACCACACGCTCTCGGTGGCCGTTCCGGGCGCGTACCAGAACACGTCGGACTTGCCGTCGCCGTTGAAATCGCCGCTGATCGGGATGTAGACGCCGTTCACGGCATCGTGGGGCCCCGCGTGAATGCCCGTCGCGGATCCGTACCACATCGAGTCCGTGCCGGACCCCGGCGCGTACCAGAACACGTCGGTCTTGCCATCGCCGTTGAAATCACCGCTGACCGGCGTGTACGTACCGTTGATACTCGGGACGGCCACGTTGACCGGTCCGCTCGGCGAACCATTCCACAGGTGTTCCTTGGCGGAGCCGGCTTGGTAGAAGAACACGTCGCCGAACCCGTCGCCGTTGAAGTCACCCCGCAGCAAGATGCCCGGCGGCCCAAACAAATTCACGTGACTCTGCGTGAAGCCCGTCGCCGCGCCGTACCACACCGTCTGTGCGAGCGTGCCAGGAACGTCCCACACGATGTCGGACTTCCCGTCGCCGTTGAAATCGGCCACAACGGGCTTGTACTTGCCGTTGATCGTGAGATGCGACCCGACCGTGAAACCCGCCGTCGAGCCGTACCACAGCGTGTCGCCAACGGCGCCGGGTGCGTACCAAAGAATGTCGCCCTTGCCGTCGCCGTTGAAGTCGCCCTGGATGGGCTTGTAGGTGCCGTTGACGACGATCGCGGGACCGTTGTGGAACCCGGTGCCGGTCGAATACCAGATGCTGTCGGTCCCCGCGCCGGGCGCGTACCAGACGATGTCGCCCTTGCCGTCGCCGTTGAAATCACCGGGAATCGGCGTGTACCGGCCGTTCACCGTAAAGCGCGCGCCGACCGAGAACACCGAGTTGCCCTGCGACCCCAGCGAGCTCGGCACAACCGCGACGACCACCGATCCGGTACCGCCTGAGTCGTCGGTGACCGTGAGTGTGACCGCGTACGCCTGCACCGCCGCGAAGTGGTGCGCGACGACGGCGCCGACCCCCGATGTCGTGTCGCCAAAGTCCCATGCGTAGCTCACGATCGAGCCGTCGGGGTCGTGCGAACCCGACGCGTTCACCGAACAGTCGAGCGAGGTGCACGACCAGGTGAACGCGGCCGTTGGCAACTGGTTGATCGCCGCCGCAGGCTTGAGCAGCGACGCACTCGCACCCAGGTTGTCGATGACGCCGAGCTGCACGTTGTAGGTCCCGTTCGCAACGTACGCGTGGGTCGCCGTGACACCACTCCCCGTCGTACCGTCACCGAAGTCCCAGGTGTAGCTCACGATCGAGCCGTCGGGGTCGTGCGAGGCGGTGGCGTCGAACGAGCACGACAGCTTCGTGCACACCACCGTGAACGTGGCAATGGGCGGCTGATCGTTGCTGACGGTCGCGACCTTCGTGTTGCGTGCAAACTCCGAGGTGCTCCCCGCAGCATTCGTCGTCGTCGCAGTGACGACCAAGCCACCCATGCCCGCGGGCAGCGTGACGTTGGCGACGCCGGAACCGTCGGCCACTGCCGACGCGAGATACGTCTTGCCTGATCCGTAGTACCCAACGCCGCGGTCAGCGAGGAAGACCTCGACGGTGCAACCCGCACATGTCGTGGCGACCACCGACGTCGGCGACCCACTCGCGAGCGTGGGCGCAACGATGCTGTCGTTGACGTTCGGGTCAGCGTTCGCCGCCGTGTTGATCGCCCCGAGCGGCGACAGATCGATGCCGAGTGAGGTCATGCCAGCCATGCCGTTGTCATGGATCGAGTTCTGCGTGATCTTGTTTGCGTTCGTCACCGACGGCACCGGGTTCGGCGGCGCGAGACCGTCGGGTCGGATCTGGATGCCGGTGCCGTTGTTCGCGATCTCGTTGCCTGGCCCGATCGTGTTGCGATGACTACCGGCTTCGATGTGCACACCGAACAGTCCGTTGCCAGCCGGTATGCCCGTGGCCGTCATACCGATCAGGTTGTTCGACACGACCGAGTCGTGGACACCCTTGTCAATGAGCACGCCGCCCTTACCATTGCCGGCAATGACGTTACCGACGACGGTGCTCATGCCCGCGTCCTCGGGGCACGGCCCGGCACAGTTCGGGAAGCCCTCGAGGTGGATACCCGTCTGGAGGTTCGACGCGTACGCCGGCGCGAGGTTGCCGGTGAGGTCGGTACCGATGAAGTTGGACGTGACGAAGTTGTGCAGCGTCAACGGGTTGTGCGAGATCTCAACACCGTGTTGACGGTTCCCCGAGATCACGTTGTGCTCGCCCGGATTCGCGCCACCCACGTAGGTCCACTGTGTGCCCGTGTTGATGTCGACACCGTGCGAGATCGAGCCACGCGCCTGCGTGCCCGTCGGATCGAGACCAATGATGTTGTTCTGGATCACGTTGTACTTGGTTCCCCAGAGGTAGAAGCCGATCCCGAGGTGCGCACAACCGCTGATCACGTTGCGGTTCTCGTTACCAGGGGCACCGATCTGGTTGTGGCTCGCACCGCCTTGGAGCACGATGCAACTCGACGGCGGCACATAGGCGAATCCGGGTTGGAAGCTCCCGTCGGGCAGCAACCCGAACATGTTGCCTTCGATCACGTTGTAGCTGCCCGTCGTGGTGTCGAACTCGATGTCGCGCTTGAAGTTGTGCATGTCGAGCCCACGGAACTCGTTGTGGCTCGTCGCCACATAGAAGCCGTCGAAGCCGCTGGCACCGCCGCCGACGATCTCGATCGTGTAGACCGCGTTGTCCGCGAGCGGGTCGGTGTTGGCACTCGAGCCCGGTTGGGTGAACCCGTTGATGCTGATGCCGTTCGGGTTGTTCAGTGGCGGGAACGTATTCGTAGCCTGGATCGTGTGGACTCCGCCCCCGGGAATGTTGAAACTGATCGTCGCGGCACCGGTGGCGCGGTTCGCTTCCTGGATCGCGGCCCGCAGCGTGCACTCGCCGACGGTCGCCGTCTGGCACACACCATCGGCCGCTTTGTCGGCACCATCGAGATTGGAGTTCACGACAAAGGCCGCGACAGCAGGCTGCACCACTGCCTGCGACGAGACCGCGAGTGTGGCGGTCGAGGTCACCTGCGCGGCAACGGTTTGGAGGTCGGCGATGCTGAGGCAGCCGTCGCCGTCGGCGTCGGTGCCAGCGGGTGCCGGCGCACACGAGACGTCGGACTCCGCCGCGTGCGACCACGCTTGCGTGAGGTGTTGCGCGTCACGAAGGCTGACCGTCCGGTCGCCGTCGATGTCGGCGTGCGCACGAACCGAAGGCGCCGGAGTCGTCACCGACTGCGGCGCAGGTGCGTTCCAGCGGCGCGTGCCTGCGGCGACGTTGAGCGTGATCGACACGCTGCGGTGCGACGTGATCTTCGAACCGTCGGCGCCAGCAAGGAGGATGCCGTCGAAGCGCAACTGCACCCGACCCCGCGCGAGCGGCTCCACGTCGATGACGGCCACGTGTTGCACGGCCGAGCGCGCCGACTGCGGGCGCGCCGAAGCCGCGATCGACGGATCACATGCACGCGTGGCACATGACCACGCCGCGAGCGCACTGCGATCCGTGAGGGCTGCTGATTGCATGCTCCGCAGGCGTCCGCCGGCCGCGGTGTGCGGGGCGAACACGACACGACTGACCTCAAGGGCCCGGTGGTCGTAGCGAAGCACGCCCTGGAAGGCGGCCAACGTGGGGGCACCGCTGATATCGAGGCGCACACGCACGGTGCCACCGACGCCAACGCGCGCGGGAGCAGTCAGCGAGATCGTGGCACCGCCGCCCGTGGCCGTGGCGCGAACGACGGTCGACGCAGTCGATGACCGCATCGGGGCCGCGGTGGCCGCAACGGCCGCCGAAAGTGACGAGCCGCTCGCCGCGGTGACTCCGCCGGCCGCAATGGCAACAACTGTCGCGATGGTTCGCCTGAACGGTCGATCGACCCGTCCCGACGACGCCCTACGTTGCATCATGCTGCGTGTTCCTCCCAGAATCCACGTCGCACGCTGGGTGCGAAGGAGGCGGCAGGCGCCACGAGCACCCGCGCGGCCAGCCCATCCGTGAGCCGACCCCGAACCTCCAGCACAAGAGTGCCCGATGGATGCATCCGAACGACAGCAAGTACACGCCTGGAAACCGCGCGTGTGACGCTTGTCTATGGCGACTTGTCTATGGCGACGGCTTCGCCTACCGCGGCGAGCTCCCTGACGCCTTAGAGGAAGCGGATGGAGGCGGCGACCTTGGCGCGGGCCTCGGCGCCGCCGATCTTGGCCTGGACCCGCAGCACGTAGACGACGTTGCGGTGGAGCACGAGCCGCACGTAGTAGTCGGACGAGCCCGTCGACGTCTTGGCGAGATGCACCCGGAACTCATACGCCGGGTCCGCGCCGCCGCTGATGACCTGCGGGTCGATCGGTGCCGCACCGCCCAGGTTGCCAGCTTGGGATTTAGCGATGGCGTCCAGTGTCTTTTCGGGATCTTGCGCGAGCGCAGGAATCACGTCGAACCACAGCAGTTGCACCGACGCGTCACCGGCTGTGCTGATACGGCGCTCCACCTGTTTCTCGACCCCGAAGAACGTCATGCGCTCGTGCGACGTCTGCGGCGCCGACGGCAAGGCCACGCGCATCAGCGCGCCCTTCTCCCCGAGCGTCACGATCGTCGGATCGTCGGTGCCGTCGGTGAACCGCTCGAGACGGGTCTTGCCGTTCTCGGTGATCATGCCGTGCACGACCCGCACCGCGGCCGCGCCAGCAACCGTCGCACCGGCGAGGAGCACGACAACCCCCGCGATCGCCTTGATCAGCGGATGGCCTCGCCGTAGGAACCCAGCGCCCGTCGCCGAACCCGTCGCGATCATGGTCGGCGCCGCATCAGCGCGACTCGTGAACCTGACCGTCGGCGTGACCGGGGGCGTGAACATCGGCAGGGCCATGCCATCGGGCCGCGTCCAACCTCGGCAGCCCCGCCCGATCGCATCACCGAACGCTACCTGTCACGTTCATTGAACGACAGCAGAAAGGCGTCGGGCCCCCGCCGACCAACCCGACACACCGATGCGACGTCGAGACGCATTCGCCACGTTGCCTGGTCGCCCGCGCCGAGCGCCCACGCGACGATCGCCTTGATCGGCGACACATGGCTCACGGCGATCGTGGTCGCACGTCCCGACAACAACTCGTCGGCACACGCGATCGCACGCGCCGACACGTCGCGCAGCGATTCACCGCCGGGCGGGGTGAAATCGGGATCGGCGCGCCACTGCGCCCACTGTGTCTCGTCAATCGAGCCGAGGGGACGTTCGTCCCATTCGCCATAGTCGAGTTCGACCAACCGCTCGTCGACGCGCACTGCCAACCCCAGGCGCGCGGCGATCACTGCTGCGGTCTGCACCGCTCGTTGGAGGGGGCTTGTCACCACCGACGTGGCGCCGCATTCCGCGAGCGATGCCGCCACGCGCGCGGCCTGTTCCGCGCCGAGCTCGGTGAGGGGTGCGTCGGCACGGCCCTGCAGCAGCCCGGCCCGATTCACGGCAGTTTGGCCGTGGCGGACGAGGATCAGCGTCATGACGCGATCACTCGCCCGTGGCGGAGCAGTTCGGCGCGCCGCGCGCGGTCGCGCAGTCCGAAGCGGACCCAACACCACCGCAGCGCCACGATCCCAATCGCCTCCAGCACCAGCGCGCCGGCAAGTGGGGGCAGCAGGCGAACGCGGCCGAAGTCGGCGCCGAAGGCCGGCCACCAGAACACGTGGGCGTGGGTGAACGCCCCCGACAGCGCAGTACCGCAAAGCCACCCAATTGGTAAGGAGAGCAGTCGTCGACGCCGGAGTCTGCGACCCCGACCGGGTGTGGCGAGCATCACCGCAACGAGCAGCGCCACCGGCACGACCAATGTATGGCCAATGCGTTGCGCTCCGAACGGCGCGTCGACGAGCAACGGCGCGAGCCCGCCGAGGGCGAGCAGCCGCACGTCGAGTCCGTTCGTCTGGAAGACGTTCCAAATCGCGAACACCGAGCCACCCGCGTACCAAAAGAACATGTCAGCGGCCGCGGTGAGCACCTGGCGCGCGAGCCGGCATCGCGCCCGAACGGCCCGCGCTCGTGGGGCGACCGGCGGCGGGTCCCTGCGTGGCGTCGAGCGCGCGGTTCACGAGCGCGTCGGCCTCGGTGTTCTCCTCGCGCGGCACGTGGCGCAACTCCACGTGGGCCCACGCGCCAAGTTTGCGCTGCGCCTCGGCCGCCAGCGGCTTGAGCGCCGGGTGCTTCACCTTGTAGCGGCCCCGGACCTGTTCGATCACGAGCAGCGAGTCGGCGCGCACCACGAGCCGGCGTGCGCCCAATGCCGCCGCGGCGTCGATGCCGGCGATGAGCGCCTTGTATTCGGCCACGTTGTTCGTGGCCACGCCGATGCACTCGCTCACCTCAGCCAAGACCTGCGGTGGGTCGCTGGAGGGGTCGACCACCACGGCGCCGATTGCCGCGGGGCCCGGGTTGCCGCGCGACCCTCCGTCGCTCGACACTTCCAGCACGTCATAGTTCGGCGTCATCGCCGGTGCCGGCGCTTCGCCGGGTGCGAATACGGGCCCGTCAACGGGTGGGGCGCCACCGAAGAACGACTGCTGGTTCGCGGCGTCGAGCGGCACGCGTTTGGTCACGACGGCGTGGCCACGAGGATCGCGCCGCAGTTGTCGCAGTACCAGCGCCGCCCGCTCTCGTCGTGACGGATCGTGTCGACCTCGGTAGCCGGAATCGACAAGCGGCATGCCTGGCACGTGTCGCCCACGAGACGAGCGACGCCTTTGCCCTTGTTGTGCGCGCGCCGCGCTTCGTAGTCGGCCATGATCGCGGCGTCGAACGTCGCCGCCACGGCCGCGCGGGCCGCGCGTTCGGTGACCAACAGGGCATCGACGTCGGCTTCGCCTGCGGTGATCGCGGCACCGCACCGTTGCACTTCAGCCTGGAGCTCGCCGAGACGCCGCTCGATCGGCGCCAACTCGGTATCAAGGTCTTCGCGCGCCGTCATCTGCTCGAGCTCGTCGTCTTCCAACTTGGCGACGTGCGCCTTCAATGCATCGAGATCGGCCTGCAACGCCTGGAGCTCGCGCGGCGACGACACCGAACCCGAATAGAGCTTCGTGTCGACGGCTTCTGCCTTTGCGCGCTGGGTCTGCACCTCGTCATCGACGCGCTTCTCTGCCGCATCGATCGCGGCGCGTCGCTTGGTGAGGTCGATGTGCGTCGGCATCAAGCGCTTCGCCTCGCCCAGCGCAGCGTCGCGTTCGGCGAGCTCCGGGAGATGGGCGCGCCGGAACTCCAACTGCGCGATAGCGATGTCGTGATCTTGGAGCACGAGCAATCGCTCAAGCGGGTTGGTGGGGCCGTCCACGGCATCTACTTCTTCACTGTGGTGGGGGTGGTGCCGGTCGGCGTCGACGTGGGCGTCGTGCCCTTGCCGCCTTTGCCCGGCTTGGTGCCCTTGCCCGGCTTGGCCTTGCCGACGGTCGTGGGTGTGGTCGGAGGCGGTGCAACGTAGATGTAGCACGGCTTGCGGCCCGGCGGATCCACACTGACACATTCGGCGCTGGGCCAGAGGCGTTCGTCGGGGGCAGTGAATTGTTTGACCGCTTTGCCGTCGAGCGCGGCCCGCATGAAGTTGGCCCAGATCGGTGCCGAGACGCTCCCGCCGAACGCGCCGCCCTCGCCCACATACGGCACGAGCGATCGGTTCGTGGACGTCGGGTTCTCGATACCGACCCATACCGACGCGGTGTACTCGGGTGTGTAGCCCGTGAACCACAGGTCGGTGCCGTCGGTGGTCGTGCCGGTCTTGCCCGCGGCCGGCCGACCGATGTTCGCCCGTGGCGCGGTGCCGCCCTTGATGACGCCGGTCAACAACTTGGTCACGGTCCGAGCGATCTCGGGGTCGAGCACGGGCCGGGCGGGCGCGCTGTCGCGGTTGAAGAGCACGGCGCCGTCAGGCCCGACGATCTTCGTCACGTACACCGGGTCGTGGCGAACACCGTCGGACGCGAGCGTGGAATACGCGGTGGCCATACCGAGCGGCGTGACACCGATCGTGCCGAGCGTGAGCGACGTGACGAAATCGGTGTCTTTGAAGTGCTTGTTCAAGCCGAGGCGATTCGCCATCGACGCGACTTTCTTCGGTCCTTTCGCGCCCCACCCCATCGACACTTCCAGGTTCACGAACGAACAGTTGACCGACTGCGCGATCGCGGTCTTCAGCGATGGCGCGCCGCCGACGTCGGACGTGACGTTGTAGTTGTTGTCGGTGGCCTGCGGGCGATCGAAGTGACAGCTACCGCCCTTCGAGCTGTCCTTGGCCGAGTACTTGGCGTCGAGCGCGGCAGCGAGCGTGAACGTCTTGAACCCCGACCCCGGTTGCTTGCCGCCCTTGCTCCCGTTCGTCGCGGCGTCGAACTGATGCGACTGCGAGAACGGAGTGCGGTTCGCGATGGCCCGCACCGCACCGGTGGAGTTGTCGACCACGGCGATCGCGGCGTCGAGCGGCAACAAGTTCGCCTTGTCGGGCAACGGCGCCCCCGTCACGGCCGCTTCGGCTTTGTCGGTCAGATCTTTGTCGTAGGTGGTCGTGATCTTCAGCCCGCCTTGGTAGAGCAGGCGGCTGCGGGCTTCGTCGGTCGTGCCGAGCGAGACCGAGGCCAAGTTCTTGCCGCTCTTGAGCCAGCCCTCCATCGCCTGGAGGAAGTAGCTCGTCGCCGCGTACCCCGCGTCGCGGGTGACGTGCTTGGGCAGACCGGCCTTGTCGTAGCCGTCAGCCTCGAACGAGGTGATCGAACCCGTCTCGACCATGGACCGCAGCACCTCGTGGCGGCGGTCGCGCGCGGCCTGCGGATGCAGGATGGGGTCGTAGCCCGAGGGGTTAGCGATCAGCCCCGCGAGCATCGCGCCCTCGACGAGGCCGAGTTGCTCCACAGATTTGTTGAAGTAGCGCTCGGCCGCGGCCTGGATGCCGTACGCCTGCTCGCCGAAGTAGATGGTGTTGAGGTAGCGCTCGAGGATCTGGCGCTTCGAGTACGACTGCTCGAGACGGGTCGCGTAGATGGCTTCGTGGGCCTTGGCCTCAAGCGTGTGCGGACGGCCCTTGGGAAACAGTGAGTTCTTCACCAACTGCTGTGTGATGGTCGAGCCGCCCTGGTTGACCGAGCCCGAACCCACGTTGCGGACGAAGGCGCGCACAATGCCGCGCAGGTAGAAGCCGCTGTGCGAGAAGAACTCGCGGTCCTCGGTGGCCAGTACGGCATCGATCACCTTCTGCGGTACCTGCGACAGCGTGACCGGGGACCGGTCCTCGCCGAAGTAGATGTTCTGCATGAAGTTGCCGTGACTGTCGTAGATCGTCGAGCGCTGCGGCAGCGGAGGCAGCGGAGGCACGGCTCGGGCCTGGGCGTCGGTGAGATGGCCGAGGCCCTGTGAGGCCGGGACGAGCATCGCGACCGTGGCACCGATGACGGAGGCCCCGACGATCATCCAGACGACAAACGAGCCCAACCAGGCAAACGACTTGCGCACGATCGCCGCAGTGTACGGGCCCTACCCCACCATCCCCCGCCACCCCAAGAGAGTGTCGCTACCTGTCGGTACGGTGTCGTGTGTGCCTCGACTCGTTGTGACCGGTCCTGGGGTACCCGCGCAGGAGGCGGTGTGGCGGCTTGTCACGCGGGCCCAGCGCCACGACCAGTTGGCGCCAGTGAGCGTGGTCGTGCCCTCGGCCGTCGCCGGGTTGCAACTGCGCCGGGCCTTCTCCCAGTCGGCTCGCACCGGTCTCGTCAACGTTCGCATGCTGCTCGCGCACGAGCTCGCGTTCACGATTGCACAACCACGTCTCGCGGCGGCCGAACGCACCCCGCTGCCCGACCTGCTCGACCGCGAACTCGTGCGGATGGCGATCGACGGCGCCGAAGCCGACGTTGCGTTGTTGCGCGGGCTCGAACGCCATCCCGCCACGATCGACGCCATCGTCACGACGCTGCGCGACCTGGCCGGGCTCGACGATGTCGCGTTGGCGCGTCTGCGCGCGTGCGGCGGGCGCGCCGCCATGATCGCGACGATCGAATCCTCACGCCGCCGTCTCGCGGTCGGTACCTATGACCGCGAGCAACTTCTCCGTGAGGCCGCGGCGGCGCTCGACGAGCCCGACGGCGTTGCTGCGCGCGACGGCGTCGGTCATGTCGTGCTCTACGCACCGCGCCGCCCCACACCGGGCACCATCGCGCTGTGGCGGGCGCTCGCACGCCACGGCCACCTCGACGCCGTGGCGCTCGTCACCGGCGACATCGCCGTCGACACGTTCGAAAGCGCCACGGTCCTACTCCTCGCCGAGCTGTGCGAACCGTCGCCCCACAACAACGGCAACGACGGAGCCGACGGCGACGGCGCGAACGGCATGGCGAGCGCGCCGCCCAGCAAGGCGAGCGTGCCCGTTGCCACGATCGTGCACGCGCCAAGCGCGCACGATGAAGTGCGATGGGTCGCGGCCGACCTCACCCGCCGCGCGGCGTCGGGCCTGCGCCTCGGCGACGTCGCCATCGCCGTGCGCGGCGCCGACGCGTATCCGCGCATCGTTGCGCAGGTGTTCGACGGCGCGGCGATCCCATGGGCCGGGCGTTCGCCGCGCACGCTGGCGCACGGCTCGGCCGGGCGGGTACTGCTCGGTGCGCTCGCGATGGCGGCATCGGCACCGGATCTGCGGCGCGACGACGTGTTTCATTGGCTGGCCTCGGGGCCGATCCTCGATCCGCAAACGGGCGCACCTGCGCCCGCGTCACGATGGGACCTCGTGTCGCGCCGCGCCGGCGTTGTCGCCGGCGCGACACAGTGGGATGAACGCCTCGCCCATTACGCGTCCGAGATGCGCGCGGAGGCCACGCAGGCTCGCGCGGCCGGCAACGATCGTCATGTCGCAACCGCCGGCCGCGCCGTCGGCGACGCCGAAGCACTCGCGCACTTCATCACGACGCTGCAGGTCGACCTCGCCTCGCTGGGCCAACCCACGTGGCGAGCGTGGGCCGACTGGGCGATCACCGTGTTGCGCCGCTATCTCGGCGACCGTGACTCCCGCGACGCCACCCCCTCCGACACGCGCGCCGACACGCCGGGCGGGACGCCGGCCGGGGCATCGGGCGAGGGCGCCGAGCGTGCCCGCGACGCCGTGGCCCACCGTCAAGTACTCGACGTGCTCGATGGTCTGGCGTTGCTTGATCGGGCCGGCACCGCACCGCGCCTCGAACAGTTCGCACGCACGGTCGCGACCGCACTCGACGCCGCAACTGATCGAGTGGGCCGCTTCGGTGAAGGCGTCTTCGTCGGCGCGCCGGGAGATCTGCGGGGATGTTCTTTCGCCGTCGTGTACGTGCTCGGCATGGCCGAAGGGCGCTATCCGCCCCGCGGCCTCGAAGACCCGCTCCTCACCGACTCCGAACGCGCCGCGGCCGACGATTCGGTACCCCTCCAGCGCCAACGCGCCGCGCGCGAGCGGGCCGAGCACGTACACGCACTCGGCGCGGCGGCCGAAGTCGTGCTGTCGTTCCCGCGCGCCGACGTACGCGAGCAGCGCACGTACCGCCCCGCGCCGCTCTTGCTCGAGACGGCCGAAGCGCTCGCGGGCTATCCGGTGGGCGCCGAGGCGTTGCTCGACATCACGGCGCCGTGGTGCGTGCACGTGGCGTCGTACAGCGCCTCGCTGCATGCTCGCGCCCCGGCGCCGTTACACGAAGCAGTCGTGCGGTGTGTCGACGCCCGGCGGGTCCGCCGGCTCGACGTTGCGGCCCACCCGTTGCTGCGAGGTCTGCCATCCACCGCGCTCGGCATGCGCATGATCGGGGCTCGCGCAAGCGATGTGCACACCCCGTTCGACGGCGTGATCGGCGAACTCGACGGGCTGCGGCCCACGGGGCTGCTCTCGGCGACAGCGTTACAGGACTGGGCAAAGTGCGGGTTTTCGTACTTCGCCCAGCGCGTCTTGCGCATCGAGGTCGTCGAGCGACCCGAACGCATCGAGGAGATCGCGTCGACCGACCGCGGCACGCTGTTGCACGAGATCTTCGAGCGCTTCGTGCGCGACGCCCCAACACCGACGTCACCATCAGAACCGTGGTCGCGCGACGCGCGCCTGATGCTCGTGGCCATTGCCCGCGAGTGCTGCGACGAAGCCGAACGGCGCGGGCTCACCGGTCACCCGTTGCTGTGGCGACGGAGCCGACGCGAGATCGAACAGGTCGTCGCCTGCTTCTGCGCTGCCGATGATGCCTTGCGCTGCGAGTACGGGGTGATGCCGTGGCGCACCGAGCTGTCCTTCGGCTTCGACGCCGCGGCTGACGCCGCCGATGGCGCCGATGAGGTGCGGGCCGAGCCACCGCTCACGATGGCCATGCGCGACGGTACCGAGGTGCGGTTCCGAGGGCGTATCGACCGCATCGATCGCGCGCCCGACGGCGCACGCCTCGTCGTTACCGACTACAAGAGCGGCCGCGCCTACACGAGCGGCATGCAGTTCGATCCTGTGTCGGCGGGACGTCAACTCCAGCTCGCGATCTACGCCATGGTGGCCCAGCGGCTCGAACCGCAGGCCGACGTCATCGGCTACTACCGCTATGTGTCGGCGCCCGACGTGGCACCCGCCAGCTACGACTACGCGAGCTTCGCGGTGACGGTGGCGCGGCTGCACGAGGTGGTGCACGACATGGTCGGCGGCATCCGCAGCGGCGCGTTCCCCGCGGTGCCCGGCAGCACACGGTGGAATCCGCGGACGCGCCAAGACACGTTCGAGAATTGCCGGTTCTGTGCGTACGACCGACTGTGTCCGACCGACCGGGGCGAGGCGCACGACCGCAAGCTCGCCGATCCCCAGCTCGCGCCGTTGCTCGCGCTCGAGTGCGACCAGGAAACGCTCGACGCGCTCGTCGAGCGCATCGATGGTCCGTTGCGGCCCGCCGACGAGGTCGACGCATGACGGGGTCTCCCGTCGCCAGTGGGCCTCCCGTCGCCAGTGGGGCTCCGGTGCCGGCTCCGGGCTCGGCGTCACCACCCGCCGACGCCGACGCGCGCGAGCAGATCCGCGTCGACCACGAACACACGCTGTTCGTCGTCGCGGGCGCGGGCACCGGCAAGACGACTGCGCTCGTTGCCCGCGTCGTGGCGTTGGTAGCGAAGGGCCGCACCGAACTCGAAGATCTCGCGGCGATCACGTTCACTGAGGCCGCCGCCGGTGAACTGCGTGACCGCATCCGCGGCGCCCTCGAAGCCGCGGCGCGCGGTGACGATCCGCTCGTCGCGCGCTCCGACGAACAACAGCGGTGCGCCGACGCCCGGGCGCGGATCGACGACGCGGCGCTCACCACGCTCCACGGCTTCGCGCAGCGGCTGCTCGCGCGATTCCCCATCGAGGCTGGAGTGCCGCCGCGCTTCGAGGTCGTCGACGAGATCGAGGCTGCGATTTCCTTCGACCAAGCGTGGCAGGCGCGCTTCGACGAACTCCTCGACGATCCGATGCTCGCCGATGCCTTGCTCAACGGGCTTGCGCTCGGCATCGAGGCCCACCACTGGCGCGACATCGCGACCTCGTTGCACGCGAACTGGGATCGCGTCCCCGACCCCGACGACGAGCAACTGCGCGCGTCGCCCGTGCCCGCGGTCGATGGCGCGCCGGTCCTCGCCGCGCTCGACCACGCCCTGAGCCTTCGCGCGCGGTGCGACGATCCCACCGACAAGTTGTTCGCCCACCTTGAGGGGCTCGTGCCCTGGCGCGATGCGATGCGCCGCGCGGTCGCCAACGGCGGCCTCGATCTGATCGAGATGGTCGTCGATCTTCCCATACCGAAGGTCGGCAATTCGGGCAAGGCCGGCAACTGGCAGCAGGCCTCGAAGCCAGCCGTGCTGGCCGCTATCGCCGCGTACGGCGATGCCCGCACGGCGTTGCTCGACACCGTCGGGCGGGCCACGCTCGACGCCGTCACGCCGCGCCTGTGCGCGTGGGTGCACGCCACTGCCCGCCAACGTGCCGCGGCCGGCCGACTCGAATACCACGACCTGCTCGTGCTGGCACGCGATCTCCTGCGGCGCGACGAAGCTGTGCGCGCCTCTGTCGCGGTCCGCTACCGCTACGTGCTCATCGACGAGTTCCAAGACACAGACCCGCTCCAGGCCGAACTGGCCACATTGCTCGCGGCCTCGGCCGCACCCGCCGGTGCGGCCTGGCACGACATCGCCGTCGAGCCTGGGCGGCTGTTCTTTGTCGGCGATCCGAAGCAGTCGATCTATCGCTTCCGCCGCGCCGATCTGCTCCTCTATCACCGCGCGGCCGAGCGCTTCGCCCAAGGCGCGGTGCAACTCAGCACGAACTTCCGCAGTACGCCGGGCGTGATCGAGTGGGTGAACGACACCTTCGACGGGTTGCTGCGCGACGCCGCGGCCGAAATTCAGGCCCAACCCGCGCGCCTTGAAGCACACCGCGACGCGATCGAACCCAACCACGGCGTCGATGCCGTCGACGGTCCGGCCGTGGCCACATTTGGCGCGCCGAGCGCCGATGCTGCCGCACACCTTCGCGTGCATGAAGCCACCGACATCGCCACGCTCGTGCAGTCCATCGTCGGGCGCTGGCTCGTCGTCGATCCCACGACGCACGAGACGCGCCCGGCCCGACGCCGTGACATTGCGTTGTTGTTGCCCACCCGAACATCGCTCGACGCCATCGACCGGGCGCTCGACGCGGCCGACATCCCAGCACGCGTTGAAAGCCGCTCACTCGTGTTCGCCACGAGCGAGGTGCGCGACCTGCTGTCGATCCTGCAAGCCATCGACGACCCCGCCGACGCGATCGCCGTCGTTGCGGCACTGCGCAGCACGGGCTTTGGATGTTCCGACCGCGCGCTCGCGCAATGGGCAATCGCGGGCGGACGCTGGGATTACCGCGATCACGCGCCCGAGACCATTGCACCCGAACACGACGTGGCGCTGGCCCTGGTCGCGCTGCGCAGGCTCCACGACGAGCGTTGGTGGCGATCGGTGAGCGACACCGTTGCCGCGGTGATCGAAGAACGCCGACTCGATGTCTTGTCCGTTGCCTACACACGTCCGCGCGACCGCTGGCGCCGCACGCGATTCCTGCTCGAACACGCTCGCGCGTGGGACGACGCCGGTGACGGTGCGACCTTGCGCGGCTTTGTCGAATGGGTCAGGCGCCAGGGCGACGAGGGCGCAACCGGTATCGAGATGCCCGCGCCCGAGGCCGACGACGACGCAGTGCGGATCCTCACGATGCACGGAGCGAAGGGCCTCGAGTTTCCCGTCGTCGTGCTCGCCGGACTGAGCGCGAGCCCGAACCCTCCCGCTGCTGAGGTGCTCTTCGACGACTCGGGACCGCTGCTACGCGCCGGCAGGGCGGCGCTGCCGATCCGATCGCTTGGGTACGACGAACAACGGGCGCGTGAGCGCGAGCACATCACAGCCGAGCGGGCTCGGCTCCTCTATGTGGCGGCCACACGAGCCCGCGATCATCTGCTCGTGTCGCAGCACTACAACCCGACCCGCCAACCGCTGTGTTTTGCCGCGATGCTCGCGCCGCACCTCGCGCGCCACCCGGTGCCACAACTCGACACCGAACCCGATGGCGCCACCGTCGCACGTGGTCCAGCCGCGGCGGTCGCATCCGTCGCGCTCCCCGTCGACATCGACGCCGATGTCGACGTTGCCTACGACCAACTCGTGGCGATCGACGACCGCCGCCGTGGCGCGCTGTTGTCCGCGGCCCAACCCGTCGCGGTCGCGGCGACGCGCCTACACGCGCCGTCGATCGTGCCCGACGCACGCGAAGCACCCTCGACCCCGCATGGCGGTCAACCACACCCTGCGTGGCCCGACGACGACGCCGACGACGACACCGCGCCACGAGCACCATGGCAGCGTGGTCGAGCGGGAACCGCGATCGGGCGCGCGGTGCACGCCGTGCTGCAACACGTCGACCTGCGCGACCACACCTACCTCGTGGCGCTCGCACGGGCCCAAGCCGTCGCCGAACACATCCCCGAACGAACCGATGAGATCGCCACGCTCGCGACCGGTTTGTGCGCCAGCAACATCGTGCGAGCGGCGGCCGAGCGCCGGCACTGGCGCGAAGTTCCGGTGGCCGCGCTCGTCGACGGCATGATCATCGAGGGCTACATCGACTTGCTGTACGAGGACGACCGCCAGCACCTCGTCGTGGTCGACTACAAGACCGATCAGATCCGCTCCGACGCCGACATCGACGCGCTCGCCGAGCGCTACGCCCCGCAAGCCGCGAGCTACGCACTCGCGCTCGAGACCACGCTCGGGAGACCGGTCGCCAAGGCGTTCCTGCTCTTTGCCACCGCGGCCGGACCCGTCGAGCGCGAGATCCCCCGTCTCGCGGCGGCCCAAGACGCCGTGCGCGACCAAATGTCGCGCATGCGGGCCGAGCCCACTGCCGGGCGCTGATTCACAGCCGAGCGCCCCGCTACTGTCGCCCAACTGGCCGACCGCGCCACGAGGAGGCGCCACCGATGTCCGCGAGCGAGCGCGTCGAACAACTGATCCGCGATCTGACCCGGGCCGAAAAGGTCCTGCTGCTCGCGGGATCCGATATGTGGTCGAGCCATCCGGTGCCTCGGGTCGGCATCCCACGCGTGAAGGTCACCGACGGACCGGGCGGTGCGCGAGGTGGGTCGATGCCCGGCGCGACCACCACGACATCGTTGAACGTGCCCTGCGCGGCCGCGCTCGGTGCTACGTGGAACACCGAACTCATCGAACGCGTTGGGCGTGCCGTTGGCACCGAGGCGCGCACGAAGTCGGCGCGCGTCCTGCTGGCACCCACGGTCAACATTCATCGTTCGCCGCTGTCGGGGCGCAACTTTGAGTGTTACTCCGAAGATCCCAACCTCTCCGGACGCGCCGGCGCCGCGTTCATCCGGGGCGCACAATCGAGCGGGGTCGCCACCACGGTCAAGCATTTCGTTGGCAACGAAGCCGAGACCGAGCGCTACACGACGAGCTCGGTGATCGACGAGCGGGCGCTGCGCGAGATCTATCTCGTACCGTTCGAGTTCGCGGTCACCGAGGGCGAAACGCTCGGCGTGATGACGGCGTACAACCGCATGAACGGTCCGTGGTGTGCCGAGCACCGCGAGCTGCTCTCGGAGATCTTGCGAGGCGAGTGGGGCTTCGACGGGTTCGTGATCAGCGACTGGTTCGCGTGTGCACACACCGAAGACGCGTTGCGGGCCGGGCTCGATCTGGAGATGCCCGGTACCGGTCGGATCTACGGCGCCGCGCTGGAACGCGCCCTCGACGCCGGCGATGTCGCCGAGTCGGAGCTCGACGCGCCCGTGCGGCGCCTGCTGGATGTCTTCGAGCGGATCGGCGCGCTCGATGACCCGATCGAGCCCGAGCCCGAACAGGCGGTCGATCGGGTCGAAGACCGTGCGCTCGTTCGTGAAGCAGCGGCCGAATCGATGGTGTTGCTCAGCAACTCGGGCGTACTCCCGCTGGATCCCGGCGCGCTTCGTACCGTCGCCGTCGTCGGTCCCAACGCGGCCTTCCTGAACGTCAACGGTGGCGGCTCCGCGAGCCTCAACCCACACCATCGTTCCGAATTCCTCGAGTCGCTGGGCGCGCGCCTCGGCACCGGGGTGGAGATCGTGCACGTTGCCGGGTGCGATATCGACACCGTTGCACCGGCATTGCGGATCGCGATGCGCGCGGAGATTCACGCGGGCACCGAGTGGGCGGGCGATGCCCGTTCAACCGCATCATTCCGTTCGAGCGAACTGCTGTTCTTCGGGCCGGTCGACGACATCGGCGAGGAATTCTCGTTTCGGGCATCGGGATCGTTCACGCCCGACCGCAGCGGCGTGCACACGTTCAGCCTCGTGCAAGCCGGGCGAGCCAGAGTGAGCATCGACGGCGACGTCGTGCTCGATGGCATCGCGAGCCCACCGCCGCCCGGCCCAGAGCTGTATGGGCTCGGAAGCCGCGAGATGACGGCAAGCGTCGAACTCGACGCCGGTCATACCTACGAGTTGCAGATCGACTACACCAGCCTGTTCTCGGCGGTGCTGCGCGGCGTCAAACTCGGATACCGCCCGCCCGTCGACACCGACCCGATCGCCACTGCGGTCGCCGCCGCGGCCCGCGCCGACGTCGCAATCGTGGTCGTCGGTACCAACGCGCATTGGGAGTCGGAGGGTCACGACCGTACGTCGATGGATTTGCCGGGCGAGCAGGACGAACTTGTGCAACAGGTCGCGGCCGCCAACGCGAACACCGTCGTGGTGCTCAATACGGCATCACCCGTGACGATGGACTGGACCGACTCGGTCGCGGCCATCGTGCAGGGATGGTTCGGCGGCCAAGAAATGGGCGACGCGCTCGTCGACGTCTTGGTCGGCGACGCCGAACCTGCCGGTCGCCTTCCCACGACGATCCCACTGCGCGTCGAACACAATCCGAGCTTCGGCAACTTCCCTACCGAGAACGGCGAGGTCCGCTACGGCGAGAGCCTGCTCGTGGGCTACCGGTGGTACGACGCGCGAGCGCTCCCCACTCGGTTCCCGTTCGGTCACGGTCTGTCGTACACGACGTGCACGATCGACGCGCCCTCGGTGTCGCAGGCCACGTTGCGCACCGACGCCGATGCCGGCATCACGGTCGAGGCGACGGTGACGAACACCGGCGCACGACGCGGCGCCGAGGTGGTGCAGTGCTACGTAGCGCCGCGCGTGAGTGCGCTCGCGCGTCCACCCAAGGAACTCAAGGCCTTCGCCAAGGTGTGGCTCGATCCCGGCGAGTCGACCGTGGTGCGACTCGAACTCGGACCGCGCGCGTTCGCCTACTGGGATCCCGGTAACGCGGGGTGGCCGGAACTCGTGGCGATGCAACGCGACTGCAACCCGTTCGCGCCACCACCCGAAGCCATGCGAACCACTGCCGGCTGGCGGATCGACCCGGGCGTGTTCGACATCCTCGTAGGCCGATCGAGCGCCGACCTTGCGCAGCGCGTCGAGGTCACGGTCGAGGATCCGACACCGGCTCCATGAGCGCGCGGCGCTGCAGTTTGCCGGCCTCGTTGCGAGGGAGCGCGTCGACGCGATGGAACGCAACCGGCACCTTGTACGCAACGAGGTGCGTCCGGCACAGCGCAACGAGCGCGGCGTCGTCGATTGGTGCGCGCGTCACGACGTAGGCGACGGGCACGTGGCCGAGGCGGTCATCGGGCGCGCCCACAACGGCCGCATCGACGACTTCGGGTGCGAGGCGCAGCACCTCTTCGACGTGTTCGGGGAACACCTTGTTGCCACCGCGATTGATCACGTCGCCGGCCCGACCTTCGATCCACACGAACCCGTCGGCGTCGAGGCGCGCCAGGTCGCCAGTGTCGACATAACCCTGAGCATCGACGCGATCAGAGAGTTCCTCGCCGTGCGCGTAACCGACCGACATCGACGGCGGCCGCACATGGAGCGCGCCCACGCTGTCGGGCCCGGCGTCCTCGCCATGCTCGTCAACAATCCGGATCGCCACGCCGCGATGCGGTCGTCCGATCGCACCGACCTTCTCCGGATAGTCGCGACCGTCGGCGGCCGTCCAGCCAATGACCTCGCCGAGTTCGGCCTGGCCGTAACTGTTGAGCACCACCACGCCGAACTTCTCCATGAAGCGCCGGGCCTGGAGTGCAGACAATGGTGCGGTGATGCTGCGCACGTAACGGAGCGGCGCGAGATCGACCACATCGCCAGCGTCGTTGAGCATCGCGATCGCGGCAGGCGGCAACACCGTCGAACGGATTTTGAAGCGCCCGACGAGTTCGCCAAACGTCTCGGGTGCGAAGCCGTCCATGATCACGATCGACGCGCCGGCGCGCAGGCCGAACAACACGTTGTAGATCCCGGCGTTGAGCGACAGCGCCACCGGAATGAGGTTCGGCGTCGGCGTGCGAGGTGGCGCCGTCGCGTCGTCGGATCGTTTTCCTCGCAGCGGTCCGAGCACGCGATCGAGCAGCTCGAGGTACGCCACGTGTGTGTGCAGGATCGGCTTCGGTCGACCGGTCGTGCCCGACGTCCAGAGCACGAAACCCACGCCCTCGTCGTACCGCCGGCCGTCGGGAAGTGCGCGCAACCCCTCGACGGTGAGGAGTGCCGATGGTCGGGTCGCCTCGAGCGCGGCGTCGCGTTCGGGCACCGGCATGCGCGGGTTCACCGGGACGAACACACAACCGGCGGCCCACACGCCGAACATTGCGACCACCGCCGCGGCGTCGTTCGGAAGTTGCACTGCAACCGCGTCGCCTGGATGCAGCCCGGCGTCGACCAGACTCATCGCAACGCGGCGCGCTGCGGCCTTCGCCTCGCCTGCCGTCATCGCCGCCGTGGCGGTATGCAGCAGCGGCGTGTCGTCGCTGAACGGGTGCTCGAACAGCAGCCCGGTCAGCGGACCGGACGCATGCGCGGTTCCGGCGGTCATGCCACGCCGAGCTGCTCCGACGCGAGGTGCGCGCCATCGACGAGCGCGCGCAGCTTCGCCCACACCACATCGGGTGCCACGTCGCGCAGTCCGGCGGCAGTCGCGAACCCGCAGTCGGTCCCGGCCTGCATGCGCTGCGGATCGCCGAGCATTTCCGCGGCGCGCACGAGCCGGTCGGCAACCACCTGCGGATGTTCCACATAGTTCGACGTCGTGTCGATGCACCCGACCACCACGCGCAACTCGGGCGGTAGCTCGGCGAGCAAGCGATATTCGTGCGCGTGGCGCGGGTTTGCGAGCGAGATCACGAGCGTGCCGACGTTCGCCTCGAGATACGCGGCCAGCATGTCGGCGAGCGGCACATCGAAACAGTGAGGCCCGTCGTAGTTGCCCCAGCACACGTGCAGGCGAATGCGCTCGGGTGCAAGGCCGGCCGTCGACCGGTTGATGGCACTGACCACGTGGCGTGCGAACGCAATGAAGTCCTCGAGCGGCCGGTCGGCAAAGAGGTTGTGGCGTTCCATCGCGAGGTCCGGAGCGTCGATCTGCAGGATCAGCCCTGCTTCGACGCACGCTCGATACTCGTGCGCCAGCCCGTCGGCGAGCGCGTCGACGTAGTCCTCGATGGTGGCGTAGTGCCGATTCGTCATGGCGGTGGCGATGATGCCGGGCGACGGCGCGGTCATGAAGAGGTCTTGGGGCGCGAACGGTGCGGCGAGCCGTTGCACCTGTTCGATTTCCACATTGATCGCATCGCGCCCGAGGTAGCGCACCTCGTCGATGGCTGCCGGAAGCTGCGCCAACGACACCGAGCCGGGATCGGTGAAGTGAGCCAGGCGTTGGGCGAAATACTCGGGGAACTCGCGGATGTCCTGGAAGGGCCGGAGATCGCCAAGGCCGCCGAAACCTGAAAAGCGCTCGCGTGCGTGGGTGAAGAAGCTCTCTCGGCCCTGTTCGCCGTTGCCCACGATGTCGAGCCCGGCCTCGACCTGCTTCGCGAGCACCGAGGCCGTGGCCTGTTCGACGAGCGCGTCGATCGCGTCGTGATCGACGTCGTCGCCGTGCGCGTGGCGGGCCCAGAGCGCGTCGAGCTCCTTGGGTCGCGGCAGCGACCCCGCGTGCGTGGTGAGGATCCGGCTCATCGCGCCGCACGATACGACGCCAGCCCAACCCCCACCCGTTTGCCGCGCCAGCGGCAGGGGTGGGGGTTAGATCGGCAAACGGTTGGGTTACATGCGCCCGGCGATCAATGGGAGGTCGAGGTAGGTCTTGATGCCGGGTTCGGCGGCGCACACATAGGGGATGGCGTTCACGCAGTGCATCGCCGTCGCGACGATGCCGGGATTGCGCACGAGTCCGGCTTCTGGCGTTGTTGGATGCACGCCGTGGAACGTGACGTGCACCGGCGGCGTGGCGTCGAAACGGACTTCGAAGCGCTGGCCCTCGGGCCCGAACGTCCACGGCGGGTCGAGATTGGCTTCGCCCATCAGCCAGTTGACCTTGGCCGTGATCACCGCCTTGCCGTCGACGGTCCCCTCCCACGAAAAGCGTTGTGCGGCGACGGTACCGGTCTCGAGCACGCCCACCGGCGTCTCGATCGGTGCCGTGGCGACGGCCCACTCGTGCGTGATCCGCTTCTCCGCGTCGAGCACCACGCCGAATTCGGCCGCGATCATGTCGATCGACTGGCAGAACCCGTGCCCGAGCAGCTTCGGCATGGCGCTCGTCGCCGCGGCTTCAGGTGGCTTGCCGAACATCATGATCTCGCGCACCACGAACTCGGTGGCATAACTGCGGATGTCGGAGAACTCCTCGGCGCACACGTGACGAATGTCGGTGCACAGCGACGACAGCATCAACGGGAACCGCTCGGTGATACCACCGGGATGGATGCCGGTGCCGTGCAACGTCGCCTTGCCGGCCTGGCACGCAGCTTCGATCTTCTCGTCGGCCGGCATCGCCAACACGCGGTCGGCCGCAAACGGATACACCCAGCCCACTGGCGTCACCACATTCTTGCCCGACGCCAAGAGCGCGGCGACATCGGACGGATCCGCGAGCACGGGGCTGTAGACCACGCAGTCAGCGTCCATCGCAAGGATCTCGTCGCGGTTGTGCGTCGCATGCACTCCAACCGGGTCGATGCCACAGATCTCGCCCACATCGAGCCCGTGCTTGGCCCCGCTGTGGACCCAGCAGCCCACGAGTTCCAACTCAGGATGGCGCAGCACGCCCTCAATCGCCGACTTCCCCACATTTCCAGTAGCCCACTGAACAACGCGAAACATCACAACCTCTCGAAGGGGATGGTGAAGGCGGGGTGTTCGGCGCCGCCGTCGATTTCGAAGACCTTGCCGGTGACCCACGACGATGCCGGGCTGGCAAGGAACAACACGGCCGCCGCGATGTCTTCGGGCTGGCCCATGCGTTGCATCGGCGTGTTCGCCAGCATCTGTTGGGTGATCGCGTCGTCGGTGAGCACCGACGCGAGCGCATCGGTGGCGACGCCGCCCACGTCGATGGCATTCACGCGCACCTTCGGTGCCAACTCGGGCGCGATGTTGCGGGTCATGAACGACAACGCGGCCTTGGCGGTGCCGTATGCCGTGAAGCACGGCTGCACCATGCTGCCTGCGCGCGACGAGATGTTGACGATGGCACCACCGCCGGCGGTCTCAACCATCTTCGGCGCGAACAGGCGGGTCAGCAGGAACGGCGCAACGACGTTGAAACGATAGGCCTGTTCCATGGCGCGCTCGCTCGTGCGCAACGCCGGTTGCGGCGGCCAGCCACCCGCATTGTTCACCAGGATGTCGACCCGACCGAAGCGTTCCAACGTCGCAGTAACCAGACGCTCGAGCTGGGTCCGGTCGGTCACGTCGGTCGGCACCGCAAGTCCGGCGCGCCCCGCCGCGGCCACGGCGGCGACGGTGCGTTCGAGGTCGGAGGCGGTACGCGCCGCGCACACCACGTCCGCGCCGGCTTCGGCCAAGGCCCGCGCCGTCCCGGCACCGATCCCCTTGCCGGCGCCGGTGACCACCGCCACCTTGTCGGTCACCTTGAAGTGATCGAGAATCACTGCAACTCCTTATCGTTCGCACCGCCGACAAGGTGATGCGGGAATGCGAACACTTCGGCGCGCCCCGAGCGGGCCAACGACTGGTAGTTACGATGCGCGAACCGCCACCGGCCGTCGGCCCGACGGTACGTGTCGAGATACACGCCGAACGCGGTCGTGAAGCGGCCTGACTCGGCCTCGCGACGCAGCTCACACATGAACACGCGCCCACGAGCAGCGTCGGGATCGCCGCCGAGTCCGACATCCACCACAGTGTTCAAAATGACGAACTCGAAGAAATCGAAGCGCTCGATCGCTCCACCGATGAAGGCGCCGAGTGCCTCGGGGCCAACGAATTCGTGCACGGGATTGGTGACGGTGTCGACGCGCACCATCGCGTCGGGCGTGAACAGTTCCTCGAGTTCGGCCCAGGCGCGCCGATTCACAACGTCGGCGTAACGCGCTTGCACACGCGTGATCGCGATGTAGTCGAACGCCTCGTGCTGGTCATTTTCCTTGGTCATTCCCGCCAGCTTGCACCGAGCGACGCGCTCATGTCACACCGTGTGCTGGACTGGACGTCGATGGCCAAGAACGTGCTCGGCACCGACCTCGAGCCCTGCGGGTTCGACCCCGTCACCGGCTTCTACCGCAACGGCTGCTGCGACACGGGCGCCGACGACCAGGGTGTCCACGTCGTGTGCGCCGTGATGACCGAGGAGTTCCTCACGTTCTCGTCCGCGGCCGGCAACGACCTCGTCACGCCGCACCCCGAGTTCGGCTTCCCCGGCCTCGTGCCCGGCGATCGGTGGTGCCTCTGTGCCAGCCGGTGGCTCGAGGCCGACGAGGCGGGCGTGGCCCCACCCGTGGTGCTCGAGGCCACCCACGCCCGGGCCCTCGAGTGGGCGAACCTCGACGCGATGCGGGCCTCGGCGGTCTGACCCGGCGCGGTAGTACCGTTCGGTGCCATGAGCATCCCCGTCGAGGTCGAAGCCCTCCCTGACAGCGTCGCCCGCCACGGTCCCACGCCGTACCTCCTCACCACCGGAGACGACGGGAGACCCCATGCCACCCAGGTCGCCGTCGAGATCGACGGTGCGGTGTTGCGCTGCGGCATCGGGAGACGGACGGCCCGCAACGCCACGTCCCAGCCGCTCGTGTCGCTGCTGTGGCCACCACCCGAACCCGGCGGCTACAGCCTGATCGTCGACGGGGTCATCGCCGTCGACGGTGCCGACGACGACGCCACCGGGTTGATCACCGCCACCAG